>NZ_AGTS01000001.1 GCF_000238595.1 Acidovorax sp. NO-1 | reverse complement strand
GGCTCTCTTCCGTTTCGGGTGGAACGCTACAGTTCAAATAAATCCCTTGACACCCGTTAAACAGGAGCCATCCCGATGCAAGAAGCACTGTTTTGTCAGGCATTGGGGCTGGCCGCCCCCTGGGCGGTAGAGCGTGTTGCACTGGACTTGGAGCGCAGCCGTATCGACCTGTACGTGGTCTGGCAATCAGGCCATGCAACCTGCCCCGTTTGCGAAGCTGCCCAGCAGAAGCTGCATGACCACCGCCAGCGCAGCTGGCGGCATCTGGATTTCTTTCAGTTTGAAGCCTACGTGCACTGCGCGCTGCCTCGGGTGTCGTGTAGCGCCTGCGGATCTACTGCCCAGCTGAACGTGCCCTGGGCGCGAGAGGGCAGCCGCTTTACGCTCATGTTCGAGGCCTTGGCCCTCACGCTGGCCCGCGAGATGCCGGTGGCCGCGTGTGGGCGCATTCTGCGCTGCGCGGACAACGCCTTGTGGCGCCAGATCGATGCCCATGTCAGCTTGGCACGGGCCAAGGAGAGCTATGCGGATGTGGCGGTCATTGGCATCGATGAGACCAGCTGCGCCAAAGGCCACAGCTACATCACCCTGGTGCACGACCTGCAGCGGGCGCGCCTGATCTACGCCACGCCCGGCAAGGATGCCAGCACGGTGCAAAGGTTTACCGAGGACTTCAAGAGCCACCAAGGTCAGACGCAGGCCATCCAGGTGGTGTGCATGGACATGTCCAAGGCCTTCATCGCAGGTGTTGGCCAGCACTTGCCCCAGGCGGCCATTGCCTTCGACGGATTCCATGTGGTGCAGATGGCCAACCGGGCAGTGGACGCTGTGCGGCGCGAAGAGGCCAGGGGCGAACGCTGGCTCAAGAAGACCCGCTGGTGCTGGCTCAAAGACAAAGCCAGATGGACGGACAAGGAGCAGGCCAACATGGATTGGCTGCCCCACACCCGATTGAAGACCGCCAGGGCGTGGCGGATGAAGGAAGGGCTGCGCGATATCTACAGGGATTCACACGCAGATGCAGCTCGCAGTGCGCAGGCCCTCAAGAAATGGCTGCACTGGGCGCAACGCAGCCGCCTGCAGCCATTCAAGGAATTGGCCAAGACAATCAAGCAACACTGGGCAGGAATACTCAAAGCGTTTGATGCCTCCCATCTGCATACTGGCTATGTGGAGGCGGTGAACTCGCTACTGCAAGCGAGCAAGGCCAAGGCGCGTGGCTATGCAACCACCGAGCACTTCGTAGCCATGGCGTTCCTGATCGCTGGCAAGCTCACTCACTTGCCGGGCAATCCTTTGCAAAAGGCAAGGGCCTGACCATGGTCCCGGTGGGGGATGTGGGGTTCCACCCGAAACGGAAGAGAGCC
>NZ_AGTS01000002.1 GCF_000238595.1 Acidovorax sp. NO-1 | reverse complement strand
TTTGGCCTGGTACATGGCCAGGTCTGCGCGTTTGAGGAGTTCGTCCACCGACAGGCGTTCGTCGCCAAAGAGGGTGATGCCGATGCTGGGGGTGCTGTAGTGCTGGGCGCCGTCCAGCTCGAACGGCTGGTTCAGGCTGGCCAGGAGTTTCTCGGCCACGGTTTCTGCCTGGGTGGCGGCGTCTTGCAGGTCGGGGGCCAGGGTTTCGAGCATGACGACGAATTCGTCGCCGCCAAAGCGGGCCACGGTGTCGGCTTCGCGCACGCAGCCCACCAGCCGGGTGGCCACCTGGGCCAGAAGCTGGTCGCCCACGTCGTGGCCGAGGGTGTCGTTCAGGTCCTTGAAGTTATCGAGGTCGATGAACAGCAGGGCGCCCAGGGCCTTGGTGCGCTGGCAGGCGGCGATGGAGCGCTGCAGGCGGTCCAGCAGCAGGCGGCGGTTGGGCAGGCCGGTGAGGGCGTCGTAGAAGGCCAGGCGTTCGATTTCCTGCGCAGCCCGCTTTCTGTCCGTGATATCCATGGTGAAGCCGTGCGACACCACCGAGCCATCGGGTTCTCGGTGCGGTATGGCGTTGGTCATGTGCCAGCGGATGCTGCCGTCATCCATGCGCACGCGGTATTCGCACTGCCACGGCACCAGCTTGCGCACGGAAGTGATGGCCGTGCGCTGCACGTGCGGCAGGTCTTCGGGCACCACGCGCAACAACAGCACGCCATGGTCGGCCGTGACTTCGTGCGGCTCCACACCCATGAACTCACGCACCGCCTCGCTGATGTACTGCACGCTGGTGGTCCCGTCCGAATGCAGGCGGTACTCATAAATGAAGCCGGGGATGCGGCTGGCGATGCGCTGGATGAACAGCAGCTGTTCGCGCAGTTGCTCGGCCGCACGGTGCTCGTCGGTCACATCCTGAACCACGCCCATCACCACCTGCACGCCATCGCGCGGCAGGGTGCGGCGCACCCGCGAGCGCATCCACCGCACTTCGCCATCCGGGCGGCGCCAGCGGTATTCCACATCCAGCCCCGTCCCCGGTTGCCGCGCCCTGTCGAACACATGGCGGTCTTCGGGCACGATGCCACTGACTGCGCGTTCCGGATCGACCCATTCCTGTTGCTCGAAACCCGCAATGTCACACAGGCCGGGGGACCACAGCAACACCGTCTCACCCGGGTCTTCAATGCGGCGCCAGTGGCCCGTGCGGGCCAGGCTCTCCATGGTGTTGAACACCTCGGTCTGCTCGCGCAGTTCTCGGCGCACTTCTTCCAGGGCCTGCTCGGACGCCGCCAGCGCGGCCCGCAGCGTCTCGGCCTCCGACGCGTCGCGTACGGTGACCACAATGCAGTCGTGGGTCACACGGCGGGCCGACAGATCCCAGGCCAGCAGCAGCCGGCCGAGTTCACGCACCACCTGGCGGCATTCCAGCGGGGCGCCGATGCGGGCCACACCTTCGAGCTGATCCATCAGCGCCGTGCCGGCCAGCAGATCAAAAACCTCGCTGGCGTCCGCACCAGGGTTGCGCACTGCGCCCAGACCAGGCATGCGGCGGGCGGCCGCGTTGGCGGCCAGCAGCGTCAGGCGGCCATCCTGCAACCGGAACTCCATCAACGCCACCGGCACGGCGTCCATCAATGCCTGCAGACGCGCCTGTGCCATGGGTTCGATGGGCCCATCCCCGAACGGGGCGAGCAGATCGGTCAGCAGTTCGGACGAAATCACGGTCGCTCTGAAGCCTTTGAAGCCTGCGGATGGTATGAAACCCGCTTGCAGACAGCGGGGCCGACGGTCAAAGCCAATGTGCCAGCATACAGGCAAGAGTATGTCAAAACGTAACCAAAGAAGAAAACCCGCATGTTTCCTCTCGGGGAAAACCCGAGCTCACCGGCCGTTGCGCGCGGGGCGAACTGCTACAGTCCACGCCTCATTCCAGAGCCCCCTGCATGTCCGACACGTTTGAGCACCACACGCCCATGATGGCCCAGTACCTCACGCTCAAGGCGGGGTACCCCGAGACGTTGCTGTTCTACCGCATGGGCGACTTCTACGAAGTCTTCTGGCAAGACGCCGAAAAGGCTGCGCGCCTGCTCGACATCACGCTCACACAGCGCGGCCAGTCGGGCGGTCAGCCGGTGGTGATGGCGGGTGTGCCCTTCCACGCGCTGGAGAACTACCTGGCCCGCCTGATCAAGATGGGCGAGTCGGTGGCCATTGCCGAGCAGGTGGGCGAGGTGGGCGCCAGCAAGGGCCCCGTGGAGCGCAAGGTGGTGCGCGTGGTCACGCCCGGCACGCTGACCGACACGGAGCTGCTGTCCGACAAATCCGAATCGCTGCTGATGGCCGTGCACCAGGCGCCGCGTGCGCGCTGTGGACTGGCCTGGCTGAGCGTGACGCAGGGCCGCGTCTTCCTGGCCGAATGTGCGCAGGACGAACTCGGCGCCTGGCTGGCCCGCGTGGCGCCCAGTGAATTGATCTACAGCGCAGGGGTGACCGAACGCTTTGAACAACAACTGCAGGTGCTGCGCCAGGGCGGCGCCTTCACCTGCCCCATGAGCCCCCGGCCCGACTGGCAGTTCGACAGCGCCCTGGGCGAGCGCAAGCTGCTCGAAAACCTGGGCGCCGCCAGCCTGCAGGCCTGGGGTGCACAAGACTTGGGCGAGGCGCACGCAGCCGCTGCCGGGTTGCTGACCTATGCCGAGCACACGCAGGGCCGCACGCTTACGCACGTGCACAGCGTGCAGGTGCAGCGGTGCGACGACCTCATCGACCTGCCCGCCACCACGCGCCGCAACCTGGAACTCGTCAAGACCCTGCGTGGCGACGATGCTCCCACGCTGTTTTCGCTGCTCGACACCTGCATGACCGGCATGGGCAGCCGCCTGCTCAAGACCTGGCTGCTGGAGCCGCGCCGCGACCGCGCCGCAGCGCGCCAGCGACTGTCGGCCACCACCGCGCTGCGCGGTGCGGGCGGCGCCGGTGGCGGCAGTGGCCCCTGGGCCTTGCTGCGCGGCGAACTCAAAGGGGTGAGCGATGTCGAGCGCATCACCGCCCGCATCGCCTTGCGCCAGGTACGCCCGCGCGAATTGGTGGGCCTGGGCAAAACGCTACAAAAAGCAGAGCTACTAGCGCTTAATGGACAAGCGCTAGAGCCCTATTTGATTCAAATTTTCGGCCATCTGCAACCGCCCGAGGGCTGCACCGACCTGCTGCAGGCCGCCATCGCCGAAGAGCCCGCCGCCCTGGTGCGCGACGGTGGCGTGATTGCCAACGGCTTCGACACCGAGCTCGATGAGCTGCGCGCCATCCAGACCAACTGCGACGCCTTCCTGCTGGACCTGGAAACCCGCGAGAAGGCGCGCACCGGCATCCCCAACCTGCGCGTGCAGTTCAACAAGGTGCACGGCTTCTATATTGAAGTGACCGGCAGCCACCTCGACCGCGTGCCCGACGACTACCGCCGCCGCCAGACGCTCAAAAACGCCGAGCGCTTCATCACACCCGAGCTGAAAACCTTCGAGGACAAGGCCCTGTCGGCCAACGAACGTGCCCTGGCCCGCGAGAAATGGCTGTACGAGCAGATCCTCGACCAGCTGCAGCCCCACGTGCCCGCCCTCACCCGCCTGGCGCAGGCGCTGGCCACGCTGGACGTTTTGTGCACACTCGCCGAACGCTCGCTCACGCTGAACTGGTGCGCGCCGCAGTTCGTGCCCGAGCCGTGCATCGAGATCGAGGGCGGCCGCCACCCCGTGGTCGAAGCCCGTCTGGCTGAGACATCGAGCGGCAGCTTCATCGCCAACCACACGCGCCTGAACGCCAACACGCGCATGCAGGTCATCACCGGCCCCAACATGGGCGGTAAATCAACCTACATGCGCCAGGTCGCGCTGATCGTGCTGCTGGCCAGCATGGGCAGCCATGTGCCCGCCGCCAGTTGCCGGCTGGGGCCCATCGATGCCATCCACACCCGCATCGGCGCGGCGGACGATCTGGCCAACGCGCAGTCCACCTTCATGCTGGAGATGACCGAGGCCGCGCAGATATTGCACGCCGCCACGCCCCACAGCCTGGTGCTGATGGACGAGATCGGCCGGGGCACCAGCACGTTCGACGGCCTGGCGCTGGCCAGCGGCATTGCCACGCACCTGCACGACAAGACCCGCGCCTTCGTGCTGTTTGCCACGCACTATTTCGAGCTGACGGAGCTGCCCGCCAAGGCGCGCCACGCGATCAACATGCATGTGAGCGCCACCGAGAGCGGCACCGACATCGTCTTCCTGCACGAGATCCAGCCCGGCCCGGCCAGCCGCAGCTACGGCATCCAGGTGGCCAAGCTGGCGGGCATGCCCTCGCCCGTGCTGCACCACGCAAGGCATGCGCTGGCCGCGCTCGAAGAACGCGCGGGTGAAGATGATTTGCAGGTAGACCTGTTCGCCGCCCCCGAGGTGCCCGAGAGCGCGGGCGCCAGCCCGCTGGAAGCCGCACTGACCGCCATCAACCCCGACACATTGAGCCCCCGCGAGGCGCTGGATGCGCTGTACCAGCTCAAGAAGATGGTGCGGGCCTGATCGACCTGGTTTGACTCCCTCCATTTCATGCCGCATGATGGCATGACGTTTTTTGAAGGAGCACGCCATGCTCAAGGAAGTGGGCGCCAGCGGCCAGATATCGCTGGGCAAGAAGTACGCCGGGCAGTTGTTCGAGGTGCAAACGGCGCCCGACGGCACCATCACGCTGATGCCGGTGAAAGTGGTGCCCGCCCCCCTCACCGCACAGGAGGAGCCCGCCCGCTACGCCGCCACGTCAACCAGCGGAGATGGCTGGCTCACCCCCGAGCGCCTGGCGCGCCGCGCTGCCGCAGCCGCACGCAGCCCGGCTGAAATGGAAGCCGCGCGCAACCAGTGGGAAGAAGAAAACAAGGAAGCCATTGAGGCCATGAACCAGCGCATGGCCAACATTGGCTCCATGGCGCGCCGCATTCACGAGTGGCGCAAGGCCAAAGCGCAGCAGGCAGCAGCAACCGATGGCGCAGTTTGACGTCTACCCGAACCCGCTGGAGGAGTTGCGCGCCACCCACCCCTACGTGGTGCAAGTGCAAAGCCATTTCCTCAAGCGCCCTGTCGCCGTCATGGCGGTTCCACTCGCCCCCCTGGACAACCCACAACACGCCACAGTGCTGAACCCCAAGCTGGAGGTGGCAGGGCAGGCTTTCGTGCTGGAGACTTTGGCCATCGGTTCCTTTGAACCTGGCGAACTCCGCAGTCCACTCGCCAATCTCGGCCAAGATGCCCAGGCCATCTGGGACGCACTCGACTACGCCCTGCATGGCTACTAACCACCCACGGTGCCCCATGTGCCCAAGGGAAACAACACCCCCGGCGATGGCCCTGCCCAACAATGTCGAGGCCAGCAGCGCCCTCATTCCGCCATCGTTGGCCTTGGCATCCACGGCTGAAGTCAACCAATACAACGCTTGGGCCGAGCAACGCGAGCCGTACTCCCAGCGCGTACGCCGCTGGCGTACAGGCCAACGGCCGAGCAACCAAAGTAACCCATGACCCCCCAAGACTTCATCGCCAAATGGGGCGCGCCCGGTGGCGTGCCCGGCCCGGCCTACGCCCTGAACGAAGAACAAGGCGCGCAAAGCCACTTTCTGGACCTGTGCGAACTGCTCGGCGTGCCCAAGCCCGGCAGTGCCGAGGGCTACCGGTTTGAAGAAAAAAGTGCGGTCATTGGCGGCAAGACGGGCTATTGCGACGTTTTCATGCGCGGCGTGTTTGCGTGGGAGAACAAAGCGCCCGGCAAAAACCTCGACACCGCGCTCAAGCAACTGCTCACCTACAGCCTGGCGCTGTCCAACCCGCCCATCCTGGTCGTGTCCGATCGGCTCAGCATCCGCATCCACACCCAGTTCACGGGCCACCCCAGCGCCACGCACACCGTCGCCATCGACGAGATGGACCAGCCGGACAAGCTGGCCCTGCTGCGCCGCATCTGGCAGGCCCCAGAAAGTTTCAAGCCGCGCCAGACCAACCGCGACATCACCGAGGCCGCCGCCCGCAGCTTTGCCGCCCTGGCCGAAGGCCTGCGCCAGCGCGGCGCAACCAACGATGAAGCCGCCGCCAGCCAGCAGCAGCGCGCCAACCAGGTGGCGCACTTCCTCACGCAGTGCCTGTTCTGCTTCTTTGCCGAAGACGTGGGCCTGCTGCCGGGGCGCATGTTCGAGCGCTTGCTCAACAACAAGCAAGCCACGCCCGAACGCCTCGGCCAGGGGCTCACGCAGTTGTTCAGCGCCATGAAAGACGGCGGCCTCTACGGCGTGGACGACATTCCGTGGTTCAACGGCGGGCTGTTCCAGACCATCGCCGTGCCCGCCCTTTCCGCGCCAGACCTGGCAGAGCTGCGCCGCGCCGCCGACCTGGACTGGAGCGCCATCGACGTCTCCATCTTCGGCACCCTGTTCGAACGCGGCCTGGACCCTGCCAAACGCAGCCAGCTTGGCGCGCACTACACCGACCCGGCCACCATCGAGCGCCTCATCAACCCCGTCATCCGCCGCCCATTGCTACAAAAATGGGAGCTGGTAGCGCAACAGATACAAGGGCTGGCGGCCAAAATCACCAAAAAAGGCGACAAACACTACCGCGCAGCGCACGCCCTGTTCGTCACCTGGCTCGACGAACTCAAGCACTTCCGCGCCCTCGACCCGGCCTGCGGCAGCGGCAACTTTCTGTACCTCGCCCTCAAGTGCCTCAAGGATGTGGAGCACCACAGCCACCTGCAGGCCACCGAACTGGGCCTGGACCGCGAGGCCGACCTGGTGACCGGCCCGCACAACGTGCTGGGCATCGAGCTGAACGAATACGCCGCCGAACTGGCCCGCGTCACCGTGTGGATTGGCGAACTGCAATGGCGCCTGGCGCACGGCTACGAGTTCAAGACCAACCCCGTGCTCGACACGCTGGAGCACATCGAATGCCGCGATGCGCTGCTGGCCGAGGGCGGCGCCGAAGCCGCGTGGCCTGCGGCGGATGTGGTGGTGGGGAACCCGCCGTTTTTGGGCGACAAGAAAATGCGCGCCGAACTGGGCGACGCCACCACCACCCTGCTGCGCAAAACCTACGAAGGCCGCGTGCCCGGCGGCGCCGACCTGGTGTGCTACTGGTTCGACAAGGCCCGCGCGCAGATGGCGGCAGGCCAGTTGCTGCGCGCCGGGCTGGTCACCACCAACTCGATTCGCGGCGGCGCCAACCGCAAGGTGCTGGATGCGATCTGCACACAGACGCGCATCTTTGAGGCCTGGAGCGATGAGCCGTGGGTGAACAACGGTGCAGCGGTGCGGGTTTCGCTGGTGGCGTTTGGCACTGCTGAGCAGCCTGCATTGCTCGACGGCTCTCCCGTCTCGGCAATCTACAGCGACTTGCACGCTGCGGGCGAGCACACCACCGACCTCTCCACCGCGCAACGCTTGCGCACCAATGCAGGAGTTAGCTTTCAAGGCCCCGTGCTGGTGGGCGATTTCGAGGTGGGGGCTGACATAGCAATCGCGTGGCTGGCAAGTCCCAACCCACATGGACATTCCAACGCAGAGGTGTTACGCCCACTCACGAACGGCAAGGACATTACAAGTCGAAGCCGGGGCTTATGGGTGGTTGACTTCAGTAGTCGGCCCATTGCGGAAGCATCGCTCTACACGGAGCCATTCACGCATGTTGAGAAAGCCGTGAAGCCGATGCGAATGGCCAGCAACGACGCGAGTCGAAAAGCCCGCTGGTGGCTCCACGGACGCTCAGGTACCGACTACCGAGCGGCGACGGCCCAGATTCCGCGTTATCTAGCGACTTCGCAAGTATCAAAACACCGCGTTTTCGTGTGGCAGCCGAGCATTGTTTGGCCGCATCAGACCGTCATCGCCATCGCCCGCGCCGACGACACCACCTTCGGCATCCTGCACAGCCGCTTCCACGAACTCTGGGCGCTGCGCATGGGCACCTCGCTGGAAGACCGGCCGCGCTACACCCCCACCACCTGCTTCGAAACCTTCCCCTTTCCCGCAGGCCTCACCCCGGCAGACACCGCGCACCAGCGCACCGAGGCGGTGGAAGGCGGCGCGCTGATTCCGGCCGACCTTCCAGATACTTTGTCAGACGCCTTGCCCACAGAGGATTTCAAGCCAAATCAGCCTCTAGCGCCCGCCCATCAAGCGCCAGCAGCTATCAAAACCATACCACCCCGCCAGGCGGCCACCGCGATTGCACAGGCCGCCCAGCGCCTGAACGCCCTGCGCCAGGCCTGGCTGAACCCGCCCGAGTGGACGGACACCGTGCCCGAGGTGGTGCCGTTGGGGCTGCAGCACTCGCCCTACCCCGACCGCACGGTGCCCAAGCCCGGTTTCGAAAAAGACCTGGCCAAGCGCACGCTCACCAACCTGTACAACCAGCGCCCCGCCTGGCTGGCTGCGGCCCATGCGCAGCTGGATGCAGCGGTGGCAGCAGCCTATGGCTGGGCGGACTACACGGCAGACATGCCCGATGATGAAATCCTGCGCCGCCTGCTGGCGCTGAATCTGCAACGCTGCACATCTGAAGGAGCCTGACATGCGCCCTGCCCCTGCGACACCCGAGGAAGTTGGCGACGGCGAGGACCGCCTGGTGGATGTGCACAACCCCGTGGTGCCGCAGTCCATCCGCACCCGGGTGCTGGCCATGGCGCAGCCGGGCGACCAGCTGTGGCGCTGCCCGCGCCTGTCGGCGCCCCGCGGGGCGCTGGGCCTTCTGGGTGTGGGCCCGCGGGATGTGGTGATCGAGTGGTGGCTGCTGGACGCGCAGGGGGAGCTGATCGAGGCGTTCTGGGAAGAGGTATGAGCCGCGCCGCAGGCCCCCAGGGCTGCACCGCGGCGGGCTCACAAATCCTGCGCCACCGTTGCGAACTGCCCCAGCATGAAGGTGATGAACGGCGGCACGCATTGCAGGTGCCCGGCCACGGGCTGCGCGCGGCATTCGGTCAGGCTCACCAGGTCGCCCGCGCCCCGCTGCTGCATGGCGCGCACGGTGCTGACCGAGCTGGCGTAGGGCACGGTGCGGTCATCGCGGCCGTGGTACAGGCGCACGGGCACGCCGGGTTTCCAGTCGTACACGTTGCTGGCACGGTCCAGGGCCCGCACATCGTCGGCCAGAAAGTGGTCGATGAAGCGCGTGTCGTAGGCCACGTCGGCATCGCCCGGGATGAGCGCGCGCAGCAGCAGGCGGCGCACTTCGCGCTGCACGCTGCCGCCCAGGTAGCGCAGCAGCCCCGGGTTAAGGAGCGCGCCGATCACCGGTTGCTCCTGCCGCACCAGGTCTACCAGGCCGTCCATGGTGGTCTGCACGTCGTAGGGCCCGGCGCCCGGCACCACCATGCGCAGCTGCTGCAGGTGGGGTGATGCGCTGGCTTGCAGCGCGCGGTGGGCGGCCAGGGTGACGTAGCCGCCTTCGGAGTAGCCGGTCAGAAAGAGCTGGCCGTTGTCGGCCACGCCAGCCTGGCCCCGCCAGGTGCGGGCTGCGGTCAGAAAGTCCACCGTGGCGGCTGCGGACGGCGCGGCCAGCAGGTAGGGGTGGGGCGTGCCCCTGGACGCACCAAAACCTACGTAGTCGGGTGCCACCACGATGTAGCCCAGCGACGCCAGCACCACCGCCACCTCCGACGCCACGGCGTTGTTGCTGGGCGCCTCGGCATCACGGAACAGGGTGCCGTGCTGGTAGCTGAGCACGGGGCTTTGGGCGCCGGCGGGCTTTTGCGGCACGCTGACCAGACCCGAGGCGCGCACCTCGCGGCCGTCGGCGTCGGTGGTGAGGTATTCGAGCCGGTAGGCGGTAACGCTGTAGCGCGGCACGACGCCCTCGGCCAGCGACTCCTTGGCGGCCAGGGCGGCAGCAATGTCGGCGGCGGCAATGCTGCCAAGGCGGGCCGCTGTTTCGAGCTGGCCGGCGCGCACCGGCGGCGGGGGCGGCGGTGGCGGGGTGCCGCCATCGGCGGGGTCATCGTTGCCCCCGCCGCCACAGGCGGCCAGCGTGGCGATGAGGGCCAGCGCCAACGCGCGGCGACTTGCGGACAGCGTCATCGGGAGGGTGAACATGGCGGGGCTTTCGGGGGTGATGCCACCGATGATAGGAGCGTGCGCCCGGCGCTGCCCGCTGCTGCCGGAAAACCACCCGCCGAGCGGGCTGGAACCATCGGCGGAAGGACGGCGGCGCGATTTATATGGCAAAAAGTGGCTCCAGCGCTTATCCATCAAGCGCTGGCAGCTATCATTTTTATGATCTATCGGGGGTTCTGCCGGGCCCGCCCTGCGCGCGCCAGCGCCCGCCCGCCGCGCCCGACTTAAACTCCCCGTCTCCCCTGTCCAACGATTGCCATTCCTTCATGACGTATTGCGTCGCCATCAAACTCAACGCCGGGCTGGTTTTCCTGTCCGATTCGCGCACCAATGCGGGCCTGGACCAGATCAGCTCTTTTCGCAAGATGATGGTGTACGAGAAGGCGGGCGACCGTTTCATGGTGCTGCTGTCGGCAGGCAACCTGTCCATCTCCCAGTCGGTGCGCGAGATCCTGCAGACGGAGCAGCTCAAGGACGGAGATTCGGGCGAGACGATCTCGATCTGGAACGCCAAGAGCATGTTCGACGCCGCCCGCGTGCTGGGCGCCGCCGTGCGCCATGTGCATGAGCGCGACGGCACGGCGCTCAAGCGCTCGGGCGTGGACTTCAATGTGTCCATGGTGTTTGGTGGCCAGATCAAGGGCGAGGGCATGCGCCTGTTCCAGGTGTATTCGGCCGGCAATTTCATCGAGGCCACGCCGGAGACGCCCTACTTTCAGGTGGGCGAATCCAAATACGGAAAGCCGGTGCTCGACCGCGTTCTCACCCCCGAAACGCCGCTGGATGAAGCCGCCAAATGCGCGCTGGTGTCGATGGACAGCACGCTCAAGTCCAACCTGTCCGTGGGCCTGCCGCTGGACCTGGTGGTGTACGAGGTGGACCGCTTTTGCACCGAGAAGGTGGTCTGCATCGATGAGAACAACCCGTATTTCCGGATGCTGCACGACAGCTGGGGCGAAAAGCTGCGCCAGGTGTTCGACAGCATCGAAGACCCCGCCTGGGGCGGTGGCGCCACGAGCGTGCCTATCCTTGTGAACCCTTCGCGCAGCAAGCCGCTCAAGAAGATCACGAACCATCTGGACAAACTCGTCTGACCTGCCCGAGCGGGCCTGGTGCGCCACCGCAGGGTGTGTTGCGCGCGGCCCCCCTCACCACTCCATGCTTCCCATCGTTTTCTCGCACGCGAACAGCTTTCCGGCCAGCACTTACCGTGTGCTTTTCAGGCACCTCAAGGCCCGGGGGTTTGACGTCAGCGCGGTCGACAGCTTCGGCCACGACCCCCAATACCCGGTGACCAACAACTGGCCGCATCTGGTGCAGCAACTGGCGGATTTTGCGTCGGCCCAGGTGAAGCGCCTGGGCGAGCCCGTGTTTCTGGTGGGCCATTCGCTGGGCGGGTTTTTGAGCGTGATGGCCGCAGCGCGCCACCCGGAGCTGGCGCGCGGTGTGCTGCTGATCGACTCCCCGCTTCTGGGGGGCTGGAAGGCCAACGCGCTGGGCGTGGCCAAGCGCACCCAGGTGGTGGGCTCCATCTCGCCGGGCAAGGTGAGCCGGCAGCGGCGCTTCAGCTGGGCCAGCAACGATGAGGCGCTGGAGCACTTTCGAAAGAAAAAAGCCTTTGCCCGCTGGAACCCCGAGGTGCTGCAGGACTACATCACCCATGGCCTGCGCGACCACGAGGGCAAACGTGTGCTGGGCTTCGACCGCGCCGTGGAGACCGCGATCTACAACACGCTGCCGCACAACCTGGGCCGCCTGCTCAGCACCCACCCGCTACGCTGCCCGGCAGCATTCATCGGCGGACGGGATTCGGACGAGATGAAGCAGGTGGGCATGGCCATGACGCTGCGCATCACCGAAGGCCGCACCATGATGCTCGATGGCAGCCACCTGTTCCCCATGGAGCAACCGGTGGCCACAGCAGCGGCCATTGAGGCTTCGCTCCTCAATCTCGCGGCATTCAAGCCGCAACACCGCTAAAAATCACACCAACGGGTTGTAAACCTGCACCAAAAAGCAGGTAGTACGCGAAGTTGGGGGTAGCCAGCGGAGGCTTTCACGCCTCCATCCCCTACACTGGAGGATTGTTACAGCGTGATACAGCCACCATGCCTGCGCAATCCCCCTTGGCCAGGCGCCTGCCGGCGCTGAGCTTTGTCCTACTGTCTGCCTATCTGGCAGCCACGGCTGCGCGCACCCACAACGACACCACGATCGCCATCGTGCTCGCGTCGGTACTGATGTTCGCGTGCTGCTGGGCCAGTGCCACCCACCTGCTGGGCGCGCGGGTGGCCCTGCAGTTCGTGGCCATCGCGGTGGGCTTTGGCTGGTTTGCAGAGCAGATGGGAACCACGCACGGCTGGTTCTTTGGCCACTACACCTACACCGATGTGCTGGGCGCGCGCCTGGTGGATGTGCCCATCGTCATCCCGATGATGTGGTTCGCGCTGGCGTACTCGGGCTATGTGATCAGCAACCTCATCGTGTGGCAGTCGCCTGTAGATGCGGCGCCCGGGCTGGGCAATGCCGTCATGCTGTCATTTTTGGCGGCCATGATCGTGACCGCCTTCGACCTGGGGGCCGACCCTTATCTGGTCTACACCCTGAAGGCGTGGATCATGGCCAAGACCGATGGCGCCTGGTTCGGGGAAACCGTGCAGGGCTTTTTTGGCTGGGTATTTGTGGCGTTTGTCATCATCTTCGGCTTTCGGCTATCGGTGCGCCACCGTGCTCTGCAACCGGGCGGCCGGTTCCTGCCACGGCATGCCATGGTGCCGCTGGCGATCTACGCCTCGGGCATGGTGTTTCAGATGGTGCTGGGCAATCCGGTCGAAATCCGCTCGATCGCACCCTTTGTCATGGGCATTCCGCTGCTATGCGCCCTGGCCGGCCTGCAGCGCTGGCGCGCCGCAGCGCGGGAGGTACGCGTATGAACCGGGCCCATGGCCACACGCACAGCAAGCTGTCAGACGCCGAACTGGCGGCGATGCAGCACCATGCAGACCCGTTGGCAGACCAGACCCTTGAACGCATTCTGGGCGAATGGCCACAGGGCGATGTGGGCGTGGACGCACCGCAATGGGCACGCATCGACACCGTGAACCGCCTTTTTGCGCAGTGGGAGGACAACGCCAGCCTGCAGGGCTGGACCGCCCACGGTGATGGCGTGGATGCGGCCATGTCGCTGGCGCTGAACCACTATGTGCAGACTGCGCAGGTGCTGCCGCCCTGGGCCGACGCACGCAAGATCGAGCGCGCCGAGAAGCTGTTCATGGAGCACGGAGCGCTGTCGTGCATCCTGCTGTTTTGCGCGAGCCTGCCCGAGTGCTATGTGATTCCTGACCTCTCCAGCGTGCTGCACACATCCGGACAGCTCGAGCAGAACGCCGAGTACCGCATCCGGTCCACCGCGGCGATGATCTTTCCGGTGATGATGCACGGCGGCCTGGGCCCGCGCGGCGCGGGCGTGGCGCAGGTGCTCAAGGTCCGGCTGATCCACGCCACCATCCGCAACCTGATCCTGCACGGCAGCCCGCAAAGTGCAGTGGCGCGGATGCTGGAAGGCGGCGGCGGGTCCGTTGCGCCGCAGGCCATGCCGCGACAGGGTGGCCGCCAGGCGCTGTTCCAGACGCTGTACGCCCGGGGCTGGAACCTGCAGGCCAACGGCCTGCCCTGCAATCAGGAAGAGCTGGCCTACACCTTGCTCACCTTCGGGTATGTTTTCCTGCGCAGCCTGCGCCGCCTGGGCATTGGCTTGCCCCAGGCCGATGAAGAGGCCTATCTGCACGCCTGGAACGTGGTGGGGCATATCCTGGGTATCGAACGCGCGCTGATGGTCGAGACCATGGACCAGGGCCAGGCCCTGATGGCACAGATGCAGGCCAGGGGCCGGGCCGCGCCCGTGGCGCCCGACCCGCGCCCTGCGCTGGGCCAGGCCCTGATGCACACCATGGAAAACTCCCTGCCCTGGCGGATCGTGAAGCCCTTCCCGCAACTCATGACGCGCTACCTGTGCGGTCGCGCCACAGCCAGCGACCTGGGGCTCACGCAGCCGGTGCCCTGGCGGTCCGCGGTGCTCTTCTGGGGCGTCTTGCTGGTGGCGCGCATCATCGACACCGTTGTGCGCTGGGTCAGGCCGCGTTTTTCGATCGTGCGGGCGCTCACGCGGGTGCTCGGCTATCACTTCATGAGCCGTGTGCTGATGAGCCAGACGCGCCCGCTGCAGCTTCCCACGGAGCTGCTCAACCAGGTGGACGATGTGGTGCACAGCTGGAGCGATGACCGCCATGCGCCAGGCTGGCTGAACAGGCTGGAAGACCGCCTGACCACCCGCGGCAGCTGGGGCATGGGCCTGGCAGGCAAGGCGCAGGTGACAAGCCCGGCACCAGCCCGCCCTTCCCCCTGACTGTTGCTCCCATGCCGATGTACGCACTGCTCTGCACTCTTCTAATGTCGGCCCGGCTTCGCTGGGGCAAGCGCTGCGGCGTGGCGACTGCACTGCTCTGCCTGGTACTGCCAATGGCACTGCCCTTGAATGCACACGCAGGCAAGCCCCTGGTGTTGCCACAGGACAGGCCGCATGTGAACGCCTGGGATGCCATCACGCTCAAGGCGGATGCCAGCTACAAGCTGTCGGTACAGGACATGCTGGAGCGCCTGGACGAGTTCGAGGCCCCCACTGCGCCCGACGGCTCGCTGGGCGTACGCAAGGCCGCAATGTGGCTGCACATCCCACTCATCGCCCCCGAGCCACTGCGCACGCCTTGGGTGGTTGATATTGGCTACAGCTCGCTTCAGGCGGAGATTTATCTGGTCAAAGGCGGCCAGGTGATCCAGCAGGTCAGCACCAGCCGGCCGGGTGAGACGCAGTTGTCCACCCGAACGCCCGCGATGGCGTTTGATCTGCAGGCCGGGCAGCCCTATGACCTGCTGATACGGGTGCAAGCCACGGGGCCACTGATCCTGCCGATCACGCTGGGCGAGATGCCCTATCAGTTGAACCAGGCACTGCGCGAGCAGATGCTGCAGGGCGTGCTCAACGGGGTGGCGCTCTGCCTTCTGGTGTACAGCCTCTTTCAGTGGGCCACGCAGCGTGAGCGTTTGTTCGGTTTCTATGCCCTGGTGGTGTTCGGCAGTGCGGGGTTCTCACTGCAGGTTTTCGGCACGGGTGCGCAGTTCCTGTGGTCTGGCAACCTGTGGATGCACCGGTATGCCGGACCGGCAACGGGGCTTATTGCGCTGGCCGGTTCCTTCCTCTTCCTGGGTCACATCCTCGCGGGCAACGCGTCGCGCAGCCTCTACGCGCGTGCCATGCGCGCGGGCGCAGCAGTCACGGCGCTGGTCTGCGCTGCCCTGGTGCTCGGCGTGTTGAGCGTGCCCGCGGCCATTGCCTTCATGAGCCTGGCCGGGCCACTGCCGTCGCTGATCAGTCTGCCCGCCGCCATCGCACGGGTCCGCCAGAAGGACCCGATCGGCACCACCTTGCTGGTGGCCTGGATCGTCTATGGGGTGGCCGCAGGTGTCATGGTGTGCCTTGTCGCGGGCTGGGTGCCGGCCAACTTCTGGACGCTGCACTCGTTCCAGTTTGGCGCCACGGTGGACATGCTGCTTTTTCTGCGGGTACTGGCGCTGCGTGCGCAGGCCGTGCGGGTCGAGGCACAGGAGGCCATTCGCGAGCGGGACATCATGCATTCGCTGGCCCACAGCGACCCGCTCACCGGCCTGTACAACCGCCGCGGCCTGCAGCATGCCTTGCAGATCGCTTTGACGACCGCGTCCCCCCGCAGCCTGGTGGCGGTGTACCTGATGGATCTGGACGGCTTCAAGCCGGTCAATGACTCGTATGGCCACGATGTGGGAGACGATCTGCTGGTGGCCGTGGGCCACAGGCTGCAAGCCAATGTGCGCCACGACACCGACGTGGTCGCCCGACTGGGCGGGGATGAGTTCATCATCATGGCCCGCAACCTGGAGACGCCCGAGGCGGCGCAGGAGCTCGGCCGTTCTTTGCTGCGTGCCTTCGATACGCCGTTTGCGCTCAGCCATCTGCGCCTGAAGGTGGGGCTGACCATCGGCTACGCGCTGGCACCGCTCGACACGGACGACGCCCAGGCACTGATCCGGTTGGCCGATGCCGCCATGTACGCCGGCAAGCAAAGCGGCAAACACTCCGTGCGGCGCAACAGTGGTGAGCTCGCGCTTTCGTCCTGAGAGAATTTCCGCAATGCGTACCACCTGCCCCCCACCGCTGCAGAGATGGTCCGCGCTGGTCATTCGATGGGCGGCAGCATGCCTGGTGTGGCTGGTGGTGCTGGCTGCAGGCGCCGATGCCAGGGCTGCCGGCAACCCGCTGGTGCTGCGCGATGACATGCCGACCATCGAGGCATGGTCGGCCGTGTCCATTCTCCCGGACCCGTCGCGCACGCTGTCGGTGCAGGACATGCTGGCGCGGTCGGCCGCGTTTGTGCGGCCGCCTGGCACCGACGGCACGCTGGGCGTACAGGCCGACCCCATGTGGCTGCGCATTCCCGTCTCTGTTTCGACAACGTCGGACGGCATCTGGGTGCTGGACATCGACTACCCGGTTCTGAACCGGGTCGAGATCTATCTGACCGCCAACGGCCAGGTGCTGCGGCAAGCCACCCTGGGCAGCCTGCAGCCGTTCTCCCAGCGCCCGTTGCTCAGCCGGTCGCATTCCCTGGGGATGCAGCTGCGGCCGGGGCAAAGCTACGACTTGCTGTTGCGCATCGAGACGCGCGGCGCGATGGTGCTGCCCATCACGCTGAACAAGCCAACCGCCTGGCACAGCCGAGCCCTGAACGAGCAGATGCTGCAGGGGATCCTGACGGGCTTGGCGCTTTGCCTGCTCATTTACAGCCTGGCACAGTGGGTCAACCTGCGCGACGTGCTGTTCATACAGTACGCACTGTTGCTGATGGGCAGCCTTTTGTTCTCGCTCCACCTGTTCGGGCTGGGCACGCAATACCTTTGGCGCGACAACCCGTGGATGGAAAGCCATGCAGCCGGCCTGTCTGCCCTGATGGCAACCTGCGGCTCGTTCCTGTTCATCAGCCAGGCCCTGGCCGGGCACCGCCCCAGGAGCCTGCTGCTGCGGACCATGCGCGGCGGAGCCATCCTGTGCGCAGTGCTGGGGCTGGCGTATGCCCTCGACCTCCTGAGTACCCGCGCCATTACCGGCGTGGTCAGCATCCTGGGGCTGGTGCCGGCGCTGATGGGCATACCCGGGGCGGTGCGGCGTGCACGCCAGGGCGATCCGGTGGGCACCAGCCTGCTGCTGGCATGGCTGGTCTACTTTGTGGCGACGGCGACGGTCATCGGTGTGATCCGGGGCTGGGTGCCCGTGAATTTCTGGACCCTCCACTCCTTCCAGTTTGGCGCCACGCTGGACATGCTCCTGTTCATGCGTGTGCTGGGCCTGCGCACCAAGGCGCTGCGCCTGGAGGCACTGGATGCCAACCGCGAGCGCGATGTCATGCGTTCTTTGGCGCATACCGACCCCCTGACCGGCCTGCCCAACCGCCGCGGCCTCAACATTTCCCTGGCCTCGGCACTGGCACGTTGCGGTCCTGACAAGCTGCTGGCGGTCTACGTGATGGATCTCGACGGTTTCAAGCCGGTCAACGACCGGCACGGTCACGATGTGGGCGACGAGCTTCTGATCGCAGTGACCCGCCGCCTTCAAAGCCATGTGCGCCAGTCCGATGTAGTCGCCCGCCTGGGGGGCGATGAATTCGTGGTGATGACGGGGCAGCTCAGCAGCGCACAGCAGGCCCAGGAGCTGGGATACAAGCTGCTGGATGCGTTCCGTACGCCCTTCTCGCTGGGCAACCTGCAGGTGCAGGTGGGGCTGACGATCGGCTACGCGATCGCGCCGGACGACAGCAACGATGCACTGGGCCTGCTCAAGCTGGCCGACGCTGCCATGTACAGCGGCAAGCAGGGCGGCAAGTTCTGCCTGCGCCGCAACACCGGCGATCTGGCACTGTCATCGGCCTGGGGCCCCGGGTCTGCGCCCGTCCCACCTGGCCATTTCGAACTGGTCAAACGCCCCGGCTTCCGGTACACACGGGGCTTCGCGTTCACCCGAGGATCGTTCGCCATGGCCCACCGCAAAAGCCCCTCCCGCATTGCCAAGGGCGCCCGCATTGCGCGCTTGCGGGCATTGGCCACCCAACAGGCCGCACGGAACGCGACGGGCGCAGCCCTGACCTGGGACGCCGTGGCGGCGCTGGAGGCCCGACTGGTGGGCCGCATCGTGCTGCCCACCAGCCCCGACTACGACACGGCCCGGCGGGAATCCAACCCTGCGTTCCAGGCGTACCCCGAGATCATCGTGTACTGCGCGTGCGAGCACGATGTGCTCGAATGCCTGGCCGTGGCCCGTGCCTTCAACGTGTGGGTGGCCGTGCGCTGCGGCGGCCACAGCACGGCCGGCTACTCGGTCAACAGCGGCATGGTGATTGACCTGAGCGACATGAAAGGCGTGGTGCTCGACCGCCCCCGCGAATGCGTGCATGTGCTGCCGGGCACCGATTTCGACCATTTCAACGGCGCCATGAACCACACCGGCTGGCATGTTCCCACCGGGGCCTGTGGCAGCGTGTGCGTGGGAGGCTTCGTGCAGGGCGGCGGCTATGGCTATACCTCGCGGGCCTTCGGCATCCAGAGTGATCTGGTGGAATCGTTCCGGGTGGCGCTGGCCAACGGCAGCATCGTCACGGCCAGCGCGCAGGAAAATCCGGGGCTCTACTGGGCCATGCGGGGCGGCACCGGCGGCAATTTTGGCGTGATGCTGCAGGTCACCTACCACATGCACCGGCTGGAACAGGTATGGGCCTGGTCCATCAGCTGGGATGCCGCACACGCCGCCGAGGCTCTGACCACCCTGCAGGCCCGCTACATGCGAACCGGCGCCCCGGATGCGCTGGGCTACATGATGAACCTCGGATTTCAGGGCGGGCAGCCGGTCTACATGGTGCAGGGCATGCTCTGCGGCACGCGCGATGCGGGCCTGAAAGCCATCGCAGAACTGTTGGCGATCCCTGGCGCGCAACTGCTGGTGGACCGGTCGGGAACCTACCCGGACATGAACCTCTGGCTGGAAGACCATCCCTACACCTTGCCAGACGGGCTGCCCGAGCACGTGGCAGAAACCAAGGCCTGCGGCTACATCAGCACGCCGCTGTCAAAGGCCGACTGGCAACGCATCATCGACTACTTCAAGACCTCGCCCAACCCCTGGTCGCTGGCCTATCTGGAACCCTATGGCGGCGCCATCAACCGCTATCCGGAGGCCGACAGCGCTTTCATCCACCGCCATGTGGATGCGAACCTCGTGGCGGACGTGTTCTGGACCGATGACACGGAGCGAGCCCGGATGGAAGCCTGGCTCGACGGGTTCATGAACCTGGTCAGGCCCTTCCTGAACGGACATGTGTACCAGAACTACCCGGACGCACGCCTTGAGGACTTCGCCCACGCCTACTGGGGCCCGGCCTACCCGCAACTCCAGCATGTCAAGGCGCAGTACGACCCCGGGAATTTTTTCCACTTCCAGCAAAGCATCCGCCTGCCAGGCCCGTAGAGCCACGCGACAAAAACGTGCAGCGGGAACAGGCCGCTGCCGCTGTCAGGACGTGGCCGCCTCCGCGTAATGGAGCCTGCCCTTGCCGGCCCGCTTGGCCGAATACATGGCCTGGTCAGCCCGGTTCATCAGGGCATCGATATCGCCCTCCAGCGGCGGATGCATGGCCACGCCAATGCTGGCGCCGATGTACAGGTCGCGCCCTTCTACCGCCATGGGTTGGTGCAGGGCCTCGATGATGCGGTGGCCGATGGTATCGGTCACATCACGCGTGACCTCGCGGTCGAGCATGACCAGGAATTCATCGCCCCCCAGCCGCGCCATCGTGTCGCCCGCGCGCACCGTGCTGGCAATGCGCTGGGCCACGATTCGCAGCACCTCATCACCGGCGCGGTGGCCCTCGGCATCGTTCACGCCCTTGAAACCATCCAGGTCGATGAACAGCAGCGCCACCGACCCGGCACTGCTTCGCACCTGCGCCAGGGACTGCTCCAGCCGACTCTGAAAAGCCGCGCGATTGAGCAGGCCGGTGAGTGAATCGTGGTTGGCCAGGTAATGCTGCTGGCGGGCGATCTGGATCTTGGCCGAGACATCCTGGACAAGCGCCATGATCGATGTGACCTGTCCTTGCGCATCGGTCAGCGCGGAGTTGAACCACTCGCAGTGCACCTCGCTGCCGTCGTCGCGCACAAAGCAGGTCTCGGCGCGGTTCTGCGACTCCTCCCCGGACTGCAGACGCTGCAACGCGTGGTGAAGTCCCTCATCCTGGGAGGAGCGTGCCATCAGCTCGGTGAGCAGACGCCCCTCCAGGCCCGCGACATGGAGCCAACCCATAAGCTGCACGGCGCGCTGCGAACAGTGCAGAAGCCGCAGGTTGTGGTCCATCTCCAGCACCGCGAGGGGGCTGTTTTCCATGTGCGAGGACAGGCGCTGGTTGGCCGCGCGCAGCGCGTTCATGGTGACCTGCAGTTCGTGCACGTCAAGGGCCGTGGTGATGAAGCCCTCAACCATGCCCTGCGGGTTCTGCCATGGGGTCAGGCAGATGGTGCGCCATTCGTCCACGCCGTAGGGTGTGCGCAAAAGGCGCTGGTATTGCACACGTTCGCCCTGCAGCACGCGCTCCACAAAGGGCATGAAGCGCGCGCAGTCGGACTCGCCATACACCTGGACCAGCGTTTTGCCAATCAGCTGCTCTGGGACGGTGCCAAACCACCGGGCGTATTCGTCGTTGACATAAATCATGACGAGGCTGCGGTCGATGACGGCCATGGTGGCGCCCGCGCTGCGTGTGATCACATCCAGCAACTCCGCCTTGGACCAGGAACCCTGGAGAGCGGCCGTGGGGGGCTGGGACAACTCAGGCTCGTGTTGCATCATGCGGCGAAGGCCCCGGCGGGGAAAGAGTCATGACAAGAGAGGCCATCCCGCGCTCTGCCCCTGCGGAGGTGGCGGCGTTTGCGTTGCCCTGCTACGGGCAACAACCTGCCCGCGCCAGCTTATCACTTTCAGCCGCCGCGCACCCCGCGTGGCCGCACGGCCCCCTGGCGAAAAAACTCAGCGGCAGCAGCGGTACGCCAGACCGACGGACACGGAGTACCCCGTGGGCTCCAACGTCAGCGGACTGCGCCGGGCGTCGCCCTGAAGCTGCGATACACGTGCCCCGGCCAGCACCACCCAATGGCGACTGAGGGCCGACATGACTTCAAACCCGGCGTCCACGCTGTACAGCCCCGCGCGGGGGTCAAACGCAGGCAACGCGCCGGATCCACCGGCAGGCACGCCAAAGTGGCCGCGCAGGTAGGTGTGGTCCCCAAAGCTCGCACCCGCGCTGAAACTGACTTTGGTCTGCTCGGTCACGGGCCAGGTGTAACCCACGCTGGTGGACAACTGCGCGCCACCGTCACGGCCCAGTATGTCCTGGGAGAGCCCCGCTCCCACCGACCACCGTGGCGTCAGCGCGTAACCGGCACTCAGCCTGGCGCGCAACGTGGACCGGACCGAGGGCAAGCCCACGAGGATCGGCGCATCGGAGCCATCACGACCGTTGTCAATGCGCAGCGACGCACTGAGGCGGAACTGGTCTCCCTGCGCCAGGGTGGCACTCGCACCGGATTCGCGCGGACCCAGACCATGCCCCATGAACGCACTCCCCCGTGACGTACTGATCCGGAAACGCCCGTACTCGATGGCCCAGGCAGGCCGAAGGCGCGTCTTGCGGCCATCGCCCCCGGCGTAGTCCGGGCTGGAACTGGCGATCGCGCCGAGTGCATAGTTGAACGCCGGTTTGGCCGGCGCCGCAACCTCGGGGGATTCTTCCGAATGTGCAGCGGGCGACGCCCACCAGCAGGCCAGCGCCAGGGCGCAGGAAACGGACAAACGGGGGGCTGAACGGTTCATGGCTGGATTATCAGTCGGCCCACTGCACCCATCCGGTCCACGCGGTCACCAGAACAATGATGCCGAACACGATGCGGTAGTAGGCAAACGGCACAAAGCTGTGCGTGCTGATGTAGCGCAACAGCCAGCGCACACACAGCCAGGCACTGAGGAAGGAGAAGACCAGGCCCGTCATGAACATGGGGAGGTCGGCCATGGAGAGCAACGCACGCTCCTTGTACAGGCTGTACACCCCGGCACCAATCAACGTCGGAATGGCCAGAAAGAACGAAAAGTCGGTGGCCGCCTTGCGTGACAACCCCAGCAACATGCCGCCAATGATGGTGGCGCCACTGCGGCTGGTGCCCGGCACCATGGCCAGGCACTGCACCAGGCCCACCTTGAGGGCATCCAGCGGTGTCATGTCATCCACCGAATGGATGCGCGTGGCAGCGGGCGATCGGCGCTCGGCCCACAAAATGATGAAGCCCCCAATGATGAAGGTGCTGGCCACCACCACCGGGGTGAACAGGTGGGCCTTGATGGCTTTGCCCAGCAGCAGGCCCAGCAGCACGGCAGGTACAAAACCGATGACCACGTTGAGCACAAACCGCTGCGCCTGCCGCTCGGTAGGCAGGGCCACCAGCGTGGCGCGGATCTTTTGCCAGTACACCAGGATCACCGCAAAGATCGCACCGGTCTGGATGGCGATGTCAAACACCTTGGCCTTGGCGTCATCAAACCCCAGCAGGGAGCCCGCCAGGATCAGGTGCCCCGTGGAGGAAATGGGCAGGAACTCCGTCAGGCCTTCGACCACGCCCATGATGGCGGCCTTGACCAGCAATACAACGTCCACGCACACTCCTTGAGAAAATTTGAATAAAACAAGGCTCTACCGCTTGTCCATCAAGCGCTAACAGCTATCAAAACAGGAGTATATGCCCACCCACCCCTGCCCCGCGTTCAGGCAGGGGCTTGCCACGGCGCCTCCCACCCGCCCCCCAGGGCCTGCACCAGCGCCACCACGGCCAGCTGGCGGTTGACCTGCAACTGCAGCAGCGCGCGCTGGGCAGACAGCGCCGACACCTGCGCTGCCACGACTTCGGTGTAACCCACCTGCCCCTCACGGTAGCGGTTGAGCAGCTGCTGCGCCGTGCGCTCGGCGGCCGATACGGCCTCGCGCCGCAGGGGCTCCTGTTCCTGCAGCGTGCGCAGCACCGTGAGCTGGTCTTCCACACTCTGGAAGGCCGTCAGCACCGTCTGCCGGTAGGCCGCCACACGGGCATCGCTTGCGGCCTGCGCCTCGTCCACCCGCGCGGCCGTGGCCCCTGCGTCAAACAGCGTCTGCGCAATGGACAGCCCCAGCGACCACACCGTGCCCGAGGCCCTGAACAGATCGGCCACGCTGCTGCCACCGCTGCCCAGCGTGGCACCCAGGCTGAGGCTGGGGAAGTAGGCCGCACGCTGAATGCCGATCTGCGCATTGGCCGCTGCCACCGCCCGCTCCGCCGCCGCAATGTCGGGACGGCGCTGCAGCAGGGTCGAGGGCACGCCCGGCGGTACCGCAGGCACTTCAGCCACCCACGGCGCGCTGGGCAGCGCGAAGTCTGCGGGGGCCCTGCCGGTGAGCACCGCCAGGGCGTGCTCGAACCGCGCCCGGTTCTGGCGCACGGTGGCCAGCTCGGCCCGCGCGTTCGCCAGCTGGGTCTGGGCCTGCAGCACGTCGGTCTGGGCCACCACCCCGGCGGCATAACGGTTACGGGCGATCTGCAGGCTGCGTTCGTAGCCCTCCACCGTGGCCTGCAGCAGCCCGATTTCCGCGTCGGCTTCGCGCAGCTGGAAGTAGGCGGCTGCCAGGCTGCCCACGGCAGACAGCCGGGCCGAGGCCAGATCCGCCTCGCTGGCCTGCGCACTCGCCTGGGCACTGTTGACGCTGCTTTCAAGCCGCCCCCACAGATCGGGCGCCCAGTCCACCCCCAGGGCGGCCTGGGTAGAGGTGCCCGACCGGCTGGCGCCCTCCCCGCCCGAGCGCGTGGCGCCGCCCGACAGGCCGACGGAGGGCAGCAGCCCTGCGCGCTGTTGCCGCACCACGGCCTGCGCCTGGGCATAGGCCGCCACAGCTGCGGCAATGTTCTGGTTGGACAGCTGCACCTGCTCTGCCAGCCGGTTCAGCTCGGCGTCTCCAAACAGCTCCCACCACGGGCCACGATCCAGCGCATCGGCGGGCGCGGCGGGCACCCAGGTGGCGCCGGCCTCCTTGAAGGCGGCCGGCACCGGCAACTCGGGACGCTGGTAGGGCGTGGTGACGGAGCAGGCAGAAAGCAGAGCCAACGCCAGCCCGAGGCTGACCCGGCGTGCAGCGCGCGCGCCGGCGTCGGAGGGGGTGAAAAGACGGTTCATGGGCGCAATCAGGTGGCGGCGCCAGGGACTGCGGCGCGGCTCAGTTGGTGTTCGTTGGGGGCGGGTCTGCGCAGTCTGTCCAGCAGCACATAGACCACCGGTGTGGTCAGCAGGGTGAGCAACTGGCTGGCAATCAGGCCGCCGATGATGGACACGCCCAGCGGCTGCCGCAGTTCAGAGCCCTGTCCAAACCCGATGGCCAGCGGCAAGGCACCCAGGGCTGCCGCCATGGTGGTCATGAGGATGGGGCGAAACCGCAGCATGCACGCCTCGCGCACGGCCGCCAGTGCCGTCAGGCCCCGGGCGCGTTCGGCCTCCAGCGCAAAGTCGATGATCATGATGGCGTTTTTCTTGACGATGCCAATCAGCAGGAACACGCCGATGAGGGCAATGATGGTGAACTGCATGTCAAACAGCAGCAACGCCAGCACAGCCCCCACGCCGGCCGAGGGCAAGGTGGTGAGCACCGTGATCGGGTGGATCAGGCTTTCGTACAGCACACCGAGCACGATGTAGATCACCACGATGGCCGCCAGGATCAGAAACGCCTGCTGTCCCTGGGACTGCTGGGCGCTCAGCGCGGTGCCCTGAAAACTGCCCCGCACATTGGTGGGCATGGCGATGTCTGCCTCGGCCTGGGCAATCACCTGCTGCGCCTGCCCGAGCGAGGTGCCCGGGTCAATGTTGAAAGAGATGGTGGTCGCCAGCTCGCCATCCTGGTGGCTGATGGAGGTGGGCGACGCCCGCTCTGCCACCCTGGCCACGGCACTGAGCGGCACCATGG
The DNA here is from genome assembly GCF_000238595.1 of Acidovorax sp. NO-1. Lineage (GTDB taxonomy): Bacteria > Pseudomonadota > Gammaproteobacteria > Burkholderiales > Burkholderiaceae_C > Acidovorax. Next base: position 89,788 of record NZ_AGTS01000002.1, on the reverse strand, counting down.
TGGCAGGCGCCGTGCTGATCACGTTGCCGGTGGAGGCGCCCCGCTGCCCGGGGTTGGCTGTCGTTCCGGTCACGCCCGTCAGGTTGGAGGCCACGTACACGTCATTCAGCGCGGGCGGGCCGCGGGTGTATTCCGGCGCCCATTCCATGACGACGGCGTACTGGTTCAGCTCGCCATAGATGGTCGCCACGGAACGCTGCCCGAACGCGTTGTACAGGGCATTGTTGATGGCGGTGGAGCTCACCCCCAGGCGCGATGCGCTGGCGCGGTCCACCTCCACATAGGTTTCCACGCCGTTCTCGGACTGGTCGGTGTCCACGTCCTTGAGCAGGGCCTCTTCCTTGAGCCTGTCGGCCAGGCGCGTGGCCCACTGCTTCAGGTCGGCCAGGTTGTCGCTCTTGAGCGTGTACTGGTAGGTGGAGTTGCTGGACCGCCCGCCCATCCGCAGGTCCTGCACGGGGTTCAGAAACACGCGCAGCCCCGTGATCTGGTTGAGCTGCGGGCGCAGGCGGGCAATGACCGCCGGCGTGGTGTCGGTGCGCTGCTTGAGCGGCTTGAGGCTCACAAACATGAAGCCCCCTCCGGCACGGCTGCCGCCCGAGAATCCGACCACCGTATCCACGGCGGGGTCCTTGCGGATGATCTCCACCGCCTCACGAAGCTTGCGCGCCAGCGCATCCGACGAAATGCTCTGGTCCGCCCGCAGACCGGCGTTGAGCTGGCCGTTGTCCTGCTCGGGGAAATAGCCCTTGGGTATCTTGGCAAACAGGTAGACGTTGAGCCCGATCACCGCCAGGAGGATGAGCACGACCAGCCCCTTGCTGGCCAGCGCCCAGTCCAGGCTGCGCCCGTAGCCCCGCAACACGCCCTCGTAGCCCCGCTCTGCCCAGCGCGCCAGGCGCGAGGGCGGCTTGTCGTTGGCAGGGTCGTGCGCGCGCAGCAACCACGCGCACATCATGGGGGTGGTGGTGAGCGAGATGACCAGCGAAATCATCACCGCCACCGAGAGGGTGACGGCGAACTCGCGGAACAGCCGCCCCACCTGCCCGTCCATGAACAGAAGGGGGATGAAAACGGCCACCAGAGACAGGCTGATGGACAGCACCGTAAAGCCCACTTCACGCGCACCCAGCAGCGCGGCCTGCACGCGGCCCATGCCCGCCTCGATGTGGCGCATGGTGTTCTCCAGCACCACGATGGCGTCATCCACCACAAACCCGGTGGCCACCGTGAGGGCCATGAGGCTCAGGTTGTTGAGGCTGAATCCCAGGAAATACATCACCCCGAAGGTGCCCAGCAACGACACCACGGTGGCCACCGCGGGAATCACCGTGGCGCGCGCCTTGCGCAAAAAGAGCCCCACCACCAGTACCACCAGGGCGATGGAGACCATGAGCGTGAGCTCGATCTCGTGCAGGGAGGAGCGGATGGAGTTGGTGCTGTCGGACGCAACGGCAATCTGGATGTCCTGGGGCAACTGGGCCTGGAGATCGGGCAGCAAGGCCCGCACCGCATCCACCGTTTCGATGATGTTGGCGCCGGGCTGGCGCGTCACCAGCACCACGATGGCGGGCTCGCCATTGAACAGGCCCAGGGTCCGGCGGTTTTCCACGCCATCCACCACCCGGGCCACATCCCCCAGCCGCACGGCAGCGCCATTGCGCCAGGCAATCACCAGCGACTGGTACTCGGCTGCCTTGCGGGCGGGCGATGGCGTGTAGATCTGCAGGCGGCGGCCATCGCCTTCGATGGCGCCCTTGGGGCGGTTGGCGTTGGACGCCTGGATCGCCGCGCGCACATCCTCGGTACTGATGCCGTAGCGGTTGAGCGCAAACGGCAGCAGCTCCACGCGCACGGCGGGCAGCGAGCCGCCGCCGATTTCCACCTCGCCGACCCCATCCACTTGCGAAAGGCGCTGGCTCACCACGTTGGAGACCGCGTCGTAGATCTCGCCGGGCGTGCGCGTCTTGGACGTGAGCGCCAGGATGATGACGGGCGAAGCCGCCGAGTTGCGCTTGCGGTAGGTGGGGTTGCTGCGCAGCGTGGCGGGCAGGTCGGCCCGCGAGGCGTTGATGGCCGCCTGCACCTCGCGGGCCGCTGCGTCGATATCGCGGTTCAGATCAAACTGCAGGCTCACGCGGGCAGACCCGTTGGAGCTGGTCGATGTCATCTCGTTGACCCCGGCAATCACGCCCAGCCGCCGCTCCAGCGGCGTCGCCACGCTGGTAGCCATGGTTTCCGGGCTGGCACCGGGCAGGCTGGCCGATACCGAAATGGCCGGGTAGTCCACCTGCGGCAGGGGCGCCACCGGCAGCACAAAAAACGCTGCAATGCCCGCCAGCGCCACACCGATGGTGAGCAGGGCTGTGGCCACAGGCCTCTCGACGAAGGGGCGCGAAAGATTCACTGCGGCTCCCCCGCCTGCAGCGGTGCCGCCGCAGTCCCCCGGCCGGTCGCCCGGCGCCCCAGGCGGTCAAACGCCAGGTAGATCACCGGCGTGGTGAACAATGTGAGCAACTGGCTCAGGATCAGCCCGCCGAAGATGGCCAGCCCCAGCGGCCGGCGCAGCTCGGCGCCATCGCCCCAGCCGAGCATCAGCGGCAGAGCTGCAAACAGCGCCGCCAGCGTGGTCATGAGGATGGGCCGAAAACGCAGCAGCGCCGCCTGGTGGATCGCCTGCTCGGGCCCCATGCCCTGATTGCGCTCGGCGTCGATGGCGAAGTCGATCATCATGATCGCGTTCTTCTTCACGATGCCGATCAGGAGGATGATGCCGATGATGCCGATCACCCCCAGGTCGTTGCCGGTGAGCATCAGCGCCAGCAGCGCACCCACGCCGGCCGACGGCAGGGTGGAGAGGATGGTCACCGGATGGATGTAGCTCTCGTACAGCACCCCCAGCACGATGTATACGCACACCATGGCCGCCAGAATGAGCCAGAGCTGGCTGGACAGCGATTTTTCGTAGGCGCCAGCGGCACCCTGAAACTCCATCGTCAGTCCCTGCGGCAGGCCGATCTCTTGCGCGGCCGCCCGGATGGCGTCTACCGCGCGGCCCAGGGACACTCCCCCGGCCTTGTCAAAACCCAGCGTGGCTGCCGGGTACTGCGCCACACGCGTGATCTGAAGCGGCGCGAGCTGCTCACGGATGGTGGCCACTGCCGACAGCGGCGTGGGAGCACCGGACCCGGTGCGCAGCTGCAACGTACCCAGCGCCTCGGGGGAGGCGAGGTGCTCCTGCTGCGCCTCCAGGATCACACGGTACTGGTTGGTTTCCGTGAAGATGGTGGAGACGATGCGCTGGCCGAACGCGCTGTAAAGCGTGTCATCCACCGAACTGGCCGTGACCGACAGGCGTGACGCGGTGTTGCGGTCGATGTCCACATAGGCCGACAAACCCTGTGCGCCCGCATCGGTGGTGGCATTGCGCACCTGCGGCACGGTTTGCAGGCGCTCCACCAGCTTGTGCGTCCAGGCGTTGACCTGGGCGGAATCCACACCGCCAATCGACAGGCGGTATTCCGTGGGCCCGGTTTCCGCGTCGATCGTCAGATCCTGTGTGGGCTGAAGGTAGAGGGTGACCCCCGCCACCGATTGGACCCGCTGGCGCAGCCGTTCGATGATCGCAGCCTGATCATCGCGACGTGGCTTGAGGTTGATGAGCATGCGCCCCGCATTCAGCATGGTGTTGTTGGCCGCATCCACCCCTACAAACGAGCTCAGCGACTCCACGTCCGGGTCCTGCAGGATGGCCCGCGCCGCCGCCTGCTGCAGCTCGCTCATGCGCGCATACGATACATCCTGCGAGGCCTCGATGCGCGCCTGCAGCTGGCCCGTGTCCTGCGTGGGGAAGAGGCCTTTGGGGATGACCACATACAGCAGCGCCGTGAGCGCCAGCGTCAGCACGGCCACCAGCAGGGTGGCACCCTGGTGCCGAAGCACCCATTGAAGCCAGCGGTCATAGCCGGCAATCACGCAGTCAAAGCCCCGGTTGATGCGCCCGGCCAGGCCGCCGGGACCGCCCTCCGGCTCGGCACGCAGCCAGCGCGCCGCCATCATGGGGACCAGGGTGAGCGATACCACGCCCGAGATCAGGATGGTGATGGCCAGGGTCACCGCGAACTCGCGGAACAGCCGTCCCACCACATCGCTCATGAACAGCAACGGGATCAGCACCGCGATCAGCGACACCGTGAGCGAGATGATGGTGAAGCCGATCTGCGTGGCACCCTTGAGCGCGGCCTGGAACGGCGGCTCGCCCTTTTCGAGGTAGCGGGCGATGTTCTCGATCATCACGATGGCGTCGTCCACCACAAAGCCGGTGGCAATGGTCAGCGCCATCAGGCTCAGGTTGTTCAGGCTGTAGCCCAGCAGGTACATCACGCCGCAGGTCCCGATGAGCGAGATGGGCACCGCCAGGCTGGCAATGATGGTGGCGCGCAGGCTGTGCAAAAAGAAGAAGATGACCAGCACCACCATCAGCACGGCCAGCGCCAGCTCCATCTCCACATGGTGCACCGAGGCCCGGATGCCCTTGGTGCGGTCTGACAGCACCTCGACCTTGAGCGAGGCGGGCAGACCGGCCTGCAGCTCGGGCAGCTGCTTCTTGATGTTGTCCACTGTGGCGATCACGTTGGCGCCTGGCTGGCGCTGCACGTTCAAAATAATCGCGGGGGTCAGCGTGGCCCCCACACTCCCCGCTTCGCGTGGTTCGCTGCCCCCCGAGGGAGCGTTCGCTTGCTTGGGGCGGCCCGGCGCGGCGCTCAGGCCAGCCCAAGCGCCCAGCCGGTTGTTCTCGGCGCTTTCCACCACCCGCGCCACGTCCAGCATGCGCACGGGCGCCCCATTGCGCCAGGAGACGATGAGGTTCCTGTAGTCGTCCACCGTCAGGAGCTGGTCGTTGGCATTGATGGTGTAGGACCGCTGGGGCCCGTCAAAACTGCCCTTGGCGCTGTTGGCATTGGCCGATGTGATGGCCGTGCGCAAGGTGTCGAGGCCGATGCCGTACGAGGCCAGCGCCCTGGTGTCGGCCTGGATGCGCATCGCCGGGCGCTGACCGCCCGCCAGCGACACCAGGCCCACGCCGCCCACCTGGCTGATCTTCTGGGCCAGGCGCGTGTTCACCAGGTTCTGCACTTCGGTCAGCGGCAGCGTGTCGGAGCTGATGGCCAGCGTCAGCACCGGTGCGTCGGCAGGGTTCACCTTGGCATACACCGGGGGCGCGGGCAGGTCTGCGGGCAGCAGTGAATTGCCCGCATTGATGGCCGCCTGCACCTCCTGCTCGGCCACATCCAGCGCCAGCCCCAGGCTGAACTGCAGCGTGATGATCGATACCCCCGACGCGCTGGTGGACGCCATGCGCTCGAGCCCCGACATCTGGCCGAACTGGCGCTCCAGCGGGGCACTCACCGTGCGGCTCATCACTTCGGGGCTGGCACCCGGGTACAAGGTCTGGACCTGGATGGTGGGGTAGTCCACCTCCGGCAAGGCCGACAGCGGCAGAAAGCGGAAACCCACCAGCCCAGCCAGCACGATGGCCACCATCAGCAGCGCCGTGGCCACCGGCCTTTCAATGAACGGACGCGAAGGACTCATGCTGCCCCTTCAAGGGTTCTGCGGCGGGCGCTGGCGGCGCTGGCCGCCTTCCCCCGGCGCCGAAGCACCTCCGCGGGGCGCGGATGCGCCATTGCGCGGCCCCCGGGCGCCTGCGGCGCCCGGCAGCTGCACGGCCATGCCGTCCTGTAAGCGGTCACCGCCTTCCGTCACCACCCGCTCGCCCTCCTGCAGGCCTTCCACGATGGCAATCAGCCCCACCGTGGCCTGCCCGCGTTTGACCTTTCGCAGCGACACCGTGCGGTCTTCGTTGATCACATATACATAGTCGCCATTGGCGCCCGTGCGCACTGCGGTGACAGGCACCACCACCGCCGGAACATTGCGCAGCAGCAGCTGCACGTTCACGAACTGATTGGGAAACAGCGTGCCTGCAGCGTTGTCAAACCGTGCCTTGGCCTTGACGGTGCCGGTGGTGGTGTCCACCTGGTTGTCCAGCGTGGAGAAGCGGCCCTTGTCCAGCTCGGCCTTGCGCGTGCGGTCCAGCGCCGTCACGGCCAGCGCCGTCGCATCGGCTTGGGCAGCCAGAATGTCCCCCACGCGGTCCTGCGGAACCGAGAACTGCACGTCAATCGGCGCCACCTGCGTGATGGTGGCAAGGCCAGCGGCATCGCCCGAGGTGACGTAGTTGCCCGCGTCCACGGTGCGCAGGCCGATGCGGCCCGACACGGGCGCCGTGATGCGTGTGTAGTCCAGGTTCAAGCGGGCCGCGCTCTCCTGCGCACGGTTGGTCATTACCGTGCCTTCCAGCTGCTTGACCAGTGCGGCCTGGGTGTCCACGTCCTGGCGGGCAATCGAGTCCTGCGACAGCAGCGTGCGATAGCGCGCAAGGGTCAGACGCGCGTTTTCCAGCTGCGCCTCGTCCCGCTGGCGGGTGCCCTGGGCCTGCATCAGGGCCTGCTCGAAAGGCCGGGGGTCGATCTGGGCCAGCAGCTGCCCCTTCCTGACCATCTGTCCCTCGGTGAACAGCACCTGGGTGAGCATGCCGGACACCTGGGGGCGCAGCGTGACGGTGGTGGCGGGGATGACGGTGCCCAGCGCGTCGATGACCACGGGCAGCTCGGCCTTGCGCACCGCGGCATCGCCCACCGTCACCATGGGACGTCCGCCGCCACCAAAGCCCGGGGGCCCACCCGATTCACCATTGGCCCGCTGAATGAGGTACCACGCCGCGGCGCCCACCAGGGCCACCAGCGCCAGCGCCAGCAAGCTCCCCGCCCATCGGGATCGACTGCGCGGTTTGTGGAGGGGGTCTGGTGGCTGGGGGGCAGATGGGGGCGCGTTGACTTCTTGCGGGTTCATGGCGGTCCTGATTCGGGTTCTGGGGCGGCGGGCCTTGCGCGTCGCTGCAATGGCCTCTATGGAATGCCATGGACCCGCGCCGTACCGAATCGTAGAGGGTCAGCCCCGCCTCTGCCTTGAATGCCGTGCGAAGAAAAGTAAACCTTGGGGTCAAAACGCTTGTGCCGGCGACAGCGAGCCGCGTTTGGCCCCGCAGGTCGCGCCACGCATGTGCATTTCACGGCGCCGACCCGCCATTTCATCGCACGCCGGTGGCGCCGCCGGGGTCGGGCGGGCACAGTCCGGCCCATCGCACCGACACCCGCCCCGAGGACACGATCATGCAGCTCACCCCCGCCATCGCCATCCACCTGGCCGCAGCCGTGGCTGCCACCGCCATCGGCCCGCTGGCCCTTTGGGCCCGCAAGGGCCGGCAGCAGCGCCCTCGCCTGCACCGCGCGGCAGGCTACGCCTGGGTCACGCTGATGGCGACCACGGCGGTATCCGCCCTTTTCATCAGTGGCAGCGTGGGTCCGCGCCTGGCCGGCTTTGGCGTCATCCATCTGCTCGTGCCCGTCACGCTGTTCGGCCTGGTGGGCTCGTTCATCTACCTGGCGCGGGGCAACATCTCCGCCCACCGCAAGACCATGCAGGGCCTGTACTTCGGCGCCTGCGTGACGGCGGGCGTCTTCACGCTGCTGCCCGAGCGCGTCCTGGGCCATGCCCTGTGGTCCGCACTGGGCGTGATCTGACCCCACCGCCATCGACCCCTGGCCAACCTCTTTCAGGAACTTCACCATGCTGATGCAATTGATCATCCAACAGCCCCAGACGCTGGGGCCCATCCTCCAGCGCACACCCACCTGGGTCTGGGGCCTGCTGGCCGGCCTGCTGTGGCTGGGTGCCAGCCAGCTGCGCGACCGCCCGGTGGGGCGGGTGCGGGCACTGGCCACGCCCCTGGCCATGGCGGCACTGTCGGTCTATGGCGTAGCCTCGGCCTTTGCACCCGCAGGGCAGGCCACCACGGCGCTGGGCGCGTGGCTGGTGGCGGCCACGGCCCTGGCAGCGATGGCCCTGTGGTTCCAGCCCACAGCCCCTGCCAACACGCAGTACCTGCCGCAGGCGCGGAGCTTCTGGATCCCTGGCAGCGCCATGCCGATGGCGCTCATCATGGCCATCTTCCTGACCAAGTACTTTGTGGGTGTGGAGCTGGCGCTGCAGCCCACACTCGCCGCCAGTGGCGAGTTTGCCCTGCAGATCGGCACGCTGTATGGCATTTTCAACGGCCTGTTTGCCGCCCGCGCTCTGCGTCTGTGGCGTCTCGTCCGGGGCAGCACGGCGCAGCAGGCGCCCACCGGCCTGGCCCACCCCACCGCCTGAGCGTGGCTTCCTGATTCACACCTTTTTTCCAGCGAGACACTCACCATGCGCTCTAACACACTCTCTGACCCCGCCGATGCCACCGAACGCCTGGCCCGCCGCCGCGCCAGCGCCAAGCTGGGCTGGCTGGTCCATGTCATCGTCTACCTGCTGGTCAACACGCTGCTGGTGACCCTGTCCCTATCCAGCGGCCGGGGCTGGGCTGTGTTCCCCCTGCTGGGTTGGGGGGTGGGGCTGGCGGTGCACGGCGCCGTGGTGTTCATCACCACCGGCGGCGCAGGCATTTACGACCGCATGGTGCAGGCCGAACGCAAGCGCGTGGCCCGGCAACCGGGCGCTGGCAGCTGAACCCTGAGGAGATGGACCCATGCCCTACACCCCCCCCGGTCTGGTCGACCGCATGGCGGCGTTCCTTGCCCAGCACCTGCTGCCCGTGGCTGCTGCGGCAGCGCCGCACTGAACGGCTCCCCCCCATGCTGCTCATCTCCGCCATTTCCCTTGGGCTGCTCGGTACCATGGCGCGGCCCTCCCTCCTGCGGCAGCGCCGCATCACCCCCATGCTCGTGACCTTTGCCCTGGTTTTGATCGCCTTCGTGGCCGTGCTGGCCTCTGCCCTTGTCTTGGGCGGACCGCGCGACATTGCGCCGCTGGCTAGCGTCAACAACCCGTTTGAGAAGGTGGACTTCAGCCGCGTCCCGCCTGCGCAGCGCTTCACGGCACGTGATGGCACCCCGCTCGCCTGGTACGGCTACGCGCCTGCACCTGGCGCCACTGCGGAAGGTGCGCCGGTACGGCGCGTGGTGCTGGTCCACGGCTCGTCATCGCGCGCGCGGTCGCTGCATGTGCTGGCAAGCGCCCTGGCAGCCCAGGGGTACGCGGTAGCCGCGCTCGACATGCGCGGCCATGGTGAATCCGGCCCGCGCGGGCACGTGGCGTACATCGGCCAGCTGGAAGACGATGTGGAGGACTTCCTGAACGCCGTGCCCCACGCCGGCCCGCAGACGCTGATGGGCTTTTCTGCAGGCGGCGGGTTTGCCCTGCGGTTTGCGGGCGGGGAGCGGCAGGCGCGGTTCGACCACTACGTGCTGTTGTCGCCCTTCATCCACCAGGATGCCCCCACGGCGCGCCCCGACGCAGGCGGCTGGGCAGCAGTGGGCGTACCCCGGCTGATCGCGCTCACGCTGCTCAACCGCGCGGGCATCACGCAGTGGAACCACCTGCCGGTGCTGCGCTTTGCGCTGGACGAAGCATCGCGCGCGGGCCTGACGCCCAGCTACTCCTACAGCCTGGCGATGAACTTCCGCCCGCAGCTCGACTACGCCAGCAACATCCGGAGCGCCCGGGGCAGCGTGTGCATCGTGGCCGGGCAGGACGATGAACTGTTTTATGCCGACCGCTATGCCGCGTTGTTTGCCCAGTCCGGCAAGCATGTTCCCGTCACTCTCGTGCCCGGCGTGAACCACATGGGCCTCACGCTGGATGCCCAGGCCGTGGCCGCCGTGGCGCAGCACGCCTGCCCGGCATAGCCCCGCCTAGAATCTCTGCAGCGCCATCCAGCATCGACCCACCACCATGCCCTCCCCCCTGAGCACCGAAGAGATCGAAGCGCTGGCCCAGCGGCGCGCCAATGCCAAGCTGGGCTGGTATGTGCACGCCATTGTGTTCGTGCTCGTCAACGCGCTGCTGTTTGCTCTGTCGCGCCATGGGTTCGGCACACGGCCGTGGTCGGTGTACCCGCTGCTGGGCTGGGGGCTGGGTCTGGCGCTGCACGGGGTGTCGGTGTTTTTGCTGGGCGGCGGCAGCGGCCTGCGGGAACGCATGGTGCAGCGTGAGCGCGATGCGCTGCAGCGTGAGCAGGCCAAGAAGCAGCCCCGCGAGTAGCCCGCGCCATGCTGCTGCAGCGCCCGTTCAACGGCATCACCAAGCTGCGCCACTACCTTCAGGTGCTGGCCTTCACGCTGGTGGTGGCCACCCTGCAGTACGCCTTCATGCCCGACAAACCCTACGGGCCGCCGGTGGTGTATTCGGTGCTGATCGGCAGCTTCACCTGGGCCATCATTGACCTGGGGCGCGAATTGCTGCCCTCGGCCGCCGAAACCGGCTGGCCCCAGGGCTGGCAAGGCATTGCACTGGTGGCGGCGGGCATCGTCTTGGGATATGTGGCGGGCACGCTGCTGGCCGATGCGCTGTGCGTGTACTACTTCCACTTCTACCCCGCGGGCGCCTCGCTGTCGGGCGCAGACCAGCGCACCTCCATCCTCATCACGGCAATTGCCGGGCTGGTGGGCACCTACTACTTCTATGCCATCCACAAGTCGGCCTACCTGGAAGACAAGATGGCCGAGGCGCGCATGCACGCCAACGACGCGCGCCTGAAGCTGCTGGAAACGCAGCTGGAGCCGCACATGCTGTTCAACACGCTGGCCAACCTGCGCGTGCTGATCGGCAGCGACCCCGCCCGCGCGCAGCACATGCTGGACCGAATGATCGGCTACCTGCGCGCCACGCTGGCGGCGTCGCGCAGCACACGGCACCCGCTGTCGGCGGAGTTTGCGCGGCTGCAGGACTACCTGGAACTCATGGCCGTGCGCATGGGACCACGCATGGCCTACACGCTGGAGCTGCCCGATGCGCTGCAGGACGCGCCCGTGCCGCCGTTGCTGCTGCAGCCCCTGGTGGAAAACGCCATCCGCCACGGACTGGAGCCCCAGGTGCAGGGCGGCCACATCGCCGTGCGCGCCAGCACCCGCCCGGGGGCCACGGGCCCGCTGCTGGTCATCGAAGTGAACGACACGGGCGCAGGCCTGCCCGCTGCGCTGCCCACCCCGGGGCCCGGCCAGAGCTTTGGCCTCGCCCAGGTGCGCGAGCGACTGGCCACCCTGCACGGCAGCCAGGGAACTCTCGAATTGATAGCTGTCAGCGCAGGTGGGACAAGCGCCACAGTCACTTTTCCCTTAGAGAAACCTGTGAGCACACCATGATGTTTGCCCCGCCCAGCGCCCTGATCGCCGAAGACGAGCCCCTGCTGGCCGCAGCGCTGCAACAGGAGCTGGCCCACGCATGGCCTACGCTGCAGATCGCGGCCACGGTGGGCGACGGGATATCGGCCGTGCAGCAGGCCCTGTCGCTGCTGCCCGACCTGCTGTTCTTCGACATCCGCATGCCGGGCCAGAGCGGTCTGGACGCCGCCGTGGAGCTGGCCGACGCATGGCCTGCCGACCGGCCCTTTCCCGCGCTGGTGTTTGTGACGGCCTACGACCAGTACGCCGTGCAGGCGTTTGAGGCACAGGCCGTGGACTACCTGCTCAAACCCGTGCAGGCGGCCCGGCTGCAAAAAACAGTGCAAAAACTGCAGTTAGCGCTTATGAATAAAGCGCAACCAGCTATCAATTTGGAAGCAACAATGGAACAGCTGCGGCATCTGCTGGCAGCGCCCGGCATTGCCTCGCCACCTGCTGCAGCGGCACCTAGCAGCACCGCCCCCCTCACCCTCATCCAGGCCAGCAGCGGCAGCCAGATCCACATGGTGCCGGTGGCCGACGTGCTGTACTTTGAAGCGGCAGACAAATACGTGCGTGTGCTCACGGCAGCGCGTGAGTATCTGATCCGCACGCCGCTCAAGGAACTGACGGGCCAGCTGGATACGCAGGTGTTCTGGCAGATCCACCGCAGCACCCTGGTGCGCGCCAGCGCCATCACCACGGTGACGCGCGACGAGGCGGGCAAGCTGCACCTGGAGCTGGCGGGCCGGGCCGAGAAGCTGCCGGTAAGCCGGCTTTATGCCCACCTGTTCAAGGCGATGTAGTCAGCCCATCCGTCTAGCCGGGCAGGTCTACCACCGTGCCCCAGGGCACGCCGGGCAGCGCCTCGTAGTGCGCAACCACCACCACGCGCCCCGGCTTGGCAGCCACCTGCGTCAGCGCACGCGCCAGGTAAGCCACCGACGGCTTGTCGAGCCCGCCCACAGGCTCGTCGATCAGCGTGAGCAGCGCGCCCGACGCCAGCGCACCGGCCATCAGCACCTTGCGTTTGCTGCCGGTGGAGAGGGCGTAGAACGGCTTGTCCAGGTGTTCGTGCAGCGTGAAGCCCTCGATGTGCGCCGCCAGGGCTGCGGCGTCCCACTGGGGGTAGCGGGCGGGCAAGGTGTCCAGCCAGCCCCGGGCCGTGAGCTTGTCCAGATCGCCCGAGCGGGGGTCGACCCAGAAGACTTTTTGCGCATAGGCCTTGGGCGTGTCGCTCAGGCGCACACCCTGCAGCGTGATGCGCCCGGCCTGCGCCGTGAGTTCACCCGCCAGCAGGCGCAGCAGCGTGGTCTTGCCACTGCTTTCGTCGCCACGCACCAGCGCCAGGCCTGCGGGCAGCGCCACCGACCACTGGTTGAGCACCCCACATTCGGGATAGGCAAAACACAGCCCATCCACCTGCAACACCACGTTCTCAGACATCCTGCTTCCTTGGGTATGTTGCGCAGGACATTCCGTACAAGCCTGCGCCGGTCCAGGATTCTAGAGAGCGGTCGAGTGGGTCTCGGCTTTGCGCCGCCACCGTGCCCACAGCCAGCCACCGGTCTGGTTGACCACCAGGCCACACAACACGGCGGCTGCGCCCGCCCACTGCAGAGGCAAGGGTGTCTCGCCCAAAAAAGCGTATGCAGCCCAAAGCCCCACCACCGGCACCAGCAGCGAAAACGGCGTCACCCGCCCGGCCGCGTGGCGTTGCAGCAGCTGCGTCCACAGCGTGTAGGCCAGCAAGGTGGCCAGCAATGCGAGGTAAAGCACTGCGAGCAAGGCCCTGCCGTCCACCGCCTGCAATTGCGCCACGACACCGCTGGCGCCTTCGATCCACACCGCCAGCGCAAAGAACGGAACGATGGGCACCACGCTGCTCCACACGATGAACGGAAACGGCGCATAAGCCCCTGCCTGCGCAGCGCGGCGCGCCACCAGGTTGGACACCGCCCACATGAAGGCCGCGCCGAGGGTGAGCACAAAACCGGCCAGCGTCATCTGCCCGGGCCCTTCTCCATGGGCAAGACCAATCGTCATGAGCCCGCCAAACGCCAGCAGCAGACCCCACCACTGCCAGGGTTTGGCGCGCTCACCCAGCAGCGGTGCAGCCAGCAGCAGCGTAAAAAACGCCTGCGTCTGCATGACCACCGACGCCATGCCCGCCGTCATGCCCAGCTGCAGCCCCAAGAACAGAAAGCCGAACTGCCCCAGCCCCTGCGCCAGCCCGTAGCCCACCACAAAACGCCAGGGCATGGATGGGCGGGGCACGAACAGCAGAAATGGCAGGGATGCCGCACTGAAACGCAGGGCACCCAGCAGCATGGGGCTGAGCCCCTGCAAGCCCAGCTTCATCACCACAAAGTTCAGCCCCCAGATGACCACCACGGCCAGCGCGCGCAGCAGGTCGCCACGGCTCAGTGTCCGCGCCGTCATGCAGCCACCGCCGCAGCCGCAGCCACCGGCCGCCCTTGGCGCGCCCGGGCAGCCACAAAGGCTTCGAACGCTTCAGCGCTGGTCTTGCCGGGCGCGTAGCCCAGCACCTCCTTGAGCGCGGTGTTGAGCAGCACGGGGCGGTAACGCAGAAAGTCCAGCTGCTCGGGCCCGTAGCGGCTCAGGCCCAGCGCGGAGCCCACCGCCAGCGCGGCACGCAGCAGGCCCGCAGGCAACTCCAGCACCGGTTTACCGAGGCGCCAGGCGATCTCGCGCAGCGGCAGCGCACCATCGCCCGCCAGGTTGAAACAGCCAGCGCGCTGTGTGCGCAACGCATGCAGGATGGCGCCGGTCACGTCCTCATCCCAGATGAAAACAAACGGGCTCTCGCTGCCACGGATGGCCAGCAGGCGCGGTTTGTCGAACAGCGCGGTGATCTGGTTGTCCACCCGCTCGCCCAGGATGGTGCCGATGCGCAGCACCGTCTGCGCCAGCGCGGCGTGGTCGACGCGGTACTGCGCCAGCATCTCCTCGACCAGCCGCTTGTGGTGGGCATAGGCAAACACCTCATTGCCGCGCAGCGCATCGGTCTCGCGCAGCCAGGCAGGGTTGTCGGCGTGGTAGCCATAGGCCGCGCCGCTGGAGCTGACCACGATGTGCTTGACCCCCGTGGCCACACAGGCATCGAGCACATTCTTGCTGCCGAGCACATCCACGGAATACTCAAACTCGCGGTTGGAGCCTTTGCCCGGCGTGACGATGGAGGCCAGGTGCACCACGCTGTCGATGGCATGGTCGGCGAGCGTCTGCACCAGTGCCGGGTCGCGCACGTCCTGCACCAGATAGGTCACGCCGGGTAGGCGGCGCTCGGCAGGCACCTCGCGCACATCGGCCGCCACCAGCGTGTGCACCCCCTCGCGCGCAAGCGCGGCCACTACACCCCGGCCCAGAAAGCCGTCGGCCCCGGTCACCAGAATGCGGCGCGACATCAATGCAGAGTCCGTCATGCGCCGTGCTCCTTGGCTGCGGCTACCAAGGGCACCACGGCGGGCTTGCGCCCCCACCACCCCGCCAGCGCCAGGCCCGCGATGATGTCCCAGAAGCCCCACACACCCGCTACCACCGCCATGCCGCCCAGGCCACCAAAGAAGCTGAAGATCAGCACCAGGCCCAGCCCGGCGTTGCGGATACCCACTTCAATGCTTACCGCGCGCCGGTCATAGTCCGGCAAGCCACTGAGCCGCGCGCAGGCATAGCCGGTGCCAAAAGCCAGCGCGTCATGCAACACCACGGCCAGCAGCACCAGCCCCACGTAGTCCAAGAAGTAGCGCCAGTTGCCCGCCACGGCGCCGACGATGAAACCGATCAGGCAGACAAAGCTCAGGATGCGCACGGGCTTGGTCACCCGTTTCGTGAAACGTGGCAATTTCTCGGCGCACAGGATGCCGAACACAAACGGCAGCCCGATGATGACCACGATGTGCGCCGCCATCTCCAGCGGGTCGAGCGCAATGCTGCGCAAGAGCGGTGCCGCCGTGGGGTGCATGCCGCCCCAAAAGGCAAAGTTGAGCGGCATGAGCACGATGGCCAGCGCGTTCGAGATTGCCGTCATCGACACCGACAGCGCCACATTCCCACCCGCACGGTGCGTGAGGATATTGCTCACGTTGCCCGGCGGGCAGCAGGCCACCAGGATCATGCCCAGCGCAATGCTGGGGCCGGGTTTGAGGAGCAGCGTGAGCACAAAGGTCACTGCAGGCAGCACGATGAACTGGGCGGCGATGCCCACCGCCATCGCACCGGGCATGCGCAGCACGCGCTTGAAGTCGGCCACGCGCGTATCGAGCGCAATGCCGAACATGAGAAAGCCCAGCACCACGTTGAGCGCCACCAAGGACGCGGGGTTGAAGTTGAGGCGTATTTCGTCGACGGGCAGCATAGATAACCTTTGAGTTCAGTTCTTCACCGCGTATTGCGAAACGCGCAACGCACGAAACTGTCGCAGCGACAGCGCGGGACGCCGAGCAAGGGCCGCCCCGCCGCGAGGGCGTCGTCCCCTTGCCCGCAGTGCGCAGCGCTGCGAGAGCGGGGGGAAGGCGCGCAGCGCCTCAGGGGGGCTTTCATGCCAGGGCAGCGGCCGCTGCCCGCACCGCGTTGCGGTAGGTGTCTTTGTGCACGTAGTACGCCATGCGTTCGAGCTTGAGGTACTTGAAGCCACCCGACAGATCGGGTGGAGGCCCGGCCTTGGCCTGGCGCAGGGCCTCGGCACGCGGCGACCCCTCAGCCTGCGCCTTGAAAAAGCGTGCCACCAGCGCCGCCTGTTCGTAGCGGCCTTGCCAGCCGATGCCGCTGGCCTCGATCATGCCCATCACCGCCAGGTTGTCGAAACGCGGCGACAGGATGTTGAGGTACAGCTGCGGCGCCATGCCTTGCCAGTTGAGCAGGCTGTGGTCGATGAAGGGGTAGTGCAGCTTGTAGCCGGTGGCACAAAGCACCAGGTCGTAATCTTGCGCGCTACCGTCCTTGAAGTGCACGGTATGCCCTTCAAAGCGTGCGATGTCGGGCTTCACATGGATGTCGCCATGGCCCAGGTGGTGCAGCACCAGCGAGTTCACCACGGGGTGCGACTCGTACATCTTGTAGTCGGGCTTGGGCAAGCCAAACCGCGCCGGGTCGCCGGTGAACCACTGCAGCACCACGCTGTCGACCTTCTGCTTGAGCCACGGCGGCATCTTGAACTTGCCGCCCAGCGTGTCGGCGGGCTGGCCGAACACGTATTTGGGGACGAAGTAGTAGCCGCGCCGCACCGACAGATCCACGCTGCGCGCGTAATGCACCGCATCCACGGCTATGTCGCAGCCCGAGTTGCCCGCGCCCACCACCAACACGCGTTTGCCTTTGAACAACTCGGCGCTTTTGTAGGCGCTGGTGTGCAGCAGTTCGCCATCAAACTGGCCTTCAAAGCGCGGCATGTTGGGCTCGGCCAGCGTGCCGTTGGCAATCACCACACCCTTGAACTCTGCGGTCTGCGCGGGTCCGCCGTGCTGGCTCCAGGTGATGCGCCACAGCGGCGCTGCGCCCTCGCCCACGGGTTCCACCTTCAAGACGCGGGTGCCAAACCAGTAGCTGGGACGCAGGCCAAAGTGCGCGGCAAAGTCCATGAAGTACTGCCGCATCTCGCGGTGGCTGGGGTAGTCGGCCACCTCGGGCCGCATGGGGAACTCGGTGAATTCTGTGGTGTGTTTGCTGGAGATGAGGTGTGCCGATTCGTAGACCGTGCTGCGCGGGTTCTCGATGTTCCACAGGCCGCCCACGTCGGTGTGTGCTTCAAAGCCCTGGAAGGGCACGCCCAGCTTTTGCAGGTTGCGCGCAGCCGCCAGGCCACTGGGGCCTGCGCCTATCAGAGCGATCTGGGTGCCGGTATCTGCCACAGTGGGTGTTGTCTCCGTTGTCATGCGTTCTTGCTTTCGTTGTGTATCGGTGTCTCCGCAGGCAACGGCAGGCCCGGAATGGCCGTGGCCCCCGCCTCGCCCACGCGCGGCTTGCGCGGCTGGCCGAGCAGAAGTCGGTCGTGCAGGGCGTCGGGCAACAGGTTCAGCAAGCGGGCCAGCCAGCCGATGCGCGCGGGCAGCACGATGTGGGTACGACCTTGCGCGACGCCCGCCAGCAGGTCCCGGGCTGCGGCTTCGGGCTCCATCAGGCCCGGCATGGCAAAACGATTGCCCGCCGTGAGCGTGGTGCGAAGGTAGCCAGGGCTCACCGTGCTGACCACAATGGATTCGCCGCGCAGCTCGGCACGCAGGCTCTCCAGGTAGCGGATGAGCCCGCCCTTGCTCGCGCAATAGGCACCGTTGCCCGGCATGCCGCGCCAGCCCGCAATGCTGGCCACACCCACCAGGGCGCCGCGCCGCTGAGCGCGCATGGCTTTCACAAACGGCTGAAAGGTGGTGGCCGCGCCCAGCAGGTTGATCTCCAGCATACGGCGCAGCACCGCGAGGTCGTCGGCTTCGGCAGTGTCAAAGCCGCCTGCCACGCCCGCGTTGGCAATGACGAGGTCGGGCACCGCGCCCGAGCGCGCCATCCAGTCGGCCGCCATGGCCTGCATCGCCGTGCTGTCGGACACATCGGGCGTGTACACCGCGCAGCGCCCAGGCGCCAGCGCAGCCAGTGCCTGCAACGTGGGCAAGTGAAGCCCCACCAGCGCCACGGCGGCGCCCTGGCCGATCAGCTCCCGCGCCAGGGCCTGGCCCAGGCCACCACAAGCGCCTGTGAGTACCGCGTTCCGAAAAGTCGCCGCCATGAGCACCCCGTGAAATGTTGGTTTGCAGCTTAGCCACAATGCCCAATAATCCCGAAATGTTTTATGGATTCGTCTCGAATTCCGGGATTTATGACCAACTCATCCCCCAGCCTGCGCCTGTTTGAGCTGCTGGAAATCATGTGCGCCCACGGCCGCCCGTTCAGCCTGGCAGATGCCATCGAGGCCACCGGCTGGCCCAAACCCAGCGTGCACCGCATGCTCGGCCAGCTCGAAAGCGGTGGCCTGCTGGCGCGCGAGCCCGACGGGCGCCGCTACACCCCGGCGCCGCGGCTGCTGAGGCTGGCCGAAAGTACCCTCAGTGCAGGCACGCAGCATGGCGTGCGCCACGCGGTGCTGCGCCAGCTGGTGGCCGACATTGGCGAGAGCTGCAACCTCACGGCGCTCAGCGGCGCCGAGGTGATCTACCTGGACCGCGTGGAGTCGGCCTTTCCGCTGCGCATGGAGCTGCGGCCCGGCACGCGCGTGCCGATCCACTGCTCGGCCAGCGGCAAGCTGTTTCTGGCCCACCTGTCGGCCGCGCGCCGGGCGGCGATCCTGGACGGCCTGCCACTGACCCGCCACACGGCCACCACCTTGACCGACCGCGCCGCCCTGGAGGCCGAGCTGGAGCAGATCCTGCGGCAAGGCTACGCCACCGACGCCGAGGAGTTTGTGGACGGTCTTGTCTGCGTGGCCGTGCCCGTGCTGGCCGGGGGGCGGCGCCCGGTGCGCAGCGCCGTAGCATTGCAGGCGCCAGCAGCCCGCATGGCACTCGCCCAGGCGCTGCAGCAGGTGCCCCGCCTGAGCGAAGCAGCCCAGGCCCTGGGCCGCACCTGGACATGAGCGTGAATGCAATCTATGAACCTGAACTACCTGGATTTCGACTACAGCGAAGACGCGGACGGCACGGGCACTTTTGATGCGATGGCGAGCGTATCGCCCGCGCAGGTTCCTGCGTTGCACGCAGAAATCAGCGCGATGCTGGCCTGGGCGCACCGGCATTGGCCCGATGCCTGTGCCCCTTTGGAGGACGGCGGGGTGTGGCACTACGACCTGCACGGATCGCTGGAGAAAAGCACGCCTCTGAAACTGTCGTTCGACGAAGCATCCGGGGCACTCCACACAACGACCGGGATACCAGGGTCACCCCGCACCACCATCACCTTCACCCTCAGCGGCAGCGCAGATTTCTGCGCTGCGCTGCGGGGCGATTTCGAAGTGGGTTGAATCCCCAAGGCTGCTCCCAAAGGCTCTCAAAAGCCCCACGGTCCATACAGGTTACCGGGCCGAAAGCGGCGTATTGCGTCAGCGCCGCTACAGTTGCGACTCCTTGGTTCAACTTGATACTGGAGAGTCTAATGCTGTCACGCCGTCACTTCCTGGGCGCAAGCCTGGCCACCACCGTCTACGCGGCGGGCTCCTTTGTCCCCGTGTGGGCCCAAAACGCGCCCAACTTCGGAACCCCCACGCTGCCCAGCCCAGGCTTTCGCCGCATGAAAGTCGGCGACGTGGAAGTGATAGCGCTGAACGATGGCATCACGCGCCGCCCTCTGGGGGAAGAGTTTGTCAAGAACGCTCCGATCACCGAAGTGCGTGCGCTGCTGGCGTCGCAAGGCCTGCCCACGGACTACATCGACGTGCCCTACACGCCTTTCCTGGTGGTGGCCGGTGCGAGAAGGATCCTCATCGACACCGGCCTGGGCGAGTTCGGCGGTGCCACCACCGGAAAGCTCCTGGAGAGCCTGCGCGCGGCCGGATTCCAGGCCACTGACATCGACACGGTGCTGATCAGCCACTTCCACGGCGACCACATCAATGGCCTGCGCAACAAGGCGGGCGAATGGACTTTTCCCAAGGCCAAGGTAATGGTTCCAGCGGCTGAACACGCATTCTGGATGGACGACGCGCGCATGGCCGCAGCCCCCGCAGGCATGAAAGGCGCGTTCGAGAACGTACGCCGCACCTTTGCC
Organism: Acidovorax sp. NO-1; assembly: GCF_000238595.1. Lineage (GTDB taxonomy): Bacteria > Pseudomonadota > Gammaproteobacteria > Burkholderiales > Burkholderiaceae_C > Acidovorax. The sequence continues at coordinate 69,806 of NZ_AGTS01000002.1, read as the reverse complement.
ACCATGCCCGCAGACACACTGGTGCAGTTCGCGGCAGACACGGAAGTCGCCCCCGGCATCAAGTCGGTGGCGGCCTATGGCCATACCCCCGGGCACACGCTGTTTGAACTCAACTCGGCAGGGCAGACGTTCTTCTACGTGGCAGACCTGACCAACGTGCCGGCCCTGTTTGCACGCAATCCGGACTGGGCGGTGACTTTTGACATGGACGCCGAAGCAGCGCGCAAGGTACGCCGCGATGTGTTCCAGCGGATCACCGCCAGCAATGCCATGCTGGGGGGCTTCCACTTCCCGTTCCCAGCCTTCGGTCGCATGCAAGCGTCAGGCAACGGCTATGCGTTCCAGCCTGCCACCTGAAGGGTTGCTGAGCCGCCGCACCCTTCTGGGCGCGGCCCTGGGCTCCGGCCTGGCGTCAGCGCATGCCCAGACGGTGCAGGAAGAAGGCAATCCCCAGGCCCTGCTCCGAAAGGGTGGGGTCGTGGTGGCATTTCGCCATGCGTTGGCACCCGGCACTTTCGATCCGCCGGGGTTTCGCCTGGGCGATTGCAGCACCCAGCGCAATCTCAGCGAGCAAGGCAGGGACCAGGCCCGCCGCATGGGGGAATGGTTCCGCGCGCGCCAGCTGGAGCCCACCCGGGTGCGGTCCAGCCCCTGGTGCCGCTGCATCGACAGTGCCACGCTGACCTTTGGCGCCCCCCAGGTGTGGCCGGCGCTCGGTTCGCCACGTGGCGTCAGCGAAAGCACGGGAGCGCAGCATTTGCAGGAACTCCAGGAGGCACTGGTTGCGGTGGCGGGCCAGACTGGACGCTTTGAAGCCTGGTTCACGCACATGTTTGTGCTGTCTGACCTGACGGGCTACTCCGCGCAGTCTGGCGAAGGGCTCATTCTCGCGCCAGGACCCAGCGGCAAAGCGCGCGTGCTGGGTCGTATCGCGCCGCCTGCGTAAAAGCGGGCCGTTCGCCTACAGCAGCCGTGGGCGACGTTACCTAAGCTCGGGTGACGCCCCATGCCGGGAAGTCTGGCAGACGCGCAATGAGCCAAGTCGTGCTCTGCGCAGGGGTTAAGAGGCACCCATGTCATACACCCACAGCATCCCTGCGCCCCCCGCTTCTCCGCTCCGTCCAGCCCCATGGCCCGAGGTGCCAGGCCCCGGCACGGCTCCAGCCCTGCGTGCCATGCCACAGCGCGTGCGCATGGAACTAGAGATTGACCTGAACTACGAAATCGACGCCTATGGGGCCGATTTCGTCTTCAACATCCACGCGGCGCAAACCCCCAGCCAGGCGGTCAGCGCCGAGCGTCTGGTCATCAACCAGGACATCGCGACCCAGATCCATACGGACCCCGCCACCAGCAACCGCTATCTGCGCCTGCACGGTGAGCCGGGGCCGCTGCACCTGTCGTACTGCGCCACGGTAGACATCACGCACCACCGCAGCGACCCCGCCCAATTGGCGGAAGTACCGGTGCGGTATCTGCCCCAGGAGGTACTGGGCTACATCTACCCCAGCCGCTACTGCCAGTCTGACCGCCTCTTGCGACTGGCACTCAATGAGTTCGGATCGCTCTGGCAGGGCCACAGCCGGGTGCAGGCGATTTGTGACTGGGTGCGAAAGCATGTGGCCTTCACGTCCAACACATCCAACTCCAACACCGCGGCGGTGGACACGTTGATCGAACAGGTGGGCGTGTGCAGGGACTTCGCCCACCTCATGATTGCGCTGTGCCGGGCCATCAACATCCCCGCCCGCTTCACGACCGGGACAGACTACGGTGCGGACCCGGCCCTGGGCCCTCCTGATTTCCACGCCTATGTGGAGGTTTATCTGGGTGACCGCTGGTACATCTTCGACCCTTCGGGCACCGCCATCCCCATGGGTTTGCTGCGCTTTGGCACCGGGCGGGATGCGGCCGACGTGGCATTCGCCACGATTTTCGGAGGGGTCCGTGCGCAACCACCCGTCATTCGCACCCGGGCGATCGAAGACGCAGCGCGTGGCTTTGTACTGCCGAACCATGGTTCCGACGCCTTGTCGACCGACCATGGAGCAGGCTTTGCAGGGGGTTTCCACGTGCCATGAAGCGGGGCTTGCCCCCGTCCGCAGCAGACGTTTGCGCCACTATGGCCTAATATCTCCTTTTTTCCACTATCTCAGAGACCTACCATGGGCAACAAGATCGTCACCGAAGCAGACCGTAAACGTACCCCCCAGCCAAAGCCCATGCCCGGCGTGACGCTGAACACCCCCGGCCGTGGTCAGCGCGTGAGCCTGGAACGTGGCGTGGCCACTCGCAGCAAGAAGAACCCTGGCAAGCGTTCGCGCAAGGGCGGTTGATAGCCTTGGGGCTTGGCCCCGCCATCCCGGAAGTGCCCTCAATTTGAGGGCATTCTTGTTTCTGGCCCCAGGTGCATGCCTGTCATGGTGCCCGCTAAGATGGTGCGCATGATCACTGTCCACCACCTCGAAACCTCGCGCTCGCAGCGCGTTCTCTGGCTGCTCGAAGAACTGGGTGTTCCCTACGAGCTCAAGGTCTACCAGCGCGACAAGGCCACCCGGCTGGCCCCGCCTGAGCTCAAGAAAATCCACCCGCTCGGCAAATCGCCGGTGATCACTGACGGCAAGGAAGTCATCGCCGAGTCGGGTGCGATCATCGAATACCTGGTGGAAACCTTCGGCACCCAGGCGGGCGGCGACCTGACCCACCTGCAACCCGCCCCGCGCACGCCAGAGTACCGCCAGTGCCGCTTCTGGATGCACTACGCCGAAGGCTCGCTCATGAACTGGCTGGTGATGAAACTGGTGTTCATGACCATTCCCACCCAGCCCATGCCGTTCTTCGTCAAGCCCATTGCCAAGGCGCTGTGCGGCAAGGTCCAGGAGAAGTTGATCGACCCTAACGTGAACGCTGCGCTGGACTTCATGGAGCAGCACCTGGGCACGCACCGCTGGTTTGCGGGCGAGCACCTCACCATGGCCGATTTTCAGATGAGCTTTGCGGTCGAGGCCGCCCTCTCACGCGCCAGCAAGGCCGGTGCGTGCCCCAACCTTCTGGCCTACAAGCAGCGCATGGAGGCCCGCCCCGCGTACCAGCGCGGCATTGCCAAGGGTGGCCCGGTGGTGATGTCCGCCTGAACATAGTCGGGATCACAGAAATGCCTGACCGCGTCGCTACCTACTCGGTGCTTTTTGTGTGCATGGGCAACATCTGCCGCAGCCCCACGGCCCACGGCGTGTTCCGGCACAAGGTGGTTCACAGTGGTTTGGCCAGCCAGGTGCGTGTGGACTCAGCAGGCACCCACAACTACCACCCCGGCAAGGCACCGGACGAACGGACGCAACGCCACGCAGCGCAACGGGGCTACGACCTGTCGGATCTGCGCGCTCGGCAGATGCTGGCCAACGACTTTGAACGCCACGATCTGATTCTGGCGATGGACTGGGACAACCTGGCCCTCGCGCAAGACCTTTGTCCACCCGAACACGCCCGCAAACTGCGCCGTATGACAGAGTTCTGCCGACAATTCGACAGCCCCGTGGTGCCCGACCCGTACTACGGTGGAGCTGCCGGCTTTGAAGAGGTGCTGGACCTGGTGGAAGACGCCTGCGACGGCCTGCTGCGCCATGTGCGGCAGCAGCTGCAGCTGCGGTCCAAGCCGCTTTAGCACTACGCCGCGCGCACCCCACACACCATCGCACCGGGGTCGTTGCGCGCCAGCTCCCGGTCATTCTTGGCCTGGGCCACCTCCATGTCGCGCGGCAGGGTCACGCCGTTTTTGACGGCCAGGATTTCAGCCATCACGCTCACCGCAATTTCGGGTGGTGTCTTGCTGCCGATGTAGATGCCGATCGGCCCCCGCAGGCGCTCAAGGCTCGCTTCGGTCTGCGCAAAGTGTTCGATCATGCGGGCGCGCCGCGCCTCGTTGTTACGGCGCGAGCCGATGCCGCCCACATAGAACGCCTCGGTGTTCAATGCCTCCAGCAGCGCCAGGTCATCAAGCTTGGGGTCGTGCGTGAGGGCCACCACGCAGCTCCGGCGGTCGGGTTTGAAGGCCAGCACCACGTCGTCGGGCATGTCGCTGACCACGGTGGCGCCGGGTACGTTCCAGCTGCCCCGGTATTCCTCGCGCGGGTCGCACACCGTCACGGCAAAGCCGTTGAACAAGGCCATGGTGGCCAGGTACTCGGTGAGCTGCCCCGCGCCGATGAGCAGCATGCGGTACTCGGGCCCGAAGGTGTTGGTGAGCTGCAGTGCATCCACCACCAGGTCTTCAGGCGCCTGGGTGGGCGCCAAGGTCACGGCGCCATCGGACAGGCGCACGGTGCGCTGCACCAGGCGCCCGGCGGCCAGCTGGGCAATCAACTCGGCGAGCAGGGTGGGGTCGGGGTCGTATTCGAGCAGCAGCTCCAGCGTGCCACCGCAGGGCAGGCCAAAGCGATGGGCTTCGTCGGCGCTGATGCCGTATTTGACGAACGATGGCGGCCCGCTGGGGATGCGATGGTCTGTACCGTCTGCCGCCGCGCCCGCCTGCGCATAGGCGCGGGTGTGGCGGTCGATCAGGTCGTCCTCAATGCACCCGCCCGACACCGAACCCACCACCGCGCCGTCTTCGCACAGCGCCATGATCGAGCCCACGGGCCGGGGCGACGAGCCCCACGTGCGCACCACCGTGGCCAGCAGCGCACGGCGCCCTGCGGCACGCCAGCCCTGCAGCGTGCGCAGCACGACGACGTCCAAATTTTCCATGACTCACTTCCTTCCGCAGCCCCGAGCAATCAACCCCGATTGAACCACCAGGCCAGCAATACGAAGGCCGCCACACCAACACCCCACACCCACGCTGGGATACCGCCGCCCTGGGTGGCGCTGCCCTCTCCTACTGTGCCTGGCTGGGTGATGGCATCGGCACTTGCCGCTGCATCTGCTGGAGGGGCTTCAGCGCGCGGAAAGCGGCGCTGCATCTCGTCGTCGAACCGCTTGAAGAAGTCCTCAGCCATGCTCTTGGCTGCGCCGTCGATGAGGCGCTGGCCCAGCTGGGCGATCTTGCCGCCCACCGAGGCATGCACCGTGTAATGCAACTCGCAGCTGGCCTGCCCCGCCGCATCGGCGGGCAGCGGCACCAGCTTGACCTGGGCGTTGCCCTTGCCAAAGCCTGCCACGCCGCCGGAGCCATCGAAGGCGATGTTGTAGCTCTCGGGCGGCACGATGTCGGACAGCGTGATCTTGCCCGCGAACTTGGCCGACACGGGCCCGATCTTGAGCGCCATGGCCACCGAATACTGGTTCTCGGCCGTGGGCTCGACCTTGTCGCAGCCGGGAATGCACAGCTTGAGCACCTCGGGGTCGTTGAGTGCCTCCCAGGCCTGTTGCTGGCTGACGGCAAGGGTTCGGCTGGCTTGCATTTCCATGGTGGGTTCCTTATGTTGTCTGGTTATTTCTGAAATCGGTCACTGCCGCAGCACGGCCGCCAGGCTGGCGGCCAGATCCTGCAGACGGCTCAGGTTGTGCACGGCCACCATGCCATGGGCATGGCGGTGCAGTTCGGCCGCACCGCGTGCCGTGGGTGCATAGCCCTCGAAGCGCAACAGCGGGTTGAGCCACAGCAGGCGGCCGCAGTGGCGGCGCAGCCACCCCAGTTCTTGCGCCAGCACCTCGGGCGTGCCGGTGTCCAGCCCGTCGCTGATCAGCAGCACGAGGGTGCGCCGCCCCACCAGCCTCCGGGCATGCTGCAAACGCAGCTGGGCCAGGCTGTCGCCCATGCGGGTGCCCCCCGCAAAATCATTGATGGAATGGCTGGCCACCTGCAGCATCGCGTCGGTATCGGCCAGGCGAAATGCTGGCGTGAGATCGGTCAGCCCGGTGCCAAACGCAAACACGTCGCGGCGCACGACCCCACCTGCAGCGCCGGTGTGGCGCGCGGAGGTCGCGGCATGCAAAAACGCCAGCAGCAGCCGCGCGTAACGCTCCATGGAGCCGGACACATCCACCAGCACCAGCAGGGGCAGCGGTTGCTGGCGCCGCTGCAGCAGCGGGATATACAGCACCTCGCCCCCGTTGCGCGCCGCGTGGTGCATGGCGCCCGGCCAGTGCGGTCGGCTGCCGCGCACACCGGGGCGGGTGCGCCGGGCCGCGTAGCGCGGCAAGGGCAAGGGCACTTCGCGCGCCAGACGCTCCACCAGCAGGTATTCGCTGGCCGAGAGCTGGTTGAAGTCGGCGTGGCGCAAGCGCTGCAGGTCGCTGGCCGTCATGGCGGCGTCGAATTCGATCTTGTCTTCTTTGCGTGCGGGCGGTGCATTGCGCGCGGCGCGCACGGGGGCCAGGGCCTCGCTCACGCGCGGGCGGCGCTTGACGGGCTCGGCCTTGGACTCGGCGCTGGGCAGCATCTGTGCCAGCAGCTTCTGTGCGACGTTGGGATTGCGAAAGTAGGCGTCGAACAGCTCGCGGAACACCATGCGGTCTTGCTCGCGGCTGACCAGCACCGCCTCCAGTGCGGCGCTGAAGTCCTCGCGCTGCAGGCCCACCAGCATCACCGCCTGCTGCGCCAGCGCCATGCGGGCCGCATCCACCCGCACGCCAGCGCGGCGCAGCGTGCGGCCAAAGCCGCTCAGGTTGTCGGCCAGCTTGCCGGTGCGGGCATCGCCGAGTTGGGAGAACATCGCGCCCTCGGCCATCGGGCGGTTCTCATGCATTGGCATCGGCGGGCTGCAGCAACTGCACCGCCATGTCGCGGGTGAGCGCCGCCACATCCTCGCGCTGCTTGAACAGGATGCCTGCGGTATCGGACACCACCTCGGGGTCCACCACGATGGTGTCGAGCGCCACCAGCGCCTTGGCCCATTCCACGCTCTCGGCAATGCCCGGTGCGCGCTGGAAGGCGTTGGCAAACGGCTGGCTGCGCAGCCGCCCCACAAAATCCGCCACCTGGGTGGCCAAAGCCGCGCTGGCGTCCGGCACCTGCGCACGCACGATGGCCAGCTCGCGCTCGCGCTCGGGGTAGTCCAGCCAGTGGTACAGGCAGCGGCGCTTGACGGCGTCGTGCAGGTCGCGCGTGCGGTTGCTGGTGAGGAGGGTGACCGGCGTGGCCGTGGCGCGCACGGTGCCAATCTCGGGAATGCTGACCTGGTACTCGCCCAGGTATTCGAGCAAAAACGCCTCGAAGGGCTCATCGGCGCGGTCCACCTCGTCGATCAACAGCACTGCACCAGGCGCTGGCGCCTGCAGGGCTTGCAGCAGCGGGCGACGAATAAGGAAGCGGTCCTGGTACACCTCGCGCTCGACCTGCGCCATGTCGGCACTGCCTTTGCCTTCCGCGGCACGCATATGCAACAACTGGGCGGCGTAGTTCCATTCGTACAGTGCCTCGCGCTGCTCCAGTCCGTCGTAGCACTGCAGGCGGATCAGACTGCGCTCAAGCACCTCGCCCAAGGCCTTAGCCAGCGCCGTCTTGCCAACACCAGGCTCACCCTCCAGCAGCAGCGGGCGCTGCAGCTTGAGCGCCAGGAACACGGCCGTGGCCAGCCGCCGGTCGGCAAAGTAGCCCACGCCCTGCAAGGCCAACACCAGGGCGTCGATGGAGGACAGCGCGGCCGCGGTCATGGGCGCAGCAGGGGAAACGTTCATTACTATGTTTTTTATAGCTACTAGCGTTTGATAGACAAGCGCTAGAGGCCAATTTCATTCAAAAATTAACCTTGCATGCCACCCAAGATGATTGCAACTGGCCTCGCGGCCCCGTAGGTCGGGTTAGCACGCAGGGCGTAACCCGACACCCACGGAAAGAGTGGCGCAGCAATGTCGGCTTACGCTGCGCTCATCCGACCTACGGATCTCAACCCAGCATCTGCGCCACGGCCCTTTGCGTCTGCACGCTGATGAGGTTGGCGCGGTAGGCCGCGCTCGCGTGGATGTCAGCGTTCAGGTCGCTCGCATCAATCTTCACCGCCGCAGCGGACTGCGCCGTAAAGCTCTGGTTAAGCGCTGCTTCCAGCCCCGCATGCCGGAACACGCTGCTGGCTGCGCCCGTGATGGCCACGCGCACGCCGGTATCGGTCTGCGCCACAAACACCCCCACCAGCGAGAAGCGTGACGCCGCCTGCTTGAACTTGAGGTACGCCGCGCGCTTCGGGATCGGGAAGCGGATGGCGGTGATGATCTCGCCCTCTTCCAGTGCCGTGGTGTACATGCCCACAAAAAAGTCGTCGGCTGCGATCTCACGCTGGTTGGTGATGACCGTGGCGCCCAGGCCCAGCACGGCGCTGGGGTAGCAGGCCGCTGGGTCGTTGTTGGCCACCGAACCACCCAGGGTGCCGCGTGCGCGCACCTGCCGGTCGCCGATGTGGGCGGCCAGGTCGGCCAGTGCGGGGATGGCGGCTTTGACGTCGGCACTGTTCGCCACGTCCATGTGGCGGGTCATGGCGCCGATGACCAGCGCGTTGCCTTCGCGGCGGATGCCCGCCAGCTCAGGGATGCTGTTGAGGTCCACGATCTTTTCAGGGTTGGCCAGGCGCAGCCGCATGGACGGCAGCAGGCTTTGCCCGCCCGCGAGCAGCTTGCCGCCCTGGGCGATGAGCTGTGCAGCGGCTGCGGTGGAGGAAGGAGCCTCAAAGTTGAATGCGTACATGGTTGGTCTCCTTATGCCTTGGCTTGTTGAATCGCTTCCCACACACGGTGGGGCGACGCGGGCATGTCGAAGTCCTTCACGCCCAGGGGCCGCAGCGCATCGAGCACGGCGTTGATCACCGCTGGTGGCGAGCCGATGGCCCCGGCCTCGCCGCAGCCCTTGGTGCCCAGCGGGTTGTGGGTGCAGGGTGTGCACACATGGCCCAGTTTGAACTCGGGGAAGTCATCGGCGCGCGGCATGGCGTAGTCCATGAAGCTGCCGGTGAGCAGCTGGCCGGTCTCGCGGTCGTACACGCAGTTTTCCATCATCGCCTGGCCAATGCCCTGCACCAGTCCGCCATGCACCTGCCCTTCCACGATCATGGGGTTGATGATGGTGCCGAAGTCGTCCACCGCCGTGAACTTGTCCACGCGCGTCACGCCGGTCTGCGGGTCGATCTCCACCTCGCAGATGTAGGTGCCTGCCGGGAAGGTGAAGTTGGTGGGATCGTAGAACGCAGTTTCGTTCAGGCCCGGCTCCAGCACATCCAGCGGGTAGTTGTGCGGCACATAGGCCGCCAGCGACACCTGGCCGAACGGGACCTTCCTGTCGGTGCCTCGCACCGTGAACTCGCCGTTGGCAAAGTCGATGTCGGCGTCGCTGGCCTCCATCAAATGCGCAGCAATCTTCTTGGCCTTGGCTTCGATCTTGTCCAGCGCTTTCATGATGGCCGCCCCGCCCACGCTGATGGAGCGCGAGCCATAGGTGCCCATGCCAAACGGCACGCGGCCCGTGTCGCCGTGCACGATGTCCACGTTTTCGACCGGAATGCCCAGGCGCGCGGCCACCACCTGCGCAAAGGTGGTCTCATGCCCCTGGCCATGGCTGTGCGAGCCGGTGAACACCGTCACGCTGCCCGTGGGGTGCACGCGCACCTCACCGCATTCAAACAACCCGGCGCGCGCCCCCAGAGCGCCCGCGATGTTGGACGGCGCAATGCCACAGGCCTCGATGTACGACGAGTAGCCGATACCCCGCAGCAGGCCCTTGGCCGCGCTGGCCGCCTTGCGCTGCTCAAACCCGGCCACATCCGCCAGCTTGTTGGCGCCATCCAGACACGCGTTGAAGTCGCCGGTGTCGTACTGCAGCGCCACAGGCGTCTGGTACGGGAAGGTGTTGATGAAGTTGCGGCGGCGGATTTCGTCCTGCGACAGCCCCATATCCCATGCGCAGCGCGAGACCAGGCGCTCCAACAGGTAGGTGGCCTCGGGGCGACCGGCACCCCGGTAGGCATCGACCGGTGCGGTGTTGGTGAACCAAGAGTCCACCTCTACATACACCTGCGGCGTGCTGTACTGGCCGGCCAGCAGCGTGGCGTACAGGATGGTGGGCACGGCGCTGGCAAAGGTGCTCAGGTACGCGCCCAGGTTGGCATGGGTGTGCACGCGCAGCGCCAGGAACTTGCCATCCTTGTCCATCGCCATCTCGGCGTGGCTCACGTGGTCGCGGCCGTGCGCGTCGCTCAAGAACGCTTCGCTGCGGTCGGCCACCCACTTGATGTTGCGGTTGAGCTTTTTGGACGCCCAGGTCAGGCACACGTCCTCAGCGTAGAGATAGATCTTGGAGCCGAAGCCGCCGCCCACATCGGGCGCAATCACACGCACCTTGTGCTCGGGCAGGCCCATCACAAACGCCGTCATCAGCAGGCGCTCGACGTGCGGGTTCTGGTTGCTGACGTACAGCGTGTATTCGTCGCTCGCGCGGTTGTAGCTGCCGATGGCCGCACGCGGCTCCATGGCGTTGGGGATCAGCCGGTTGTTGATCAGGTCGAGCTTGGTGACGTGAGCGGCATTGGCAAATGCGGCGTCCACGCCGCCCTTGTCGCCAATGGCCCACTTGAAGCAGTGGTTGTCGGGCGCAATGTCATGCAGCGCCGCACCTTCCACAGCACCCGACGCAGCGTCGGCCACGTTCACCACGGCAGGCAGCACGTCGTAGTCCACCTCCACCAGCTCGGCCGCGTCGCGCGCCTGCTGCTGGGTCAGCGCCACCACCATGGCCACGTGGTCGCCCACATAGCGCACCTTGCCCTGGGCCAGGATGGGGTGCGGCGGCTCCTTCATGGGCTGGCCGTCGGTGCTGGTGATGAGCCAGCCGCAAGGCAGGCCGTTGATGCTGTCGGCCGCCACATCGGGGCCCACGAACACGCCGAGCACGCCGGGCGCGGCCTTGGCGGCGTCAATGTTGATGCTGTTGATCTTGGCGTGCGCGTGCGGCGAGCGCACAAACACCGCGTGGCTTTGCGCGGCCAGCACCACGTCGTCGGTGTACTGGCCCGCACCGGTCAGGAAGCGATAGTCTTCCTTGCGCTTGATGGATTCGCCGATGTGCGGCAGCTTGGAAAAGTCGGATGCACCCATGGTTCTTCTCCTTTGTGTTTAAGCCGACGCCATGGCTTTTTGGCCAACCTGCACCGCGCGCACGATGTTCTGGTAGCCGGTGCAGCGGCAAATGTTGCCTTCGAGCAGTTCGCGGATCTCGCCTTCGTTGGCGTTGGGGTGGTTCTTGCACAGGTCCACCGCACTCATCACCATGCCCGGCGTGCAGAAGCCGCACTGCAGGCCATGGCACTCCTTGAACGCCGCCTGCATGGGGTGCATGGTGCCGTCTTCCGACGCCATGCCTTCGATGGTCGTCACCTCGGCCCCCTGCGCCTGCACCGCCAGCATGGCGCAGGATTTGACGGCCCGGCCGTTCACATGCACCGTGCACGCCCCGCACTGGCTGGTGTCGCAACCCACATGGGTGCCGGTGAGCATGAGGTGCTCTCGCAGCGCATGGACAAGCAGGGTATTGGGAGGGACGTCAACACTGGCAGCGCGCCCGTTGACCGTGAACTGTACTTGCATCTGGCTGTCTCCTGGAGTGGTTCTGGCTGGATAGGAGCGCGCTCACGACCCCGCGGAGGGGATCGAGGACACGCTCATCGCTCACGCATCTTCTGCCGGGCTCCCCGCCTCATCCTCAGGGACAACCCTTAATTTCCGGGGACCTTGGCTGGATATTCTCAAAATGAAACATGCTGCAGTGCACACCGGCGCATGATGCGGACCTCCAGGAGCCTGTTCACCATGCTGATCTCCGCGCCCCACCCCGCTGCTGACCGCCACGCGCTGATTGCGCAGGCGCGCCAGAGCCTGCTGTCCGACGGTGCAGCGCCCGTGCGCGCCGAGGTGGAGCCGTGGATTGCACGGTCCTGGCAGCGCTGCCTGGCGCGGGGCCTGGAGCCCACGCGGCGCGTGGCGTTTGACGCCGTCAGCGCCACGGCGCTGCGCCTCAGCCAGGAGCAGAACCACCACCTGCTGCGTGCTGCGGGCCCGGTGCTGCAGCAGCTCACCCGCGCCATTGCCGGCATGCGCTACTTCGCGATGCTGACGGACGCCCAGGGCATCGTGGTGGACGTGCAAGGCCACTGCGACCGCAACGACCCACGTGCCAGCGCCATCGGCCGCGTGGGGATCGACCTGTCGGAAGCCGCAGTGGGCACCACCGCCATCGGCGCTGCACTGACCGAGCTGCAGCCGGTGTGGCTGCACCGCGGCGAACACTTCTTTGATGACAACGCCAGCTACAGCTGCGCGGGCGCACCGCTGTTCGACCCGCAGGGCCGGTGTGTGGGCATGCTGGACCTGACCGGCGTGGATGTTCCCGAGCGGCCCGAGCTGCGCCACCTGGTGGCCCGCTCGGCACGCGCCATGGAAGACGCCCTGCTGCTGCAGCTGCCGCACGCACTGCTGCTGCGCCTGAACTGGCCCGGTTGCACGTTGGGCGGGGACGGAGATGGCCTGATGGCACTGGACGTCGAAGGCTACGTCGTGGGCGCCAACAGCCTGGCACGCCAGCTCGTTCCCCATCCCTCGCTGGTACCCGGATCGCCAACCCACTGCAGCGACCTGCTGGCCATGCCGTGGACGATGGTGTTCGACGCTGCCCGCCAGCACAGTAGGCAGCCGCTGGATCTCCCGTTGTGGTCGGGCCTGCGACTGCATGCCCTGGCAATACCGTCCACACACCCGCGCAACCCGGGCGCAGCGCACAGGTTGCAGATCGCGGGGGCAACCCCCGCGCCAGCCCCGCTGCGCGAGGCCGAGGTCGCCATGATCCGGCGCGCCGTGCGGGACGCGCGCGGCAACGTCGCCGAAGCAGCGCGCACCCTGGGCATCAGCCGCGCCACGGTGTACCGCAAGCTGGGCACGCCCAAGGCAGAGTGAGCCCGTCGCGCTGCGGCGTCGGACGCTGGGGCTGGTCTGTTCCAGGCACCAAAAACCGTCCGCCGGGCATCTGCACTTTTTGCCATGTGCAACCCCACCAGGATTTCCTGGGCCTGTGGACAGGCGCATGGCTCACGTGCTGGCTGTTCGCCTTCCGGGCGGTGATGGTGGCCGCCCCGCTCGCCCGCAAAGCGGCGCCACGCCTCACCACGTGGGACTGATCCGCGCGGCCCCACGCCCGGTGCAGGGGGCCTATCATCCCCCCATGCTGATCGAGACGCTGGACACCGCGCGCGACCTGGGGCGCCTGAAGGAAATTCTGGGCGTGATGGTGCGCCACGGTTTTGGCGACACCGTGCGCCGCCTGGGCCTGGCCGACCGGCTGGAGCGCGCGGGCCAGGCACTGAACTGGACGCACGCCGCCGACCTGGCCCGCGTGGAGCCCCCGGTGCAGGTGCGGCTGGCGCTGGAGGAGCTGGGCCCGGCGTTTGTGAAGTTCGGCCAGATCCTCGCGGGCCGCGCCGACCTGTTTGGGCCCGAGTGGATTGCAGAATTCGAGAAGCTGCACAGCCACGTGCCTGCGGTGCCCATCGACGCACTGCGCCCGCAGCTGCGCGAGGACCTGGGCGCCGAGCCCGAAGCTGTGTTTGCCTGGTTCGATACCACGCCGCTGGCCGCCGCATCGATTGCCCAGGTGCACCGCGCGCGGCTGCACGACGGCACCGAAGTGGTCGTCAAGATCCGCCGCCCCGGCATCACTGACACCATCCACGCGGACCTGCGCCTGCTGGTGCGGCTGGCGGCGCTGGCCGAGGCCGAGCTGCCCTCGCTCAAGCCCTACCGGCCCCAGCAACTGGTGCGCGAATTCGCACGATCCTTGCGCCGCGAGCTGGACCTGGCCGGCGAATGCCGCCAGGCCGAGCGCATTGCCACCAACATGGCGGCACTGCCCCACATCGTGATCCCCCGCGTGCACTGGGCCTACACGCGCGAGCGCATCAACGTGCAGGACTTCATCGATGGCACGCCGGGCAGCGCCCTGGCAGCACTGACCACCGAGGCGGGCTTTGACCGCACGGTGCTGGCGCAGCGCGGCGCGCAGGCGGTGCTCCGGATGATCGTGCAGGACGGGCTTTTCCATGCCGACCCGCACCCGGGCAACCTGTTCTACCTGCCGGGCAACCGGATTGCCTTCATCGACTTCGGCATGGTGGGCCGCCTGTCGCAGCGCCGCCGCGATGAGCTGCTGCAGCTGCTGCTGGGCCTGGTGGAGCACCAGCCCCAGGCCGTGGCGGACGTACTGCTGGACTGGACCGGGGACGCCTCCAGCAGCCATCCGGGCCAGCTGGAGACCGAAATCGAAGCCTTTGTAGACCAGTACCACGGTGTGCCACTGGCGCAGCTGAGCCTGGGGCAGATGCTGGCCGATGTGAGCGCCATCCTGCGCGAGCACCACCTGGGCCTGCCCTCCGACCTGGCACTGCTGATCAAGGCCTTCATTTCGCTCGAAGGCATGGGGCGCAACCTTGATCCGGACTTCCACATGGCCACCGAGGCGCTTCCGCTGCTCAAAGAGGTAGTGCGCGAGCGTTACGAGCCCAAGGTGCTGGCCGGGCGGGCCTGGAGCACCTTGCGGCGCGCCCTGGCCACCGTAGAACAATTGCCGGACGACATCGGCCGGCTGCTGCGCAACGCGCGGCGCGGGCACCTGCAGGTAGGCATCGAGCTGGCCCACCTCAAGCGTGTGGGCGACCAGATCGACCGGTCGGCCAACCGGCTGGCCATGGCGCTGGTGATTGCGGCGCTGATCATCGGCTCGTCCATCGTGATGACGGTCCAGGGTGGGCCCACGCTTTTCGGCCTGCCGGCGTTTGGGTTCCTGGGATTCTTTGGCGCCGTGGTGGGTGGCCTGTGGCTGGTGCGCGCGATCTGGCGCAGCAGCCACCACCGCGATGATGACTGAGGTGCCTGCGCAGCGATCTCCCGGCGCCGCGCGCCGCTACTTGCCTGCGTTCGGGAAGAACAGCTGCTCACCGCCGATCTTGTAGCCCGCAATGGCTTGCTGGCCGGCGGGCGACACCACCCAGTCCACAAATTTCTGCGCGTCCTGCACCTTCACCTGCGGGTGCTTGGCGGGGTTCACCACCATCACGCCGTACTGGTTGAAGAGCTTGGTGTCGCCCTCGACCAAAATGGCCAGGTCGGCACGGTTCTTGAAGTTGAGCCAGGTACCGCGGTCAGCCAGCACATAGGCGCCGCTGGATGCCGCAATGTTGAGCGCGGGGCCCATGCCGCAGCCGCATTCCTTGTAGCCGCTGCCCTTGGCGGCGTCGGCACCGGCGAGCTTCCAGTAGCGCAGCTCGGCCGCGTGCGTGCCGCTCTTATCACCGCGCGAGATGAAGTTGCCATTGGCGGCAGACAGCTTCTGCAGGGCCTGCACGATGTCCTTGCCTTGGGTGCCCACCGGGTCGTTCTTGGGGCCGATGAGGATGAAGTCGTTGTACATCAGCGGGTAGCGTTTCACGCCCCAGCCATCGGCCACGAACTTTTCTTCGGCCACCTGGTCGTGCACAAACAGCACGTCGGCATCACCGCGGCGCGCCATATCAAGCGCCTGCCCGGTGCCCAGCGCCACCACCTTCACGTCCAGCCCGCTGGCCTTCTTGAATTCGGGCATCAGGTGCCCGAACAGGCCGGACTGTTCCGTGGAGGTTGTGGACGCCATCGTGATACTCTGCGCGAAAACCGAACCAGACGCTACCAAAATAGTAGCTACCAGCGCTTTATGGATAAGCGCCGGAGGCCGAAAAAACTTGAAATTCTTCATACCAGTTCTCCTTTGACAAACAAACGGGCAGCCTCCGGAAGGGGGCCGTTAAAAAAGTCGTGTACCGGCAGGTCGGCCATCACCCGGCCGTGCTCCATGTAGACCACACGGCTGGCCAGGCGCTTGACCTGGCCGAGGTTGTGGCTGCTGAACACCATGGTCACCGGGTATGCCGGTCCGGCTGCGCCGTGGCTCTCGGCGAAGTCGGCCATCAGCGCCTCCACCTCGCGCTTGGCATGCGGATCGAGGCTGGCGGTGGGCTCGTCCAGCAGCAGCACATCGGGCCGCAGCGCCCAGGCGCGGGCCAGGGCCACACGCTGCTGCTGGCCACCCGACAAGGTGCGGGCGTTCTGCGCGGCGATGTCCTGCAGCCCCACGCGCTGCAGTGCACCCAGCGCCGCCGCCCGAGCATCACGCCAGCGACTGCCGCGCAGCCACAGCGCCAGCGCCACGTTGTTTTGTGCACTGGTGCGCAGCATGTGGGGGCGCTGGAACAGCATCGCCTGGCGCATGGCGGTATCGCACTGAAACCCGCCACCAGTGGCATCGGCCAGGCCATGCAGCACCCGCAGCAGCGTGCTTTTACCGCTGCCGTTGGCGCCCACCAGCGCCACGCGCTCGCCGGGCATGATGCGCAGCGTGACGTGGTCGAGCGCCTGCACGCGGCCGTAGCGCACGCTGACCTGGTGCATGTCCACCCAAGCGCTGGCAGCGCGCCCGCTCATGCCGCCACCCCCACGGGCGTGCTGGCGGCAGCGCCATCCACGCGCTCGCGCCAGCGGCGCACCAGCGCAATCAGCACATTGAGCGCCAGCACCACGGCCAGCAGGATCATGCCCAGCGCCAGGGCCAGCGGCAGGTCGCCCTTGCTGGTCTCCAGCGCAATGGCAGTGGTCATCACGCGGGTGAAGCCGTCGATATTGCCGCCCACGATCATCACCGCGCCCACTTCGGAGATGGCGCGGCCAAACGATGCGATCAGCACGGTGAGCAGCGCATAGCGCTCGTCCCAGGCCAGCAGCAGGCTGCGCAGCAGCGGCCCAGCACCCATCGACCGCAACTGCTCGCCATGCGCGCGCTCAGCGTCTTCCACGGCCTGGCGCGTGAGCGCCGTGACCACCGGCAGCACCAGAATGGCCTGGGCCAGCACCATGGCCTTGAAGCTGAACAGCCAGCCCAGCGCACCCAGCGGCCCGCTGCGCGACAGCAGCAAATACACCACCAGCCCCACCACCACCGACGGCACCGCCAGCAAGGTGTTGAGCACTGCCAGCACGGCACCGCGCCCGGCAAAGCGCGCCACACCCAGCCAGGCGCCCAGCACCAGGCCCACGCCGCAGGCGATGAGACACGCAGTGGCACTGACAGAGAGGGACCGGCCCACGATGGTCCAGAGGACAGGGTCGAACGAGAGGGTGAGCTGCAGCGCTGTGTTCGCGCTTTCGGAAAGGGTGGACATCGGAACGTTGGGGGCCTGGTGATCGCGTTCGGCTATCGTAGGCACCCCATCAATACCCAGCGATATGAACGTCCGTGCATAGGGTCCAACTTCACTACACACTCAGCCGCGATGCGGGCAATGCACTCATCCGCAATCCGCTGCCCGAACTGCTGCAGGCCGTGGCCGAACACGGCTCCATCTCGGGCGCCGCGCGTGCGCTCGGCCTGTCCTACCGCCATGTCTGGGGCGCCCTCAAACGCTGGGAAGACCAGTTGGGCGGCGAATTGATCGTCTGGGGCAAGGGCCAGTCAGCACAACTCAGTGATTTCGGCACCAAGCTGCTGTGGGCCGAACGCCAGGCCCAGGCACGGCTGGCTCCGCAGATTGCCGCACTGCACGCCGACCTGGAACGCGCGTTTGCTGTGGCGTTCGACCCCAACGCCCATGTGCTCACCCTGTACGCCAGCCACGACGATGCGTTGGTGGCACTGCGCAAACACGCAGCCGCACAGGCCGATGCGGGCGCGCTGCACCTGGACATCCGATTCACCGGCAGTGTGGACGCGATCCGCGCGCTGAACGAGGGGCGGTGCACGCTGGCGGGCTTTCACACGGTGGAGGATGCCGTTGCCGATGCGCTGACCGCGCGCACCTACAAACCCTTGCTGCAGCCGGGCCTGCACAAGATCATCGGCTTTGCACAGCGCACGCAGGGCCTGATCGTGGCGCCGGGCAACCCGCTGGCGCTGCACAGCCTGGCCGACGTGGCGCGCACCGGCGCACGTTTTGTGAACCGGCCGCTGGGCAGCGGCACCCGCGTGTTGCTGGACGACCTGCTGGCCCAGGCGGGCATTGCAGCAGACGTCATCCCTGGCTACGCACACAACGAGCCTTCGCACACGGCCATCGCCGAGGCCGTGGCAGCCGGCGCGGCCGACGTGGGCATGGGGATTGAGCTGGCCGCCCGGGCGCGCGGGCTGGGCTTTGTGCCGCTGGTTCATGAGCGGTATCACCTGGCGTGCCTGAAAACCAGCCTGGACCAGCCGCCCACCCTGGCATTGCGCCAGTTGCTGCACACACCCGAATGGCTGGCGCAGCTGGCCGCACTGCCCGGGTACGAACCTTTGCATTGTGGAGAGGTGCTGGCCATGAGCGCCGTGCTGCCCTGGTGGCAATTTGCACGCAAGAAACGCTCGCACACGCCTAGGCATTAACCCTAATTGCTACGAATAACGGAGCAAACCAACGAGTCTTTTCCAAGGGATTGCACCGTCACACATCCGTCAGAATCGTTTTACAGTGCTCCGTAAAATCGCCCCGTTGTAAAAATTTGTCCTGCCGCAGCGCTTACCGGTGCCGCGGCAGCGATGTGCGTGCGCGCGCAGGCACCGCCCTTCCTCTGGAGACACCATGCAGGCCTTACTCAAATTCTCACGCGCCATCGACGGGCTCAACGCCTTCGTTGGCAAATACGTCATCTGGCTCATTTTTGCGGCCACCGCCGTCAGTGCCATCAACGCGCTGGTTCGCAAGATCTTTGGCGTCAGCTCCAACGCGTTTCTTGAAGCCCAGTGGTACCTGTACGCCTGGTCGTTTCTGGCCGCAGCCGGGTTCACCCTGTTGCACCGCGAGCACGTGCGCATCGACGTGGTCAACAGCCGCCTGCCCAAGCGTGTGCAGGTGTGGATCGACATCGTGGGGTTCACACTCTTCCTCACGCCGCTATGTGTGCTGGTGTTGTACCTCGCAACGCCCCTGGTGATACAGATGTACGAAACCGGCGAAATGTCGGGCAACCCCGGCGGCCTGGTGCGCTGGCCCGTGTGGGTGGCGCTGCCCGTGGGCTTCACGCTGCTGATGCTGCAGGGCTGGTCTGAACTCATCAAGCGCATCGCCTTCCTGCGCGGGCAAGGGCCCGACCCCATGGGCCGTCTGGTGGAGAAATCTTCCGAGGAGGAGCTGGCCGAGCTCCTGCGCCAGCAGCAAGAGGAGGCAGCCGCCGCCCAGGCGGCCGGCGCCACCCCATCTGCCACGCCCCAACGCTGAGCCCGGAGCACCTTCACCATGGAATTCTTTGCGACCAATTTCGCCCCCTTCATGTTTGCGGGGCTGATCATGTTCCTGCTGCTGGGCTTTCCGGTGGCGTTCAGCCTGGGGGCCTGCGGCCTGTTCTTCGGGGTCATTGGTATCGAGATGGGCATCTTCCCCAGCTCGGTGCTGGCCTGGCTTCCGCAGCGCCTCATCGGCATCATGGCCAACGACACCTTGCTGGCGGTGCCGTTCTTCACCCTCATGGGGTTGATCCTGGAGCGCAGCGGCATGGCCGAGGATCTGCTGGATACCGTGGGGCAGGTTTTCGGCCCCATGCGCGGCGGGCTTGCGCTGGCGGTGATCTTTGTGGGCGCCCTGCTGGCTGCCACCACGGGCGTGGTGGCAGCATCGGTCATCTCGATGGGCCTGATCTCCCTGCCCATCATGCTGCGCTATGGCTACGACCGGCGCCTGACCAGCGGCGTCATTGCTGCGTCCGGCACGCTTGCGCAGATCATCCCGCCCTCCCTGGTGCTGATCCTGATGGCCGACCAGCTCGGCCGCAGCGTGGGCGACATGTACAAGGGCGCGTTCATCCCCGGCTTTATCCTGATGGGCATGTACGTGGGCTACGTCATGCTGCTGGCCGTCTTCAAGCCCCACCAGGTGCCTGCCCTGCCCCCTGAAGCCCGCACCTACCGCGAAGCCGATGGCAGTGGCGGCTACACCTCGCTGGGCGTGCTGGCGGGGCTTTCGGCCACGGTGTCGATCTTCCTGGCCCGCCACATGGAGGACGTGCACAGCTGGTGGCAAGGCCAGCCCGTCACGTTTGTGGCCACTGACGAAAAAGTGGTGGTCGCCATGTGCGGCGGCACCGCCGTGGCGCTGGCCATCGCGCTGCTCAACAAGGGCTTCAAGCTCGGCCTGCTCTCGCGCCTGGCCGAACGTGTGACCTTTGTGCTGATTCCCCCGCTGCTGCTGATCTTCCTGGTGCTGGGCACGATCTTCCTGGGCATTGCCACCCCTACCGAAGGCGGCGCCATGGGCGCCATGGGTGCACTGATCATGGGCTGGAGCCGCAAGCGCCTGGACATGAAGCTGCTCAAACAGGCGCTGGCATCCACCACCAAGCTGTCGAGCTTCGTGATGTTCATCCTGATCGGCGCCACCACCTTCAGCCTGGTGTTCCAGGCGGCCGACGGCCCGATCTGGGTGGAACACCTGCTGACGAACCTGCCCGGCGGCCAGGTGGGCTTTCTGATCGCGGTGAACGTCATGGTGTTCTTCCTGGCGTTCTTCCTGGACTACTTCGAGCTGTCGTTCATCGTGGTGCCACTGCTGGCCCCGGTGGCCGACAAGCTGGGCATCGACCTGATCTGGTTCGGCGTGCTGCTGGCCGTGAACATGCAGACCTCGTTCATGCACCCGCCATTCGGCTTTGCACTGTTCTTCCTGCGCTCGGTGGCGCCCGACAAGCCCTATGTGGACCGCATCACGCGCAAGCGCATGGAGCCCGTGACGACGATGCAGATCTACCGTGGCGCCATTCCGTTCCTGGTGATCCAGCTGACCATGGTGGGCTTGCTGATCGCCTTCCCGCAGCTCGTGACAGGTGCGCTGGACAAGAAGGTGGAATACAACATGGAGAGCCTGGGCGACCAGATGCGCGAGTCGCTGGGATCGCCGTCAGACGGTGAATCGTACGGAGAAGAGCCCTTCGGAGCGAGCGAGGAACCCGCCGAGGCACCCGGGGCAGACGCACCCCCTGCCAGCGGCGAACCCGCAGGCAGCGAAGCACCCGCAGACGATCCGATGAAGGCGATGCAGGACGCGCTGGAGAAACCGGCGAACTGAAACGGGCCACCCGAGGGGAATGGGCGGCGCAGTGCGCGCGCGCCCCAACCCCCTGCTCCCACCCAAGGCCCTGCGGGGCCTTTTTCTTTGCGCGCAGCACACACGATCTGGCGGCACGAGCCGGCAAACCGCCTCGCGAATCACAACACCACCGTGCGACCTGCCAGGTTGCACCCGCAAAGCGCCAGGCGGGTGCGTGCGGCGAGTCCCCGCACAAAAAAACTGTGTTTGATGTATCGCCGGGTGGCTGCACGGTGGCAGCACGGGTGGCCGAACGAGTATCTGAGTCAAATATGCCGCAAGCGCTTTACCAGCATGCGCTAGCAGCTCTTCTTTTCATAGCATTTTTTACCTATGAACTTGGGCCGTTGGCAGCCCCGACCGCCTGCGCGAAGGCCTGGGCATGCGCCGTACAGGCTGGGCCTGGCGCAAACGCAAAAAAGCCGCGACATGCGCGGCTTTTCTGAGATGGAACGGGCAGCAACCCCTGGCTGCTGCCCCCGGCAAAGATCGCTCAGATCTTCACGCCGTTCATGTACTGGTTGTACGGATACTCGGAGAAGCGGTTCCACAGGATCTGGTCACGCTGGAAGGCACGCATGTCGTCGTAGATCTTCTTGAACTCGGGCGACTTGGCGTTGTGCTCTGCATAGACTTCCATGCAAGCCTTGAAGCCGGCGTCGATGACAGCCTTGGGGAAGGCCGTGAGCTTGGTCTTTTCTGCCACCAGCTTCTTGAGCGCGATCGGATTGTAGGCGTCGTACTTGGCGGTCATGTCCGTTGCGGCCACAGCCATGGCGGCATTCAGGATGGCCTTGTTCTCTTCCGACAGGGCGGCGTACTTCTTGTTGTTGACGAAGAACTCCAGATCCGCGCCACCTTCCCACCAGCCGGGGTAGTAGTAGAACGGTGCCACCTTGGCAAAGCCCAGCTTGGCATCGTCGTAAGGGCCCACAAATTCGGCGGCGTCCAGCGTGCCCTTTTCGAGCGCTTGGTAGATGTCACCGGCTGGCATGTTCTGCGACACCACGCCCAGCTTGGCCATCGCCTCGCCGAACACACCGCCGCCCATGCGCATCTTCAGGCCCTTGAGGTCTGCAACCGTCTTGATTTCCTTGCGGTACCAGCCGCCCATCTGCGTGCCGGTGTTGCCGCCGCTGGCGGTGTGGAAGTTGTACTTTTCAAAGAACGCATCCATCAGCTTGGCGCCGTTGCCGTACTTCTTCCAGGAGGCGGTCTGGCGTGCGGTCAGGCCAAAAGGCACGGCGCAGCTGAAGGCAAAAACCGGATCCTTGCCCGTGAAGTAGTAGGCCGCGGACTGTGCCATGTCGATGGTGTCGGCCTGCAGGGCATCGACCACGCCAAACGCGGGCATCAGCTCGCCTGCGGGGTGCACCGTGATTTCAAACTTGCCACCCGACATGGCCTTGACGGCCTTGGCCATGGTTTCGGCGCTGCCGAAAATCGTGTCCAGCGACTTGGGGAAGCTGGAAGCCAGGCGCCAGCGCACTGCGGCCTGTGCGTGTACAGCGGGCGCAACGCCTGCAGCCAGCACGCCGGCAATGCCAGCCTGTTTGATGATTGAGCGACGATCCATGAGGTTCTCTCCGAAGTATTGTTTGCGAAACTCGACCGGAGAGCGTTGTGCGCCTCCCGCCAAGGGTATTGACCCTGAGGGATTGTAGAAACATGACCGCACCGGGTCGTGCGGGTTTTCCCCCGCAACGGGGCGCTGCGCCCGAGGGCTTCAGGGTTCTGCAAGCATCGGCAGGCGCTGCACGGCCTGACAGCGCGTTTGGATACGCGTTCAGATCCGCTGGGCGGACATGAAGCTGTCGTAGCGGGCTTCCGCAAACCGGAACCAGAAGATCTGGTCGCGCTGGAAATTGCGCATGTCCGTGTAGATCTTTTTCCACTCCGGGCTGCGCGCCTCGTTCAGCGCAAAAATCTCCATGGCGGTGCGAAAAGCGGTATCGAGCACCGGCAGCGAGAACGGCAGCACCTTGGTCTTGGCAATCACAAGCTGCTTGAGTGCGCTGGGGTTGAGCGCATCGTATTTGGCCAGCATGTCCGCGTGGGCCAGCGACGACGCCGCGTTGACGATGGCCTTGTGCTCGGCCGACAGCGCATCGAAGGCCTTGCGGTGCACAAAAAAATCCAGCTCCAGCCCGCCCTCCCACCAGCCGGGGTAGTAGTAAAAAGGCGCCACCTTGTTGAACCCGAGCTTCTGGTCGTCATAGGGGCCCACCCACTCTGCCGCGTCGATGGCCCGCTTTTGCAAGGCGCTGTAGATCTCGCCGCCCGGCATGTCCACGGGGATCGCGCCCATGCGCGCCATCACCTCGCCCACCAGCCCCCCGCCCAGGCGCATCTTCATGCCCTTGAAGTCGGAGACATCCCGGATCTCCTTGAGGTACCAGCCGCCCATCTGCGTGCCGGTATTGCCGCCCGCAAAGCTGACGATGTTGTAGCCCGCATAGAACTCGTCCATCAGGCGCCGCCCGTTGCCGCGCAGCATCCAGGCATTCATCTGCCGGGCGTTGAAGCCAAACGGTATCGCGGAGCCGAGGGCAAACGCCTGGTTCTGGGCGTAGAAGTAATAGGGCGCCGTATGCGCCAGGTCGATCTGGCCGCCTTGCACGGCCTCCAGCACGCCAAAGGCGGGCATCAGGTCGCCCGCAGCGTGCACCACCACTTCGAAGCGCCCCCCCGACAGCTCCCTCACGGCCCGCGCAAAAACCTCGGCGCCGCCGTAAATGGTGTCCAGCGACTTGGGAAAACTCGACGCCAGGCGCCAGCGCACCACCGGCTGCGCCTGCACGGCAGGCGCGAGTCCGGTCGCGAGCACACCGGCAATGCCAGCGTGCCGAATGGCGGAACGACGATCCATGGGGTTTGTCTCCAGTACGGTGGCGGTGCCACCCCGCGAGCGCAGCGCCGAAGCGAGATGGCTGCGGTCCGGTCCGATTCTAGGAGCAAGCGACTGGGGGCCGGGTTGTCGGATACCCCAGTGAGCCTATGCCGTACCGGCAGAAGGCGCCGCCACCAACCCCGCGCTGAAAGCACGCACGGACTTTTCAATGCCTGCTGCATCCAGCCCTTGCAGCGCGAGCAACTTGGCCGGGTCGCCGTGCTCGATGAATACATCGGGCAGGCCCAGCTGAAGCACCGGCCGCACGATGCCCATGCCGTTGAGCGCCTCGGTCACCGCACTGCCCGCGCCACCCATGATGGCGCCTTCTTCCAGCGTGACCAGGGCATCGTGGCGCCCGGCCACCTCGCGCAGCAAGGCTTCGTCAATGGGCTTGGCCCAGCGCATGTTGACCACGGTGGCATCCAGTGCCTCGCCCGCTTGCAGCGCGGGATACAGCAGCGTGCCAAACGCCAGGATGGCAATGCGTGGCGCCTTCGGGTCGCTGCCCTGGCGCTCACGGCGGATCTCGCCTTTGCCAAAGGGCAGTCCTTCCAGCGCCGCCAGGGGCGCCACACCAGCGCCGCTGCCACGCGGGTAGCGCACCGCGACGGGGTGGTCCTGCTCGAAGGCGCTGCTGAGCAGCTGGCGGCATTCGCGCTCGTCCGCCGGGCAGGCCATGCTCATGTTGGGGATGCAGCGCACAAACGGAATGTCATAAGCGCCTGCATGCGTGGCGCCATCTGCGCCCACCAGCCCGGCGCGGTCCAGCGCAAACACCACGGGCAGGTTCTGCAGCGCCACGTCGTGGATCAACTGGTCGTAGCCGCGCTGCAAGAAGGTGGAGTAGATGGCCACCACGGGCTTCACGCCCTCGCAGGCCATGCCCGCCGCGAACGTGACGGCATGCTGCTCGGCAATGCCCACGTCGTAGTAGCGGTCCGGGAAGCGTTTTTCAAACTCGACCATGCCCGAGCCCTCGCGCATGGCGGGGGTGATGCCCACGAGGCGCGGGTCCTGTGCCGCCATGTCGCACAGCCACTGGCCGAACACCTGGGTGAACGTCTGCTTGGGCGGCGTCGCGGGCTTGGTCAGGCCCACGCTGGGGTCGAACTTGCCGGGGCCGTGGTAGGCCACCGGGTCGGCCTCGGCCAGCTTGTAGCCCTGGCCTTTTTTGGTGACCACGTGCAGGAACTGCGGACCCTTGAGGCTCTTGATGTTCTCGAGGGTGGGGATCAGCGAATCGAGGTCGTGCCCGTCGATGGGACCGATGTAGTTGAAGCCAAATTTTTCGAACAGTGTGGCGGGCACCACCATGCCCTTGGCCTGCTGCTCAAAGCGCTTGGCCAGCTCCAGCAGCGGCGGCACGGGCCGCAGCACGGTCTTGCCCATATTCTTGGCGGCGGCGTAGAACTGGCCGCTCATGAGCTGCGCGAGGTAGCGGTTGAGCGCACCCACGGGCGGGCTGATGCTCATGTCGTTGTCGTTGAGCACCACCAGCAGGTTGCAGTCGGCCACGCCGGCGTTGTTCAGGGCCTCGAACGCCATGCCGGCGCTCATCGCACCGTCTCCGATGATGGCCACGGCGTGACGGTTTTCGCCCTTGCGCTTGGCGGCCAGCGCCATGCCCAGCGCGGCCGAGATGCTGGTGCTCGAATGCGCCGTGCCAAAGGTGTCGTAAATGCTCTCGGCCCGCTGCGGAAAGCCCGAGATGCCGCCCAGCTGGCGCAGCGTGTGCATGCGGTCGCGCCTGCCCGTCAGGATCTTGTGCGGGTACGTCTGGTGGCCCACGTCCCACACCAGGCGGTCTTCCGGCGTATGAAAGACGTGGTGCAGTGCCACAGTGAGCTCCACCGTTCCCAGGTTCGAGCTCAAATGGCCACCGGTCTGGGAGACGCTTTCCAGCACAAACCCGCGCAGCTCGGTCGCCAGGGCCTTGAGGTCTGCGCGCGAAAGCTGGCGCAGGTCGGCCGGGTCATTGATGGTTTGCAGCAGGGGGAAGGACATCGTAGACATTCACTATTCTTTTCATAGCTGCCAGCGCTTTACAGATAAGCGCTGGAGGCCGATTTGGCATTGAATTGACTGCAGCGGACATGATCAGGGTGCAGCACGGGTCATCGGGCCGGGTTCAATGCGAGCGGCGCACCACCATGTCGGCCAGGGCCGCCAGCGCACGGGTATCCGGCAGGCCACTGCGGGCGAGGGCCTCATGCGCCTCGGCCAGCAGCTCCTGGGCATAGGCCTGCGCCCGCGCGAGCCCCAGCAAAGACACATAGGTGGGCTTGTCGGCCGCAGCATCCTTGCCCGCTGTCTTGCCCAGCGTGGCGGAATCGGCCACCACGTCCAGGATGTCATCCACCACCTGGAACGCAAGGCCCATGGCCGCCCCGTAGTCGGACAGCGCCTGGTAGGCCGCGCCCACAGCGTGGCCGCATGCCGCCCCCATGAGCACACTGCCCTGCAGCAGCGCGCCGGTCTTGAGCCGGTGCATCTGGCGCAACTGGTCTTCGGTCAGCGCCACACCCACGCTGGCCAGGTCGATAGCCTGCCCGCCCGCCATGCCGGCCGACCCTGCGGCCCGCGCCAGCAGCCTGCACAGCGTGGCCTGTGTGGCGGCGGGGATGAGGGTGTTGTCGGGCGTGAGCAGCTCAAATGCAAAGGCCTGCAGCGCATCGCCCGCCAGCAGCGCCTGGGCCTCGCCAAACTGCACGTGCACGGTGGGCTTGCCACGGCGCAGCACGTCGTTGTCCATGCAGGGCATGTCGTCGTGCACCAGCGAGTAGGCGTGGATGAGTTCCACCGCGCACGCGGCCCGCAGGGCTGCTTCGTCCAAACCGGCCCGCAGGGCTGCTTCGTCCAAACCGGCCCGCAGGGCCGCCTCGTCCATGCCCGCACGCAGGGCTGCATCGTCATGCACCTCAGACGCCGTGGCTCCACTGCAGACCGCCTCGTAGGCCGCCAGCACCAGCAGCGGCCGCAGGCGCTTGCCGCCATCGAGCACGGCATAGCGCATGGCGTCGCCCAGCCCGGCGGGTGCGCCGTCGCCCACCCATTGCGACAGGGCCTGCTCCACGCGGGACAGGCGGGTCTGGGTCCAGGCGGTCATGTCCAGCGACTGGCTTTCGGAAATCATGGGCACCGCGCTCATTCCTGGTTCCATGGTTGCAGTTGCCCTTCATCCAGCACCTTGATCTGGTCCTGCACGGCATCAAGCCGCTGGCGGCAAAACGCCAGCAGCGTGGCGCCGCGCTGGTAGCCGGCCAGCATCTGGTCCAGCGGCAACTGGCCCGACTCGATGCGGGCCACGAGTTGCTCCAGCTCTTCCAGCGCCGCCTCGTAGCTGGCGGGTTCGGCGGGAGGAAGGGGTGTTGCGGGGGCCTTGGGCATGGAGGGGGCGGCAGTGCGCGGGTGAAAAACCGGTGATTTTAGGCGCAGCGCTGTGGCGCCCGTGTCAGACAGCAGCAGATCCGTAGGAGGCCTCTATTTTCTGGAACCGGCGATTTCTATTCACGTAGCGGGGGTGCGGGAATAACCCCACCGCCTATAATCCCATTCCCGTCGAGCCGGCCACCTTCTGAGCCGGTTTTCTTTTTCCAGATGTGCCTTCCCGGCGCACCTCCCGCACTCTCTGTGGGGAGTCTTTAGGTCAGGTCACCCATGTCTGATTTAAGTCTTCAACTGCAGCAGGCCGCAAGCCAACTACCAGTTTCAAGCTATTTTGACGATGCGCTGTTCCAGCGCGAGCTGGATACCATCTTCCAGCGCGGGCCCCGCTACGTGGGGCACCAATTGGCCGTGCCCAACACGGGTGACTACTACGCCCTGCCCCAGGAAGGAGAGGGCCGCGCGCTGGTGCGCAACGCCCAGGGCGGCATCGAGCTGATCTCCAACGTGTGCCGCCACCGCCAGGCGGTCATGCTCAAGGGCAAGGGTTCGCTGAACACGCAGCAAAAGGGCAGCGCGGGCGGCAACATCGTGTGCCCATTGCACCGCTGGACGTACAACCCCCAGGGCGAACTGCTGGGCGCACCCCACTTCGCGCACGACCCGTGCCTGAACCTCAACAACTACAAGCTGCGCGAGTGGAACGGCCTTCTGTTTGAAGACAACGGCTACGACGTCGCGGCCGACCTGGCCCGCATGGGCCCGCGAGCCGACCTGGATTTTGGCGGGTATGTGCTGGACCATGTGGAGCTGCACGAGTGCAATTACAACTGGAAGACCTTCATCGAGGTCTATCTGGAGGACTACCACGTCGGCCCCTTCCACCCGGGCCTGGGCAGCTTTGTGACGTGTGACGACCTGCGCTGGGAGTTTGGCAAGAACTACTCCGTGCAGACCGTGGGCGTGGCCAACCGCCTGGGCAAGGCGGGCAGCCCGGTGTACGAGCGCTGGCACAAGGCGCTGCTGGACTACCGTGAAGGCAAGCCGCCAAAGTACGGCGCCATCTGGCTCACGCTGTACCCGCACATCATGATCGAGTGGTACCCGCATGTTCTCACCGTGTCCACCCTGCACCCCATCAGCCCCACCAGGACGCTGAACATGGTGGAGTTCTACTACCCCGAGGAAATCGCCGCCTTCGAGCGCGAATTCGTCGAGGCGCAGAAGGCCGCCTACATGGAGACCTGCATCGAGGACGACGAAATCGGCGAGCGCATGGACGCCGGCCGCAAGGCGCTGCTGGAGCGCGGCGACAACGAGGTGGGCCCCTACCAGAGCCCCATGGAAGACGGCATGCAGCACTTTCACGAGTGGTATCGCGAGGCGATGGGCGCCGGCGTCCCGAAACGCTGAATACGGCGACAAAACCCCGCCAATCCGCAGGCCCGCTGTGACCTGCTCTCATTACAATAGCTGCCGCCGCTTGGTAAACAAGCGCTGGCGGCTATTTTTACTTCTGCACCAGCCGGTGCGCTTCAAGAGATTACAACCCGATGCAAGCCCTCTGGATGGTGTTGGCCGCGTTCCTGTTTGCCAGCATGGGCGTGTGCGTCAAGATCGCATCGGATTTCTTCAACGCGGCCGAACTGGTGTGCTACCGCGGCATCATCGGCATGTTCATCCTGTGGCTGCTGGCCCGGTCACAAAAGGTGACGCTGGCCACGCGATATCCGGGCATGCACGCGTGGCGCAGCCTGGTGGGCGTGGCGTCGCTGGGAGCCTGGTTCTATGCGATTGCCCACCTGCCGCTGGCCACGGCCATGACGCTCAATTACATGAGCAGCGTCTGGATCGCGGCCTTTCTGGTGGGCGGCACTCTGCTCGCGTGGCGACCCTCTGCGGCAGCGCCCCGTCCGGCCTTCCAGGGGCCGTTGATCGTCACCGTGCTGACGGGGTTTGTGGGCGTGGTGCTGATGCTGCGCCCCAGCCTGGACCAGAACCAGGCGTTTGCGGGCCTGATCGGGCTGATGTCCGGCCTGACCGCTGCCTTTGCCTACATGCAGGTGGTGGCGCTGTCGCGCCTGGGCGAGCCAGAATCGCGCACCGTTTTCTACTTTGCCGTGGGCTCTGCCGTGGCAGGCGGTGGGGCCATGCTGTTTACCGGCATGTCAGACTGGCCCGGCTGGCAGGCGCTGTGGCTGCTGCCCATTGGCGTGCTGGCCGCCGGTGGCCAGCTGTGCATGACGCGTGCCTACGCCAGCGCCAAAACGCAGCGCGGCACGCTGGTGGTTGCCAACCTGCAGTATTCCGGCATCGTTTTTGCCGCCGTCTACAGCGTGCTGCTGTTTGGCGACGAGATTCCACCCATCGGCTGGATCGGCATGGCCCTCATCGTGGGCAGCGGCATTGTGGCCACCATCCTGCGCGCGCGGGCTGCGCCGGGGGCACCGGCAGAAGAACACTGAGAGATACGACAACCGTTACGAACTGCACCGGACACGCCGCGCCAGGATGGACACAATGGAGCACTGTCCGGCACATCCCGTCACTTCGTACCCTCCTCTGCCCATGACCACCTACACCACCCTCATCCCTGCCCCCGACCTGCAGTCGCTGATCGCCAGCGGCGCGCCGCTGATGGTGTTTGACTGCAGCTTCGAGCTGATGCAACCCACGGCCGGTGCCCAGCAGTACGCAGAGGCGCACATCCCCGGTGCGGTGTACGCCCACCTCGACAACGACCTGAGCGCCAAACACGGTGCCCCCGGCGCACACGGCACGCTGACCGCGCAGGAAGCCGACCAGCCTGCATCGGGCGGGCGCCACCCGCTGCCCAGCCGCGAGCGTTTTGCGATGTGGCTGTCCAGCGTGGGTTTTGCCAACAACATGCAGGCCGTGGTGTACGACCGCCAGGGCGCCAACTACTGTGGCCGCCTGTGGTGGATGCTCAAGTGGGCGGGGCACGATGCCGTGGCCGTGCTCGACGGTGGGCTGCAGGCCTGGCAGGCCGCCGGAGGCGCGGTGAACAGCGGCGAAGAGCCCGCGCACTTCCAGACCAACTTCCAGCTGGGCGACCCCCTGCGCCGGCTGGCTACGGCCAGCGAGGTGTTGGCGGGCCTGCAGCAACCCGGCCAGACCGTGATTGACGCGCGTGCGGGTGCTCGCTACCGGGGCGAAGTCGAGCCGCTGGACCCCGTGGCGGGGCATATCCCGGGTGCGCTCAACCGCCCTTTCGCCGACAACATTGGCGCGGATGGCCGATTCAAGCCTGCAGCCGTGCTGCGCGCCGAATTTGAAGCTCTGCTGGGGGGCCGCGACCCCGCCACCGTGGTGCACCAGTGCGGCAGCGGAGTGAGCGCCGTGCCCAATCTGCTGGGCATGGAGGTGGCGGGCCTCGGCCCGACAGCATTGTTTGCGGGCAGCTGGAGCGAGTGGTGTTCCGACCCCGCGCGCCCGGTCGAAAAAGGCTGATGCAGCGCACAGCACTGCGGCGCGGGTTGTAAAAGTGCAAAAAAGATGGCTTTGAGGGTGCTATCAAAACCATGAACAGAATGGGGCAGCCCGGGCCCGGTGCTGCAGCAAGCGCCATCGGGTGGAATGCCAGCCCGCATCTGATGCGCGTGTAGGGCAAATTCCTACATGGCCCACCGCGAAACCAGACGCGCGGCACATCCAAACCCCGACTTAATTTCTGATTGGGGCGGTTTCACAATCCATTTCAACGGATCACGCAAAGCCTGCAGTCAGCAGGAAACGCAAGACCCGGTACTGGAAAAAAGGAAGCCGCCATGACCAACGAACAACTCCTCGCCGAAATCCGCGAAGCCAACCTCACCTACCTGATGCTGGCCCAGACCCTGATTCGCCAGGACAAGGCCGAAGCCGTGTTCCGTCTGGGCATGAACGAAGAGTCTGCCGACATTCTGGCATCACTGTCGGCAGCGCAAGTGATGAAACTGGCCTCCCGCAACACGCTTCTTTGCAGCTTCCGCGTGGACGACAACCTGGTGTGGAGCTTGCTCACGAACCACTCGGCCAAGAAGGTGGGCAACGAAGCCACCAACACGCTGCACGCCAACATCCTGATGGCCAGCCGCGTGTCGGAAGTGCTCTGAGCCCCCACCGCCACCCTGATCCCCGTCCTGCCTGAAAGCCCGCCATGTCCACCACCGCCAAAGCCCCCGTCAAGAGCGTTCTGAATGAGTCCAAGCAGATCGAACGCGCTGCGATGCTGATCCAGATGGGCGCCCGCATGCAGGTGCTGGAGTCCGAGACCACGCTGTCGTACGAACGCCTGATCCGGCTGTACAAGGAGATCGCGGGCAAGTCGCCATCGAAGGGACAGCTGCCGTTTTCCACCGACTGGTTTCTGACCTGGCAGGAAAACATCCACAGCTCGCTGTTTTTGAACATCTACGAATACCTGTCCAAGGGCGTGGACCTGGATTCAGTGGAGCTGCTGACCAAGGCCTACCGCCTGTACAACGAACAAGTGGCCACGGCCGAGATCGAGCCCCTGCTGTCTTTCACCCGCGCCTGGCGCCTGGTGAAGTTTGTGGACGCCGGGATGCTCACGCGCACCAAGTGCAGCCAGTGCAGCGGCCAGTTCGTGACCGAGCTGTATGAGAACCGCCACTTCACCTGCGGCCTGTGCAACCCACCCGCCCGCGCTGGCAAGAGCAAGTCTGCTGGTGCGTTGATGTTGCATTGATTTTCAAGAGAAATTGGCCTCTAGCGCTTATGCGGTAAGCGCTTGTAGCTATCAATTTCATACTAACAACACAGCCCCTCCCGGGGCTTTTTTGTTTGCCGCGATGCGGCGGTGCTCGCCATCTGCGGTCACCTTCCCGTCAGCAGGGCGCGCACGTTCTCATCCATGGGCACCGCATAGTTGTGCGCCGCCACCACGGTGTTGCCCACCGGGTTCACCAGCTTGAGGCTGATGTACACCACCGACGTGGACACCGCATAGGTGCCCACCACCACCGCCTGCGCGTCCTGCGCCTGGCTTACCTCGCGCACCTCGCGCGACAACAACAGTTCGCCCTGGTCGCGCTGCAGCAGCAGGTTCTCGCGCATCTTGACCTCGGTCACCTTCAGGCCACGCTGCACCATGCGGCCTGCAATCTGCTCCGAGAAGATGCGGCCCAGCCGCGAAGACTCGGTCAGCCGGTCCACATGGACCAGCGTCGCCACCAGCACGGGCTGGCTGGCGTCCAGCGGTGCGTTCTCCAGCAACGCGTCTGCAGCCCTTTCGTTGGTATCAATGAGGTTGGTACGCTGCAGGCCCGCAGACCTGTCGCCGTAGTAATAGGTATGCATGGGGCTGGTGGCGCAGCCCTGCACCAGCAACGCCAGCGCCAGCAACGGAAAGGCCGTCCAGCGCGCCGACCGCGCACTTCGGCAACCGAGCAAAAACTCCGTCATGGTGCCACCACCCGCCAGGTCTTCACCGCCGTGGGCGGCGGGGGCATGGGGGGCTCGGCCACCTTGGCCCGGTACAGCGCCGAGTCCTCCTGTTCGATGTAATACACATCCGCGGTGCGGGCCAGATACCGGTCTCCGCTCTCCAGGGAGGTGGTGATGAGCACCTCGGTGCGTGTGGGGCCGCCTGCAGCCGGTCCGCTGATGGCGTACTGCGTGAGATCGGTGACAACGCCCAGGGCCGTGATGCCCGCCAGCACAGACCCGGCGCTTTGCTGGTACAGGTACCAGTCCCGCGCCACGCCCACTCCCAGCGCAAGGCGTGTCCAGGGCAAGGGGCCCGTGCTGTTGACCCGTGCCTCGTGCTGCACCAGCTGGGTCTCAAAAGTCAGCGTGACGGCGGCAGGCTGGGTGGACAGCGTGACACCCCGGTCCAGCAGCCGCGTGATGAGCAGTTTGCGAAAGCCGTTGTTGAAACTGGAATCGCCGGGGGAGGCCGCCACAAAGATCGGGTACTCGCCCGCGGGCCAGGCGCTGATCTTGTCGGCTATGCGGTGGGCGACGTCATCGGCCAGCACATCCCAATGGTGCACGGCCCGCGCCTTCTTCTGGTCGGAGGCGGGGTAGTTGTCGGCGCGGGGCACGTCCAGCGAAGCGCAGCCCCCAAGCAGCAGCAGCGCGGCCACAGCGGCAGCAGCAGCCAGCCTCGGCCGCACTCCGTTGTTGGATGGGTGGTGGTTCATGCGCAGGGACCCTTTGGCGGCAGGAGAGGGTTGAAATGCATGCAAAGCAATGGCATAGCGCCATCGTAATGGCCGGGCACAACGGCCATCGGGCAATAAGCGCCCTGTTTGCGCCGCTTTCGGTGCCGCCTCCGGGGCGCTGGGGTGGCCGCCTACACAACGCGGTTGCGGCCTGCCGCACAATCCGCGCATGACCGAGCCTGCCGCCCCCACCACCCCCGACCAGCCCGTGGCGCCCCTGCCCGGCCCCTCTGCCGCGCAGGGCAGCGCACCAGCACCTGACCCGGCTTCCCCACCGCAGGTTACGGCGGCTGCAGAAAGCTCTTCCTCCAATGTCCCCCCGCCCACGCCGCTGCCCGGCGCCGCAGCGGAAGCCGCCGTGGCGCCGTCCCCTTTCAGCGGCCCGCTCATGCTCCACATGCCGGTGGATGTGCGCAATGTGTCGCTGGCCCTCTTGGCGCTGTTTGCCAGTGTGGCCTTGCTGCACTGGGCCAGCGCCGTGTTCATCCCCATCATGCTCAGCCTGCTGCTCACCACGGCGCTGCGGCCCATTGTCGAATTCATGCGGCGCTGGCATGTACCCCGCTGGCTGGGTGCCGGGGTGCTGCTCATCGCCATCGTGGGGGGGCTGGCCAGCACGGCCTGGTCGCTCAGTGACGGCGCTGTGCAACTGGTGGATTCGCTGCCTGTTGCCGCCAAGAAAGTGCGGGACAGCCTGAAGACCCGCACCGGCACCGCGAGCCCGCTGGATAACGTGCAAAAGGCCGCCAATCAGATCGAGCAGGCCGCCACCGAAAGCAGCGCCGCAAGCCCGCCCCGGCGCGGGGTGCAACGCGTGGTGGTGGAGCGCCCGCCGTTCAATATCCGCGACTACCTCTGGAGCGGCACGATGGGGCTGATGTCCGCACTCGGGCAGCTCACGGTGGTGGTGTTCCTGACCTACTTTGCGCTGGCATCGGGCAACCTGTTTCGCAACAAGCTGCTGCGCATCGCCGGCACGAGCTTTGAGCGGCGCAAGATCACCATCCATGTGCTGGAGGACATCACCAACCAGATCCAGCGCTACCTCTTGGTGCAGGTGGTCACCAGCGTGCTGGTCGGCGTGGCCACGGGTGTCGCCTACTGGGCCCTGGGCCTGGAGAACGCTGCCGTGTGGGGCGTGGTGGCCGGTGTGCTGAACCTCGCACCCTACATCGGCTCGGCCCTGGTCACCGGCGCATCGGCCCTGGTGGCGTTTCTGCAGTTCGGTACCCTGGACATGGCGCTGGCCATCGGCGGTGCATCGCTGGTCATCCACACCCTGGTGGGCAACCTGCTCACCCCCTGGCTCACCAGCCGCACCAGCAGCATGAGCCCCGTGGCGGTTTTTGTCAGCGTGCTGGCCTGGGGCTGGCTGTGGGGCCTGTGGGGCCTGCTGCTGGGCATCCCGGTGATGATGGCCGTAAAGGCCGTGTGCGACCGGGTGGAGGACCTGAAGGCCGTGGGGGAACTGCTGGGGGACTGAATCCTGAGCGCCCCCAAAAGATCAACCCGTATTGCGCAGCCCTGCCGCAATCCCGTTGATGGAAATATGAATCCCCGTCTGCACCCGCTCGTCGCCCTGCCCAGCGCGCCAGCGGCGCACCAGCTCCACCTGCAAGTGGTGCAGCGGATCGATGTACGGAAAGCGGTGCTTGATGGATCGGGCCAGCGCCGTGTTGTGCGTCAAACGCTGCTTGTCGCCCGTGATGCGGGTGAGTGCATCGGCCGTGCGGTGCCACTCGGCCTCGATACTGGTGAACACCTTTTTGCGCAGACGCGCATCGGTCACGAGTTCGCTGTAGCGTGAGGCGAGGGCCAGGTCGCTCTTGGCCAGCACCATGTCCATGTTGGACAGCAGGGTGCGAAAGAACGGCCACTGGCGGTACATCTTCTGCAGCAGCGCCAGCTGGGCCTTGGGGTCCTTGCCTTCGGCGTTGATGAACGAATCCACCGCCGATCCGAAGCCAAACCAGCCGGGCAGCGTGAGGCGGCACTGGCCCCAGCTGAAGCCCCAGGGGATGGCGCGCAGGTCTTCGATCTTCTGGCTGGCCTTGCGGCTGGCAGGGCGCGAGCCGATGTTGAGCTCGGCGATCTCGCGGATGGGGGTGGAGTTGAAGAAATATTCAGTAAAGCCCGGCGTCTCGTACACCAGCGCTCGGTAGCTGCCCATGCTGGCCAGCGAGAGCTGCGCGGCCGCATCCAGGAAGGCCTTGGTGGCAGGCTTGGTGGGCTGCAGCAGCGTGGCCTCCAGCGTGGCGGCCACCAGGGTTTCGAGGTTGCGGCGGCCGATCTCGGGGTTGGCGTATTTGGAGGCGATGACCTCGCCCTGCTCGGTCAGGCGGATCTGGCCGCGCACGGTGCCGGGGGGCTGCGCCAGGATGGCCTGGTAGCTGGGGCCGCCGCCCCGGCCCACGGTGCCGCCGCGGCCGTGGAACATGCGCAGCTGAATGCCATGGCTGGTGGCGAGTTCGTCGAAGAGTTCGACGAGGGCGATTTCGGCGCGGTACAGCTCCCAGTTGCTGGTGAAGATGCCGCCGTCCTTGTTGCTGTCGCTGTAGCCGAGCATGATGTCCTGCTCGCCGCCGCTGCGCTGCACCAGCGCGGCCACGCCGGGCAGTGCGTAGAACTCGCGCATGATGGGCGCGGCATTGCGCAGGTCTTCAATGGTCTCGAACAGGGGCACCACGATGAGGTGGTTGCGCGATTCGGCATCGAGCGTGCCATTCATCAGGCCCACTTCCTTTTGCAGCAGCAGCACTTCAAGCAGGTCGCTCACCGTTTCGGTGTGGCTGATGATGTAGTGCCGGATGGCCTCGTGCCCGAAGCGCTCGCGCATGACGCGGGCGGTTTCAAAGATAGCCAGCTCGCCCTGCGCATGGGCCGAGTATTCGGCGCCCACCACTCGCAGGGGGCGCGCGTCGTTCAGCAGTTTGATCAGCAGTGCGCGCTTGGCGGCTTCTTGCAGGTTCGCGTAGTTCGGCTCGATGCGGGACTTGGCCAGAAGCTCGGCCACCACTTCTTCGTGCTTGTCGGAGCTTTGGCGCAAATCCACGGTGGCGAGGTGAAAGCCAAACACCTGCACGGCGCGGATCAGCGGGTGCAGGCGCTCTTGCGCCAGCGCTTCGCCGTGGTGCGATTGGAGCGAGGCTTCGATCACACGCAGGTCGGCCAGAAACTCGTCGGCACTGACGTAGGCATTTTGTGGGGCCACGGCATGGCGCGCGGCCTCTCCGCCGGTCAGGTCCTTGAGGGATGCGGCCAGACGCGCATAGATGCCCGTGAGCGCGCGGCGGTAGGGCTCGTCCTGCCGGTGTTCGTTGGTGTCGGGCGAGCGTTGGGCCAGGGCCTCCATCTCGGCCGACACCTGCACCAAGCGGGCCGACAGCGACAGTTCGCCGCCCAGGTAATGCACTTCGGTCAAGTAATGGCGCAACGCCACATCGGCCTGGCGGCGCATGGCGTATTGCAGGGTTTGCGCGGTCACGTTGGGGTTGCCGTCGCGGTCGCCGCCGATCCACTGGCCCATGCGCAAGAAGCTGTGCACGGGGTATTGGCCGAGTTCGTTTTCCAGGTCGCCGTAGATCTTGGGAATCTCGCGCAGGAAGGTGGCTTCGTAATAAGAGAGTGCGTTCTCGATCTCGTCGGCCACCGTGAGCTTGCTGTAGCGCAGCAGGCGCGTCTGCCACAGCTGGGCCACGCGGGCGCGTAGCTGGGCTTCGTTGGCGGTCAGCTCGCGCGGAGTGAGCGCATCTTTGGCGCTGTTGTACAGCTGGGCACGCACCTGGATGTCGTCGCGCGTGGCCAGCAGCTGGGCGATGTCGCGCTCGGCGTCCAGAATGCTCTTGCGCTGTACCTCGGTGGGATGGGCGGTGAGTACCGGCGCCACGTAGCTGCCGGCCAGCGTTTGCGCGATGGTCTTGGGCGCAATGCCGGCCCATCGAAGGCGTGACAGGGCGACCTCGATGCTGCCCTCCTGCGTGTCGCCCGCACGCTCGTGCACGGCGCGGCGACGGATGTGGTGGCGGTCTTCGGCCAGGTTGGCCAGGTGGCTGAAGTAGGTGAAGGCCCGGATCACGCTCACCGTCTGGTCGCCCGAGAGGGACTTGAGCAGCTTCTTGAGAGCGCGGTCGGCCTCCTGGTCGGCATCGCGACGGAAGGCCACCGAGAGCTTTCGCACCTGCTCGACCAGCTCATACGCCGCCACGCCCTCCTGTTCCCGGATCACATCGCCCAGAATGCGGCCGAGCAAGCGGATGTCGTCGATCAGGGGCTGGTCCTTGTCGGATCGTTTCATGCAGGTGTCTCCGGGAATGGAAGGTATGGCCCGGTGCCGCAGGCCCGCATCACCGCAGGCGGCACCAGCCCCGGTGCGGGCGCATGCTAGCATCGCCCGCCCCTGAAAGATTACAAACAGGTTACGAACTTGAGCAACTCCAGCAGCCCCCTTCATATCGTCATCGCCACCCGCGAAAGCCGCCTGGCGCTGTGGCAGGCCGAGCATGTGAAGGCTCTGCTTCAGGCACGCGGTCACACCGTGGAGCTGCTGGGCATGACGACCAAGGGCGACCAGATTCTGGACCGCTCGCTGTCCAAGGTGGGTGGCAAGGGCCTGTTTGTGAAGGAGCTGGAAGTGGCGCTGGAAGAAGGCCGCGCCCACATCGCCGTGCACTCGCTCAAGGACGTGCCCATGGAGCTGCCCGAGGGCTTTGCGCTGGCCTGCGTTATGGAGCGCGAGGACCCGCGCGATGCGTTCGTGTCGCCTCGCTATGAAAACATCGATGCCCTGCCCCAGGGCGCCGTGGTCGGCACCTCCAGCCTGCGCCGCCAGGTGCTGCTGCAGGCCCTGCGGCCCGACCTGAAGATCGAGCCCCTGCGTGGCAACCTCGACACCCGCCTGCGCAAGCTGGACGAAGGCCAGTACGACGCCATCGTGCTGGCGGCGGCGGGCCTCAAGCGCCTGGGGCTCGAATCCCGCATCCGCGCCACGTTTGCGCCCACGGCCATGCTGCCCGCCGCGGGCCAGGGCGCCTTGGGCATTGAAGTGCGCAGCGACCGGCAAGACCTCATCGCCGCACTGGCCCCGCTGGCCCACCAGTCCACGTGGCTCACGGTGGCTGCCGAACGCGCCGTGAGCCGCGCCATGGGGGGCAGCTGCTCGATGCCGCTGGCCGCGCACGGCACGTTCAGCAACGGTGTCTTGCAGCTCGATGCCGCCTGGGGCGACGTGCAGGCGCAGGCCCCGCTGGTGCGCGCAACGGCCAGTGCGGCTGTCACCACCCTGGACCAGGCCGAAGCCCTGGGCGATGCGATCGCGCAGCAGCTGCGAGCAGGTGGTGCACGAGGCGCGGATTTCACGCAGAACTGAGTGCCATGCCCACGCCACGGGTGATCGTCACGCGGCCCTCGCGCGAGGCCGCGCAGTGGGTGGGGCTGCTGGGCGCGCGCGGTATCACCGCCGTGGCGCTGCCGCTCATCGACATCGGCCCCTGCCGTGATGCGGCGGCAGTGCAGGCGCTCCGAGAGGCACAGGCCCGGCTCGCACAGTACCGCGCACTGATGTTTGTGAGCGGCAATGCTGTGGTCCATTTTTTTGAACAAAATAAGCCTCCAGCGCTTGATGGTCAAGCGCTTGCAGCTATCAAAACAAGAGCATGGGCCCCCGGCCCCGGCACCGTGCGCGCACTGGAGCAAGCCGGCGTGCCGCCCGACTGCATCGATGGCCCGGCGCCCGATGCGCCGCAGTTCGACTCGGAAGCGCTGTGGCAGCAAGTGGCCGCCCAGATCCGGCCCGGCGACCGCGTGCTGATCGTGCGCGGGCGCTCTGCCACAGCCCAGGGAGCGCACGACAGCAGCCAGGGCAACGGCCGCGACTGGCTGGCGCGCCAGATTGAAGCGGCGGGTGGCATGGTGGAATTTGTGGTGGCTTACCAACGCGGCGCGCCCCACTTTTCAGCGCACGAGGTGGCGCTGGCGCAACAGGCGGCTTGCGACGGATCCCTCTGGCTGCTGAGCAGCTCCGAAGCCGTGGCCCACCTGGCCGAAGCCCTGCCCGGCCAGCACTGGGGCGCCGCACATGCACTGGCCACGCACCCGCGCATTGCCGAAGCGGCCCGCGCAGCGGGCTTTGGCACCGTGGGGGAATGCCGACCGGCGCTGGACGACGTGGTGGCCTCGATAGAATCGGCCGCATGAGCTCCGCGCCCCCCGACGACCTGACCAGCCCCCCCGCCGTCAGCCCTGTGCCTGCCACGCCCCTGGCACCTGCCGCCGCTCCTGCACCGGCGGCCGGCCGGGGTGGCGCCGTGACGCTGCTGCTGGGAGCCGTAGCGGCTGCCGCGCTTGTCAGCAGTGGTCTGCTCTGGCAAAAACTCAGCTCCATCCAGGAACAGCTGGCCCGGCAGTCTGCCGACGCGGGCTCGCAGGCCATCGAGGCCCGCACCATGGCCCGCCAGGCCGAGGAACTGGTGCGCGACACCGCCGCCCGCCTGTCGGTGGCCGAAGCACGCGTGAGCGAAGTGGCCTTGCAGCGCAGCCAACTCGAAGAGCTCATGCAAAGCCTCTCACGCTCGCGCGATGAGAACCTGGTGGTGGACATCGAATCTGCCATCCGGCTCGCGCTGCAACAGGCACAGCTCACCGGCAGCCTGGAGCCGCTGGTGGCCGCACTCAAAAGTGCCGACCAGCGCATCGAACGTGCCGCCCAGCCCCGGCTGGCCCCTGTGCAACGTGCCATTGGCCGCGACCTGGACCGCCTGACCCGTGCCACCGTCACAGATACCGCGGGCCTGCTGGCGCGTCTGGATGACCTGGTGCGCCAGGTGGACGACCTGCCCGTGCTCAATGCTGTGGCCCAGGCTGCTGCCACGCGCCGGCTGGCGGCTGCGGCGGCGGCCCCTGCGCCGGGCACCACCGCCCCGGCAGCCACCGAGGGCATGGCCTGGTGGCAAGCCGCATTGCAGCGCAGCTGGGAGGTGGTGCGCGACGAGGCCCGGGGCCTGGTGCGCGTAAGCCGCATCGACCAGCCCGAAGCCATCTTGCTGGCGCCCGAACAGACCTTCTTCCTGCGCGAGAACCTCAAGCTCAAGCTGCTCAACGCGCGCCTCGGGGTGCTGGCCCGCCAGTTCGAGTCCGCCCGGGCAGATCTGGCAGCCGCCACGGTGGCCCTGAACAAATACTTCGACCCGGCCTCGCGCCGCACCCAGAACGCCGCCAGCACCTTGCAGACCGCGCAGGCCAGCATCAAGGCCGCAGAGCAGCCACGCCTGGACGAAACCCTGTCGGCGCTGGCGACCGCCGCTGCGGGGAGATAAAGATGCCCCCTGAGTCGCTTTGCGCCTTCCCCCAAGGGGGACGCCCCCAGTGGCCTGGCAAAGCCAGTTCCACGGGGGCGCTCGCCTTGTGCGCGCCGTTGGATTGGCTAAAGGCTGCGCGCAGCGCAATGGATAACTGAACTGATATGCGCGCTGCACTTTGGCTTTTGGCGTTGTTTGGCGTGGCCGTGGCCGCAGCGCTGTTCGCGGGCAACAACCAGGGCACCGTCACACTGTACTGGCCGCCTTACCGAATCGACCTGTCTCTCAACATGGTGGTGCTGCTGCTGGTCGGCAGCTTTGTCACCATCTATGCCGCGCTGCGCGCGCTGGCCGCGCTGCTGGAGCTGCCCCACCAGGCACGCCGCTGGCGCGTTCAGCAAAAAGAACGCGCCATGCACGCCGCATTGCTCGACGCACTGACCCACATGCTCGGTGGCCGCTTCATAAGGTCGCGCAAAGCAGCCGTTGCCGCGCTGTCGCAGGAAAACGCGCTGGCTGCAGCCGGCGAAACCGTGCCGCACGGGCGGCAACTGCGCGCGCTGGCACACATGATTGCAGCCGAGGCCTCCCACGCACTGCAGGATGGCGCCACGCGCGAGAGCCATCTGCAGGACGCCTTGCAGCAAGCCCCCGCGCGCGGCAGCGTGAACGAGCAGGAGATGCGCGAAGGTGCCCAGATGCGCGCTGCGCGCTGGTCGCTGGACGACCGCGATGCGGACGCTGCCCTGGAGCGCCTGGCCGCCCTGCCACAGGGCGCCGCGCGCCGCACCCTGGCGCTGCGCATCAAGCTCAAGGCCACCCGCCTGGCGCGCCAGACGCAGGACGCACTCGATACCGCGCGGCTGCTGGCCAAGCACCGTGCGTTTTCCCCCAGCGCAGCGCAAAGCATTGTGCGGGGCCTGGCCATCGAGCTCATCAACAGCGCGCACGACACCGCCCAGCTGCAGCGGGTCTGGATGTCGCTGGAGCCCGCAGAACGCAACATGCCCGAGCTGGCCATCCATGCAGCGCAGCGGCTTGCCGCCCTGGGAGGCGATGGCACACTGGTGCGCGCGTGGCTCCTGCCCGTGTGGGAACGCATGGTGGACCTGCCCGACGCGCTGGCCGAGCACCATGCGCTCAAACTGGTGCGTGCGCTGGAGTCCGGTCTGGACGAGCTCGACCCCGCCTGGCTCGCCCGCATCGAAACGGCCTACCAGGCCAACCCGCGCGATGCGCGCCTGCAATACCTTGCAGGCATGGCCTGCCGCAAGCGCCAGCTGTGGGGCAAAGCGCAGCAGTTGCTCACCCAGGCCAGCTTGCAGCTTGGCGACGCGGGCCTGCGTGCCAGCGCCTGGCGTACGCTGGCGGAGCTGGCGGAAGCGCGCGGCGACGATGCCGCTGCGGCCGAGGCCTGGAAGAAGGCCGCGCTCAGCCGCTAGGTGAGCCGCACAAGCCGCGCGGCGGCACATGAGCAGCCCCCCTTCACTTGCAGCGGCCCCGCGCTGCAACCTGCGCGCCGCGAGCATTGGGGAACTTTGAGCATTCAAGCCACATCAATTCATATTTTTTGAATTGAGGCATCAATCTGCCTGAAGCAGCAGGGGGCCGCCGGTTCCTACACTGCGTCATCGCCTGAGCGCCGCACCGACTGTGCGAGCCCGGCCCCTCCCCCTTCCAGACCCACGCACGCTTTTTTTTGATGACTTCAACTGCCCCTTCCACGGCCACCACCGCGCCCCGGTACACACACACCGCCATGCTTTTGCACTGGGTGCTGGGCCTGGCACTGGTGGGCCTGTTTGCTGTGGGGCTCTACATGACGAGCCTGCCGTTTTCGCCACAGCGGCTCAAGCTCTACAACTGGCACAAATGGGCGGGCGTGACGTTGCTTGCGCTGTCGGCCCTGCGCCTGGTGTGGCGACTGGTGCACCGGCCCCCCGCACTGCCAGCCAAGGTGCAGCAGGCCATGCCCGGCTGGCAGAAGCTGGCCCACCATGCCACGCACTACCTGCTTTACGCGCTGTTTTTTGCGGTGCCGCTGATCGGTTGGGCCTACAGCTCGGCGGCCGGGTTCCCCATCGTGTTCCTCGGGGTCTGGCAGTTGCCCGACCTGGTCCCGGTGAGCGAGAGCCTCGCAGAGGCCATCAAGCCCTGGCACCAGGTGACGGCCTACGCGCTGGCAGGGATGGTGGTGCTGCACATTGCGGCAGCCCTCAAGCACCACTTCATCGACCGTGATGGCTTGCTGGCGCGCATGCTGCCCTGAGCCCGCTGCGGCGCCTGGCGCATGGAAAGCTCGCACCTTCAGCCGCGGGCCCCGGCCACCGTGCCCCACACCACACCACGAAGTCCGCATTTCGCCTTCTGTTTTTGATTGGAGTTCCCGCATGAAACTGTCTTCCACCCTCTCCCGCCTGGTGCTGGGCACCGCCCTGGCAGTCACCGCCCAGGCCGCCCTGGCCCAGCAGCAACTGGTGCCAGCGCAGAGCGAGGTGAAGTTCACGGCCCGCCAGATGGGTGTGCCGCTGGAAGGCCACTTCAAGACCTTCAGCGCCCAGGTGGCGTTTGACCCGGCCAAGCTGGCCACCAGCAAGATCCGTTTCACGGTGGATACCGGCAGTGCCACGCTGGGCTCTCGCGAAACCGATGCCGAGCTGCCCAAGCCCACCTGGTTCAACGTGCCCAAATTCCCCCAGGCGCAGTTCGAGTCGTCCAGCATCAAGGCGCTGGGTGGTGGCAAGTTTGATGTGGCGGGCACGCTCACGATCAAGGGCCAAGCGCAAAGTGTGGTGGTGCCCGTCACCCTCACGCAATCCGGTGCCACCACCACCGCAGCGGGTGCGCTGCCCATCAAGCGGCTGGCCTTCAAGATCGGCGAGAACGAGTGGGCCGACACCTCGATGGTGGCCGACGACGTTCAGGTGAAGTTCAAGCTCGCGCTGACCGGCGTGGGCAAGCTGTAGTTTTTTCCGTTTCTTTTTTTCAACTGTTTTTTCAGGAGTTTTTGATGCGCAAATCCCTTTTCGCCCTCGCCGCCACCGCTGTTGTGGCCACCGCCGCCCACGCAGCGCCCGCCACCTACGCCATCGACCCCACGCACACCTTTGCCACCTTCGAGATCAGCCACTTTGGCGCCGCCGTGAACCGCGGCCGCTTTGACAAAAAAGAAGGTACCGTGCAGTTCGACAAGGTCGGCAAGAGCGGCAAGGTGGAGATCGCGTTCGACGTCGCCTCGGTCACCACCGGCACCGCCGCCTTTGACAAGCACCTGCAAAGCGCCGAGCTGCTGGACGCCGCCAAGCACCCCAAGGCCACGTTTGCCTCGGACAAGTTCAACTTCAATGGCGACAAGCTCGCATCGGTCGACGGCAAGCTCACGCTGCTGGGCAAGACCCAGCCCGTCACCCTCAA
This sequence comes from Acidovorax sp. NO-1, assembly GCF_000238595.1. Classification (GTDB taxonomy): domain Bacteria; phylum Pseudomonadota; class Gammaproteobacteria; order Burkholderiales; family Burkholderiaceae_C; genus Acidovorax. Next base: position 25,591 of record NZ_AGTS01000002.1, on the reverse strand, counting down.
GGCCAACCAGTTTGCCTGCTACGACAGCCCCATGCTCAAGCGCGAGGTGTGCGGCGGCGACTTCGAAACCACCATCGACCGCACTGCTTTCGGTGTGAACTACGGCATTGACTGGGGCTTCCCCAAGAACGTGCGCCTGGTGCTGCAGATCGAAGCCGTGAAGCAATAACCGGCATCCGTCACCGTCCAGACCGTGGCACAGAAGCCCCCCGCAGCCTGAACGCAGTGGGGGGCTTTTTCAATGTGGGGGTCAGGGTCAAAATTCAACTTAACGTAAATCAATTACGAATAGTAGAATCCGCAAACCGCTTTGAGGAGACACTGCATGAACGCCATCCTGAAACCTGACCTGGCCACGCTCCCCCCACCGGCCGCCATCCAGCAGCTGCACCACTTCGCCTACAAGGCGCGTGATGCCGAGGAAACGCGCCAGTTCTACGAAGACATACTGGGTCTGCCGCTGTACCACATCATCCAGAGCGACTACGTGCCCAGCACCGGCGAGTACTGCCCGTACACGCATTTCTTCTTCCGCCTGAAGGATGGTTCCTTCATCGCCTTCTTCGACCTGGGCGATGACGTGAAGGCCGAGCCCTCGCCCAACACGCCGCTGTGGGTCAACCACATCGCCTTCCGGGTGGACACGGTGCAGGAGCTGGAGAACACCAAGAAGCGCCTGGAAGCCCACGGCATAGAAGTGCTGGGCGTGACGGACCACCACATCTTTCACAGCATCTATTTCTTTGACCCCAACGGCATCCGCCTGGAACTGTCGGCCCAGCTGGCCGACGAGGAGCAGATGGCCAAGGACAGCACCGTGGCCCATGCCCGTCTGGCCGAATGGACAGCGCGCAAGGAGCAGTGGCGCAAAGAGCGGGCTGAGGGCAAGGTGGCAGCCCCGCTCAAGCCCCAGCAAAACGACCGGCCGGAGTATGTGAAGGGCTGACCGGCCACAGCCATGCGCCCCCCGCCCGTGGGGCACCCACCCGGTTGGATTTATGGCAAAAACAGGCTGCAGCGCTTTACCATAAAGCGTTTGCAGCTATTTATTCAATAGCAAATCAACCACCGGCCTGCGCGGCACCGTTGGTCAGCCTTCGAGCTGCTGCACGCGCATGATCTGGTGCCGCTGCCAGTACGCGCCCACCACGGCATTGAAGTGGTCCTTTTCCTTCTTGAGGCCGGGCAGCTTGACCTTGGTGGTCTTCTGGCCAATCAGGCCTTTTTCGGGATGGGTCACCACCAGGGCATTGCCCAAGCTGCTCTCCTTGAACTGCAGGTCTTTCACCGCATCCCAGAACACCGTCATTGCGTCGGCCGAAGTGCGGATGCCATCAATGCTCACCTCCACTGTAGCGCCGCCCTTGAGCGCGAACGACACCGGCGGGAAGTACTTGAGCACCAGCGCGCGCTCTGCATCGGTGGCGGGCTCGTAGCGGTAGGCCAGGCTGCGCTCGTGGTCCTGGGCAAACTCGGTTTCGTAGGCGCTCCACAGGCGTTGCTCGATGGCATCTGCGGTGAGGATCTCCTGCGCCCAGGTGGCAGCGGGCGCGCGCACGGCAATGGCACCATAGTCCCGCTCTGCCAGGCTCATGCCCACGTTGCGCATGCGCTCGGGCATGGCGGGGTGGGAGTCGAACGGGTGCGGCACATTGGCGCTCTTCATCGCATCCAGAAAATCGTCCGACGCGGCATAGGGTGCCAGGCCGCTGGCCACATAGCGGGCAATGCCCAGCTGGTTGTCGTGACGCTGGTCTTGCCCGAAGAGCTCGTCTTCGATCTTGTCGCGGTACTGGGCGTAGGCAGCAATCTTGACCAGCGACTGGGCAATCGCCGCGGGTGACACCAGCTTGGCCGCAATGCGGTCGGCCTTGAACTCGCGCTCGCGGCTGTCGCGTGCCAGGGCAATTTCGAAGATGGTGCGGTACAGGTCCAGCACGGGCGACACGACGGCCGACAGTCCTCCGGCGCGGATGGCGTGGCGGTAATGGTCAAACTGCACCAGCTTGGGGCCCAGGCGCGCACTGCTGCGGGTGTCGCCCCCGCGCAGGTGGGCCAGCTCGTGGCCCAGCACGGCGTCCGCCTCGGACTGGTCAAGGATGCGCAGCAGCGGCAGGCTGACGAAGAGGGTGCGGCCCGTGAGCGTGTGGTTGCCCACGGTGAGCGGCGCCTCGGTCACAAAGAAGTTGGCGTCGATGCCGGCCACGATGTTCCGCGGCGGCTCGGTGTTCAGGCGCTGGGCCAGCTGGCGGATGCGCTTCCACAGCACAGGCGCATCGGCTTCGGACACGAGCTCGCCCACGGCCTGGTTGTCCCAGTGCACGCGCTTGAAGATGCCTGCCACGGCCACAAAAACCCCCAGCGCCACCGCCAGCCCCACGAGGACGATGAACTTGGGCGAGTACTGGTGAAAGAAGAAGGCGGTGACCCAGAACGACAGCCACACCGCCAGCGCGCCCTGCACCAGCAACGATGCAGCACTGGCCCAGGTGGTCAGCCGCCAGCCCGTGACAAAGCTCGTGTATTGCATCTTGCGGTCAGCAAAGGCCAGCGCCCCCAGGCCCAGCACGGCCAGCAGCAACAGCGCGCTGACCACCATGGTCCACAGCGACACGGTGCGCACCAGGGTGAACTGCCAGACCTCGCCATAGCGCTCGCACAGGGCTGCGCGGTAGTCCTGCGCCTGGGGGTCGGTGCTGCTGCAGATGGTGGACGGCGGGTTGCTGCGGTAATAGTCCTTGCGGGCCTGTTTTTCAGAGGCCGGCATGCCTTTTTCGGCATCAATGCGCTGGCTGATGGCCGCGACAAAACGCTCATCCCTGTCCCGCTGCGCGTAGCCGGTGAAGACATATGTCAACGCCGGGATCAAGAACAGCGCGAGCAGCGCATAGACAAAGACCTTGAGCAAGCCCGTTTTGAGAGCAGATTGAAGAGTCATGGTGGTTCTGACGGTGTGTTTTATGGTGTTGTCCGCATGCACGCACGGAGCTGGTTCGCGTTGCCGCGCCCCCCCTCGGGCTCCGTGCGGCGCGATTATCAGGACGCTGGCGCTGGCACAGGGAGGATCAAGGTAACAAATGGATAGCGCCCTCCGGCGGCGGCCGTGGCGCAGTCGCCCAAGGCGCCCACCAGCCACCAGCGCCCGCCCGAAGGGGCGCCCTCCCCTTAAAATGCCCGGTTCACCCTCTTGTCCGTCTGTCGAGGCGCCCCTGCGGCCGCCTCTTCCATAGCCACACCCCATGAACATGCCCGTGCAACAACCCGGCCTCGAAAGCCTGTCCAAGTCGTTTGAACCCGCTGCGCTGGAAGCCCACTGGGGCCCCGAATGGGAAAAGCGCGGCTATGGCACCGCAGGCCACCGTGGCACGGGCGCTGCGCAGGCGGGCGAGCCCGCGTTTTCCATCCAGCTGCCGCCCCCCAACGTCACGGGCACGCTGCACATGGGCCATGCGTTCAACCAGACGATCATGGACAGCCTCACGCGCTACCACCGCATGCGCGGCTACAACACCGTGTGGGTGCCCGGCACCGACCACGCGGGCATCGCCACGCAGATCGTGGTGGAGCGCCAGCTGCAGGAGCAAGGCATCAGCCGCTACGACATGGGCCCCACCCCGCCCGAGGCGCGCAAGAACTTTGTGAGCAAGGTGTGGGAGTGGAAGGAAAAGTCGGGCAACACCATCACCACGCAGATGCGCCGCATGGGCGACAGCGTGGACTGGAGCCGCGAATATTTCACCATGGACGACAAGCTGAGCGCCGTGGTCACCGACACCTTCGTGAAGCTGTATGAACAGGGCCTGATCTACCGTGGCAAGCGCCTGGTGAACTGGGACCCGAAGCTGCAGTCCGCCGTGTCCGACCTGGAGGTCGAGAGCGAAGAAAAAGACGGCTCGCTGTGGCACATCGCCTACCCCCTGGTAGACCCTGATGGAAGCCTTGCGGCTTCGGGCTCGGTCAGCCTGACCGTGGCCACCACCCGGCCTGAAACCATGCTGGGCGACGTGGCGCTGATGGTGCACCCCGAGGATGCGCGCTACACGCACCTCATCGGCAAGATGGTCAACCTGCCGCTGTGCGACCGCCAGATCCCGGTGATTGCCGACGAGTACGTGGACAAGGAATTTGGCACCGGCGTGGTGAAGGTGACGCCTGCGCACGACCAGAACGACTACGCCGTTGGGCAGCGCCACAAGCTGCCGATGATCTGCGTGCTGACCCTGCAGGCCACCATCAACGAGAACGCGCCCGCCAAGTACCAGGGCATGGACCGCTTCGTGGCCCGCAAGGCCATCGTGGCCGACCTGGAAGCCATCGGCGCGCTGGTGGAGGTGAAGAAGCACAAGCTCATGGTGCCCATCTGCACCCGCACCGGCCAGGTGATCGAGCCCATGCTGACCGACCAGTGGTTCGTGGCCATGAGCAAGGTCAGCGACCAGGACCCCACGGGCAAGAGCATTGCGCAAAAGGCCATCGACGCCGTGGCCAGCGGCGAAGTGACCTTTGTGCCCGAGAACTGGGTGAACACCTACAACCAGTGGATGAACAACATCCAGGACTGGTGCATCAGCCGCCAGCTGTGGTGGGGCCATCAGATTCCGGCGTGGTACGACGAAGAGGGCAACGTGATCGTGGCCCGCACTGAAGCCGAAGCCCAGGCCAAGGCTCCGGGCAAGACGCTGCGCCGCGATGAAGACGTGCTGGACACCTGGTACTCATCGGCCCTCGTGCCCTTCAGCACCATGGGCTGGCCCAACCAGGGCGACAGCGCCACCGACGACTTCAACCTGTACCTCCCCAGCACCGTGCTGGTCACGGGCTACGACATCATCTTTTTCTGGGTCGCCCGGATGATCATGATGACCACGCATTTCACGGGCCGCGTGCCGTTCAAGCACGTGTACATCCACGGCCTGGTGCGCGACGCGCAGGGCAAGAAGATGTCCAAGTCCGAAGGCAACGTGCTCGACCCGGTGGACCTGATCGACGGCATTGCGCTGGAGCCCCTGCTCGACAAGCGCACCACCGGCCTGCGCAAGCCCGAGACTGCGCCCACCGTGCGCAAGAACACGCAAAAGGAATTCCCCGACGGCATTCCGGCCTATGGCGCCGATGCGTTGCGCTTTACGTTTGCGGCGCTGGCATCCCTGGGTCGCAGCATCAACTTCGACAGCAAGCGCTGCGAGGGCTACCGCAACTTCTGCAACAAGCTCTGGAACGCCAGCCGCTTTGTGCTGATGAACTGCGAAGGCCAGGACTGCGGCCTGAAAGAGCACACCAAGGAAGAATGCCAGCCCGGCGGCCCCGCCCACGGCTACATGCAGTTCAGCCAGGCCGACCGCTGGATCAGCTCGCTGCTGCAAAAGACCGAGGCCGAAGTCGCCAAGGGCTTTGAAGAGTACCGCCTGGACAACGTGGCCAACACGATCTATGACTTTGTCTGGAACGAGTACTGCGACTGGTACCTGGAGATCGCCAAGGTGCAGATCCAGAACGGCACCGAAGCGCAGCAGCGCGCCACGCGTCGCACGCTGATCCGCACGCTGGAAGCCATCCTGCGCCTGGCCCACCCCATCATCCCCTTCATCACCGAAGCCCTGTGGCAGGTGGTGGCACCCGTCGCTGGCTTGAAGGGAGAGTCGGTCAGCATTGCCCACTACCCGCAAGCCCAGCCAGAGAAGATTGACGAGGCGGCCATCGCCCACATGGACCGCGTCAAAGGCTTGGTGGACACCTGCCGTGCGTTGCGCGGTGAGATGAACGTCTCGCCCTCCACCCGCCTGCCCATGTATGTGGTGGGCGATGCCGACTTCATGCGCGGCGTGGCGCCGGTGCTGCAGGCACTGGCCAAGCTCAGCGAGGTCAAGGTGTTTGACGACGAGGCCGCCTGGGCCGCCGCCGCGCAGGCAGCGCCTGTGGCCGTGGTGGGCGAAGCTCGGCTGGCGCTGTACATGGAGATTGACGTGGCCGCCGAGAAGGCCCGCTTGTCCAAGGAAATCGCCCGCATCGAAGGCGAAGTCGCCAAGGCCAACAACAAGCTCTCGAACGAAGCCTTTGTGGCCAAGGCCCCTGCAGCGGTGATCGAGCAGGAGAAAAAGCGCATTGCCGACTTCGGCACCACGCTGGGCAGATTGCGCGATCAGCTGACACGGCTGGGCTGAGGACGCCCCGATACTCGACCGAGCGGCCTGCTTTTTTGCGGCAGGCCACCCGGTTGACGACCACCCCATTGCACTGAAGGAGCCCCATGACGACCGCCACCACCGTCCGTAAAGCCGTTTTCCCTGTTGCAGGCCTGGGCACGCGCTTTTTGCCCGCCACCAAGGCATCGCCCAAAGAGATGCTGCCCGTGGTGGACAAGCCGCTGATCCAGTACGCAGTGGAAGAAGCTTACGCCGCTGGCATTCGCCACATGATCTTTGTCACCGGCCGCAGCAAGCGCGCCATCGAAGACCACTTTGACACCGCCTACGAACTGGAAAACGAGCTGGAGGCCGCTGGCAAGCTGGACCTGCTGAACCTGGTGCGGTCGGTGCAGCCCGACGACATGGATTGCGCCTTTGTGCGCCAGCCCCGCTCGCTGGGCCTGGGCCACGCCGTGCTGTGCGCCGAGCCGCTGGTCGGCAAAGAGCCGTTTGCGGTGCTGCTTGCCGATGACTTGATGGTGGGCCCGAAGGATGGCGAGCCCGTGCTCAAGCAGATGGCTGCAGCCTTCCGCCAGCAAGGCCGCTCGGTGATCGCCGTGCAGGAGGTGCCGGAAGACCAGGTGCACAAATACGGCATCGTGGCGGGCGAGCCCGCAGGCGGCCCGCTGATCCGCATTGAACGCATCGTCGAAAAGCCCAAGGCCGCTGACGCGCCATCGCGCATGGGCGTGGCCGGCCGCTACATCCTCACGCCCGGCGTGTTCGACGAGATCCGCAACCAGCCACGCGGCGTGGGCGGCGAGATCCAGCTCACCGACGGCATCGCCCGTCTGATGCAGCACGAGGCGGTGTACGCCTTTCAGTACGAGGGCAAGCGCTACGACTGCGGCAGCAAGGAAGGGTTCTTGGAAGCCACGGTGGAACTGGCTTTGCAGCACCCGCAGGTGGGCAAGCACTTCCGCGAATACCTGAAGACGCTGGCGCTGTAACCCGTGCCGCCAACGCTTCAAATTACTATCAAAAATATAGCTGCCAGCGCTTGATGCGCAAGCGCTGGCAGCTATTTTTACTTGTTAACGACGGCGCAGGATGTGGATGAACTCCTCGCCCACCGTCTGCTGCTCCACCAGCTCGTTGCCGGTCTGCTTGGCAAACGCCTGAAAGTCGCGCAGCGATCCGTTGTCGGTGGCCACCACCTTGAGCAGCTGGCCGCTGGCCATGTCCGACAGCGCCTTCTTGGCCTTGAGGATGGGCAGGGGGCAGTTCAGGCCCCGGGTGTCGATTTCTTTGTGAACGTCCATGGTCATCAATCCTTAGGCGGCGTCGCGACCGGGGCTTGGTCATCCAGCCCGCGGCGGCGCTCTGCATTTTCTTCGGCGGTAAAAAACACCGGCTCATGGCCCCTGGTGCGCAGCCAGTCGGCCAGCGCATAGCCGGTGCCCGCAGGCCAGCACTTGAGGTCTGCCAGATCGTACAGACGGTAGTCCACCAGCTCGGGCGACAACTGAACCTGCCCCGTGGCCACCACATGGTAGGCAATGATGATCTGGTTCATGCGCAGGAACTCATACGCGCCCACCAGCGTGGTGGACTGCACGTCGAGGTTGGTTTCCTCCTTCACCTCGCGCGCAATGCCTTCCTGGGGCGACTCGCCCGCCTCCATGAAGCCCGTGATCAGCGCAAACATCTTGCCCGGCCAGGCCGCGTTGCGCGCCAGCAGCACCTTGCCGTCGATCTCCACAATGGCGGCCAGCACGGGCGTGGGGTTGTTCCAGTGCGTCCAGCCACAGGCGGGGCAGCGCAGCCGCTCCTTGTCGCCACCGTCCTCGGCCAGCGTGATGGGCTGCAGTGCGGTACCGCAATGGGAGCAATGGCGAACTTCGTAGTGCATAGATTATTTACTATTGTTTTTATAGCTATCAGCGCTTACCCATCATGCGCCAGATGCCAATTTCATTCAAATTTACCGCCTTGCAGGCGCACAGCAGGTCAGGCCGGGAACACGCCGGTGGACAGATACCTGTCGCCCCGGTCGCACACGATGAACACGACGGTGGCGTTGCTCTCGCGCGCCGCAATCTGCTGCGCCACCCAGCAAGCGCCCGCGGCCGAGATGCCGGCAAAGATGCCCTCTTCGCGCGCCAGGCGGCGGCACATGTCTTCCGCGTTGTCCTGGCTCACGTACACAAGCTCGTCCACTGTGCTGGCGTCGTAGATCTTGGGCAGATATTCCTGCGGCCACTTGCGAATGCCTGGGATGCGCGAGCCTTCTTCGGGCTGCGCACCAATGATCTGGATGGCCGGGTTCTTCTCCTTGAGGAACCGCGACACGCCCGTGATGGTGCCCGTGGTGCCCATGGCGCTCACAAAGTGCGTGATGCGCCCGCCCGTCTGCTCCCAGATTTCGGGGCCGGTAGTTTCGTAGTGGATGCGCGGGTTGTCGGGGTTGCCAAACTGGTCGAGCACCTTGCCTTCGCCACGCTTTTGCATGGCCTCGGCCAGATCGCGCGCGTGTTCCATGCCGCCGCTCTTGGGGGTGAGCACCAGCTCCGCGCCAAACGCCTTCATGGTCTGAGCGCGCTCGATGGACAAATCCTCGGGCATCACCAGCACCATGCGGTAGCCCTTGATGGCCGCCGCCATCGCCAGCGCAATGCCGGTATTGCCCGACGTGGCCTCGATCAGCGTGTCGCCGGGGCGGATGTCTCCGCGCTCTTCGGCCCGGCGGATCATCGACAGTGCAGGCCGGTCTTTCACAGAGCCGGCCGGGTTGTTGCCCTCCAGCTTGCCCAGCACCACGTTGCCACGCGCCGCATTGTCCTTGGCGCCAATGCGCTGCAGTGCCACCAGCGGCGTGTTGCCCACCGCGTCTTCAATCGTCGGATATTTCATGCGCCCTACTGTGCCATAATTTGGGGCTTCACGAATTCCAGCCCGGGTGGTGAAATTGGTAGACGCAGGGGACTCAAAATCCCCCGCCGCAAGGCGTGCCGGTTCGATTCCGGCCCCGGGCACCAGACAAGGCCGGTAGCTCCCAGCGAGCTACCGGCCTTTTTGTTTTTGTGTCGCCACATTCAGGCTCTGCGGCGGGCTCCCGCCCTGTTTCATGCAGCTTGTGCTTGCGCGTCGGCGACATTGGCCCTGCGCCATCGACCGCGTGCGCCGTGAGCCCCGTCACTGGGCCGCCAGCACCAGAAAATCCTGCTCGTAGCCCTTCACCGACTGCACGGCTTTGGCGCGCTGTGCTGCAGTCATGGCGTTGTGCACGCGCGAGAAGCCTTCGCAGCTTTCTTTCAGCAGCGCCTGCGCATAGCGCTGGTAGCCAGCGTCGGGCGATGCGTTGAAGCGGCTGATGTAGCCGCGCAGCAGGCTACGGGCCTGCTCGGTGTTGGTGCGGTCTTCCGCGATTTTCTGCAGCACCTGCACCAGGTCTTTCTGGCGGCGCAGGCGCTCGGCGTAGTGGCGTTGCGGCTCAAACAAAGATTGGGCAATGAAAGCGCGCAACGCGGCCTTTTGCGGTTCTTCGAGAGCACCATAAAAGCCCTCAGCGCGCGACTGCAGCAGCTTGAAGCGCCGCTCACGCAGTTGGTCGCGGGTGATGTCCACCCACTCCTTCTTCCACTCGGCGTTGCTGTCCGCCTGCTTTTTTTGCAGGTTGCGGATCTGGCTGTCGGTGAGCTGCGTGGCCAACCACACCAGTTTGGGCTCGGCCTGGCTGATGACCTTGTCGATCTGGGTGCGCACTGCGTCATAGGTGCGACAGGCCTGGTCGGGTGCCACTGCGTCGGGCAATTGTTGCTGCACGGTCTGCAGCAGCTCGGCATGCCGGGGCAGCATGGTGTCGCGGTGCCACTGGTGCAGCACGCCCAGTTCATCGCGCACGCGCTCGGTCTGGATATCCGACAGACCCAGGTAGCGGTTGAGCTGCCAGTAGGCTAGGTGCGGCACCTGGTTGTAGGCCAGTTTGACAGCGCTGCAGCCCTGCAGGATGAGCACGCAGGCCGCCAGCGTGGCAACACACAGTGCTTTGCGAAAGGAGGACATCGCGCGCAAGAAGACTCCTCAGGGATGGCAGGTGGCGAGCCCCGCAGCATAGGCACAACGCTGCCAGGCGAGCTCGGCCGGGCGCAATACCCGTCAATCGCCAAGGGGTTGCCCGCCGCTGCCGCGCCGGCTTTTGCACGCACCTGCGCGCTGGAAAGGCGCCGGCGGCAGGCAGGAAAGGCGCCGGCGGCAGGCAGGCCGGCGGGCTAGTTGTCCTGGCGACGGATCAGTTGCCGACCGTTGGGGGTAATGGCCAGCTCACCACCCGAACCTTTGGTGATGAACCCCCATTCCAGCAGACGGCCGGACACATGGTCTTTCAGCGCGTGGGGCAGCGTGATGACCTGGCCCATTTCCAGTTGCTTGAGGGTCTCGATCTCGTCCACGGTGGGGTCGAAATGCGGGGCATGGTAGGTGGTCATGGGTTCACTCCCGGATCGGTAGGTGCAGACGGACTCCAGCGCCGCCAGATTAGTTCAGCCCCCGGGTGGACGCAAGGGAGTCATCCCGCAGGCGCCGGGCTTCCGGCCTCGGCCATGCCTTGCAGCCAGCGCGCAAACCTTGCCAGCACCGGGGGCTGGGCCTGCGCGGGGCTGATGAGGTAGTACGCCCGCTCGCCGCGCAGCGGGCGGTTGCAGGCCACCACCAGCTCGCCGCTGGCAAGTTCCGCCTCGATCAGCAGCGGCGGGATCAGCGCCACGCCCATGCCATGGGTTGCGGCCACGGCGAGCATGGAGAACAGCTCGTAGCGTGGGCCATCCAGCGCGTGCGGCGCATCCACCTCCATCGCATCAAACCACTGGCGCCAGCCATACGGGCGCGTGCTTTGCTGCAGCAGCGGCAACTCGGCCAGCGCCTCGGCCGCCACGGGCTGGTGCGCGCGGCCCCGGCCGCGTGGCGCGGCGTGTTCGAGCAGGCGCGGGCAACACACGGGCAGCACGTCTTCGTGCATCAGCAGCTGCGCCTGCACGCCGGGCCAGTTGCTCACCTGCTCCGGAGTGCCCGCGTACAGCGCGGCATCAAACGTGGTGTCGGCAAACAAAAAAGGCCGTGTCTGCGTGTCGATGTGGACCACGATGTCGGGGTGCGCCTGCGCCAGCAGCGGCAGGCGGGGGATGAGCCAGCGCGTGGCGAAGGTGGGCACTGCGGCCAGCGAGAGAGTGCCGCCCTCGCCCTGGTGGGCCATCACGTCCAGCGTGTCGCGCTCCAGCCCCTGCAGCCAGCGCGCCACCTGGCGGCCATAGTGCGCGCCCGCTGGCGTCAGCACCACGCCGTGGCGTGTGCGGCGAAACAGCTGCACGCCCAAGAACTCCTCCAGCGCCTGGATCTGGCGCGAGACAGCACTTTGCGTGAGCGAGAGTTCCTGCGCGGCGCGGGTGTAGCTCTCGTGTCGGGCGGCGACTTCAAAACAGGCCAGGGCCTGGGTCGATGGGATGTTTCGGCGCATGATGAGGAGGAACTTTTAACGAGGCTGCCACGCTTTGAAATAACGGCCACAAGTATTCCATACATTCCATGAACGCATATCTGAATGAAAAGAACTCGCTTGCAGACTGCTACCCCACGACCTACGATGCGCTCCAGACCCGTTTCTTTCCCTCTCTTTTCGACCGGAGACACACATGGCCCACGCCGCTTTTCAATGGGATGACCCTTTCCTCCTGAGCCAGCAACTGACCGACGACGAGCGCGCCATCCGCGACGCCGCCGCTGCGTATTGCCAGAACAAGCTGGCCCCTCGCGTGCTGGATGCCTTCCGCCACGAAAAGATGGACGTGAGCATCTTCCGCGAGATGGGCGAAGTGGGCCTCTTGGGCCCCACCATCCCCGAGCAGTACGGCGGCCCCGGCCTGAGCTATGTAGCCTACGGCCTGATCGCCCGCGAAGTGGAGCGTGTGGACTCGGGCTACCGCTCGATGGCCAGCGTGCAGTCGTCGCTGGTGATGGTGCCCATATATGAATTCGGCAGCGAAGCCCAGCGCCAGAAGTACCTGCCCAAGCTCGCCAGCGGCGAGTGGATTGGCTGCTTTGGCCTGACCGAGCCCGACCACGGCTCCGACCCCGGCAGCATGGCCACGCGCGCCTACAAGGTCGACGGCGGCTACAAGCTCAAGGGCAGCAAGATGTGGATCACCAACAGCCCCGTGGCTGACGTGTTCGTGGTCTGGGCCAAGGAAGTCTCCGAAGGCGGCGCCGTGGGCCCCATTCGCGGCTTCGTGCTGGAAAAGGGCATGAAAGGCCTGACGGCCCCCGCCATCCACGGCAAGGTGGGCCTGCGCGCATCGATTACCGGCGAGATCGTGATGGACGACGTGTTCGTGCCCGAAGAAAACGCGTTCCCTGAAGTGCAAGGCCTCAAGGGCCCCTTCACCTGCCTGAACAGCGCGCGCTACGGCATCGCCTGGGGCGCCCTGGGCGCGGCCGAGTTCTGCTGGCACACCGCCCGCCAGTACACGCTGGACCGCAAGCAGTTTGGCCGGCCTCTCGCCGCCAACCAGCTCATCCAGAAGAAGCTGGCCGACATGCAGACCGAAATCGCCATCGGCCTGCAGGCCTGCCTGCAGTTCGGCCGCATGAAGGACGCGGGCACGGCCAGCGTGGAAGGCACCTCCATCATCAAGCGCAACAGCTGCGGCAAGGCCCTGGACATCGCCCGCCTGGCGCGCGACATGATGGGCGGCAACGGCATCAGCGACGAGTTCGGCGTGGCCCGCCACCTGGTGAACCTGGAGGTGGTGAACACGTATGAAGGCACGCACGATGTGCACGCGCTGATTCTGGGCCGCGCCCAGACCGGGCTGGCGGCGTTCGCCAACTGACACCGTACTCCTGAAACGATAGCTGCTAGCGCTTAACCCATAAGCGATGGCGGCATTTTTCATTCAAAAACACGATCCATGACCTCTTCCAACACAGGCGCCCTCGCAGGCATCAAGGTGCTCGATCTCTCCCGCGTGCTCGCGGGCCCCTGGTGCACGCAGATCCTGGCCGACCTGGGCGCGGATGTGGTCAAGGTGGAGCGCCCCGGCGTGGGCGACGACACGCGCCAGTGGGGCCCGCCCTTCTTGAAAGACGCGGAGGGCAACGACACCAACCAAGCCAGCTACTACACCGCCTGCAACCGCAACAAGCGCTCGGTGACCATCGACATGGCCTCGCCCGAGGGGCAAGCGCTCATCAAGCAGATGGCGCAAGAGGCGGACATCGTGGTGGAGAACTTCAAGGTCGGCGGCCTGAAGCAATACGGCCTGGACCACGAGAGCCTGCGCGCGCTGAATCCGCGCCTCATCTACTGCTCCGTCACAGGTTTCGGGCAAGACGGGCCCTACGCCGAGCGCGCAGGCTACGACCTGATGGTGCAGGCCATGACGGGCCTGATGAGCATCACCGGCCAGGCCGACAACCAGCCCGGCGGCGGCCCGATGCGCGTGGGCGTGGCCGTGATCGACCTGTTCACCGGCCTGTATGCCAGCAACGCCATCCTGGCCGCGCTGCACGTGCGCGACAACGCGGTGAACGGCACGGGCCAGGGCCAGCACATCGACATGGCGCTGCTCGACGTGGGCATGGCCGTGCTGGCCAACCAGGCCTCGGGCTTCCTCGCCACCGGCAAGGCGCCCGGCCGCATGGGCAACAGTCACCCCAGCCTCGCGCCCTACCAGGACTTCCCCACGCAGGACGGCAACATGCTGCTGGCCATTGGCAACGACGGCCAGTTCCAGCGCTTTTGCGCCGCCGCCGAGCAGCCCCAGTGGGCCAGCGACCCGCGCTTTGCCACCAACACCCTGCGCGTGCAAAACCGCACCGCACTGATCCCCGCCATGGAAGCCGTGACCCGCACGCGCACCACGGCCGACTGGATCACGCTGCTGGAAGACAAGGCCGTGCCCTGCGGCCCCATCAACACCATTGCCCAGGCGTTTGACGACGCCCAAGTGCAGGCCCGTGGCCTGGCCGTGACGCTGCCGCGCTGGAAGGACGGCGAGGCCGCCACCGACAACGTGCAGCAGATCACCGGCGTGGCCAGCCCGCTCCGCCTGTCGGCCACCCCACCCGTGCTGCGCAATGCGCCGCCGGCACTGGGCCAGCACACCGACGAGGTGTTGCGCGAGCTGGGGCTGGACTCGGCGCGCATTGCGGCGCTGCGGGCCAGCGGGGTTTTTTAGCCAGACGCTCTCGGCATCGGCCTGCGCCATGCCCTCACCACTGCACGGCCTTGCCCTCACCGGCAAGGCCGTTTTGTTTGCGCAGTCTGCATTGCATCGGCCCCTGGCGCTTATCTGGCTTGCGCTATCCGCTATCCGCTATTCACCGGATGACAAAGCGAGCGACTGACGGAGCCTGCTTGCGTCGGCCCCACGTGCCGACGCCGCCAAGGAGATCAAGACCCTGATCCACGCCAGCGTGGAGCGCGTGGAACTGGGCACCACGCTGGTAGACAAGGCGGGCGCCACGATGAGCGAGGTGGTCAGCGCCATCCGCCGTGTGACGGACATCGTGGGCGAGATCAGCGCCGCGAGCAGCGAGCAAAGTGCAGGCGTGGCCCAGGTGGGGGACGCCATCACCGAAATGGACCAGGCCACGCAGCAGAACGCGGCGCTGGTCGAACAGAGCGCCGCTGCCGCCGACAGCCTCAAGGTGCAGGCGCAGCAGCTGGTGCAGGCAGTAGCGGTGTTCCGGTTGGCAGACACCGACGCGAACACCCCCAGGCAGGCCAGCGTGCCCGCACCGGGCCGCCACCAGCCCCGGTTGGCCGCAGGCTGAAGCGGCACAGCCTTTTCAAGCCCGATCGACTTGAAGCGCTAGTGCATCATGCGCCAACAGCTACACAAATAGTAGCAACTGGCGCCTTTTCAAGCTTCAGCAGGGGTTGCCTGCTGCACGGTGGCCAGCGTGGGCGAGGCCAGCTTGCGCAGGTAGGCCATGGTCTGCAGGCAGGCCTGGGCCACCTCGGTGCCCTTCTTCACAAAATGCTCGCGGAAGAAGCGCACATGGTCCTCGTGGTCGTGGAAGTCGCGCGGCGTGAGCACGGCCGACATCACAGGCACCTCGGTGTCGAGCTGCACGCGCATCAGGCCATCGATGACAGCGGTGGTGACGAACTCGTGGCGATAGATGCCGCCGTTGACCACCAGCGCACAAGCCACGATGGCGTCGTAGCGCCCGCTGCGCGCGAGCTTGCGGGCCAACAGCGGAATCTCAAACGCACCGGGCACATCGAACAGCGCCACCTGCGCGGGTGGCAGGCCGTGGCGGTCGAACTCGGCCAGGGCCGCGTCGCGCGCCTGGTGCACGATGTCCTGGTGCCAGCTGGCACTGATGATGGCCACGCGGGCGCCACGGTGGGCAGCGACGGGGGCCAGGGGGGAAACGGAAGCTGAAGAAAACTGATTCATGGGTTCCTCGAAAAGGTGAGACCAGAATCAGGGCGCGCGCGAGCACGGCACCAACACAAGGCGGCGCAGGCCCAGTGCCATGCCAGCGCGCGACAAAAGCACGCGGGCAAACGCCAAGGGCCCAGCCACCCGTTGCAGGTGCTCCAGGGATGCCCGGCATAACTCCCTGCGGTCCGCGATAGCGCGGTCTCGCGATGGTTATGCAGGACACCCCCTCGTTTCGCGATCTCTTTCATCCGGACTGTGACCGTCGGCTCTGGTTTCGCACCAGATCTGCTGACCCTGCAGGCCTGTTCCGAAAAACGGCACCGCAGGCGCTCGCGGGCTCTTGCTAGCCTTTCAGCCAACAAATACCGCCGGTGGGGAATTTCGCCCCGCCCTGAGAACGCTGTCGGCCCCGAAGGTCATCCGGGGCCGACGGGTGGGATTTTAGGCGGCGGGCACGCGGCACGCCGTCGCGCAGGCGATTGCCAGCACTGGCAGTGCCGGTTTCTGCGGCTGTGGGCTGTATTGAATGCCGAAGTCTGCTCAGCGCACACGCTGAAACCCGCCTTCGGCCCAGGCCGCTGCGTTGGCGGGCGTGAGCTTGAAGGTGGGCGGCGCGGACGCACGGGCAACCTCTTCACCCAGCTCGTCCTGCGCGCTCAGCGTGGCCGTGGCGCCATCCTCGTCGGGCACGATGGCCAGCGCCACGCGCAGGCGCTGGCCGTCGGCGGTGATGATGTGCAAGCTCTTGTTCAGCTGCGCGTGCAGTTGCTGCTCGTGGCGGCGCACCACCTCGCTCGCGGTCTTGACCAGGGTGTGGAAGGCCGACACATCGAGCGGCTTGGGGTTCTTCTTGTCACGCCCCATGGTCCAGGGGCCCACCAGCGCGGGTTCGGCCTCGCCCTTCAGCGTCATGGACACGGCCCAGCCGTCGTCATCCTCGTTCTTGATGACCTGCGCCGTCCAGCGCCCATCGCTCCAGCAGCGGGGTTCCTGGATGGTGTCGGGCGTGTCGGGTGCGTCGGTCATGGAGAAAAAGGTCTGGATGGCGGGAAAGGGCGCAGAGCATAACGGCAAGGCTTGGCGGCCCCCATTTTTTCAAGAGCCAATGGTTATCGAAAATTCCATTACGGGTCCTGATCGGACATGTTATTGAAAACCTCAACCCCGGCCCCTGTGACGCCGCCGCCACGCCACAATGCTGCGCTGCACTATTCGGGTATTGCCTGAAGCTTTAGCGCACTGCACAAGGCTTTCTGATCCTAGAATTTGTAAACGCGCGTATCTCTTCATTGCGCGCAAAGGATTCACCATGAAAGCAGTGCAGCAGGACATTGACGAGCGTACCAACCTCACCAGCACGAACAAGTTCGAGCTGCTGCTGTTTCGCCTGGGCACGGACAGTGCGCTGGGAAAGTCCGAACTGTTCGGAATCAACGTCTTCAAGATCCGCGAAATCGTGGCGATGCCCAGCATCACGCCCATCGCGGGCAGCACGCCGCATTCCCTGGGCGTGGTCAACCTGCGGGGACAGGTGATTCCGGTGCTGGACCTGCCCTCCATCGTGGGTTGCAAGCCCCAGACGGGCCTGAACATCATGCTGGTGACCGAATACGCCCGCACCACGCAGGCGTTTGCGGTCGAATCGGTGGAAGACATCGTGCGGCTGGACTGGAAGCAGGTGCTGTCGGCCGAAACCAGCGGTGCCGCGGGCAAGCTGGTCACCAGCATCGCCCGCCTGGACGGCAACACCGATCAATCCCGCCTGGCCCAGGTGCTGGATGTGGAGGCGATCCTGCAGATGGTGTCGCCCTCGGACGGCCATGAGGTCACCGAAGAGAAGGTGGGCCCCAAGCTCAAGCTCAAGCCTGGCACCATCATCCTTGCGGCCGACGATTCGTTTGTGGCGCGCTCTCTCATCGAGCAGGAGCTCAAGGCGCTGGCGGCCCCTTACGAAATGGTCAAGTCCGGCAAAGAAGCCTGGGACCGCCTCAACGCCATTGCCCGCAGCGCCGAAGCGGAAGGCAAGACCGTGCTGGACCGTGTAGCCATGGTGCTGACCGACCTGGAGATGCCGGAAATGGACGGGTTCACGCTGACCCGCAACATCAAGCAGGATGCCCGCTTGCAGGGGCTGCCGGTGGTCATCCACTCTTCGCTGTCCGGATCTGCCAACGAAGATCACGTGCGCAGCGTGGGCGCCGATGGTTACGTGGCCAAGTTCGTGGCCGAAGATCTGGCCGAAACGATCCGCCGCGTGCTGCCGAAGTAGGCACCGCCGGTTCGGGCCAACGCGAGCGGTGGGCGGGCCCGTTTTTATAAAAAATAGGGCTCTATCGCTTGCTGGTAAAGCGCGGACAGCTATCAATTTTTCAAGGCACCACCGGGAATCGTGCTTGTTTGCGTGCTGTCCTACGCCACCCAACGGAAAAGCAGGTCAACCAAACGGTGGCTCCGGGCGCTACATTGAAAGCGCCTCACGGCACAAGCTCCGAAATTTGTAACACTCCGCCGGGGTGCTTTTCTGGGGCTTTACGAACGGGCCGGAACACCACCCGGCGCAGGGGGTCTGACTACCATGAAAAACACACTCGCCCGCATCGTTGCACTGACGGCCATGGGCGCCGTCGTTTCTGGCTGTGCCACCGTTCCTGGCGACGGGTACTACGATGGGGGCCCCACGTACTACTCACCGGGGTACGAGGGCTACTCCAGCCCGGTGTATCCCGCCTACGCGCCAGCACCGGGCTATATCTATTACTCTGACAGGGACAACCGCTGGGAGCGCGACCGCAACCGCAACGACTGGCGCGAACGTGACCGCGACCGAAACCGCAACGACTGGCGGGAGCGCGAACGTGAACGTGACCGCGCGCGGGCCGAACAAGACCGCAACGCCCGGGCCCGTGACCGCGACCGTGAGCGCGCTGAGGCCGCACGGCTTGATGCGGAACGCGACCGGGTTCGCCGCGAGCAGATGCGCGAGAACGATCGCCGCGAACGCACCCAGCTGGCGCCAGAGCAATGGCGCAGCAACAACGACCCGCGCAACCGCCAGACGCCACTGAGCGACCGTTAATACCCTGGGAGACGGGATATGCCAGGCCATGTTTTCAGCCATGCCGCCCTGTGCCTGAGCCTCCTGGCGCTTCCCGCTGCTGCGCAGGTGCTGCGCTGCACGGATACCCAGACCGGCAAGGTGACCTATACGGATGGAACCTGCGCCGGTGGCACCGCGGCGCGTGAGGTGGAAGCCCGCAAGAGCCCCGAAGAACTCCAGCAGGAGCGCGAGCTGGCTGCCGAGGCCCTGGAGCGCAAGCAGCAACGCCTGGAGGCCGAAGCGCTTGCCGCTGAAACGCAGGCTCGGCGCAATGCCGAACGCGACCGGGCACGCGCCGCGCAGGCCGCCGCCAACGCACCCCAACCGCAAGACTACGCGCGCTCGCCAGAATGCGCGCGCTCGCGGCGCAATTTTGATCTGGTGGCTGCGGGCCTGTCACGGTCTACCTATGACCAGGAACTGCGGCTGGAGGCCGCCCAGCGCCAGATGGACCTGGACTGCCTGGGTCCGCAGGGCTATGCCGAAGTGGAGAAAAACCGCGCAGCCCAACCCCGTGTGGTGGTGGTGCCGCCATCGCGCCATCGGCCGCTTTTTCCCGATCCGTTCCCCCAGGCCGGCCCTGTGCAGCCCAAGCCGCGGCTCACCCAGTGCGGTGATTTCCGCTGTACCGACAACCTGGGCAACACCTACCCCCGTGTCGGCCCGGGACGGTTCCCCGGCCCCGGCGGCGTGTGCCGTTCCAACGGCGGCCAAGCCCCCTGCTGACCTGCAAGCCTTGGCCAAGGTGGGTAGGAAAGCGCATCAGGTGCGCAGCCCTTCGGCCACGCTCGGGTAGCGTAACCGCACCCCCAGTTCCTGCTGCATGCGGTGATTCTCCAGCCGGCGGGACTCGCTCATGAAGCTCAGCAGCATCAGCGGCAACTGGTCCTGCGCCGTGTTGCGCGGCACGCGGGGCGGGCGAGGCAGCCCGTACATGTCGGCCGCCAAGTCAAAGTAGTCGCCCATCTTCATGTGGGTCGAATCGCTGATGTTGTAGGCGCGTTGCGGGCGCGCCTTCCAGATCGCGGCCAGCAATGCGCGCGCCAGATCATCTGCATGGATGTGGTTCGTGAACACATCGTCCTCGGCCACCAGCACCGGTGTGCCACGGCGCAGGCGGGCCTCGGGCGTGCCCCCCTCGCGGTCGGGCGCATAGATGCCCGGGATACGCAGCAGGCTCGCACGCACACCCGCGCGGCCGAGGTGACGCACGGCGCGCTCGGCATTCACCCGGCGCTGGGCGCGTGGCGTGGCGGGCGCCAGGGGCCGTGTCTCCGGCACCCGGGCGCCCTGGCAGTCGCCGTACACGCCACTGGTGGACGCATAGACCAGCGATTGCGGCAGGCTGCGCTGGCGCAGTGCACGGGCCAGTGCCACGGTGCGGGGGTCCAGCCACCAGCGGCCACCTGCGGCCCCTTCCCCGGGGGGAGGTGCCAGGTGCAACACCCTTGTGGCCAGGCCGGCAAGGCGCCGCAGGGTGGTGGCATCGTCGAGGTTGCCCACCAGCGGGCGCACACCCAGCCGGCGCAGAGCCTCTACCCGTCCGGGGGTCGATGTGAGGGCCAGCACCTGCAGCCGCCCTGCACCGGGGCCGGTGTTGAGGTTGCGCGCAACGCGCTGGCCAACGTCGCCACACCCCACGATCAAAAGGCGTTCGCGGCGAAAGCGCGCTGGCAGGGCGCCGAGGGGATTCTGGTTTGAAGGCAAAATCAGGGCCGTTTGTTGACTACAAGAGCCCTCAAGGATACCCATTCGATGACCAGCGCAGAGACCGCTTTCCAGATCACCGTGCAGCCCAGCGGCCGCGCCTTCAGTGCCAACGCGGGCGAGGCCATTCTGGCGGCGGCCATCCGCAACGGCGTCGGCCTGCCCTATGGCTGCAAGGACGGCGCCTGCGGCTCCTGCAAGTGCAAAAAACTCAGCGGCGCCGTGCACCACGGTGAACACCAGTCCAAGGCCCTTACCGCCGACGAAGAGGCAGCGGGCCTGGTGCTGACGTGCTGCGCGCAGCCCCTGACCGACGTGGTGCTGGAATCGCGCCAGGTCACGGATGAGAGCGCCTATCCGATCAAGAAGATGCCGGTGCGCGTGGCTGCGCTGGAGAAAAAGTCGCACGACGTGATGCAGGTGCGCCTGCAACTGCCGGCCGCCGATACCTTCCGGTACCACGCGGGCCAGTACATCGAATTCATCCTGCGTGACGGCGCCCGCCGTGCCTATTCGATGGCCAACGCGCCCCACACGCAGGCCGAGGCGCCGGGCGTGGAACTGCACATCCGCCACATGCCGGGCGGCAAGTTCACCGACCATGTGTTCGGCGCGATGAAGGAAAAAGAAATCCTGCGGGTCGAAGGTCCGTTCGGCAGCTTTTTCCTGCGCGAAGATTCCGACAAACCCATCGTGCTGCTGGCTTCAGGCACCGGTTTTGCGCCCATCAAGGCGCTGATCGAGCACATGCAATTCAAGGGCATCAGTCGCCCCACCGTGCTGTACTGGGGCGGCAGGCGCCCGACAGACCTTTATCTCAGCGACTGGATCGTCGCCCGCTCGGCACAGATGCCCCACCTTCGCTATGTGCCCGTGGTGTCGGATGCATTGCCCGAAGACGGCTGGACGGGCCGCACCGGCTTTGTGCACCAGGCCGTGCTGGACGACATTGCGGATCTTTCGGGCTACCAGGTGTATGCCTGCGGCGCGCCCATCGTGGTGGACTCTGCGCGCGACGCCTACAGCGCCCACCGCGGCCTGCCCCCCGAGGAGTTCTACGCCGATTCGTTCACCTCGGAGGCAGACAAACACGGCGGCTGAAGCCCCGACGGCTTGCCCACCCCACCGCTCCCGCTCAAGGATGTGATGGCACCCGTACCCGCGCCGGCCGCCGTTGTGTCCCTGCTCTCGCGGGCGCGCGCCAAGCTGCGCGGCACACGACCGGTGCTTACCGTGTTGGGCGTGGCCATCCTGCTGGTGCTGGGTGCGGGCGAATGGGCCACGCGGGCCGAGATGGAAAACCAGTGGGACAACCTGCGCCGCTCTGCCGAGGTGCAGGCGCTGGCCCTGCGCGGCGTGGCCACGCGCTACAGCTACCTGCCATTCACCGCCGCGCAGCAGCCCGTGGTGAAAGACCTGCTGCGCAACCCCGACTCCGCACACATGCGCGAAGCCGCCAACGCCTACCTCCAGGCCATCAACGCCCACGCAGGCTCCGACACGCTGTATGTGATGGACGACAAGGGCCTCACCCTCGCCTCCAGCAACTGGAACACGCCCAGCAGCTTTATGGGCCACAACTACAGCAACCGCCCCTATTTCCGGGACGCGCTGCAAGGCAAGGCCGGGCGCTTTTACGGTGTGGGCAAAACCACGGGCGCGCCCGGACTGTTCGCCTCCGGCCCCATCACGGACAGTGCTGGCAAGGTGATCGGCGTGGTGGCCGTCAAGGTGCGCATGGAGCCCATCGTGGACACCTGGGCGCAGCTGCGCGACCCGGTGTTCGTCACGGACGAACGGGGCATTGTCTTTCTGGGCTCCGAGGCATCCTGGCTGTACCGCGTGAGCAGGCCCCTCACACCGCAGGCGGTCGGGCAGGTGCAGCACGATGAGCAGTACGGGCCGCAGTGGATTCCGGCTGCCGTGCCGTGGGAGCTGGTGCAACGCCCCGACCAGCCCGGCTCCGAGCTGCGCATGCCTGGCAACGCACGCGAATACCTGGCGTTGGAGGAACCCCTGCCGGACCTTGGCTGGACCCTCACCCTGACGGCCGACAGCAGGGTGGTGGCGCTGGCCCGCCAGCAGGCCTGGGCGCTGGCAAGCCTGGCATCCGGCCTGCTGGTGCTGGGCGCCCTGTACTGGCAATTGCGCGAACGGCGGTTGCAGGAAAACCGCCAGGCCCGCGTGGAACTGGAGCAGCGCGTGCACGAACGCACCCACGCGCTGCAGCAGGCGCAGGCGTTTCGGCAGTCGATGGAGGACTCGCTGCTGGTGGGCATGCGCGCCCGCGACCTGGAAGGCCGCATCGTCTACGTGAACGCCGCCATGTGCGACATGGTGGGCTACACGGCCTCCGAGCTGATCGGGCGCCTCCCGCCGTACCCCTACTGGCACCCCGACGAACTGGAGCGGCACTGGCAGAACAGCGAGGCCGCACTGGCAGGCCAGGCAGCGCCGCAGGGCTTTGAATCGCGGCTGCGCCACCGCGACGGATCCGACGTGCACACCATGGTGTACACCGCGCGGCTCATCGACGGCGACGGCCAGCACATTGGCTGGATGAGTTCGGTGGTGGACATTACCGCGCAGAAACGTGCCGAGGAACAGCAGCAGCAGCGCGAGGCGCAATTGCAGCGCGTGCAGCGCGTGATCACCGTGGGCGAGATGGCGTCCACCCTGGCGCATGAGCTGAACCAGCCGCTGGCGGCCCTGGTCAACTATGCGGCGGCGGCACGCTCGCTCGCGGCCCAGGGCAAAACCAATCTGCTGAACGACAGCCTCACCGCGCTGTCCAGCCAGGCCCTGCGCGCTGCCGACATCGTCGGGCGCATTCGCCGCTGGGTGCGCCAGCACCCCGAGGCGCGCGAGCCCTGTGATCTCAATGCCACCGTGGACCAGTCCCTGGCCCTGCTGCTGCGCGCCGAGGCCCGGCGCCATGGCGTGGCGGTGCGGCTGGAGCTGGCGCCCGGCCCGCAACGCGTGAACGCAGACCGCGTGCTGCTCGAACAGGTGGTGCTGAACCTGGGCCTGAACGCCCTGCAAGCCATGCAGGCCCACGGCACGCCGCCCGCAGACCGGGAACTGCTCCTGCGCACCATCTCCGATGGACGTTTTGCCTGCCTGGAGGTGCTCGACCGCGGCCCCGGCCTGCCGCCGGAGATCGCGGAACGGCTGTTCGAACCCTTCTTCACCACGCGCTCCGACGGACTGGGGCTGGGCCTGAACATCTGCCGCTCCATCGTCGAAAGCATGGGCGGCGAGCTGCGCGCACGCAACCGCGAGGGCGGCGGTGCGGTCTTTGAAATCCGGCTGCCCCACCTGCCTTCCACACCATGACCAACACCCCCGTTGCCACGATCGCCGCCCATGTCTATGTCGTGGACGACGACGAGGGCGTGCGCAACTCCCTGGCCGCCTTGCTGCTGGCCGGCGGGCACGCCCCTCGCACCTTTGCCAGCGGCCCCGAGTTTCTGGCCGGAGCCGACCTCGCACACCCCGGCTGCGTGTTGCTGGACCTGCGCATGGACGGCATGAGCGGCCTGCAGGTGTTTGATGCCATGCGCGAGCGCGACGCCGTGGTCAAGACGGTTTTCCTCTCGGCGCACGGCGAGCTCGCCTCGGCAGTCACCGCCGTCAAGCACGGCGCGGTGGACTGGCTCGAAAAGCCCTGCGACGAACAAACCCTGCTGGCTGCCGTGGCCCGCGCCGCCGAGCTCTCGCAGGTACAGGCCCACCGCAGCCAGCGCCAGCAGCTGTTGCGCGAGCGGTGGAGCAGCCTGAGCCCCCGCCAGCAGGAAGTGGCGCGGCTCCTGGCCACCGGCATGAGCAGCAAGGAGGCCGCCCGCGCCCTGACCCTGCGCGACCCGGACCGCCCCATCGATCCGCGCACGGTGGACACGCACCGCTCGGCCATCTTCCTCAAGCTGGACATCCGCAGCTCCCACGAACTCGGCCTGCTGGTGGAAGGCCTGGGCCTGTCCCAGCCCATGCCACGCGACACCTGAAACGACGGGTCCACCTGCCGTTCACAAGGTCTTCGTAAGCTTGCTTACGAATTTTTTGCACAATGGCGTCCATGAACCGCAGAAACATCCTCTCCCTCGCCAGCGCCGCAGCCACCGCAGCGGCCTTTTCCCTGTCGTCCACCGCGGCCTTTGCGCAGGACTCGGGCCAGCCGATCCGGCTGGTTGTGCCCTACGCCCCGGGCGGTCCCATCGACGTGACGGCACGGGCGCTGGCCGAGCGGGTGCGCGACTCGCTGGGCACCGTGATCATCGAGAACAAGGGCGGCGCGGGCGGCAACATCGGCGCCGACTACGTGGCCAAGGCCGCGCCGGACGGGCTGACCATTGGCATCGCCGCCACGGCCACGCATGCGGTCAACCCCTGGCTGTACGCCAGGATGCCCTATGACGCAGGCAAGGACTTCGCCGGCATCACGCAGATGGTGCGCGTACCCAATGTGCTGGTGATGAACGCCGCCAAGGCCGAGCAGCTCAAGATCAACACCGTGGCCGACCTCATTGCCTATGCCAAGGCCAACCCTGCCAAGCTCAACTACGGCAGCGGCGGCAACGGCAGCGCGGGCCACCTGGCGGGCGAGATGTTCAAGCAGAAAGCCGGCATCTACGCCCTGCACATCCCCTACCGGGGTGCCAACCCTGCGCAGCTGGCGCTGCTGGCCGGGGAGGTGGACTTCAACATCGACAACCTGGCCGCCGCTGCGCCCAACATCCGCGCCGGCAAGCTCAAGGCCCTGGCCGTGACCTCGCTCGACGCCTCCCCGTCGCTGCCGGGCGTGCCCCCACTGTCCGCTTCGTTCAAGGGTTTCTCCATCGACACCTGGTGGGGCCTGGTGGCACCCGCAGCCACCCCCAAGCCGGTGATTGAAAAGCTGAACAAGGCGTTCGTGGCGGCACTCAACGCCCCCGAAACCAAAACCCGCTTCGGCGCCCTGCTGGCTGAACCCGTGCCCACCACGCCGCAGCAGTTCGACAGCTTCATGGCCGCCGAACGCGCGAAGTACCAGCAGGTGGTGAAGGCCTCGGGTGCGAAGGTTGATTGACCCCTGGGCGGCTGCGCCGCTTCCCCCAAGGGCGACGCCCCCGGTGCGGCGGGGCGGCCCTTGCACGGGGGGACTGGCGTTGGGCCGCACCGGTTTCAAACGGTGCGGGTGAGCCCGGCGCGTGGGGAACGATTTTCAAGTGTTTTTA
>NZ_AGTS01000003.1 GCF_000238595.1 Acidovorax sp. NO-1 | reverse complement strand
ATGGAAAAGACCTGACCTAATCACCCTGACGGAGACGGGTGCTCAGGTGGTCAAACGACGGCCGTCTGTGAACACCACAAGTTCACCGTGGGCGAAAGCTGTCCACACCTCGTTCGTTGTGAGCGGGCTTGTAGCGATGACTACGACTTCGTCCGTCTCTTGGGTCTCCTGGGAAAAATCCAGTGAAAGATCCTCGTCGCTCAAATGCACATGTCCAAACGGGTGGCGGCGTTCCACGTAATACAGGTGGGTGGAGGCATGGGCCCACAGCGCCTGGCCGTTGGATAGCAAAAAGTTGAAGGTGCCGTGCGGCGCAATGCGCGCGGCCAGGTCGCGCAGCGTGATCGTCAGCTCGGCAATGCTGGGCACACCGGCGTGGGACTTGGCCAGCTCTTGCATGAGCCAGCAGAAGGCGTGCTCGCTGTCGGTGGTGCCCACGGGCCTGAAGTGGCTGTGCAGCCGGGGGCGAAAGTCTTTCAGGTCGCCGTTGTGCGCAAACACCCAGTAGCGGCCCCACAGCTCGCGCACAAACGGGTGGCAGTTCTGCAGCCCTACGGCGCCTTGCGTGGCCTTGCGGATGTGCGATATGACATTGCAGCTTTTGATGGGGTAGCGGCGGATGAGCTCGGCAATGGGGGAGTCCACGGCGCGCTCGTGGTCCACAAAGTGGCGCACGCCCTTGTCTTCAAAGAAGGCAATGCCCCAGCCGTCGCAATGGTCGCCCGTGTGGCCTGCGCGCTGGGCAAAGCCCGTGAAGCTGAAGGTCACGTCGGTGGGGGTGTTGCAATTCATTCCGAGCAGTTGGCACATGGTTGCACTCTTGTATCCAGTTCAGGCCGCAGGGGCGGAAGGGGCGCGCGGCGCGTCGCGCAACTGCCAGGCGGCCACCAGCGCCAGCAGGCACAGCGCGGCCAGCATGAGGAACGACTCGCTGAACGCCGCGATGCGCGCCGGGCTGCTGCCACTGCTGGCCAGCGACACACCGTGCGCCGCCAGGCGCCATTCGAGCACGATGCCGCACAGGCTGACACCGGCCGCGCCCCCCAGCATGCGCAAAAACCCGATGGTGCTGGAGCCCTGGGAGATGAGCGATTTGTCCAGCGGCCGCATGGCGCCCAGGTTGAGCGAAGGCAGGATGAAACCCAGCCCGATGCGGCCCAGGATGGCAAAGACCACCAGCCACCACAGGGGCGACTCCAGCCCGATCAGCACCATGAGCGCAAACGACAGCGCCAGCAGAAACAGCCCGATGCTCACCAGCAGGTGGGTGGGCTGGCGGTCGGCAAGGCGGCCCACCAGGGGGATGGTGAGCGCCAGCACCGCGCCCGCAGGCAGCAAAATGGTGCCCACATGCGAGGCCGACAGTTGCAGCCCCATCTGCATGAACACCGGCAGCAGGTAGGTGGAGCCAAACAGCGCCGTGCCATAGATAAACGCCACGATGCTGCCCATGGCAAACGTACGGTAGCGAAACAGGCCCAGCTCCATCAGCGGCGAACGCCCCTGGCGCGACAGGCAGCGCTGCCAGCCGACGAACAGCAGCGCACACAGGGCCGCCAGCACCAGCAGCACAAGGGCCTGCAGCAGCGGGCCGCTGCGCAATTCGACCAGGCCGTTGAGCAGGCACAGCGTGCCGGCGCCGCCCAGCAGCAGCCCGCGCCAGTCCAGCGACTGGCTCTGCCGGTTGGCCGCCAGACCGCCCGGCGCGGTGTTGGGCACGAGCTTGTACGCCAGCCACAGCGAGACGATGCACAGCGGCACCACCATGAAGAAGATGGAGCGCCAGCCAAACCAGTCCACCAGCAGGCCGCCGATGCTGGGGCCCAGCGCGGGTGCCAGCACCACGCCCATGCCAAAAATGCCGCTGGCGCGCCCCTGCTCGTGCGGTTGGAAGGCATACAGGATGATGATGGCCGGAATGGGCTGCACGATGCCTGCGGCCAGCCCCTCGGCCACGCGCGCGGCCAGCACCAGGCCGTAGTGGTTGGACAGCCCGCCCACCATGCCACCCACAAGCAGCAGCAGCATCGCGCCCGCATAAGTGGCGCGGTAGCCGTAGCGCGACAGCAGCCAGGGCGTGGTGAGCATGGACACCGTCATGGCCACCATGAAGCCCGAGGCCACCCACTGCGCGCGCTCCTGGCCCAGCGCAAAGTGCTGGCTCATGTCGGGAATGGCGACGTTGACCACGGTCGATGACATGACCGACGCCATGGTGCCCACCATCACGGCCAGCAGCACCAGCCAGCGGTAGCGTTCGCCATACCGGGCGCGCAGCGCCTGCAGGGATCCGGAACCGCTCATGCAGCGGCGGGGTTCAGGAACGCTCGGACCACAGGCGCCCGCCGGTGGCCCAGTTCTCGCGTTTCACGTCGGTGATCAGGATGTCCACCATCTCGGGCGTTCCGCCCAGCACCTCGACCGAGACGCGGGTGATTTCCTCGACAAGTTTCTTCTTCTGTTCGACCGTGCGGCCTTCGATCATTTCAATGTGGTAGGTCGGCATGGGGGTGCTCCGGGGGCAAAAAAATCGATCATAAAGGCGCGGGGTGTTGCGCTGGCGCCGCCACCGGCACCGGATCGGACTCGCGGGCACAGACGGGGCAGATGCAGCGCTGGCCGCGCTCCTGCGCGGGCAGGCGGACCAGCGCCGCCCGGGACACCGGGGCCTGCATGCACCAGCAACCCTGCGGGTCGGCGCCGCCCGCCATGGCGCACTGGTTGGGCTGGCCGCAGGCGGGGCAGGCGTTCGGAGCGAAAGGGGGCAAGGCGTTCATGACAAAGAGGGGCTGCGCGGGCCTGGAGTGTAGGCCAAGGCCCGGCGCAACGGCACCCGAAGGCGCTGACAATTTTTGGATGAAAACAGGCTCAAAGGCTTACCTATAAAGCGCGAACAGCTATCTAATAAATAGCGGATGATGGAGCCCTCTCATCACCCCGGCGGCGGTAGTGCGCAGACCGCGCGGGCCGGTGCCAATGGATGGAGGCACTCCCTGCAGGGGAATGGGATGCCGCAGCAAACGCCTGACTGCAGCCTGTCGTGCAGGGAATTCCCCAGCGGTTGGACTGTTTTTTGTGCCCGATCAGCGGTGCACCGACGGTACAGTCACCGGTCACGCCGTTGATGTGCGTCCTGTCCGCCCTCCCGCGTCCACCAGCGGCACCGTCGCAGTCGCCCGGCAACGCCCAGGCGCAACGATCACCGGACAGTCAACCCGCCTGCGGCGGCGAAGGGGGCGTGCGCACCAACACACCCGGCATGCAAAGCCGTGGGCAAAGATAGTCAAAGGGAGAGCCGTGCTGTTACTCATCGTTTTACTACCGCTTTTCCTGGGCACGGCCGCCACGTTCTGGCTGGGTCCGCGATCACGCGGGCTGACCGCGTTGGCGGCGGGGGCTGTGCCGGCGGCGAGCCTGGGCTTGCTGCTGGGCCACGCGCCAGCGGTGATGGCGGGCGAGGTCATCCTGAACGCCTGGGACTGGGTGCCCGAGATCGGCCTGAACCTCACCTTCCGGCTCGACGGCCTGTCGATGATGTTCGCCGGGCTGATCCTGTTCATCGGGTTGATGATCGTCATCTACGCGCACTACTACCTGAGCCCCAAGGACTCGGTGGGCAAGTTCTACAGCGAGATGATGCTGTTCATGGCCGCCATGCTGGGCGTGGTGCTGTCGGACAACCTGTTGCTGCTGGTGGTGTTCTGGGAACTCACCAGCCTGTCGTCCTTCCTGCTGGTGGGCTACTGGAGCCACCGGCAGGATGCCCGCGCCGGTGCCCGCCAGGCACTGGCCGTGACCGGCGGCGGCGGGCTGGCCATGCTGGGCGGCTTTGTGCTGCTGGGCCAGATCGCAGGCACCTACGAACTCAGCGCCATGCTGGGCAAGGTGGCCGCCATCCAGGCCGACCCGATGTTTGTGCCCGCGCTGCTGCTGATCCTGATCGGCACCTTCACCAAGAGCGCACAGTTTCCGTTCCATTTCTGGCTGCCCGACGCCATGGCCGCCCCCACGCCGGTGTCGGCCTACCTGCACTCGGCCACCATGGTGAAGGCCGGCGTTTTCCTGCTCATGCGCATGTACCCGGTGCTGGCGGGCTCGGGCTGGTTCGAGGCGATCGTGACCACCGTGGGGCTGATCACGGTGCTGTTTGCGGCCTTCATTGCCATCTTCAAGCACGACCTCAAGGGGCTGCTGGCGTACTCCACCGTGAGCCACCTGGGCCTCATCACCTTTCTGGTGGGGCTGGGCTCGCCGCTGGCGGCCGTGGCCGCAGTGTTCCACGTGCTGAACCACGCCACGTTCAAGGCATCGCTGTTCATGATCGCCGGAATTGTCGACCACGAAACCCACAGCCGCGACATGCGCAAGCTGGGCGGCCTGTGGGCGCTGATGCCCTGGACGGCCACCTTGTCCATGGTGGCGGCGGCGTCCATGGCCGGTGTGCCGCTGACCAACGGCTTTTTGTCCAAGGAGATGTTCTTCACCGAAGCGGTGGTGGGCACCACCGGTGTGTGGGCTTGGCTGGTGCCTGCGGCGGTGACGCTGGCCGGCATTTGCAGCGTGGCGTATTCGCTGCGCTTTGTGCACGACACGTATTTCAACGGCCCCCTGGGCGATGTGCCCAACACCCACCCCCACGAGCCCCCGCTGGGCATGAAGCTGCCCGCCATGCTGCTGGTGGCGATGTGCATCGCGGTCGGCCTGTTGCCCGCCATCACCTTCGGACCGCTGGTGGACGTGGCGGCCACGGCACTGGCCGGCAAGCCGCTGCCCGAGTACCACCTGGCCCTCTGGCACGGGTTCAACCTGCCGCTGCTCATGAGCGCCATCGCGCTGGTGGCGGGGGTGGGTCTGTACCTGCTGCTGGCGGCGCACAAGCGGCTGCACCGCATTGAGTCCGAGGCCTGGTTTGGCCGCGCCACCGGGCGCCAGATTTTTGACGCTCTGATCGACGGGCTGTTCGGCCTGGCGGGGCGCATCTCGGCGCGGCTGGAAAGCGGCTCGCTGCAGCATTACCTGGCCTGGACGCTGGGCGCCGCCATTGCAGTGGTGGCGGTGACCGTGCTGGGCAGTGGCAGCCCCATGGGCACCGGGCCGCGCGCGCTGCTACCGGCGTCGCCGCTGGCCATTGCCATCTGGCTGCTGCTGGCGGCCACCACGCTTGCGCTGGTGGTGGCGCACCACCAGCGGTTCCAGTCGGTGGTGCTGGTGGGCGTGGTGGGGCTGGTCACGTCGCTGACCTTTGTCAGCCTGTCTGCACCCGACCTGGCGCTGACCCAATTGTCGGTGGAGGTGGTGTCCACGGTGCTGCTGCTCATGGGCCTGGCCTTGCTGCCCCAGCACTCGCCGCGCGAGTCGGGCAGCCTGCGCCGCGTGCGCGACGGCGCACTGGCGCTGGCCGGGGGTGCGGGCATGTCGTGGCTGGCCTGGGTGCTGCTCACCCGCGACCACGACTCCATTTCCTGGTACTTCCTGGACAAGTCCATGCCGGTGGGCGGCGGCACCAACGTCGTCAATGTGATACTGGTGGACTTCCGGGGCTACGACACCTTTGGTGAAATCACCGTGCTGGGCATTGCCGCCATCGGCGTGCTGGCGCTCATGGAAGGCATGCGCACGCGCCGCCCCACGGCCGATACCGAGGGCCGACGCTGGACTTTTGCCGAGCAGCCCCTGCTGCTGCGCGTGGCAGCGGCGGTGGTGTTGCCGGTGGCGCTGGTGTTCACGCTCTACATCTTCATGCGCGGCCACAACCTGCCGGGCGGCGGCTTCATTGCCGGCCTGATCACGGCCGTGGCGCTGGTGCTGCAGTTCATGTCGATGGGACAGGTCAAGGCCGAATTGCTGCTGCGCGGCCAGGGCGGGCGCCGCTTCGTGAAATGGATTGGTGCCGGCCTGGGCATTGCAGGGCTGACCGGCGTGGGCGCATTCGTGTTCGGCCGCCCCTTCCTGACCAGCGCCCATGGCCACCCCCATGTGCCCCTGCTGGGCGAGCTGCCGCTGGCGTCTGCTGCGCTGTTTGACCTGGGCGTCTACCTTGTGGTGGTGGGCGCCACGCTGCTGACCATCTCGGTGCTGGGCACCGTGAGCCGCGAGAGCCCGCAACCCGCCGCCCCGCAGCCACCGGAGCCTGCTGCATGAACGCCGCAGGCCCCCGTCACCCCTCGCCCGCCGTGCGACACACCAAGGAACCCACATGAGCATGGAATTTTTGCTGGCCACCGGCATCGGCTTTGTCACTGCCTGCGCCATTTACCTGATGCTGCGCGGGCGCACCTTTCCCGTGGTGCTGGGCCTGTCGCTGCTGGGCTATGCGGTGAATGTTTTCATTTTTGCCATGGGCCGCCTGTGGTCCAACGCCCAGCCCATCCTGGTGGGTGATGGCCCCGTGGCCGACCCCCTGCCCCAGGCGCTGGTGCTCACCGCCATCGTGATCGGCTTTGCCACCACCGGCTTTGTGATCGAGCTGGCCCTGCGCAGCCGCCATGAGAGCGGCAGCGACCACGTGGACGGGCACGAGCCCGGCCACGCCCCGGGTTACCGCAGCGCCGCACAGGCACCTGCGGGCAAGAGTGGAGGTCAGGCCTGATGTGGGATGTGATCTCTGCTTTCTGGCTGCAGCACGCCCCGGTGCTG
Organism: Acidovorax sp. NO-1; assembly: GCF_000238595.1. GTDB lineage: Bacteria > Pseudomonadota > Gammaproteobacteria > Burkholderiales > Burkholderiaceae_C > Acidovorax. The sequence goes on along the minus strand of NZ_AGTS01000003.1, from coordinate 11,218 downwards.
TCGGTGCTGTTGCCGGTGTTCACGGCCGTGGGCCTGTTGCTGATCGGTGATTCGGCCAGCTCCGGCGGCACCGGTGCGGACGGCCGCCAGCGCTGGGGCGCACGGCTGTCCATGGCGTCGGTGTTGCTGGGCCTGTTCATGGCCGTTCAGCTGGTGCGCCACGCCAGCGGCGGCGAGCTGCTGGTGTACCAGCTGGGTGAATGGCCCGCGCCGTTTGGCATCGTGCTGGTGCTCGACCGCCTGTCGGCCCTCATGGTGCTGCTGACCTACCTGGTGGCGGTGCCGGTGCTCTGGTATGCCACCGGCGGCTGGGACACCCGGGGCCGCCACTTTCATGCCCTGTTCCAGTTCCAGCTGATGGGCCTGTGCGGCGCCTTCCTCACCGGCGACCTGTTCAACCTGTTCGTGTTCTTCGAGGTGCTGCTGATCGCCTCTTACGTGCTGCTGGTGCACGGCCAGGGCCGCGAGCGCTTGCGCATGGGCGTGCACTATGTGGTGCTCAACCTCGCGGCCTCGGGGCTGTTCCTGATCGGGCTGGCGCTGGTGTACGCCGTCACCGGTACGCTCAACATGACCGACGTGGCCCTGCGCGTGGGCCAGCTCACGGGCGACAGCGCCGTGCTGGCGCGGGCAGCGGCGCTGGTGCTGCTGGTGGTGTTTGGCCTGAAGGCGGCGCTGGTGCCGCTGTACTTCTGGCTGCCGGGCACCTACGCGTCGGCCAGTGCACCGGTGGCCGCGCTGTTTGCCATCATGACCAAGGTGGGCGTGTACAGCATCATCCGCGTGCACTGGGGCATTTTTGGCGCCGAGGCCGGTGAGGCCGCCTTTGCGGCCCAGGCCTGGCTGCTGCCGCTGGCCCTGGCCACCAGCGTGCTCGGCGTGCTGGGTGCGCTGGCCGCGCACAGCATGGGCCGGCTGGTGGCCTACCTCACCGTCTCGTCGGTGGGCACCATTCTGGCGGGCGTGGGGCTGTACTCCCCGGCCACCCTGTCGGCTTCGCTGTACTACACGCTGCACAGCACGGTGGTGATTGCGGGCCTGTTCCTTCTGGTCGAGCTGATGGCCGCCCAGCGCGGTGAGGCACTGGACAAACTGCGGCCTGCTGCGGCGGTGCGCGAGCCGGTGCTGCTGGGCCTGATGATGATTTTTGGCGCGGCCTCGGCCGCTGGCCTGCCTCCCCTGCCGGGCTTTCTGGGCAAGCTGATGATTCTGGAGAGCTCGTCGGGCCTGCCCGCGCAGGCCTGGGTCTGGGCGGTGGTGCTCAGCGTGGGCTTCTTCACCATCGTGGGCCTGGCGCGCGCCGGGGTCATCGTGTTCTGGCATATCCAGCCCGACGAAGGGCAGGGCAACCCCGGCTCGGGCTCCAGCGTCAAGCTGTTGTCTGCCGTGTGGGCCTTCATGGCGCTCACGCTGGCCATGGCGGTGCTGGCCTCCCCCGTGAAGCGCTACACCGACGCCGCCACAGCGCAACTGGCCGACCAGGCCGCCTACGCCCGCGCCGTGCTGGGCATGACCGGCGCCCCCACCACCCGGCCCTACGACGGCCAACGCACACCGGCCGCGGCCCCCACCGAGGAGACCCGATGAACCCCAGTACCTCGCCCCCCGCCAATCCGGCGCGCAAGCCGGGCTGGCTCAGCCATCCGCTGCTGTCCCTGCTGCTGGGCGCCAGCTGGCTCGCGCTGTCGCACAGCCTGGCGCCCGTGCACCTGCTGTCGGCGCTGCTGATCGCCCTGATCGTGCCGCGCCTGCTGCACCCGTTTCTGGGCGAGCGCTCCAGCATCCACTGGGCGGCCGCCGTGCGGCTGACCTTGGTGGTGCTCAAGGACATCGTGGTGGCCAACATCACGGTGGCCCGGCTGGTGCTGGGCCCGCTGCCGCGCATGCAGCCCGCCTGGCTGCCCGTGCCGCTGGCCTGCGACCACCCGCGCGTGAATGCCTTGTTTGCCACCATCATCACCACCACGCCCGGCACGGTGTCGTGCGTGGTGGACGAGCAGCGCCATGAAATTCTGGTGCATGCCCTGACCTGCGACGACGCGCAGGCCATGATCGACGACATGAAGACGCGCTACGAGGCGCCTTTGCTCCAGATTTTTCGCCAGCAGCCGCGCGCCGCAGCGCCCGGCGCTGGCGCCACCGCCGGGAGGACCGCATGAACGTTCTGGACATCGCATTGAACCTGGGCGTGGCCGCCGTGACGGTGGCCGTGGTGCTGTGTGCCTGGCGCCTGCTGCGCGGGCCCGAAATGACCGACCGCCTGCTGGCACTGGACACGCTCTACATGAATGCCGTGGCGCTGATCGTGCTGCTGGGCATTCGCTGGAACACCGCGCTGCTGTTCGAGGCCGCCTTGCTGGTGGCCATGCTGGGCTTTGCCTCCACCGTGGCGCTGGCGCGCTACCTGAGCCGCGGCGACGTGGTGGAATGAAGGAGTAACCATGCACCCTCTGATCGAATGGACTGCCGCCGCGCTGATCGTGATCGCGGCCTTCTTCCTGCTGGTGGGCGCCATTGGCCTGGCCCGCCTGCCCGACTTTTTCATGCGCCTGCACGCGCCCACCAAGGCGTCCACCCTGGGCGTGGGCGGTATGCTGATTGCATCGATGCTGGTGGCATTCAGCCAAGGCCGGCCCGGCATTGCCGAGCTTCTGATCACGCTGTTTGTGTTCGTCACGGCGCCGGTGTCGGCCAACCTCATGGCCCAGGCGGCGCTGCACCTCCGGCTGGCTTCGCGCGCGCCCGTGCCCGACGACGCAGTGCCCGAGCGGCGCCAGGGCTGAGAGGCATGTCAAGAAAAACGGCACCCGAGGGTGCCGTTGGTTTTTTATGAATGAAAACAGCCTCCAGGGCTTATCCATCAAGCGTCACAAGCTATTGAATTAATAGCGATTAATCACGCCGCTGCCTTGAGCTTCAGGCGCCAGGCATGCAGCAGCGGCTCGGTATAGCCACTGGGCTGCTGCAGGCCCTTGAAGACCAGGTCGCACGCAGCCTGGTAGGCCATGCTGGTGCCGAAATTTCCGGCCATGGGGCGGTACAGCGGGTCGCCGGCGTTCTGCTTGTCCACCTTGGCAGCCATGCGTTCGAAGGTTTCGCGCACTTGGGGCAAGGTCACCACGCCGTGGTGCAGCCAGTTGGCCATGTGCTGGCTGCTGATGCGCAGCGTGGCACGGTCTTCCATCAGGCCGATGTCGTTGATGTCGGGCACCTTGGAGCAGCCCACGCCCTGGTCCACCCAGCGCACCACGTAGCCCAGGATGCCCTGGGCGTTGTTGTCGAGTTCCTGCTGCTTTTCGGCGTCGGTCCAGTTCGGGCTGGCGGCGACGGGGATGGTCAGCAGGCCGGTCAGCAGGTTGTCGCGTTCGGCGTTGGCGTCGATTTTTTCCAGCTCGATCTGGATGTCGCTCACCTTCACCTGGTGGTAGTGCAGCGCGTGCAGCGTGGCGCCGGTGGGGCTGGGCACCCAGGCGGTGTTGGCGCCGGCCTTGGGGTGGGCGATCTTCTGCTTGAGCATTTCGGCCATCAGGTCGGGCATGGCCCACATGCCCTTGCCTATCTGCGCCTTGCCGCGCAGGCCGCAGGACAGTCCCACGAGCACGTTGTTGCGCTCATAGGCCTGGATCCAGGCGCTGGTCTTCATGTCGCCCTTGCGGATCATGGGGCCGGCGTGCATGGCGGTGTGCATTTCATCGCCCGTGCGGTCCAGGAAGCCGGTGTTGATGAAGGCCACGCGGCTGCTGGCGGCGGCAATGCAGGCCTTGAGGTTGACGCTGGTGCGGCGTTCTTCGTCCATGATGCCGAGCTTGACGGTGCTGTCGGGCAAGCCCAGGAGCTTTTCGACGCGGCCGAACAGCTCGGCGGCAAAGCCCACTTCGGTCGGGCCGTGCATCTTGGGCTTGACGATGTAGACCGAGCCCTTGCGCGAGTTGCGCAGGCCCGCGCCGCCTGTAGCGGCGCTTCCTGCTGCAGCGCCTTGGCCCTTTTGCAGGTCGTGCACGGCGATGGCGGTGGTGACCACGGCGTCCATGATGCCTTCGGGAATCTCGCGCTGCTGGCCCTGGGCATCCTTCCAGAGGATGGCCGGGTTGGTCATCAGGTGGCCCACGTTGCGCAGGAACATGAGCGAGCGGCCATGCAGGCGCACTTCGCCTCCGCTCGGTCCAACATAGACGCGGTCGGCGTTGAGGCCGCGCGTCATGGTCTTGCCGCCCTTGTCGAACGATTCGGTCAGCGTGCCCTTGATGATGCCCAGCCAGTTGCTGTAGCCCAGCAGCTTGTCTTCGGCGTCCACGGCGGCCACGGAGTCTTCCAGGTCGAGGATGGTGGAGAGCGCGGCTTCGAGCACCACGTCGCTCACGCCCGCGGCGTCCGACTGGCCGATGGGCGTGGCGCGGTTGATCTGGATATCGAGGTGCAGACCGTTGTGCTGCAGCAGCACCGACGAGGGCGCAGCCGCATCACCCTGGTAGCCCTTGAACTGGCTGGCGTCCTTCAGGCCGGTGCTGCCACTGGCGAGCTGCACCACGAGCTGGCCGCCTTCGACACGGTAGCCGGTGGCATCCTTGTGCGAGCCGCTGGCCAGGGGGGCGGACTGGTCGAGCACGTCGCGGGCGAAAGCGATCACCTTGGCGCCGCGCACCGGGTTGTAGCCCTTGCCTTTTTCAGCGCCATCGGTCTCGGGGATGGCGTCGGTGCCATACAGGGCGTCGTACAAAGAGCCCCAGCGGGCGTTGGCGGCATTCAGGGCGTAGCGGGCGTTGAGGATGGGCACCACGAGTTGCGGGCCGGCCTGCGTGGCCAGCTCGTCATCCACGTTGGCCGTGGTGGTCTGCACGTTGGCGGGCTGGGGCACCAGGTAACCGATCTTTTCGAGGAAGCCGCGGTAGGCCACCATGTCCTTGATGGGGCCGGGGTTGGCCTTGTGCCAGGTGTCCAGTTCGGTCTGCAGGCGGTCGCGCTCGGCCAGCAAGGCGATGTTGCGCGGTGCCAGGTCGGACACGATGGCGTCGAAGCCTTTCCAGAACGTGGCGCCGTCGATGCCGGTGCCGGGCAGCACCTGGTCTTCGACAAAGCGGTACAGGGAGGTGGCCACTTGCAGGCCGTGGACTTGGGTGCGTTCGGTCATGGGGTGCCTTGAGAAAGTTATGGAAACGTAAAAACCGGGAACTGCGCTAGCAGGCCATGGGCACACTGTATTGCAAATGTTTGCCCACATAAATACGCTGAAAATCTCTAAACCAGTGACTTTTACGCAAAACTGAGGGCGGTCCGTAGTCACCCTGAATGGTGCTTTGGCCCGTAACCCACTACGCTGCGCGCACAACAAACCCAACGGGAGACAAACCCATGCAGGCACCCCTGGACGCCAGCGCGCTCAACGCGGCCCACAAGAACAAGATCGTGAGCGCCGCCGATGCGGTGCAGCTCATCCACGACGGCGACACCGTGGCCACGGGCGGCTTTGTGGGCATCGGCTTTGCCGAGAGCATTGCGGTGGCGCTGGCCCGGCGCTGGGAGTCCACGCAAACCCCGCGCGATCTCACACTGGTCTACGCCGCAGGCCAGGGCGACGGCAAGCACCGGGGCCTCAACCACCTGGGCCACGCGGGCCTGCTCAAGCGCGTGATCGGCGGGCACTGGAGCCTGGTGCCGCGCATCCAGAAGCTGGCGGTGGACAACCAGATCGAGGCCTGGAACCTGCCCCAGGGCGTGATCACGCACTTGTTCCGTGACATCGCTGCGGGCAAGCCCGGAACGCTCACGCGTGTGGGCCTCGATACCTTTGTGGACCCGCGCCACGGCGGTGGCAAGCTCAATGCGCGCACCACCGAAGACCTGGTGCGCATCCTGCCCATCGACGGGCAGGACTACCTGTTCTACAAGGCCTTCCCGATCCACGTGGGCATCATCCGCGCGACCACGGCCGACGCCGATGGCAACCTCACCATGGAGCGCGAGGCGCTCACGCTCGAAGCCCTGGCCATTGCCATGGCGGCGCGCAACTCGGGCGGCGTGGTCATCGCGCAGGTCGAGCGCATCGCCGAGCGCGGCACGCTCAACCCCCGGCAGGTGAAGGTGCCCGGCGTGCTGGTGGACGCCGTGGTGCTGGCCACCGAGCCCGCGCACCACCACCAGACCTTTGCCGAGCCCTACAGCGCCGCGTTTGCGGGCGAGCTGCGCGTGCCCATGGACACGCTGGAGGCGATGCCGCTGACCGAGCGCAAGATCATCGCCCGCCGCGCAGCGCTGGAGCTGCGTCCGCACCAAGTGGTGAACTTAGGGATAGGCATGCCCGAGGGCGTGGCCAACGTGGCGGCTGAGGAGCGCATCATCGACCTCGTCACGCTCACGGCCGAGCCTGGCGTGATCGGCGGCATCCCCGCAGGCGGGCTGAACTTTGGCGCCGCCGTGAACCCGCAGGCCATCATCGACCAGCCCAACCAGTTCGACTTCTACGACGGCGGCGGCCTCGACATCGCCATCCTGGGCTTGGCGCAGGCCGACCAGCACGGTAACCTCAACGTGAGCAAGTTCGGGCCCCGCCTGGCGGGCGCGGGCGGCTTCATCAACATCAGCCAGAACGCCAAGACCGTGGTGTTCGTGGGCACCTTCACCGCTGGCGCGCTGCAGGTCGAGGCGGTGGACGGCCACCTGCACATCCTGCACGAAGGCGGCGCGCGCAAGCTGGTGCGCGAGGTCGAACACCGCACCTTCAGCGGCGCCGAGGCGCTCAAGCGCGGCCAGCGTGTGCTGTATGTGACGGAGCGCTGCGTGTTCCGCCTCGTGCCCTCGGGCGAGGCGGATGGCGGCGGTGCGCTGGAGCTGATCGAGCTGGCGCCCGGCATCGACCTGCAGCGCGACGTGCTCGCCCACATGTCGTTCACGCCGCGCATCAGCCCCGGCCTGCAGGCCATGGACCTGCGCCTGTTCGAGCCCGGCCCGCTGGGCCTGCGCGAGCAGCTGCTCAACCGCCCGCTGGTGCAGCGCTTCGAGCTCGATGCCGCGCGCCAGCTGCTGCACATCGACTTCTCGGGCCTGCAGATCAATGCCGCCAGCACCATCGAGGCGATTGATCAGGAGGTGCGCCGCCTGCTCGCCCCGCTCGCCGCACAGGGCGAGCGCGTGGGCGTGATCGTGAACTACGACCACTTCACCATCGCGCCCGACCTGGCCGACGCCTACACCGCCATGGTGCAGGGCCTCACGCACGACCTCTACACCGAGGTCAAGCGCTATGGCACCGTGGGGTTCCTCAAGTCGCGCCTGGCGTAGATGCTATACAAATAATAGCTGTTTGCGCTTGTCCATCAAGCGCTGAAGCCTGATTTTGCTTGTAAAACAGCGCCACCGGTGCTTCCTGGTGGCGCGGTGGCCCGCCCGCGCGCCGATGTCTCCATAATCTCCGCCCATGGACAAACTCAAGGCCTTCGAATCCTTTGTGTCGGTGGCCACGCGCGGCAGCCTGACTGCCGCTGCCAAGGCCGAGGGCGTGGCGCCCGCCATCATGGGGCGGCGGCTCGATGCGCTCGAAGAGCACCTGGGCGTCAAGCTCCTGGTGCGCACCACGCGCCGCATCAGCCTCACGCACGAGGGCAGCGCGTTTCTGGAAGACTGCCAGCGCCTGCTGTCCGACGTGGCCAATGCCGAGGCCAGCGTGTCCGAAGGCGGCGTCAAGGCCACCGGGCACCTGCGCATCACCGCGCCCGCGGGCTTTGGCCGGCGCCATGTGGCACCGCTGGTGCCCCGGTTCCGGGCCGAGCACCCGGACGTGACCATCTCTCTCAACCTCAGCGACCGCGTGGTGGACCTGGCGGGCGAAGGCTTTGACTGCGCCGTGCGCGTGGGCGATTTGCCCGATTCGTCGCTGGTGAGCGTGCGCATTGCCGACAACCGCCGTCTGTGCGTGGCCACGCCCGAATACCTGGCCCGCCGTGGCACCCCGCGCGCGCCGGCCGAGCTGGTGCAGCACGACTGCCTCACGCTGTCGAGCGACGCATCGCAGACGCGTGGCTGGGCGTTCCGCGTGCCGCAGCCCGATGGCTCCACCGAGGTCGTGCACCTCAAGCCCGGCGGCCCGCTCGACTGCTCTGACGGCCAAGTGCTGCACGACTGGTGCCTGGGCGGCTGGGGCATCGCCTGGCGCAGCACCTGGGAGGTGGAGGCCGAAATTGCCGCCGGCCGCCTGGTGGCGGTGCTGGAGGACTTCGCCGCGCCGCCCAACGGCATCTATGTGGTGTTTCCCCAGCGCAAGCACCTGCCGCTGCGTGTGCGGCTGTGGATCGATTACCTCAAGCACCAGTACGCCCAGCCTGCCTTCTGGAGGGGCGCTTGACCTCGATCAGCGCGCACCCGTCCAAACCCCCGCCCCCGCTGCGTCTGGGGGTGGTGGAAGACGACGCCGCCAGCCGCGACACCCTGGTGACCATGATCGGCCAGCAGCCCGACCTGGCGCTGGCACTGCTGGCCACCAGCCGCGCCGAGGCGCTGGAGCTGCTGCCCACGACGCCCCTGGACGTGCTGCTGGTGGACCTGGGCTTGCCCGACGGTTCGGGCCTGGACGTGATCCGCGCCGCGCGCGTGCAGTGGCCTGACTGCAGCATCCTGGTCAGCACCATCTTTGGCGACGAGGACCACGTGCTGCGCTCCATCGAAGCCGGGGCCATGGGCTACCTGCTCAAGGACGTGAGCGCTGCCGAGCTGGCCGAGGAGATCCGCAACCTTCACGCGGGCGGCAGCCCCATCAGCCCCATGGTGGCGCGCAAGATCCTGGCACGCGCCGCCGCCAGCCTGGCGCCAGCCGGCAGCCCGCCCGCCGCACTGTCTGCGCGCGAACAGGAGGTGCTGCGCCATGTGAGCAAGGGCTTCACCACCGAAGAAACCGCCCGCTCCATGGGCGTGTCCCGCACCACCGTGCTCACGTTTGTGCGGCGCATCTATGCCAAGCTCCAGGTCAACACCCGCGCCGAAGCCATCCATGCTGCCTACAAACAGGGCCTGCTGGCGGATTAGCCAGTGCGTGGCCTGGCTGCTGTTGCTGGCCTGGCTTTCAGCCTGCGGCGGCGGAGCCCGGGACGGGGGCGCCATGCACATCGAGCAGGCGCTTTTTCGCACCGAGCCGGGCGCAGGCTGGGAACCTCCGCCCGAGCTGCCTCTGAGCGTGCAAGACATGGGCGGCTGGGCGCAGGTGCCCCTGCCCCACGCCCGCGCCCGCAGCCTGGCGGAAGGCAGCGCGTCGCTGCAGGCCCCGCCCGACGTGGCCTGGTACCGGCTCACACTGCCGGCCAGCCTGCCCGCGCAAGACTTGTTTCTCTACCTGCCGCGCTGGCAGACCATCGGCGTCGTCGCGGTGTATGTGGACGGGCGCATGGTCTACCGAAGCCGGGGCAGCCGCGTGTGGAACAGCTTCAACCGGCCCCTGTGGCTGCCCCTGGGCAGTGGCACGGGCGGCAGCAGCGCGGCGCCTCACACGGTCTGGGTGCGCATGGCCAGCCAGCAAGGTGTGGGCGGGGCAATCTCCAGCGCATGGGTAGGCACCGAGCAGGCGCTGCTATGGCGCTACAACCTGCGCAGCTTTGTGCAGAACGACCTCATCAGCCAGACGGGCGCAGCCTTTCTGGTCATCGGGCTTTTCTCACTGGCCGTAGGGCTGGTGCGCCGCCGTGAGCCCATCTACCTGCTGTTCTTCGCCGTATCCGTCACCTGCGTGTTGCGCAACCTGCACTATGTGGTGGACGACCACCCACCGCCCGTGCCTGACGACTGGTTTGGCTGGGTCAGCGTCAATGCGCTGGGCTGGTCCATGGTGTCCATCTTCGCGTTCGCCTTGCGTGTGCACCGCAAGCGCATGCCCCGCCTGGCATGGGGCATTGCGGCGCTGGTGGTGCTGTGTGCGGTACTTACCTTGCCAGTGCCCCTTCTGTTGCCGCATGTCCATGCCATCCTTCCGGCGGTTTACATCGTCCTCACCGCGCTCACGGCCGTGGTGGCGGTGTCTGGTCTGTGGGCCTCCTGGCAGGCCCGCTCGGGCGAAGGGATGGTGCTGTTTGCCTGGTTCTCGCTCAACGTGCCCGCAGCCGTGCACGATCTTCTGCTGCAGAACTACCGCTTCAACATCGAGCGTGTGTACCTGGCGCCCTACCTGTCCATCGGCCTGTTCGCCATCTTCCTGGCCATCGTCTACCGCCGCTACCTGGGCGCCATCCATGCGGTGGAGTTTGTCAACGCCGGGCTGGAGAGCCGCCTTGCCGCGCGCGAGCGCGAGCTGACGGCCAGCCACGAGCAACTGCGCGCACTGGAGCGCCAGCAGACCCTGGCTGCCGAGCGCCAGCGACTGATGCAGGACATGCACGACGGCATCGGCTCATCGCTCATGAGCGCACTGCGCATGGTCGAGCACGGCCAGGCCAGCACGGCTGACACGGCCCTGGTGCTCAAGGACTGCATCGACGACCTCAAGCTCGCCATCGACTCGCTCAGCCCCGCCGACGCCGACCTGCTGGCCATGCTGGCCGCCCTGCGTTTTCGCCTGGCACCCCGGCTCAAGGCTGCGGGCATCACGCTCACCTGGAGCGTGCAGGATCTGCCACCGCTGCCGTGGCTGGACCCGCAGGCCGCCCTGCACGTGCTGCGCATCCTGCAAGAGGTGCTTACCAACCTGCTCAAGCACAGCCAGGCCACCGCCATCGACCTGGCGACCGAGGTGCGCCCCGGGGATGCGAACGAGGGCGGCGTGGTGGTGCGCATCCGCGACAACGGCCACGCCTTTGTGCCCACCGCCAGTGCGCCCCCTGCCACGCCGGCTGGCCAGGGGCTGGCCAACGTGCGCCACCGCGCCCAGGCCCTGGGGGGGCACTGCCAGTGGGCGGCCTGGGAGGGCGGGGGCGAATTCCGCCTGTGGTTGCCGCTGGAGCGGGCAGTGAACTAATTTGCTATGGTTTTGGTAGTTGTTGGTGCTTTCTGCATAAGCGCTGGGTATTGGTTGGAATCAAAATCAAACACCATTGAGCCCACACGGTTTCACTGGGGTGCTGCACCGGTGCTGCTGCGATCGGTGATGGCAACGAAGACGTCAGTACACATAGACCGCCCCTGAACTGGCGGCAGAGTTGTCTGCAGGGTCTCCGTTGATGCCGGTGGCATTGCTGTCTTCCCCCTGCGCCCCCACTGCCAAGGTGTTGCCGTCGCCCGATAGGGCCACGCTGGTGCCAAAAAGGTC
>NZ_AGTS01000004.1 GCF_000238595.1 Acidovorax sp. NO-1 | reverse complement strand
ACACGGACCAAAACCAGAACGGCTGGCCAATCAGACCAACGATGCAGGCCCAGCGCTGGATCTGCTGGCTGCGGCTCTGCGACAGCCATATGGCAGTCGGGCCAAGGAAGGCGAGGGCGGTTTGGACGATCTGGTCGGAGGGCATGACCGGGATTGTGCACTACTGTATGAAATCACAGATGCCCCAGTTCGGACGTAGGCACACGGCGCGGCAGGGTGGGCCTAGTGCTGGCCTGCGTTGCTTCGAACTCAAAAAGGCGTTAGAAGCGTACACAAGAAAAAAGGCCCACCGGAGGGTGGGCCTTTGAATAAGGTGGGCGACATAGTCGCCCAAGATGGTTAGCCGCTGCCTAACCTTCCCACTTTCTGCTCTTTACGAACTGACCATGGGGAGTGCTACGCGGGTCTCTTCATATATTTAACGAGCGGGGAGACTCAATCACGCTCAGTGCCTATGGTACTAGAACCTACCAACCTTTGCAACCCCTGAGGACAAGCATGACTCAAGCCTTGCTGAAGAGGGATAGGGCCGTGAAGCTCTCTCCTTGCTGGGTTGACCTTAGCACGTTCTTGGCAGCAATCAGTGACGTGCCGCTGGATACAAGGTCATCCACCAGGAGAATGGACGGGTAGGGATTTTTAACCGCCTGAGGCCCAGCCGCGATTGGTTGGATCAGATGGCGAAATCGGGTGTGAACGTCCTTTAGTGCGAGCACCTGCTGTTTTTTCACGACCTGGCGAATGTTCTGAAGGGTCTTGCTGTCTTGATAGCTCTTACTCGATGCTATGGCCCTATCAAGGTCAGCTACAGCTGACGCGACGGTAGCCTTGGCAAGAAGCCCATCAATGATGGTTAGCTGAAGGTGTTTTTTGAGCTGCTCTGCCACGTGCCTGACGATGGAGTGAGAAGAGGGGATGCAAACGATCACCGGGGGATCACCAAATACAAGATGCTGTCTTACGATTTGCTCGCCGATGAGCAGCATCTCGCGCACGCTGCGGTAACCCGTAACCAAACCATCCTTCCCCTTCAGAGCGTAAATCATCGGGCAGTTGTCCCCAATTTTCCGCGCTGCACGATCCCGCCGTTCTTGTGAGGTCGCCTTGAGACGCGTAAATACGGAAAAGACGTCGATGGAACCCAGCTCGTTCTCGACTGTGTACTGCTTTGGATTCCCAGAGAGCGTAGTGATCAGATGCTCCCTTGAGCTGTGATCAACAACCACCTTCGTGCCCTGAATAACTAGTCCCAATGCCCCTCCCAGGGTGATCTGTTTAGTACGGTTCATTGTCGCATTGATGACCACTCGATCAACGGGCAGGCAATGATTCGCTGGGGGCCTATTCCAGAGCGCGGGCGTTTGGCCCGCTTGCCGTGCGGCGACCTGGACGGACTGGTTAGCTAGGTTGATGTTGACGCGCTGCTCCCGGTCAACAAATTCCTCTCGGAACGCAATTGCCCATCGCTAGGACGATCTTGTCGTAGAACGGCCCATTGGAGGGGGTGTTTCTTGTCGGTGTCGCGAGTCCTCAAGAGCCGACCTGGTGGTCAACACAAATCAATGACTTGGAGGCCGCTGGATCGCCAAGTTTTGTACCCCGTATTCACTGAGTTTTGTATTTCCCTGTGTGTTTCTCACTGAGTCTTGTATTTTTGCCAGCCGTTGGCCAGTGGAGGCACCTGGCGGCCGAGGTGCCGACGCTGGCTGGTGGCCCACCGAATCCGCACCATCGCTTGATCTGCACGCGACAGCCAGTCCGAGCGACGGCACCTGGTGACCTGCCAAGAGCCAAGAATACAAAACTCAGTGAGAAAAGTACAAAACTCGCGGCGCTTTTTCAGGTGCCTCTTGTCGCGCCGCTAGAGACAAATTTCATATTATGAAATTTTAAGGCGGGGTCCGCACAAGGATTAGAATTAATTGTCACGCAGCTTAATGATAGTTATGATGCGTGTGTTTGAAGCTCAATTAATAGACGCCCTCATGATCGACCCCACCTCATCCATCCTCACACTGGAAGCGCTGATGCCATCGGTTGCCCCCAAGCAGCTGCGCAACGGCTTTTCCCACAACGCCTTGCTGAAGGCTGTGCGCAAAGTCCCCGGTTTTGAGGTGGCAGAAATCGCCACCTCGCGGGATGGCTGGTACCTGGTCAACCAACGTGTGTTTACCGCCGAGGGCGAGCTGGTTCACGATGACCACCGCGCCTGGCTGTTGCAGGAGTTTGTGAACGACGGGGCCAGCGCGCCTGCCACCCACGAACGCCTGTCTCAGGCCAATTTCCGATTGAGCCGAACAAGCATTACTCACATCATCCTCACTGTGGATCGAGGCGGCCGCGAATCGAACTTCCTGCAGTTGGAAGTCGAAATGCACTGCGAACGCCTGGACTGCAAGCTCATGCGCGCAGAATGGGCGCCCCCGCGCAATGCGAGTGACTTGATCGATGAGGCTGCTGGCGACCCGCTGCCCGAGGCGGAGCAGCTGGTCATTGGCCAGCCCCGTTACAAGCTGACCCGAGTGGTTGACATCGAGGGGTTTCTGGACCGTGTGCAGGCCATTGAGGATGAGCGTCGAGACCGGGCCCGCAGGATGTCCATCACTGTTTCCGGCGCAGCGTCAAAGCAGCCCAAGGAGATCGTCAGCTACGGCGAGATCGATCCCAGCTTCGACAAGTACCCGCACAAGGCGGTACGTTTTTTCCAGGAGTGGGCCAAGAGCAGCGCTGGAGCGTCAGGGGCGCGGCTGTGCTCTCACTGGGTCATGAAAACCAGCGAGGGCGCCATCCCAGGCACGGATCAGCGTGATGCATCGCTGATCCCCATGTGGACGACCAAATTCAAGTTGCCCGAGGTTCATTCGCGGCGCGGCTCCCCCTCAGAGCTGCTGGTGAAGCTGCAGGCCATAGACCAAAAGGTAGGCGTCCCGTTCGCATGGTTCTTTTTCATGCTGCACGGCAATCGCGTCAAGGACGGGGCGGGCCTGCGCATCCTAAAAGCCGCTGAGGCCGGCGAGGTCGAAATCCCCGAGAGCGACTATCAGGTGCTTCGGCGCTGGTGCGACAGGCCCTACGGTTTCTGAGGGACCGCGATGCTTACCTCTCCCTTATCCAACCCGGATGGTGCCCTTCGGATGGCTGGCACAGCCGTTATTGATGAATCTCCCAGCCCCTTTGAGATTGCGCAGCCTGATGCAGTCCGTCGTCGTCGCGGCCGACCGGTGGGAGCGAAGGCGAAGATTTCCAAACAGCCCATCACCGCCGACGACATGGCATTCATGCGAGCCGTTGTGGAAGGGATCGCGCCCAGAACAGCAGCATTGCGCTATCTGTCGCACCTTGGCCCCGCCATGGAGCGCAGCGCAGCCGATGCCTACCCCGATGACCTGAGAAAGCGCATCACAGCGGCGGCAGAGGGCAATCCGGAATTGATGGAGCACGTGTCCCTCCTGTGGCCAGTTGCCCAGGGCAAGGTTTTGGGTGCAGACCCTGCAGCTCTTGCAGACCACGCCACGGAAACCCTCACCCCCGACGCCACGCCCGAGCCCGCGGGTTCCGCCCCTTCGCTGGCCGAGTTCGCCCTGCAGTTCCCCGAGGACATGTACTCGGAGCAGGAGCTGGTCGAGATATACGAGGATAAGTATGGGGCGTCAGCAACGTCTGGGCAGCCGGAATTGACGGCGTCGCTCACACCACCCTCGCATCAGCCCCATGCCCGCGAAGACATTCCCCTCTCTGCCAAGGATCTTCTTGCCAGAAAAATAGATGCACTCAACCTGCTGGACCGGCGCCTTGCCATTCGGCCGCATCGAGAGAACCTGGTGCAGCTCTGGCTTCCCTTCACGGACAGCCAGCTGCAGGCGATTCAGGCGCAGGGCGTGGAGACCTTGGGGAACCTGATCGACTGGATCGCGCTGACCGGCGCCAGATGGTACGAGCGCTTGCCGCGCCTTGGGCGCACCCGTGGAGCGCGCATCGTGAATTGGCTGGAGAGTGCGGTGGTCACTCCCGCCCCAGGCCTGCCCCCCCTGCCCGGCCGCCCTTACCTGCCGGCACACACCGGACGCGGGCTGATCCCGCTGGCGGAACTGAACTGGCCCAGTGCCCTCGATGGGGCGGATGGCACCTACAGGGGCACCGGGATCAACACCCTCGACGCCAGCAACGACCGCGAGGCCATTCAAGGCTGGTTCAGGAACAGGCTGTCTGAACGCAGCCTGGCCACGCAGGACGCCTACCAACGCGCCATCGAGCGGCTGGTGCTGTGGGCTGTGATCGAACGGCGCAAGGCTGTCTCATCGCTCACGAGCACAGACTTGCGTGAGTTTTTTGAGTTTTTGCGAGCCCCACCCGCCCACTGGGTGCAGCCGCGACTGCGCACGAAGTCTGCCCCGGACTGGAGGCCCCTGCGCGGGCCCCTGAACGACAAGTCCATTGAGCAAACGAATGCGGCGATTCGCTCCATGTTTTCGACATGGTTAGAGAGCGGATACATCACCCTCAACGCGATGGCGACCTTCACTCCGGCCAAGCGTAAGGACATCAAACTCGATGTGATGCGCTCCTTTTCTGAACAGGACAAGCAACTGATCGTGGAGACGATGGGGCGGATGAGGGATGGGCCCCACAAGCGCCGCCTAGTGGCGATCTTGCGATTGCTGGGGAGCGCGGGCCTGCGCAGGGCCGAACTCGCAGACGCGACCTGGAAGCAGATGGAGCGTTACCGCATTGACGGCGTATTGACGGATGGGTGGGCGCTGCGTTTCGTCGGCAAGGGTGAGCGCGAGCGCGTCGTGCCCATCCATGAAGCGACTCTGCAGGCGCTGCGCGACCACCTGGAGGACCGGAAGCTACTGACCGGCATGCCGGGGTCGATGTATGCGCGGATAGGCGACGATGACATGCCCCTGATCGGGGTGCTCGATGAGCGCCTGGCCCGACCGAATGCTGGGAGCCACGGCGTCATGCCACACAACGCCCGCAGGGAGGGAAATTCCACCGGGAAGCTCAGTCACTCACGGGTCTATAGCTTGCTGAAAGCTTTTTTCAGAAAGTGCGCAGCGACGGCCGGGGAGTCCAACTCGGATTTTCTGGCGGCCTCCACGCACTGGCTGCGTCACACATTCGCGCATGCCGCGCTGAGCGAGAGCGGCGGCGATCTGGGTGAGGTCCAGCAGCTGCTGGGGCACGCCGACATCAACACCACCGCGATCTATACCAAAGCGGATCTCGCCTCACGAGCGCGAACGGTCAACAAGATCAAACCACTTGTGTAGCGTTTCACTGAAAAGTTAACTTTCTTTTTTCCAGAAAAGCATATCTAAATTGTGTTTATGAGACAGATAAGGCATACTTTAGTTTATGATTTCGGAATTAGAGAAAGATAGTTCATGAAAACCCTCGCGGATTTCTCGATATCGCTGCTCACCGCGAAAGCGCAGCGGGGAGTCAAGCTCAAGGATCTGGCCAGAAACACGGGGTTGTCCCCGGTGGCCGTGCGCCAGATGCTGGATGGCAAGGTGTCGCCCCGGCTGGCGAATGCCATGGCCGTTGCTTCGGAGCTGGGTCTGGAGCTGGTGCTGATGCCCAAGGCGGTAGCGGCATCCTTTGAGCAATCCACCGCCGGGGAGCGCACGGTGCTTTCCGACCTGGAGCGCCGCCTTGGCGATGCGACCACCAATCAGGTTGGACTGCCCTCGATCGGTCGGGGCACCGGGCCAAAGCCATGAAGTACCGGGCTCTGGATGTTTTCTTGGGCCAAGGCGCAGGACGGCGTTTTGTCGGCCAGCTTTTCCAGTACGGGGAAGGTGCCTCTGCGATCACGCGGCTGGTGCCGGATCGCAGCTACTGGACGCTGGACGATATGCCTGTGCTGGCGCAGTTCGCGGTGCAGGAAAACCCGGATGACCGCTTCAAGTTTGTCCTGGAGGCCGCGCTGCAACCGTTTTTCAACGGGGAAGGTGAAGCGCTGCCGCCTTTCTTTCAGAACATGCTGCCCGAAGGCCCTTTGCGCACCCACTTGGAAAGCATCGGGGATCTGGACAAGGGCGACGACTTTGCCCTACTGAGCATGTGCGGCACAGACTTGCCCGGCGCAGTGTACGTGGCGCCGGCGGACATGACGCGGGAGAGCATTGCCCGAGTTGTGACGCAGAACAACGATGCGCTGGAGATGAGCGTGTCGCCCATGCCACTGCCAGAAGCCACCTCCTTGTCAGGGGTGCAGCCCAAGCTGGCGCTGGTGCTCTCTGGCGGGCGGTACGTGGCCCGCGCCAAGGACGAGCGGGGCGTACACATCATCGCCAAGCTGCCCACCGTGCAGTTTCCATTGCTGCCGCAGGTGGAGGAACTTTCCATGCGCATGGCTGGCGCGGCGGGGGTGGATGTCTGCGAGGTCACACTGGCCCCGCTGTCAGCGATTCATGCGGACCAGCCGTTCGTCATCGGCGATGAAAGCCACTTCCTGGCCGTCAAGCGCTTCGACCGGCAGGGTCTGCAGCACATCCATTGCGAAGACTTTGCGCAGGTGCTCAACATACCGCCGACGTTGAAGTACGAGCACCCCCGTGCGAACTACGCCACCATGGCCAAGGTTTTACTGAGCACTCCGGGATTGGGCATGCCTGCGTTGGAAGAGTTCATCCGCCGCATCGTGGTCAACGACCTTCTGGGCAACTTTGATGGCCATGTCAAAAACTACGGCCTGCTGTACGCCGATGGCCGCACTCCCGAGTTGTCTCCAGCCTACGATGTGGTGGCCTATGCGGCGTTCCTCAAAGGCAAGGGGCACGCGCTCAAGTTCACGCCGACCAGCCAAACCAAAGAGCGGATTTCGCCTGCGGTTATCCGCGCCCTGGCCACCGCGGTCCCGGGCCTGCCGGAACCCAAGATCGGAGCTGTGGTGCGCGAGACGGCCAAGAAGGCATACGAAGCATGGCCCGACATGATCCAGGCCAGCGGTCTTCAGGAGGAACAGAAGAGAAGACTGCTGGAGCACATCGGCAATACGCCCGCCATCGAGTCGCTGGCGAGGCGTGCGGCGAAAGTGCCGCGCAAATGAAAAAAGCCCAGGCCGCATAGAGCGCCTGGGCTTGGTTGTTGTCCGACGCGAGGCCTGACTGCGACTTATAGCGGGACAACCTCGTAGTCATCGAGTACGGTGGATCCTTTTTGCCGAAGGCGATTGCGCACATCGGCATCTTGTGGAATGCCCTTGTAGTAAATGCTCTCCATGATGTCGTCGCCCTCTTCGGGGTGAACCCAGGCGACCACGCGGTGGGTGTAGCCCTGCTTGGCCATGCGCACCGTTTCAGGCAAGACGCTGGTGCGGGCAAAGTTTTGCTGCGCCCGCAGTGGCGCAGAGCGCCGCTTTTTGTTTTTCATTTTTCTGTTTCGGTTGAGTTGCAACGCCCAGGCCAATCTTCCGATTGACACTGGGCCTTGCGTGCGTATCTGTCGATACCTTGATCAGACGCTGAAATGCACCAGGGTGGTTGCCACATCAGTGCCGGATTCACGGAATGCTCCGGGATCGACTTGTTCCACCTCTGCCTTCACGGCATCAAGGAATCGCTTGAATTCCTGGGCGCGCTTGTGCGTGCTGTGCATCCATGCCGATGACATGTAGCTGGTCACCGTGCCCCCGTTCTGCACAAACCGTGAGGCGTGCAATACATGGTCGATGTCCTGGTGGCGCGAGAACGGAGGGTTCATGCACGCCGCCGCGAACTTCGGACTTGGCGCCACGCGCAGGAAGTCTCCGTGAATCACGTTCTGGAAACCTGCTTCGCGCAGCTTTTGGACATTGCGCTCCATCAGCTCGCAGGTGGTCACCAGTTCGGTGCCGCCCACGGCGGCTGCCATGGGACAGGCAATGCGCCCGTCCCCTGCTTGTGGCTCAATGACCAGCATGCCTCGTTCCAGCTTCGCCTTTGCCAGAAGCTTGTTCACCAGCGCCGCAGGCGTGGGGAAGAAACCCAGGTCTGCAGGGCGCACATACCGCCCCGTGGCCACGGCTGCGTAGAGGATGTCCTGTGCGTCCACGTCGAACGTGTGTGCCCGGCGGCTGCCGCCTACCCATTTGCCACCCAGTTCCCGCAGCACCTTGTCCACCCGGCTGTACAGCGCCTTGTCGAGCTGTACCGTGGGCAGGTAGATGTGCGGGCCTTGAGCGTGCGCTTGTCTCAGCACCTCCAGTACATCAGGCGGGATGGCCCGATCCGGGAGTTTGCTGCCTGCAGCATCTGCAGTTTGCATATCCTTCACTTCCAATGCCATGTCCCCGCCCAGAACGGTCATCTTGACGGGGGCTTTGGCCTGGATGGTCTTGGCAGCAGGTTTCGGCAGGGTTTCGCTGTCGAACTGTGCAGCCACTTCCGCCCACTCCACCTCACTCAGGGAAATGGGGTTAGGAGAGAACAATGTGCGGTGTGCTGTTGCAAAGTGCCGCAGCGCTCGGGACGCCCGCCCTAACCAGTCTGGGCCGGTCGGTGCAGCTTCAGCCAGATAAGACCATGCGGCCGAATCACTGGATAGCACCTGCGCGGCCCGCATGGTGGGTTCATTGACGAAACCGGCGTGGATTTGGCGTGTGGCCTGTGTGTGCGCAATCAGGTTGCGCCGCACCGCGCTCGCAGCCTGGTCGAAGCGGTGAAGCTCGGACAGGATGACGGGGACTGGTGTGATGTGGCCTGGATAGACTTCGCCACGTGCGTTGAAACGCCATGCATCAGCGACACGTATATTGCCAAGCGGTCCGGTATAGACCAGCATGGCATAGGGGTAGTCTCGGAGATGGGCGTCCATGTAGGACTCATCCCCAACGGCCAGATTTCGTGCCACGAAAATCCGATCAGCAGCCAGGGCGTGCTTGATCTCTTCGCGGGTGAGTATGGACTTCTGGGTACTGGCAGGCGCGCTCGGGCGCGACGCAGTGAGTTGTTTGGAAAGCATGTTGGGCCCAAAAAAAAGGGCCCAGCACCCTCAGGGCAGCAGGGCCCTGTAGGGGAATGGAAGCGCCGAAGGCTCGGCGTTCGGGGCGCACAGAGGTGCGCATCACGGGTGTGATTCGATAATTTTATCGCAACCGTCCGGGGCTGTCGCGGCGTTAAACCTTGTCGTTTGACCTGTGCTTACAAAACCGCTCTGCATCTGCGGGCCAAAAAAACCCTCCCCGATTTCTCGGAGAGGGCTCAATGGAGGGGTGTTCAGGCTGCGGCAGCTTGTTCCAGGTTGTCTGCAGCCTGCGTATCGTCAGGCGCGGTGGACGCGCTGGGCGTCGCGACGTTGACTTGCTCAATCAACTTGGCGATCTGTGCGCGAAGTTCTTCCGGCAGCTGCTGGAAGGCCTCGTGTTTGCTGACCATTTCCAGCGTCTCATAGAGCACTGGGGCTTGCTTGGTCAGGATCTTCTTGCGGCCATCAAGCATGGAGCGCGTGACCTTCTTCTTGGGCGAGTTCTGCAAGGCGGCCTTGAGGACTTGCTCGGCGTTTTCACCATGCTGGCGGACAGCCTCGATGGCAGTCCCGGCCGTGGTCTCTTCCTTTTCCACCATCTGCCGGATGCCCGGCGGCGCGGCGGCCAAGGTCAGCAGATGGTGGACGTAGGAGGCATCGACATCGAGCTCGGTCGCTATACGGTCGAACGTCCAACCGAACTTTCGCAGGCGGGCACACAAGACTGCGCGCTCGAGGGGCGTGAAGTCAAGCCCTTCATTGGAGCGCATCATGGCGACCGTGAGGTCTTCCATGGAGGTGCCTTCCGGCTTGAGCACCAAGGGCAGGTATTCCAGTGGAGCGCCTTCTTCGATGGCGGCGATGGCAGCTGCAAGGCGCGTGGCGCCCTCAGTGATGAAAATGACCGGCTTGCTGCCATCCATCCCGGCGTAGCCAGCCAGTGGCTTGTCCTGATAGAAGCCGTGCTGAATGATGGAGCGCTTGATGCGCGCCAAGTGGTCGAGGTAGCGCTGGTTTCGAATCCGGGGATTCAGGCCCGGCACTACCCGGATGTCCTGCGGCATAACCAGGATCATGTTGCCCTTGCCGGGCACGAC
>NZ_AGTS01000005.1 GCF_000238595.1 Acidovorax sp. NO-1 | reverse complement strand
TCCCCAATGCAGGAGACACTATAAAACGCTGCTAAGTTGTTGTCGCTAAGGAGTTTTTTGACGCAGGATTCCGATTTGGCTGCAAAACCGAGATCACCCCAGGAACTGCGGCGCATAGCGGCGCAGCGTGGCGTAACTCTCGCCGATATGGTGCAGGAAATCAAAATCTGCAGGCCGCGCCAGCGTTTGCGCCTCGGTGACGCTGGCGGCGAAGGTGTCCCACGGCATGACCGCTTCGATGGCGGCGAACGGATCGCCGCCGTTTTGTTTGGCTTCAATCAGCGCCTGACCGATGCGCCCATACATCCGCACCTTGTCGTTGATCGCCTTGCCGGAAGCCTGGAACTGCTGTTGATGCTTGTTCTTGGCCGCATTGAACAGCTTGCCGATGATGCGGTCGTGAAGGTCGATGATTTCATCAGTGACGGTGGCCATGCCTTCGATGGCCAGTGCTACCAAGGTGGCGTAACGCCGCTGCGACTCGAACTTGGCCAGGTCGGCGGGCGTCATCTGGCCGCCCTCGCGGGCGATCTTGAGCAAGCGGTTTTGGTGTACCTGCCGTTCGATGCCAGCAGGTAGGTCAAGCGCTTGCCAGGCTTTGAGGCGTTCGATGTGTTCAAGCATGTGGCGCGAGTTAGGCTTGGCGGGCGATTGGCGCAGCCACGCTAGCCACGTCATTTTGCTACCATCCTTGCGCTTGAGCAGTTCGTCCAGGCGCTGGCGATGGACAGGTATCAAGGAATCGGCCAATGCCGCATGGATGCTCCGGTTGGCACGGGTAATGGCCTCGGCGCTTGCGCGCTCGATGGCATTCATGGCGGGTAGGATGATGCTCTGCCGCCGCAGGTTTTCAACAAGGGTGCTGGCCAGCACAATGCCTTTGTCTGTTTGCAAGGCCAGTTCGGTCAATGTATGCACGGCTTGCCGGTAGTGACTCATGGTGAAGGGCTTGAATCCAAACACCGTTTGCAGCTCGACCAAGTGCTCCCGCCGTGTCTGCTCGCGCTGGCCGTAATCGTTCCAGCTTTCCACCGGCACCTTGAGTTGTGCGGCCACCATGCGCAGCAGGGGCGGAAATGGAGGTTCATCGACGCCCAAGAAGATGCCAGGGAATCGCAAGTAGCAAAGCTGCACGGCGAAGCCCAATCGATTCGCGGCACCGCGACGCTGACGGATCACCGACAGGTCGGTTTCGTTGAACGTGTAGTGCCGTATCAGTTCGTCTTTGGCATCTGGCAGTGCCAGCAGACTTTCGCGCTCGGTGGCGGACAGGATTGAGCGGCGTGGCATGGTCAGTCCGCCCGCAGGTACTGGTACAAGGTTTCGCGGCTGATGCCGAAGTCACGGGCCACCAAAGTTTTTTGGTCGCCTGCTGCAACTCGCCGTTTCAACTCGGCAATTTGTTCGCTGTTCAGCGATTTCTTTCGTCCCCGGTAGGCACCGCGCTGCTTGGCCAGCACGATTCCCTCGCGCTGACGTTCGCGGATCAGGGCGCGCTCGAACTCAGCAAAGGCTCCCATGACCGACAGCATCAGATTGGCCATCGGTGAGTCCTCGCCGGTAAACGTCAGCCCTTCTTTGACGAACTCCATGCGCACGCCTCGTTGTGTCAGCCCTTGGACGATGCGGCGCAGGTCATCAAGGTTGCGTGCCAACCTGTCCATGCTATGCACCACCACGGTGTCGCCCTCGCGGACGAAGGCCAGCAGCCTTTCAAGTTCGGGACGTTGTGTGTCCTTGCCTGAAGCCTTATCGGTGAATACCTTGCCGACTTCTATTTGTTCCAGTTGTCGATCAGGATTCTGGTCGAAGCTGCTGACGCGGACGTAGCCGATACGTTGACCTTGCAAGATGCCTCCAAAGGTAAAAATGTCAGGATGAAATCTATTACCCTTGGCTGAATGTGTCAATAAATATAAATTCATACTCTACTCTGACGTTGTTTGTGCTCAACATCTGACATCAGGTTAGGGTATGCCTCAGTCTGACAGTGATGAGTCGCAGGCGTTCGGATCGGCATCGGTTTCGCTCCCGGTCTTGGCGCGCGCCTGGAAGCGCTGATAGCACTCCAGCCCGCAGAAGTGCTCGACGTATTCCGCGCCTTCCGGGGTGAAGGCGGCATCGAGCGGGATTTCTTTGCAGCACACGCAGCAACTGGTGGCAGTCGGATCATTTGCATTCATGGTGGCACCCCTCCATTGACTGACGAAGACGGCGAATGCCGCCGCCGGCATCGGCTTGGCGAACAGGAAGCCTTGTCCTGTGTCGCAGTCCGCTTGTCGCAACAAATCAAGACTCGCCGATGTTTCCACGCCTTCGGCCACTACTTCCATGCCAAGCCCATGCGCAAGCTGAATCACGGTGCGCACGATGGTCTGGTCGCGGTGGTCGTTGGCGAGTCCGGCGACAAACGATTGGTCGATCTTGAGCGTGCTGATGGGGCAGCATTTCAGGTGTTGCAGGCAGGAATAGCCGGTGCCGAAGTCGTCGGCGGCGAAGCGCACACCGATCTGTCGCAAAGCTTCCAGGGCGGGGAAGATCGCCGGATCACCGAACGCAACCGATTCGGTCAGCTCAATTTCAAGATACGCGGCGGGCAACCCGGCATCGGCCAGCACGCCCTTTACCCACTTGTCGAAATCTGGCCCCACTTGGCTCGCCGAAACATTGACGGCCAGCCGGAACGGTTGCCATGCCAGCACCCGCCAGTCGCGCATTTGACGGCAGGCTGCGCCCAGCACCCATGCGCCGATTTCCGGCATCAGGCCGGACGATTCGATCACGGGCAGGAACTGGCCCGGCGGCAACAGTCCGAGCGTCGGATGACGCCAGCGCAACAGGGCTTCCGCGCCGACAATCTGCTCACTGCGCAAATCGACAATCGGCTGGTAGTGCAGCTCAAGCTGCCCGCGCTCGACCGCCTGCGCCAGTTGCGCCACTGTCCATTCAATTGGCTGGGAAGCGCTCATGATCGACCTCTGAAGGCCCGCAGCAGCCGCGTCACAGACAGGACAAACAAGCCGGTCAGCGTGAGGGCTGCAATACCCCAGTGCTCGCCGATGAACGCGCCGGCCGTCGTGCCGGCCAGCACAATGGCGAGAATCGGCAAATGACAGGGACAGGTGAGCACCGCCAGCGCACCCCACAGGTAGCCGGTGAACGGCTTGTGTGTCTCGGTCGGCAAGCGCTCGGGGCTGTTCATGGCAGACTCTCCGCTTGCTGGGCCGGCGCGGTCGGCATCGCGGCCAACTGCACTTCCAGATCGGCCAACGCTTCGCGTCGGCGTTCGACGAACTGACTCAGCACGGCAAGCTGTGCGGCTGTTTCATCGCAGTCCGCCGCATCCAGCGCCCGGCACAACCGCGCCAATGCGTCCAGGCCGATGCCCGCCTCAAAAGCGGCCCGCACAAAGCACAGCCGCTGCAAGGCGGCGTCATCGAACAAGCCGTAGCCGCCCGTGGTGCAGGCGACTGGCCGCAGCAATCCGCGCAGCAGGTAGTCGCGCACGATATGCACGCTCACCCCGGCCTCAAGGGCCAGTCGGGACACTGTGTAGGCGTTCATCGAACACCTCCTTTTCCTCAACCGGCGCAGCAGGACAGTTGCTTCACATCCTTGCTGAAGGTCTGCGCCGCGAGCTTCAAGCCCTCAACCATCGTCAGGTAGGGGAACAACTGGTCGGCCAGTTCCTGCACCGTCATGCGGTTGCGAATGGCGAGCACCGCCGTCTGGATCAGTTCGCCCGCTTCCGGGGCCACCACCTGTACGCCAATCAGCCGTCCGCTGCCTTCCTCGATGACCAGCTTGATGAAGCCGCGGGTATCGAAGTTGGCGAGCGCACGCGGCACGTTGTCGAGCGTCAGCGTGCGGCTGTCGGTTTCGATGCCATCGTGGTGCGCTTCCGCCTCGCTGTAGCCCACGGTCGCCACTTGCGGGTCGGTGAACACCACGGCCGGCATCGCGGTCAGATTGATGGCGGCGTCGCCGCCGGTCATGTTAATGGCCGCACGAGTGCCGGCCGCTGCCGCCACATAGACGAACTGCGGCTGGTCGGTGCAGTCGCCGGCCGCGTAGATGTTCGGGCTACTGGTGCGCATGCCCTTGTCGATGACGATGGCCCCCTGCGCATTGACGGCTACCCCCGCCGCTTCCAATGCCAGGCTGCGCGTGTTCGGTGTCCGGCCGGTGGCGACCAGCAGCTTGTCGGCGCGCACTTCGCCCTGTCCAGTGGTCAGCACGAATTCGCCGTCCACATGGGCGACTTGGCTGGCTTGCGTATGTTCCAGTACCTTGATTCCTTCGGCACGGAAGGCGGCTGTGACGGCCTCGCCGATGGCAGGGTCTTCGCGGAAGAACAGCGTGCTGCGCGCAAGGATCGTGACCTGGCTACCCAGCCGGGAGAAGGCTTGCGCCAGTTCCAGCGCCACCACCGACGAGCCGATGACGGCCAGGCGTTCGGGAATGGTGTCGCTGACCAAGGCCTCGGTCGAAGTCCAGTAGGGTGACTCTTTCAGGCCCGGAATCGGCGGCATGGCCGGACTGGCACCCGTGGCGACCAGGCAGCGGTCGAACATCACGACGCGCTCACCACCCTCGTTCAAACTAACGATAAGGCTCTGGTCGTCCTTGAAACGCGCTTCACCGTGCAGAACGGTGATGGCTGAATTGCCGTCCAGGATGCCTTCGTACTTGGCATGACGGAGTTCTTCGACACGGGCCTGCTGCTGGGCCAGCAGCCGCTCGCGCAAGATCGTCGGCGGTGTGGGTGGCATGCCGCCGTCGAATGGGCTTTCCCGGCGCAGATGGGCGATGTGGGCGGCGCGGATCATGATCTTGGACGGCACACAACCGACGTTGACGCAGGTGCCGCCGATGGTGCCGCGCTCAATCAGCGTGACCTGCGCGCCTTGCTCGACGGCCTTCAGTGCTGCCGCCATCGCGGCTCCACCGCTGCCGATCACGGCGACTTGCAACGGGCGCTCGCCGCCGCTGCCCTTGTCGGCGGCACCCATCCAGCCGCGCACCTTGTCGAACAGCCCAGTGCGGTTGTCGGTCGGCGGGGCATCGGCGAGCATCGCTTTGTAGCCCAGGCCAGCCACGGCGGCGGTCAGTGCGTCCGGCGCTGTGCCTGGATCAAGGGCGAGCTGGGCCGCGCCCTTGGCATAGGACACTATGGCAGATTGGACGCCGGGTACTTTTTCCAGCGCTTCCTTGACGTGCGCCGCGCACGAGTCGCAGGTCATGCCGGTGATTTTTAGATGGGTCATGCGACAGATCCTTTTTCGTTTGTGGTAGCAGACAAGGGCGTCAGATGTGCTGCGCTGCCGTTTTCAGTGCCTCACTTCTTGACGCTGGACGGATAGCCTGCGTCTTCGGTGGCCTTGGTCAGCTTCTGCACGCTGGTCTTGGCATCATCGAAGGTGACAACCGCTTCGCGTGTCTCGAAGGTCACGTTAACTTTGCTGACGCCTTCGACCTTGGAAATCGCCTTCTTGACGGTGATCGGACAAGCGGAGCAGGTCATGCCCGGTACGGACAGCGTGACGGTCTGGGTGGCGGCCCACACGGGGGCAACAACGGCAGCGATGGCGAGAGAGGCAAACAGTTTTTTCATGATGAACTCCTGTGATTAATAGAAAAATGGCATGACGTAGGGAAATCCGAGCGCGACCAGAACCAGCGCGGCCACGACCCAGAAAATGAGCTTGTAAGTAGCGCGCACTTGGGGAATCGCACACACATCCCCTGGTTTGCAGGCTTGCGCCGGTCGGTAGATGCGCCGCCAGGCGAAAAACAGCGCCACCAACGCCGCGCCGATGAAGATCGGGCGATAAGGTTCCAACACCGTCAAGTTGCCGATCCAAGCGCCGCTGAACCCCAGGGCGATCAGAACCAGCGGCCCCAGGCAGCAAGCCGAGGCGAGGATGGCGGCTAGCCCGCCAGTGAAGAGCGCCCCGCGCCCGTTTTGAGGTTCAGACATACGCTTGTCCTTTCAAATCTGGATTGGATAGCTTAAGCTTCCTTCCGTACCAATGTACGGAGTCAAGCGATATGGAAAAAAATTTGGAGAATCTGACTATTGGCGTTTTCGCCAAGGCGGCCGGGGTCAACGTGGAAACAATCCGGTTCTATCAGCGCAAGGGCTTGTTGCCGGAGCCGGACAAGCCCTATGGCAGCATCCGCCGCTATGGCGAGGCGGATGTGACGCGGGTGCGCTTCGTGAAATCAGCCCAGCGGCTCGGATTCAGCCTCGACGAGATCGCAGAGCTGCTGAGGCTGGATGACGGCACCCACTGCGAGGAAGCCAGCAGCCTGGCCGAGCACAAGCTTCAGGACGTGCGCGAAAAAATGACCGACCTGGCGCGCATGGAAACCGTGCTATCCGAACTTGTGTTCGCCTGCCATGCGCGGCAAGGGAACGTTTCTTGCCCGCTGATTGCTTCGCTGCAAGGGGAGAAAGAGCCGCGTGGTGCCGACGCGGTGTAGCCGAGGGTAGTTACGCCTTAGCGTGCTTTATTTTCCGTTTTCTGAGACGACCCC
>NZ_AGTS01000006.1 GCF_000238595.1 Acidovorax sp. NO-1 | reverse complement strand
AAGGTGTCATCCGCCAAGAAAAGCTGGAGACCAGCCAGCTTGCTGTGGATACCCATGGCTACACCGACTTTGCCATGTCACATGCCCGTTTGCTTGGTTTTGATCTTTGCCCGCGGTTGAAGGAACTCAAACAGCGCCACCTCTTTGTGCCACGCGGCACCAAAGTGCCCGCAGAAATCGCTGCGGTGTGCGAAGCCAATGTCGACGTCGCTTTGATCGAAAAGCATTGGGATAGTCTGGTGCACCTGGCAGCCTCGGTCATGAGCGGACATGCCAGTGCGGTGGCAGCTCTTGCGCGGTTCGGTTCTGCCGCCCAGGGCGATCCAATCTATGAGGCTGGCGTGCAATTGGGGCGGTTGCTGCGTACGGCGTTTTTGGCTGACTACTTTGTCAAGGACGCTTTCAGGAACGAGTTGCGCCGGGTGCTCAATCGGGGCGAGGCTGTTAACGCCCTCAAGCGCGCCATTTATACCGGCCGGATCAGCCCGGCGCAGGCCAAACGTGTCGATGAAATGCAGGCTGTGGCCGATGCGTTGAGCCTGATGGCCAACATCGTGATGGCGTGGAATACCTCACAGATGCAGGCGGTCCTGGATCGCTGGTCGAACCGCCGCCAGGTCATTCCACCGGAACTGATCGGGAAGATTGCGCCCACCAGGCTGGAGAGCATCAACTTGCGGGGTGTGTTTCGCTTCCCGGTTGACCGCTATGCTGACCAAATCCTGCCTTCGCGGCCAAATGCATCGATAACTGGCACCAATGGATGAAACCGACCACGGTTTGACGCCACGAATCGCAGATTTGAAAGTGAACAGGAAAGTCAATGAAATCAACGATCTACCAACACCACCTCCGCGCCAGTGCTAGCTTTTCGTACCGTCACTTATTGCACTGAAAACGAGGAGACCCCC
>NZ_AGTS01000007.1 GCF_000238595.1 Acidovorax sp. NO-1 | reverse complement strand
AGATCAACCAGGCGTCGATGTCAGGCTCCTGGGTCCAGCGTTGACGCGCCTCCGCACTGTTGGCGGCTTCGGGCAACAACAGGTTCTTGCGGAATGCGCGAACGATGGCGATGTCGCCCGTACGGCCGGCCACGTCCTCCCACAACCCGGTCTGCCCGGCGCCCGCAACGGCCATCACCTTGATGCCCGGGGCCAGAAGGTCGCGAAATCCCCGGATGCGCTTGGGATTTCCAGGGCGAACGAGGATGGCGGACGGTCGCAGGTACAGTGGTTCAGCTTCCTTCAGATCGAACGCACCGGGCAGTGCCTTCGCAAAGTCGCTCATCATGTTTTCAGCGCCGCTGTAAATGACGTCTGCATCCTGTTTGGCCTTTTCTACCCATTGGGGAGTCGGGCCTGCTGTAACGTTAACTTCCACGTTTTGAAGCGCGCCGAAGGTCTTGGCTGCCTCCTTCATGGCGGGAGCGGGACCGCCCGGGCCATAGACGTTGAGCGTTGAACCGGCCCAGGCTGGACCGACTGCCAGCAGCATCGCGGACGCGCAGGCCAGCAAATGGACCGCAATTCTTCGCGACACCCACTTCATGGTGCGGCCTTCTGCATCTTCGCCGCCGGCGCAGCCAGCGTCGCCTCCACCCGGTTGCTCGCCAGGTCCACCTTGGCCAGGCCCAGGTCTTCATTCAGCACATAGGCCGTCCTGCCGTCGCGCGTGAAGACGATCGCCTGCCGCGGCTCCTTGAAACCCGTGATGGTGGCGACCACGCTCCTGCTCGCGACGTCGATGACGGAGAGCGAGTTGTCGCCCAGGTTGCCGGCGTAGATGCGCTGGCCATCGGGCGACAGCGCCGCGCCGTACGGGTCCTTGCCGACGGCGATCGTCGAATCGATGGCGCGCTTGTCCAGGTCGACGACCGCGATGGTGTTGCTGCCGCTGTTCGCCGCGAAGAGGGTCTTGCCATCGGCGGTGACCGAGATCGCGCGCAGCTTGTTGAAGCCGGTGATCTCCCCGTCGATCTTGTTGGTCGCCGTGTTCACGATGGTGATCTTGTCGCCCATGAAGTTGGTGACGTACAAGGCCGATCCGTCGGGACTCAGGCGCACGCCCTGGCGCGGCTGCGCGAAGCCCGTGATGACGGCACGCGGCTCGCCGCTCGCGAGATCGAAGCGCGTGACGGTGCTGGCTGCCTGGTTGTTCACGTACATCGTGGCGCCGTCCTTGCTCAGCACGGTGCCGAAGGCGCCGGGGCCTGCGGGCAAGGTGCCGACCGTCGTCAGGCTGGAAGTGGCGATCTTGGCCACGGTGCCCAGGCTGCTGTCCGAGACATAGAAGAATTCGCCCGACGGCGCGAACACGATGTTGCGCGGCGTCACGAAGCCGTTCAGCACCGCGCGCACCTTGCCCGCCTTCAGGTCGTAGACGACGACGTCCGGGCGTTCGCTGTACGACACCACGGCCGTGCCCTCGTCCGGGCTGAGCGCCAGCGAGTTGTTGCGGATGGCGCCGTCGAAGGTCCAGCGCTGCGTCGCGCTTGCGGATGCAGCGACAGGTGCAGGTTGTGCCGAAGCTGCCGAAGGAATCGAGGCGAGTGTCGAGAGGGCGAGGCACAGCGAGAGTGCGAGGGCACGGAGTTTCATGAGGATCTTTCGGTGGTCTGGAGGGGTGGACGAATGGCGGAGCCGATTTATTCCAGGTCCGCCCTGTCAATTCAGAAGCGACGTGATGCCCGCGTTGATGGCGAAGCCGCCGCACACCAGCCAGACGAAGAGCACGGCCGCCAGCGCCAGCGGCTTGATGCCGGCCTTGCGGAGGGCCGAGACGTGCGTCGTCAAGCCGAGCCCGGCCATGGCCATCGCCAGCAGCACCGTGTCGATGTCGATCACCTGCCTCACCACCGCGTGGGGCAGCACAGCGAGCGAGTTGAGCCCGGCGATCGCCACGAACCCGAGGGCAAACCAGGGAATCACGATGCCGCCGCGTGGCGAGGCCTTGTCTTCCACTTCGCGATCGACCGCATCCGCGTCCCTGGCAGCGGAGCGGGAGAGATAAGCCGACAGGATGATGAGAAACGGCGCCAGCATCATCACGCGAACCATCTTGGCGATGACGGCGGTGTTCGCGGCCTGCTCGCCGACGGCACGACCGGCAGCGACCACCTGTGCCACTTCATGGATCGTCGAGCCAGCGAACACGCCGTAGGCGGTCGGCGACAGGTCGAACAGCCGGTATTGTGCGATCAGGTGATACAGCACCGGATACAGGAAGATCGCCAGCGTCCCGAACACCACCACCGTGGCCACCGCGACCATCACCTGCTCGGCGCGGCCGCGCACGACGGGTTCGGCCGCCATCACCGCCGCCGCGCCGCAGATCGAACTGCCGGCGCCGATCAGCATGGCCGTCTTGCGGTCGAGGCCGAACACCCGCGTGCCGAGGAAGCAGGCTAGGCCGAAAGTGCTGCACAGCACCGTCGCGTCGATCGCGACGCCAGTCCAGCCGACGTCGCCGATGTCCTGGAAGGTCAGGCGCAGGCCGTACAGGATGATGCCCAGGCGCAGCAGGCTGGCCTTGGAGAAGGTCACGCCGGCGCCGGCCGTGGCGCCGATGCGGGGGTAGACGGTATTGCCGACCACCATGCCCAGCACGATGGCCAGGGTCAGGGCGCTGATGCCGTTGGATTGCAGCCAGCCGATCTTGCCCAGCTGGATCGACGCGAATGCCAGGACACCCGTCAGTGCGAGGCCGGGAGCCAACTGGCGCACACGCTGCATGCCAGCGGGGGTGCGCATCGGTTGAGCGGTAAGGGTGGCGGTGTGCATCGTTTTCTCCATCGCGTCGTTTTCGGAAGGCATGGACGAACTTTGAACCGATGCGATCTATCCGGCAAACGGATATTTCCGCTATAACCTAGTCGTCGAACAGGTAACGAAAGCGTTTGGATGCGTCTGACATTGCGTCAACTCCTGATCTTCACGGCCGTGGCCGACACCGGCAGCACCACCGCCGCCGGAGAGCGGGTCTCGCTGTCGCAGTCGGCGACCAGCGGTGCGCTGAACGAGCTGGAAAGCCTGCTCGGCGCCCGACTGTTCGACCGCATCGGCAAGCGCTTGCTTCTGAACGACAACGGTCGTGCATTGCTTCCGCAGGCAAGGGCCTTGCTCGACGGCGCGCAGGAGATCGAAAGCTGGTTCGGGCTCGGCAGCACGGGACCTGCAACCGAGCCCTTGGTCACGCGCCTTCGCGTTGGTGCCAGCACGACGATCGGCAACTACGTGCTGCCGGCGTTGGTCGCGGCCTACCGAAAGGCATGGCCCGGTGCCACGGTGGACGTGGTCATCGGCAACACGCGCGACGTCGCCGCCGCCGTGGCGCGGCTGGAGGTCGACATCGGTCTGATCGAGGGACCGTGCCACGAAACGGAGCTACGTGTCTCGCCGTGGCTGCAGGACGAACTGGTCATCGTGGCGGCACCGACGCATGCACTGGTGCAGCCCGGTGCGCAGGCGCGCGTCTCGTTGAAGGCTTTGCGTCAGGCGAGTTGGTTGCTTCGCGAACCCGGCTCCGGAACGCGCGAGGCGGTGGAGCATGCGCTGCTGCCGCACCTGTACCACCTGAACGGCGACATGCAGCCGGGCAGCACCGAGGCCATCAAGCAGGCCGCGGCCGAGGGCCTCGGGCTAGCCTGCCTGTCGCTGTGCGCGGTGCAGGACTTGGTCACGCTCGGCAGATTGGTCATTCTGCGAACCACGTTGCCTCGCCTGACACGCCGCTTCTATCTGGTGCACCATCAGAAAAAGCGCCTTTCGGGCAACCTGCAGCGCTTTGTGGCGCACTGCGAGCGTCTTGAAATGGAATCCCCGTGGCTGCCAACGAAAAACCCGACGAATTAGTGCCAGCGAAACGCAGCCTTGCCCGGTTGTGGGGCATGGGGCCGGCCGCCAAGACGCTGCGCGTCTGGTCGTGGGCGGGCGTGACGGGCGCGCTCGCTGCGGCTGCCGTCGTGGGCTTCCGGTGGTTGACGCAATGGGTCGAAGAACTGGCTACCGGACAACGCGGCGGACTGGTCGTAGCCGCGTTGTCGTTGTCGCCCTGGCACCGCGCGCTGGTCTGCACCGCGGGCGGCTTCATCGCAGGGCTGGTCCTGCAAGGCGGAACGGTCTGGGCCAGGCGGGGGCCAGGCGGAGCGGTGAACCTCGACTACATCGATGCCGCGCGCGCCGGAAGAGTCGACCTGAACGATCGAACGACGTTGACACGCACGGTGTCCTCGCTCTTTTCCGTCGGCACGGGCGCTTCCATCGGACGCGAAGGGCCGATGGTCCAACTGGCTGCCTGGGTCAGTGCGCGGCTGGCACGACTCGTCGCGACGGCGCCGGAGCAACGCAACACGCTGCTGGTGTGCGGCATCGCCGCAGGCATCGGGTCGGCGTACCACGCACCCATCGCCGGCGTTGTCTTTGTTCTGGAACTGGCGCTCGGTTTTCTCGCGCGCCACACGGTCGCGCCAGTGCTGATCGCGTCGGCCACGGCCAGTTCACTGATCTACTGGCTGGTCGAACCCAAACCGCTCTACGACGTTCCGCCTGTCGTCATGGCACCGACGAGCCTCGGCATCGCCTTGCTCGCCGGCGTGCTGTTCGGCGGGTTGGGCTGGGGGTTGCTGGCGCTGCTCGAATTGGGGCGAAGCTGGTTCGCGCGCATCCGTACGCCAGTCCTGCGCCTCGGACTCGGGGGCTTGCTCGTGGGGCTGTTGTCGGCTTGGGTGCCGCAGGTCTGGGGCAATGGCTACAGCGTGGTGTCGCAGGTGCTTCACGGTGACCACGCCTGGCAATGGCTCGCGTGGGTGCTGCTCGCAAAAGTGGTGGCGACGACACTGAGTTCTGGCAGCGGCGCGATCGGCGGTGTGTTCACGCCATCGCTTTTCGTCGGGGCGACCGCTGGAAGTGTCTTGGCCCAAGTGGCAGCGCTCTGGTTGCCGGCGGCATGGGTGGGCGATCCGCGTCTGCTCGCGGTGGTCGGCATGGCGGCGGTGCTGGCCGCAGTCACCCATGCGCCGCTGATGGCGATCGTGATGGTGCTGGAGATGACAAATCAATTCCAGCTCACCGTTCCAGTGATGCTGGCCTGCGGCGTGGCCTACGCCATCAGCACACAATTCGGCGCCCGACCGCTCTATGGCAATCCGATCGAATCGCCGATGGCGCAGAAGCCGAATCCCTGAGCCTGTGTTAGATCGCGGGTTCTGCACGCAGCGACTTGCGACGCTCAATGCCTTCGAAGACGATCATTCCAGTGAGCATCGCAGCCGTGAAGACAAGCGCCTTGCTTTTCCCCTATTCCGAGCGCCACCCGACCCGGTCCGGGACAGAAACCCGCAAATCCCCGAGCGAAGCGTGGTGCTGCTTGATGCCAAGGAGGATGCCGGCGATACATTGGCGGAACGGATGGCCATCACTGCGACTTTTCTCCCCCGCTTGATGGGTTTCGATCGCCGAGGGTGCGCCCGCACTCTTCTCCGTCGATCGACGCTGCGATTCCTTCCCAAAATGGTGGACGCTCGCCTCGCGCGGGTTGAACTCGGCCGCCGACCTGAGGCCATCGCTTGAAATCAATCGAAGCGAGCGATAACGGCGGCCCGCAAGGGGGTCTGGAGCACTTCGGGCCCGCGCGCTCTCGATTTGCATACGTTTGCCGCGTCGCAATTTCCGCTTGCAGTGCAAGCGGTCAGTCGATGCTCGAGACCGACTGACCGCAACCAGCCTGATTCAGACTTCGACTTTACTCGGGTCAAACCGTAGCATGGCTGCCCCCTCCCTGCCTCCAGCGTAATGGCCCAATGAAGGGTGCTTGTACGTACCAGGCGAGTGCGGCCAATCTCGTGGTCAATTGAACGGATCCGTGGCAAGTCTGCCGGACTCAGTGATCACTATCGCCTGTCGATGGCAGTCCCAGCAGCATGCGGCCTAGCGTACTTCGGTTCTGCAAGGTAACTTTGTCTTGGATTTGATGTTTACCAGTGGAGGAGTCATTCCTACGCCGAGTAACTCCGACTGGCACTGGGCCGGGGTCCGGTCGGTCAAGTAAATGTTGCGGGCGTGGGCAAGTTACAGCGCACTCGGTGGTCAAGTGCTGCTGGTCTTTGCTTTCAGGTAGTCACTGATGAGTCCTCCTGAAGAAACTCCCGTATGACTCTTACGAAGGCGTTTGGCTGCTCAACCTGAGGAAGGTGTCCGGCGTCAGGAATGATCTGAAGCTCTGACTGCTCAATTCGTTGATGCAGTGAGATTGCAACGTCAGTGTCGGCGTTCGGCAGCCTGTCCTGCGCACCCCAAACGATGAGGGTACGCTGTTTGGGGACCGCAGGCCGACTACGGTTGTTCATCAGCAACGTGAGCATATGTTCAAGCTGGCGCTGGTCTACGTCCAACAGCGTAGCCCTAACCTGTCGCGGGGCGTTTTCCGCGTTAAAGAAGGCAGATTTCAGACAATCAGAGCTGTAGCTGACCTTCTTGAGCTCATTAAGAATCAGCTTTCTAATCCCTGGAACTCGTTCGATGAAGAACCTTACAAATGCGGGAATCGTTGGAGGCGGAAAGCCATCGACCATGACCAATGAGCTGCAGTGAATCGCCCCGGTTTTTGAGGAGGCTCAACACTCTGAGAGGATTGAGCCATGAAGAAGACAAACAAGTTCTCGCCTGAGGTGCGTGAGCGCGCAGTGAGGATGGTGCAGGAGCAGCGCGGGGAGTACCCATCGCTATGGGCAGCTATCGAATCCATCGCCCCCAAGATTGGCTGCGTGCCGCAGACCCTGAACGAGTGGGTCAAGCGTGCCGAAGTGGATGCAGGCACGCGAGAAGGCGTCACAACAGCCGAAGCCCAGCGGGTCAAGGAGTTGGAGCGCGAGGTCAAAGAGCTGCGCCGGGCCAACGAGATATTGAAGCTGGCCAGCGCGTTTTTTGCCCAGGCGGAGCTCGACCGCCGGCTCAAGTCTTGAGGGCCTTTATCGACCAGCAGCGCAATGCTTTCGGGGTCGAGCCGCTCTGCAAAGTCTTGCAGGTTGCCCCGTCAGCATATCGGCGCCACGCCGCGCTGGTGCGCGAGCCTCACAAACGCTGCGCCAGAGCGAAACGCGACGAATTGCTGATGCCGCAGATTCAACGAGTCTGGCAGGCCAACATGCAGGTCTACGGCGCGGACAAAGTGTGGCGGCAACTGACACGCGAAGGTGTGACCGTGGCGCGTTGTACGGTCGAGCGACTGATGCGCAGCATGGGCCTGCGCGGTGTGATGCGTGGAAAGGTGATGCGCACCACGGTCGGCGATGCAAAGGCGCCATGCCCGCTGGATCGGGTCAACCGGCAGTTTCGCGCCGAACGGCCCAATCAGTTATGGGTCAGCGACTTCACTTACGTCTCGACCTGGCAAGGCTGGCTGTACGTGGCCTTTGTCATCGACGTGTTTGCCAGGCGCATCGTGGGTTGGCGAGTAAGCAGCTCAATGCGCATGGACTTTGTTCTCGACGCCCTGGAGCAGGCCCTCTATGCCCGTCAGCCTGAGCGCGATGGCAGCCTGGTCTGTCACTCCGATAGAGGCTCGCAGTACGTCAGCATCCGGTACACCGAACGGCTGGCTGAGGCTGGCATCGAGCCTTCTGTGGGCAGCAAGGGCGACAGCTACGACAACGCCCTGGCAGAGACCATCAACGGTCTGTACAAGGCCGAACTGATTCACCGCCGGGCTCCATGGAAAACCAAAGAATCAGTCGAGTTCGCCACGCTGGAGTGGGTATCGTGGTTCAACCACCATCGCCTGCTTGAGCCCATCGGGTACATCCCGCCTGCAGAAGCTGAGGCAAACTACTACCGGCAACTCGCCAGTCAGGCCACTGTGGAAGTGGGCTGACTTAACCAAACAGCCTCCGCAGAAACCGGGGCGATTCACAGATTGGGCCGTGTTCCATTGCCACTTGCCATGCATTCGAGGCGCCGAGGGAGTTGCCAACAAAGCACGCGCTTTCGTAGCCGAGTCCACGAACGACGGCTTCAACCCACTCGGCATAGGCATCGTATGTTGCAAGTGGTGCGCCAGAAGAACCGTCAGCGACCACGCCTGGAAGTTCGGGCGCAATGATTGTGTAGTGTTGGGCCAGTTGATGCCAGACGCGGTCCCAATGCGCGGCTGCGCCACCCCAACCTCCATGTAGCAGGACCAGCGGCGCGCCAACACCTCCGGTCCACACTTTTGCAGGCTTGATACGGCCCTGATATTCAATCTGGCGTTGGCTCTGGGTGACTATTCTCGTGTGCATTGATGA
Source organism: Acidovorax sp. NO-1 (assembly GCF_000238595.1). Classification (GTDB taxonomy): domain Bacteria; phylum Pseudomonadota; class Gammaproteobacteria; order Burkholderiales; family Burkholderiaceae_C; genus Acidovorax. Next base: position 398 of record NZ_AGTS01000007.1, on the reverse strand, counting down.
ACTTCCAAACGTAGCTCGAGCCTAACGTGCTGATACAAGGAAGTTGCAACTCGGATTCCAAGGCGCTTTGCAGAGTCACGAGGCGTGATGGGTGACACGAGCTATTTCTCCAACGAATGTCTCGACTTCTTGAGCGGTGTTGTAGTAGTGAACAGAAGCCCGAACCACTGCAGGCAGTCTTCGTGCGCCTAGGTCGAGCTGTGAGTATTCTGAGAGTGATACGGAGACGTTGATGCCCGCCGCGTTCAGTGCCCTGCAGATCTCTTCAGGAGACTTCCGGTCGCTTGTAAAAGTCACAATTGCGCACTTGGTCAAGCCCTGATCGTGGATCTTGATCCCGTTAAGATCTGCTAACTGCTCACGCAGACTTGCTGCGAGCTTGGTGACTCTGCCTGTTG
>NZ_AGTS01000008.1 GCF_000238595.1 Acidovorax sp. NO-1 | reverse complement strand
CTCATTGAGCACAAAGGGCTGCGCATGGAAGATGCCCCACCGGTCTTTTACATGGGAGTAGATTCCAATGGAAGGTGTGTTGCGCCGAGGATCAAGCCGGGCTTGCCACACCCGTTTGGTGGTCTCCATGCTCATCATGTCAGAAGATGCCAAATCGGACCGCCCCCAGGTGGCGGCAATCGGGTGTCGCTGCATGAATTCCAGCACAGCCTGGCAGGCCTGGCTCAGACGCCGTTCGTCCCGCGCCCAGCGCATGGCCTGGCGAATGCTGGTGGCAGACAATTGCGGAATCATGCGCGCGCATTCGACCGCAGTCAGACTGGTGCCGTGGGCCATGATGCCGGCATAGACCATCAGCAGCTCGTCGGTAGAGCGCGGCTCACGTCCGAGCATGATCCAGCTAAAGCGCACCTGGGCGTCAACGGCCAGAATCACTTCCGGCAATTGAACCTCACCGATGCGGTGATCCAAAGCCGCGCGCAGCTTGGTCACTTCTGGGTCTTCGTCCTCTGCGGGCAATGGCGACAAATGGAGTTCATCATCCACGCGCAGTACGCCACTGCGGGCTGCAGCGGCCACCGCATCGACACCGGCAGTTACTCTGGCCAGCAAAGGCTTCAAGAAAGTGGCAGCCTTGCTGGGTAACGATAGACGGGCATAGTGTTTCTTGGACTCTGCCTGCCAACGCTCGTCCGTGAAGAACAAGCGCGCACGACCCCGAAAGCTCAGGCTGTGCTCAATCCAGACCGAGCCATTGCGCACCGCGCGGCGCAGGGCAAACAGGGTGGCCACCTCCAACGCCTGAAACGCCCGTTCCCGGTCTGGGCTGGAGATCGAAACCTGCCAGATCATTCCCAGACTTGGTGCCACCACTTCAACTGGCAGCTTTCTGGATCCTTTGAGATATAAAGCTTGCAGCTTGGCAAGGTACTCGATGGCAGGATGCTCGCCGGTGGCCTGCCAGGGCAGCTTTGCAATGGCGACGAGCAACGACCGCACGGGGCGAATTCCATCAATCAATCCCTCGCGGACCAGGGAGGCCCTGCTCGGTGGTTTGCGTTTCTGGGTTTCGGTGATCAAGGCTTCAAGACGGGCACGCAACTCAGCATCTGGCACCGCACCTTGCGCGCTCAAGGCAACAAGTTCGCCGAGCAGCGTTTTGTACATTGCGGCCCAATTGACGGTAGCGGGGACATCGGCGGCAGCCTGACGCCACAGATCGGCGATCCGGCGCTGCACCATAAGGATCAACTGGTCTGTGGTGGTGAACAGGCAATACCGAAGAAAGCATGCGACCTCCACGGTGCGCGCTGGCTCTTTGATCTTGGCTCCGGCTGAGGGCGGCCTGGAGACAAGTCGGCGCGCGTAGCGGCGCAAGATGAGATCGGGGATGTCTGCCAGGTGCTTATGAACGTCCAGCGTGTAAAGCAGGTCGATGCGCTCCAGTACCTCGCTGATTTGGCGGGTTGAGTGTTTCGCCGGTGCAGCCCATAGCCAACTCTGCTGGGTTTGTCCATCTGGGCGCAGCTCTGAAACTGAGGCTCGCCAGCGATCAAGTGTTGCTGGATCAACGCTGGCGGCGATGGCGGTGCCTGTTTCAACTTCAAGCTGGGCAAGTGCCGCCGCAATCAGTGTCCGAATTGCCCGCTCGTGCACGATCACCAGCTTGTTCTTGTACAGCCATTGACGCGCCCGCACGAGTAGCTGATCGCGGTCGGCGCAGCGCGCCACTTCGTCGCGCAGTTCACGTACCAGTGAGCGGCGCTGGTGCTCGCTCATCCACTGGAATCCAAGGACCGTGCAGGCTACTTGTTGGTGATCGAATAGCGTGCGCCCGCGTTCATACATGGCTCTCAGCGAGGCGACTTCTGGTGCTGCAATGCCAAGCTCGTTGCCAAGGTGGCGCCACAAGGCTACTGGAATTACCCGAAAGGCACCGAGCAAACGCCCACTCATGCGCAGGAAACCAATATGGAGCGCCAGACCAAGCTTGTGGGAATCACCTCGGCGTGCATTGATTGCGTCGCGCTCGGCACCATCGAAGGTGAAAAATGCCTTCATCTCGAAGTCGCTGATATCGCGGGGGAGCCCACGCATCCCCAAAAACGTTGTGTGCCAACCCTGCATCGTGAACCTCAAAAGTGGGAGGCCACCATACCCGTTTACAAAGCGAACAGGAAAGTCAATGAAATCAACGGTCTACCCAGACCACCCCCGCGCCAGTGCTAGCTTTGCGTACCGTCACTTATTGCACTGAAAACGAGGAGACCCCGATCTGGTCCTCGCGGCGGGAACAGTTGTGCGCTTCGACACCGTCCACCGCTGGCGCTGCTTGCCGGTCATTGATCACTATAGGCTGGTCATGAAACAGTGCCCAGGTATCAAGCATGTGCACATAGATGCCAACACCATGCTGCTTGCGGCGGTATTCCATACGCGCCGAGTGCAGGTACCGTGACGTATCGAGCGTCATCGAATCAGAGGATGCTTTGTCGCCCTGGCCCCAGAGTTTGGCAATAGGCATGCTTTGCTGGAACTCAATGACCCGTGAGTTGGCCTCCCGCAAACGGCCACTGGCCTCCGTTGCACGCATGGCCATAGTGACCTGAGACACCTGCAGGCCTGGGATCATCGCGCATACACCTTTGGCAGTGTTCTCTGTTCCGTGTGTGTATAGGGCGCCGTAGACGGCCTTCAGTTCAGCCATGTCTTTGGCCCTGCGGCCTAGCAGAGCCTGGCTAAATCCGCTTTTTGCGTCGATCTCGACCAGCATGTTGCCAAGCTGGGCATCGCCGATCATGTTGAACATGCTCTCGCGTGTCTTGGTGACCTGGGGTTCGACTTCAAGCGCCTGAATCGGTGCAATGTGAATATGCCCCTGGCTGTCTATGGTCAAGGCCCCGTCCTCCACGGCCTGCACCAGTTGGCCGATGCCCGCTTTGACCCGTCCCAGCACGCGCTCCAGGAACTTATCTGGATTGTCCGTCAAGCTCAAAGCTCGGATCAGCGACTTGTGCTTTTCGGCCCACTGCGTTTCGGGTATCAGCTGATCGGCACGGTTGCGGTGGCGGCTGCTGTGTTCCAGCCACAGCTTTCCGCCCTTGATCGCTTTCTTCAAAGAAGTCGCTGCGCTTGCTTTGAGAGCTGCAAGAGCAACCTTGCGATCAGGGCCTTCCAGCAGCGAGTGCCAGCTTGGGTCCGCAACCGACACATCAAACCCCTCGGGAAGGCTGCTGATGCTGCGTTTGGACAAATCGCGCAGCGTCTTGAGCTGCTTGAGCGCCTTGTCCGTTTCCTCGCCTTTGATCTCAAGGACTCCGAGGGCATTGAGCAGGGCCGACATACGCGGCGCTTGTTCTTTCACCAGTGTTTCCCGGACGAATTGAGCCCGCGTACCGGCAAAGTTTTCTCCATTCTTGGGCACCAGGTCGCGCATCGCCGCGACGATCTGAGCATCGGTCAACTGCGTGTCGTAGAGAATGTCCTTCAGCTTGACGCGCTCAGCACGCAGATCCACAGCACTTTCGGCTTGCTTCTTGAGTACCTTGCCAGAGGCCTTGTGATAGAGATCCGTGAGACATCGCGCACCGATGTCTGCGGCGAGATCGGTCTGATCCAAGAGGGTTACATGCAGGAAAGAGACGATGCGCAGATCGCGCTGATCCTCAGAGAGAAACTTCGTCGCGGAGGGTGGACGATTGATCACCTCCTGGCTGTACGCCCTGAGACGATTCAATGGAATCGCCGACAGCTTCCACTTGTGAACTTGCAGTGACTTGAGGCACTCGATTTTCTTGGTGACCTCGCTCAGCGTGAGCTGTCCGTGCTTCCCTGGGGGTGTGCGCAGCCACTCCAGCACTGTGTGACCGCCGGGCCCTGATCGCTTTGAGAATGCGTGCGAGAGAGCCGCCTGAAGCTGTTTGGGTGGCGCACAGGTGCGGACCGCTGCGATTGCTGCATTCTCCTGTTCAGCAAATGCCATGCGCGCCATGTCGCGCAGTGTCCGGTCACCAGGCAGGACGAGCCGTCGATCAAAAAGCCAGTGTTCTGACTGTTGGATCAGGTCATCGACTGATACCGCTGAGGCGGAAAGCTCCCCCAAAGCATCTGCCAGGAGCGGCTTGGTGGTGTCGTCTACTACCGCGAAGCCGACACGTTCCCGAGCCCAGAGCTGGTGCTCGTATCGCGTGTCCTTGTCCTTGTACAGCGAGGTCACCGAAGCGATATCCGTCGCATGCATACCAAGCGCTGAGGTCAGGTACCGCAGCAAAACGGAGGGGAGGCCTGAAAAGGCATCGGGGTGCCGCCCGGTGGCGCGCAGCATGACCAGTTGGACTGCAGCGCCAAGGCGTGCAGTCCCTCTGAACCGGGGCGGGCGCAGCTCCTGGATGTCTTCAATGCTCAGCCCAAAGCACTCTTCGACTTCCCGCTTAGATAGCGATTTGGGCAGGGTATCGGCGCCAACGAAACGTAGGTAGTAGCTAGACAAGCTGGTCCTCCCGTGGCTGGCGTGGTCGCAAGCCTGCTGCAGTCTACGTATTCGCTACTGATAATTCCAGACAATAAAAAATTGCGGGTTAACCCGTAGCTCTTAACCGGGTTTTCTGCACGGAAAGTGAGATCACCCCATTGTGGTCGCCAAATCGGGGGCCACAGCCGGTCTCCCCAGCGATGGCGTCAAGGACTACTGGCCCGGATTCGAGGCGCTGACACCGGCTGAGAAGCGGGCAAAGGTGCGGGATGAATTCGACCGCATCCTGGCCTACGGTGATCGATGGCTCCAGGTCCTCGAAAGTGTGGGCCTTGGCACCCCACCGACGCCGGCAGCTCCCGATTCAGCAAACGGCAAAGACAAACGCTACGGCTGGGGTGGAGGCGAGTCAGAGGAGCACAAGCAGCTGCGCCTCGATGTCTTGGCCAGGCCGGAGTTGTTCGACCTGAAGAACACGCTCCTCGCAGAGACGGAGTACCCGCTCCTGTCGGGTGATCGCCTGGACGCATTCTTCCGAACGCAGACACGTTTGGTCGGCGTCGAGGTCAAATCCATCCGGTCTGGATACGACGACCTTGAACGCGGTATCTACCAGTGCGTGAAGTACCTGGCCGTCATGCGCGCTCAGGCGTTCATTCACGAACCTGCAGGCGCAGAGATCCAAGTCATGGCAGTGCTGGTGGTGCAAAAGCAGCTCCCAGATGATCTGGAGGAACTCGCCACGAAGCTGGAGGTGAAATGGATGGTGCTGCCCCCCGGCCATTTTGCGCAGGCAATGCAAGTTTGAAGGCCGTATCCTGGCTTGCACTCGGCGTGGGGCGTGAGGGGGGCCTCATTCACTGTTAGAGTGGGTCCTCAGGCATTTTGAAGAGCCATGTTGGCGTCGCGTGCCCTTTGAGTGCTCATGGACGCCGCAACACCTCCGCTGATCAGCCAACACGAAGACATTGCTCTCTCAGGACAATTCAAATTGGTCGTGCTGCGCGGTGCTGCCTGGGACCTCCACCACCTGAAGCCGTTTGCCTTCCGTGAGGAACTGTCCCCCGGCGTTGAAGTAGACGTTGTGGTCTTCTTCAGCTGCCACTGCTTCACCCATGACTACAGGGATGATCCCCGTCTTAGCATCCCCGCAGAGGAGATCTATTTGGATGGGAATGACCGCCGGGTGCTCAATGAGGAACGCTGGCGGTTGTCCAAGGCTCACCTACCCAACTTTGTTCAATGGATTCAATCCAGCCGTATCCGCGTCCTGGACAACGCACAGGGCAACTTCGCAACCTTCCAAGCGCTGAACAGCTCAGGCGTTTCAGTCACCTACGCCGTTTTCTTCACGGTGAAGAAAGACGCCGCTCGCCGTAAGCGACTCATCCTCCGTGTCCAGTCTGCCTATGTGCTGGAGCAACTCACCCTTCGCCAGAAGAAGTCCGGGAAGGTGAACTTGAAAGTCCTTCTTCGCGCAGTGCACGAGAACAGGAAGATCAGGCCCTGAAAAGACAACAGCCACCCGAGGGTGGCTGTCGCATGCGGGCTTCTCTTCAATCCCACTCCAGGTGGGACCCTACTCTTTCAAGTAAGGCGGCGCCGACACCATCTTTCCCGCTTGCGGATATCGGCCTTTGTGTTGGCATATTAACGCTTTATCGTAAATACGCCAAACACTTTGTTGATCCGGCAAACTGGTGGTTGATGGCTTCAACCCAAAGCCCATACGGTTACGACAGACTGGAGGAAGCCCTCTATCGAGGGGTTTTTCCGCTTCATGCAGTGTTGCAACAAATCCCCATACGTGGCAAAGAATAATAGTCCCGTAACTTCAGGTGGGGTGCTATTTAATTTCACCGCGTATAGATCTGTGCGGCTCAGTAGGGGTGCAGATAGGTCAGGGTCGCACTGTTCGGTGACTCGTTGACCATCGGTGAGCTAAACACTCGACTTCAGCTTTTCCGCCACCTTGATCCGCTCGGACATGCCTGCTTTCACGTAGATGGCCGTGGTGTTGATGTTCTTGTGGCCCAGCAGCCCCTGCACCACGCTGAGATTTCCCTCTTCCAGCGCCTTGTGCGCATAGGTGTGGCGAAGCCAGTGGGTGGAGGCAAGCATGAACGGCCCCTTGGCCTCGCCCGTTCTTTCACCAGCGGCGAGAGAGCACATCGCAAAAAATCCCTTGAGGATCTGATACAGCATGTGGCCGCACAAGGCTCCGTGCTCGTTGACGGTGTACTTGAGCTTGCCGGCCACGGCGACGCTCTCGATCTCAATCGACGGCAATGCAGCGTTGTCCCGTGATGCCTGGGCTTGCTCGTTGCGATCCTCTTCAAGCTTCTTGTTCTTTGTCCAGATCCAGCGGTCATCCAGCACGCCAATCAGCGGCTCGTCCTCGGGTTTGACTTGAGAGAAGTATTTCAGTCTGCCTTGGTTCACAAGCTCCTGTCGATCCCTGCGGTGCTCACGCAGCGCCTCCATAGTCTCGGCGTTCAAAGGCACTTTGCGAAACCTTTTGCCCTTGCCCAGCACCTGCAGCACGCGCGCTTCAGAATTGCGTTCAAGCGCTCGGTCGGTCTCTACGTGCGACCATCGCGCCTGCGCCACCTCCGCACGGCGAAGCCCTGCGTTTTCGAGGAGCCGGAACAATGCGCGCAGCCTCCGCTTGGGAGCACCTTCCGGTAGGTCGGCGAATGTTTTGCCCACCACCTCCAGGTCGGCCTCGGTGAACGAGCGGAACACGTCCATCGTCTCCTCCTCACGCTTCTTGCCGTGGACGGCCTGGGCTGCGTTGGCGCCGATGTAACCCGATTCTTTCCAGTGCGCGAACATCTTGCGCACAGCGGCGAACGTCACGTTCAGGCTCATGGAGTTCAGGGGCCCGCGCAGGGGCCTCCAGCCGGTGGTTTGTTTCTTCGGCGCGCCTTTGGCAGCTTGAACCCAGTGAGGGGGCGGGGCGATCAAGAAATCCTTGAACTCAAAAAAGTCGCCTTCGTCCAGTGAAGAGAGCGCCTTCTTGCGCTCGTGGATGGCCCAGAGGATCAAACGTTCGATGGAGCGCTGGTACGCCTCCTGGGTGAACGGCGACAGATCCTTGATTTTGCGAAACCATCCTTTCACAGCCTCCAGGTCGTTGGAAGCACTCATGGTGTTGACGCCGTGCTTGCGAAACGTGCCCTTGGTTCCCATCAGATCTGCAGGCCACTTCATCAAGGTGAGCGGCTGCAGGCCGTTGTCGTCCGAGATCTGCAGCTCGGTGGAGGTGGCATTGGTGGAGGCGCTGGCCAGGGCAGGGAGCTGGGACAGTCCTTCGGCGGGCACCAGGTTCCAGCGCAAAATCCACGCCAACAGGTTGTCTGCCCGCTTGACCCCATAGCCAGGCAGGGCGTCGTACCAGGTGGCACCTTGCAGTGACATCCAGTCCACCAGGTTCCCCAGTGTGATCACACCCGCTGTGCGCAGCGCCTGCATCTGTGCGGCCGACATGATCACCCACTGCTCCACACGATGAGCCCGCTCGGGCTTGGTGCCCAGGTGTTCATCCAGCCAGTTGATCGCATGCAGCACGTCCTTCATGCGCTCAGCCGCGCTTCGGGCCTGCTCCAGCGCCTGTACAGGCTCGACGTGAATCAATGTCGATTCGCTGGCCAAGGCGATCTCTGCCTGTGGGGGTGAAGGTACGGCCTCGGTGGCGGGCAGGGCTGCTGCAGCGGCAGCGGCAAGTTCGACCAGCTCATCCTCATAGCGCTCGATCAGCTCCGCTTCAGAAAACATGTCCGGGTCGAACTGCGCCGCAAACTCTTCCAGTGTCGGCGGCTGGGGTGCCTGAGCTGCCACCGGCTCGGAAACGGCAACGGACTGCGCTGCAAGGGCCGATGGTTGGGCACCGGGCTCACTGGCGGCAGTCCGCGGCTCCTCGATCACAATGGTCTGGTGGTCCCTGAGAACCCTCACCATGGCACGCGCCTCGTGAGATTGCTCGATGCCATTGGCCGCAGCCTCGATGCGATCCAGAAGCTCCTGGTATTTCTTGATGAGCGCTGGACGCTCTGGCACACGGCCTGGCCACAGCAGGTACTGGCGGGCGGCAACCGTCAGATCCACACCTTGGGCAACCGCGCGCAGCATGGCGAACTCGTCGGCCGTCGCGCCGGTGTCGTGGGCGATCTTGGTGCGCGAACCTGGTGGTCGACCGCGCCGGCGCGCGGGCTTGGCGGGCTGCGCGGCCTCCAGCGGCTGGCCACCGTCAAAATCCGCGACCGCGAGATTTCCGGCGCCGGGGATGGCGCCGTTTTCAGCGGGCGGTTGCGCTGCAGGAATTTCGGACGTAGTGTGGGCCATGACCATGAAAAACCGATTGTCTTGAACATTGGCCAGCGGGTCTACCACCGGGCCAAAAGGTACAACTAAGCGATAGAGGAGCCGGGAAACCCCCCTCCTCTTTTTATTTTTATCATTTGCTCCACGTTAACAGAGTTTAACGAACAGTGAATGTTAAATGTATTGGAAAATAAATCGATTGAAAACTTAACGAACTTAACAGACGTAACGAGAATTACGGAGTTTTCCAATCTTGCGAATTTGACCGTGCGGCTGTACATTTCCCTCTGGAGCGCAAGCGCGGACAACAGCTGCCCACCTTGCGCCCACAGGAGATCGAAATGCATGTTTGTTTGAACGGCCCCAGTGGATCGAGCACAACGGCTCACCGCGCAATCATTCGCCGCAACGGCGCCGTGGTTCCTTTTGAACACCAGATGATTGCAGTGGCCATGATGAAAGCCTTCATGGCTGTCTGGGCAACTTCCAGGGCGGCTCCCACCCGGCTGTCGGTTACCGGCTTGGTGAGCCCTCTGTCCAGCCGCGTCACACAGTGGCGCAGCCACTTGCTGCTGCATACCTATTTTTTCAAAATGGCCGGTGACGCGCGCCCAAGTGCTCGGCGGCGCGACAACACTGTCCTTCGCGACGGAGCTGCAGCTGGTTTCTTCTCGGCGGCAAAGCCCAACCTGCGCAACGCGCCATAAGCGCACCACGGTTTGAAGTCCCCATGAACACCCTTTCCATCTCCTCACCGTTTGCCCACCTCAATGTCCAGGACAGCCAGACATCGTCGTCCGATCCCTACGCATCTGCAGCCCAGTCGGCCGCTGTGCTGCGCTCGGGCGCCCAGTTCCGCCGCAACCGCATGGACGCCGCCGACATGGTCTCGACGGACGAAGCTGCTCTCTTGGCCGGCACGAGCCGGGTCACGATCAACGCCTGGATCAAGTCGCGCCGCTGCATCGGCGTGTCCAATCTGCGCCGAGGGTTCAAGTTGCCGAGCTGGCAGTTCGAGCCCAACGTGTGGCCTGTGCTGCAGCCACTGGCCGCAGCCCTTGGCGCGAAGGATGGCTGGCAAATGCTCGCCTTCCTGGAGACGCCATCGCTGGCCCTGCACGGCCTGACACCGCGTGCAGCACTTGAACAAGGCGTGCCAGGCAAGCGAATCCTGGCACTGGCAACGGCTGAGGCTCACTGATGACCTCGCTCCATGAACCTGACAGATCTCAATCCGCCATTTATTGAACTTCCCGATCAACAGTCCTGGTATCGCATCCAGCGCACAAGCTGGCGCAAAGGCAGCGTGCGCACGCGCGGCTTCATCCTGCCGCCGTACGGGGTACCCATCGGCCGCTTCGATCTGCCAGATGAGTCCACCGCGTACCTTGCCGATAGCGAATTGACGGCGATGTATGAGGCGATTTTTCGTCGCGATGCGCTGAGCTACACGCTGGACCAGCTCCGGGAACGCACCCTGATCGAATTCCGCACGGCACCGGGAATTCGTCTCGTTGACCTGCGCGGGCTGGAAGAACAGTACCCCGTTCTCCAATCGGAACGCAGCAAGTCAACCCAGGCGTTCGCCGCCGACGCCAGAAAAGCGGGCGCCCATGGCGTTATGTTTGCGTCCGCGCAGCACCCCTACCATGCATGCATCTGCCTCTTCGAGCGGGCGATATCTCGCATGGCCAAGTTCACCAGCATGCCCCTCGTGCAGCCTGGCAGTGATCGCCTTCACCGCAGTGTGGTGCTCGCAGCCTTGCGCTCTCAAGTGGCAGTGGTCCCGTAATCATTGAACGCCCACCATGCAGACACCATCAAAACCCACGGTGATTCGAACTGACGCAACAGGCCTTGCCTCATTCACAGATGACGCGCTGCTGGTCCTGGAGATCAGCAAGCGTGAAATCGAGGCAGGCAGCATTGCCAGCTCACTGGAGCGCCTGCATGCAGTAGCGGAGTCCAGAGAGACTGCCATGCGCTACAAGGAGAGTCTGGTCATTCAGGTTGTGGGCTACGACGATGATCCGCGAGAGCTGGCTGAAATCCCGGAGGTACGCGCCTTTTTCGCCCGTCTGACTCTGGAGTGGCCCCATTGGCTGTGGTTCTTGCATCGCCAAGTGGGCGCGATCCATCTGCTCATGGCGCTCCTGTGCCGCATAAAGATCCACCGCGCAGGTCTGAGGACTGGCACCGAATTCCTTGACGGCAAGGAGTTGGCAGCAAAAATGATCGATCTGTTCGAGCGCGGCAATGCAATGTTTCAGGCGTTTGGTATCAGTGAAGCCGAGGCCCAAGCATCCGCAGATAGCGCATGTGCAGAGTTGGCTCCTACCCAGAATGAAAGCCATCTTCGCAGCGATGCGAAGGCACCCCAGGATGTCCGAAAGACCGACCGATGAAAGAGAAAAATAAGACGAAGTTCAGCGAGCCAGTTCGCAAGCAAATCCGCGAACAGGCTGGCGGTCTCTGTACCAAGCCTGATTGCCTTCGCCTGACATCGGATGGCCAAAATACCAATATTGCCGACGCATGTCACATCCATAGTGCTGCAGAGAATTGGAAACGCGGCTGGGGAGGTCTTTCCCATGAGGAGTTACGAAGCGCAAGTAACGGCATCTGGCTTTGTAAAACAGATCACGGGATCATTGACGGACCCAACGGGAAGTACGAGGCATGGGAGCTTCGCCTATGGAAAGCAGTCCGAGAGCGTGCTGTCATGCTTGCTGTGCATGACGACGATATTGCGAAGTGCCAACCCACGATTGGAGCGAAGGCGGTAGATGCAGCCATATGGAAGCAAATTAATGAGCACAGGGGAGACGTACCGTTTGATCTGACAACTCAACTTGACCCTGAAGCGGTCAAGCGCGAATGCATCACCGAATTCGCACTGCGCATTTCAACCTCCAAGCCGATCTATTCGGGATTGGTTGCACCTCAGCACATCCCGCAAAGTAAAACGGCCCTAATGGTGAGGCAGTCGCCCCTTGCATACAAAATCCCCGCCCAACCAAGCGCCGTCACCAACCCCGCCTACATACACCAACCTTTATCCGGCAGCATGGAAACCGGCGATGTGCACGATGAAGTCGAGACGACCGTCTCGGAGGTTGCTGACCTGGTGACTGGGTGGGTCGCCAGTGTTGAAAGACAGGCACCTGCAGGCCGCGTCCTCATAAAAGCACATCTGAATGTCGTCTTTGGACTGACGGGAGACGAGACCCTTGATCCTGACAGCGACTTCGCGACCATGGTGAGGGGAACCGCCATCTTCCCCGCCGCCGTTGATCGCACTACCGATGGAAGCATTCTGAATTTTCGCACTCACAGCCAGGAGGTCGATTGGCGGTTTGACGTGATGCGGCTCGATGGATGCTGGACTGCAAACAGCAGGCTTCTCAAGTGCTGGGACAAGCCACCCAGTGAATGGTCACCGCAACTGCATCTACGCGCCCAGGCGTGGGAGTCGCTACTTCTGGGTACAGAGGACGGCGCAGACCTGTATGCCTTCTTGGCCGCCGCTATAGGAAACGGGGTTTTTCACTTTCATCCTTTCGGCGTACGCATCGATGTGTCACACCTACCCACAGGTTGGCAAAAGAATGCACTTTGGATAGTCCGCCGCATTCTTCTGGCCTCGGAGGTAGTTTCACGGAGCGATATCCTGCGTGGAGGCCAATGGAAATACACCGACAGACTTTTTGATGCAGCGTTGGCAGGCCCCACTTTGCATGACGCCATTGACCGACTGGCCTACGCGATTGAGGCTGGGCAGTGGACAGGCCAAGGCTACTTTGCAGCATGCGAGGTGCCAATAGAGTTACAGGGTGGTCGACAGTGCTTCCTAAGGTACTGGCGTGGCGAGGTATCCGTTCAAGATCTCTCCGCGACATTCAAAAGGACCAACTGGTCTGGTGCTTCATGAGGTTCGACCAAATTGTTGGTCACCCCAAATCTACCTCCCGCGATACCTTCGACCGTAACGGTGGCGAGTTCCCGGCCGGATAGCACAGGGAAAAAATTTCCCAGGTTTCCGCAGCCCGCCTACAGTGGGAGATGGCGCGGTAGCTGGTAGCCGCGCTTTAAAAGGTAGGCCTGTACCGCCGTGAACCTGATCTTGGCCAACTCCAGATCGGTGAAAAGCTCCTGCCTGCGGCCATGGCGGCGACTCGTTTCACCGTACCAATGACGGTTGATCACGCAGGCCTCGAACAGGTCAACATCCAGGCTCAGGATGTACCGCCGTTTGCCTCGAACAAATTCCTGACGCATGCGCGCTCCACAGAACCAGGTTCGAACCTAAGGCGACGACTTCGAGCGGCGGCTCGCACGACCCACGGCCAGGTCAGTCAATACCGCAGCCTGCAGGTTCAGGAGCAAATCCTCGGGCACCTTGGTCCACGCCAAAATCGAATTGGGATAGGCCCCAACAGGCATGCCATGTTCATTGAGGATGAACGTGGCGCCCCCCTTGATGAAAACACTCCCATAAATCACAGTGACACTTGGTTTCATCGTCACGTCGATACCTTGCGCTTCAAGGTACACGGAAGGGTTGTCGGCTATCACCTCTAGATATCGACCATCGTGAATACCTGACCACTTCCTGCAGGCAATAGCAAGCCAGATACCCGCTGGGGGTACTCCAGGCGTCCAACCACTGATAGACCCTTTCGGGTCGCTTTTCTGTTTCTTTTCTGCCATGCGATTATCCCAAGGACCTTGCAAAACTACGGACGCCCTTACTCACCCAGTCCACTGAATCGGGGGCTTTTATCGGAACTGCATTTTCTGGAGCTGGCGCCTGCTTGATCACGGTGGTCTCAGGTGCCGGTAAAGGACTGTGACCCGAGCGTACTGCTGCAGGCTTAGATGAAGTCGGTGGCGGCGGGGCTTTAGTTCGTTCAGGGGCACCGTCTTCGGTGCCACCAATAACCAGCCTTCCCACCTCGACGTGCAACCCCAACAGCGCCAGAGTCCGCAACCGCTCACCACGAAAGCGAGGCGGAGTTTCTGCGACAGCTTGGAATAGCTTGGGCTGGGCCTCATTCAACACGACCGCGAATTTCACCGGCTCCACTGGCACTTGAGTTGACGTTGAGACTACCTCCCCTGCTTTTTTTGCGCCTTGAATGAAAGAACCATTCTCCTCAAGAGACAAACCCACCATCGCCAAAGAACGAAGGCGCTCAGCCCTGTTCTGTTGCGATGTGCACGCAAAGGTACTTTGCAGTGTGGGGTATGCCTCAGTAATCTTCACCACGACCTTGAGGCTTGTTTCCTTCATGCAGCTGCGCCCAGCAGCCAGAAACCACGGGCATTTAAAAGCACCGGATTCTGTGGAGAAACGACTTTCAGGCGAGGGAAAGCATCCTGGATGGTCTGCTGAAAAAAGTTCGAGCCGCCGCCGACCAAAACAATAACGTCTGGCGACATGCTTTCCACACGCAGCGCTTTCTGGATAGAAGTGGCAGTGACGGAAGAAAGGGTTTCACTAGCCTTCTTCAGAAATGGCGCCAGCACCACGCGATCACCCAACAGCAAAATACTTTCTTTGCCGTTGCGGATGGCATTTTCAAGAGTCTCAACACTCACCTTCGCACCGTATTCTTCGGCAATGAAAATACCCGCTTGCTCCAACAAAACGGAAGATGCCTTAATGCTTGTTCCACTGGACTGGCGCTGCAATTGCCCGTTGCTGACCAAAACCCAGTCAAGAGAATAGAAGCCTGGATCAACAACAAGAATCCGATGCTCGTCGGTAATTCGTTCTTCCTCTGGGCCATCAGCAACCTGATTCACGTAATCCAGCAGACCACCGATAGGTTGAGCGACCACTTTGACTTGCTTCACAGTGACGGTACGTTTTTGTGTGACGCGGTGCTCACCGGTAAAACGCGCCACTAGATCAGCACGAAGTTGATCATCTTGAAACTGCGACACCGGCAGACCAGTAACAAGAACATCGATCTCCTTCATTTCTGTGAGGAGCAATCCCGCGTTGAAAAGCGCCTTGTAGGAATCGGTCTTTGCGTAATCAGCATGAAGCGACCGCTCCCACATCTCCGCACGATCTGTGGAAACCCCTGCAATGAAATCCTGACCGTCAACGGTGACGTGCAGAAAATCATCCTGTGATCGACCATCAAAGCGTGTCCCAAAATGCTCTTTTGGTGCCGCACCTGCAGGACGGATAAGAATTTTCATCTTCCCCTGCGCTGGACCATAAGCTAATTTCAGGTTCGAGTATCCAACATCAATGCCGACAACATTCATTACAAAATCCCCTAATTAAATTGCAATCCAATTGTACATCAAATGCAATTCATTGCAATTCATGACGCTCTACAGTCGCTCCATGGTCAACGAAAAGGCGAACTGCCCAGCATGGGCGAATCGCCCTACAGTCGCCCCAACGGGGCACGGGATGGGGTGAAATTGGTAAGAAGACCAATTTTGATACAATACATCCTAATAGGATGAATCCATAGGGTGAATCCATCCCGACATTGCTGGTGCTGATCGTACCACTAGGTTGTTTGCTCGCGCATTGAAATCTCCCTAGTAGGATGGATTCACCCCTGCAATCCATCCCGTGTATGATGGACGGTGTTGTTCCTACCAGCTAAGATGCACTCGAAGGTCCTCGGCTGAGGAATGCTCAAAAAAGTAGTTCATCCTATTAGGATGGAGACGTAGGGTAGATCCATCCTATTAGGGGGAACGCCTTTTCCATGCCCATCGTTCCCTTGCAGATGATGTAGGCATCTCCATCCTATTAGGTGAAATCGACCTGGCAGCTCCATCCTGAAGAAACTGCAATTCGAAAGTGTGTTTTCTTTGGGTGGATGCACAGGGTGGATCAATCCAAAGTAAAGATGTGGATTTACCCATGAATGACGTGAACCTGTACCAGGCCTCGATTGAGGCTCTTGAAACCTGCATCGGCGAACTCTATGACCAAGCGGCCGATGTGTCTGGCGCCTACCTCAAGTTCGTGGACCATGTTGAGAAAAATGCGAAGGGATGGCAGTCGCGGAGCACGCTGCAGCTCTCATGCACACGAAAAGGCAACCACTTGGATTTGAAGTGGACTGGAGTTAAATGGTATGGAAAACAGTCTGCTCGTACCAGCATAAGAGTCTCTATTCCCAAGAACACAACCACCATGGCCTATACCGAAGATAAATTGAAAGTCTTCGCTAAAGAATGGGAGATAGAGGAAGTCATGAAAGCAGAACAGAAATTACAGGTGATCCGTCGCAAATCACGACACATTGTCAAAGCGATCATTTCCGTACGCAATGCGATAAGGGTCGCAAAGGCTAATGCGGAAACGGACATGCCTGAGGATGAGGACCAAGAGTAGCGTTCAACGCAAATCCAATTGCCCCCCGGCACGCTGCCTGGTGCCCTATGTAGATGCATATGACCCTGTACTTACCACGCCCGCTATCTTTATAGCCCGCGCTCTTTATTCACGAGGCCCTATGTAGTTGCGCATAGGGCTTCGATCATTTCAGGCCCTTAAACCTGCGCTCGGGGAGTTCTTCAACCCTTCCCCCGGATATTTGCCTTTTTCTACGGCCACTTCTTACCTGGGTTTCCTTGTTTCACCTTCCGGCTCCACATCGACGGGCTCAACAGGCGCATCAAAGACCCATTGGCCCCTTCATCGCTCCAGATTCACGCGTGCTGATCCCCGGAATTCGACTTATGCGGAGTTCGTTGATGTTTCCCCGGTCAGATTCAAAGATCACGGCGCTCGATCAGGCCCTATGTAGATGCATATCTATGCAATAGCATTTCGTTTTCATATCCACGTCGCTCGCCCTCCCCCGCTCGTTCAAAAGCCCCCGGAGTGCGCTGTATTTCCCCCGGCGTCATTTGGCTCAGCCCGCCCTAGGCCTTACTCATGGCGATCTGCATTTGGTTTCCACACACCCGGTTTTTCTCGGCCTTTTTTTGGCTGGCCTGAGCTGATCCCAGTTGCGGCTATCCCTCCGGCTCGAAACTGCACTCCCGGTTTCAAAATTCCCGGTTTGAATCTGGCGGCAGCGGTCGCGATATAGCGGGAGCATGCGATGGCGCCCTATGAAAACGCAATTGGTTTTTGTGGCTTTTGGTTCGGGCGGTGCTATGGCCTATTCGGGCGTGGGGCTCAAACCCCGCCCTTCGGATTTGGTTCTCCTGACCCTGCATCTGCGCTCAAGCTTCCCCGGTCCATTTGCGCTCCGGGTCGGCGCTTTTGCTCATCGCATGAGGCCCCGCGTTTGCCTTGCTGATCCCCTTGCGAAGTTGGGCACGCGCTCAATTCCCCGGCCCTCGGAGAAAGCCCCTTGCGCTTGCCTGGCCCCGGCCCCGGCCCCGACTCTGGATCTCGGTTCTGCTGGAGTAGGCCAGCTTCTGCTGGGGGCGTCAGCCCTTCGGTGCGCCCATGACCCGCCCGCCAGGGGGCTCAGTGCAGTTATCGATTGAAGACGCGGATGGGCTCCACCTTCAAGACCCCCAGAGAAGGCTGCGGGAGCCCCAGGAAGGGCCCAAAGCCCCTCGGCTCGGGTGCAGCGTGCGAATCGCACCAAAGCCCTCCTGCGGCCTCTATGCGCAAACCCTCTCAAAACTGACCTCGGCGGGTCAGGACATTGGTGCTTCGAAGGGCGGCAACAGTTTTTTCGCGAGACTGCCCGCAAAAAGGAGGGCTTCTTGAACTTCCTCCTCCCCAAGAACCCTTGCGTGCTCCATTTGGCCCTGCCAAACCGAACCATCCTCTAAATCGCGCACTTTTACGATTTCGGTCTCTTCGTTAGCTGCAATGACTTGGCCAAACGACGAACAACCGGGACCGCAGTCGTATTCAACAAGATCAAGTTTTTGCACACCAACTCCCAAAATCAACGAATTACCTACGAATGATTGCCCCTCATTATCCCGGTCTGAGGATAGCCGCACAAATACATATGGCGCATATTAAATGCATTTGATTCGCGCCAGTGGCATATTAATTTGGCATTACCACTCGCTTTGATCCGCTTTTGAGCCCCAAACGATCAATCATTGAGTCTTTAAGAGCAACCGATTACTGCGCTGGTCGGCTACGCCCGCGCAACTGGAATGTCTTTAAGCCGCGTGGTGTATTGCGGCGTCAGCCGCATTTGCTTTGCCGCCCATTCACGCTCCGCTCCCATGCCAGTTCCACCCACAAAGACAGTGCCGCGCCCATATCGACTGTTTATCCGGTCAATCGTGGTCATCAAATGGGACTGGTCATCCTGGCCCGAATCACCCAAATCGAGTTCTGCCTGGTGTACCGACGAACTCGCGAGATCCAGCAATATGACGCCTGCTTTTTGAAGCTGGTACCCGCGTTCATAGAACCGATGAACCCCGGCGCGAGCTGCTTGAACCAAAATGGACGTGTCCGCGGTCGGTCTGAGTAATGGAACGACTACCCCGCGCGAGAACTGGGGTGGTGGCCGGAATGGCGAGCTATGGGCAAAGACGTAAAGCTGTCCAGCGAAGCTCCCCTGCTTTCTGAGTTTTTCCGCTGCCCTCGATGCGAACTCGCTCACGGCCTCCAGCAACGGCTCCAACTCGGATACCGGTCGACCAAAGGACCGCGTCACCGCGATTTGCTTTTTATCGGTGGGCACATCTTCCAGCGACATGCACGATAGCCCGCGCAGCTCGTGCACGGTCCGTTCGAGCACCAAGCTCCATCGACGCCGAACCGTCGCTGGGTCCAACCTCGAAAGATCCCATGCGGTGAGCACGCCGCCCTCAGCGAGTTGGGCCCCAATCTTGCGCCCCACCCCCCAGACATCACCCACGGCGGTCGCCTGCATGATCGCCCTCTGCTCATCCGCGCTCAGGGCCGCGAAGTTGCAAACCTGCGCCAGGTGCGCCGGATAGCTGCCTGGTTTTCTAAGCGCGTCCTTCGATACGTGGTTTGCGAGTTTCGCAAGGGTCAGCGTTTGCGCCAAACCCACTCCGCATTCAAGCCCGAGCCATTGCGCGATTCGCGCACGTACCTTGAAAGCTCTCTCGGTCAGGTCTCCAGGTATCCCATCGCATCCCGCAAATGCCTCGTCAATCGAATAGACGTACGTGCTATGCCCAAAACCCGCAATGAGGCTCATCAGACGCGAGGACATATCACCGTACAGGGTGAAGTTCGCACTGAGCGCAAGCAGCCCGTGGGACTCGCACAGATGGGAAATCTTGAACCAGGGTGCCCCCATCTTGATCCCGAGAGCTTTTGCCTCTTCACTGCGGGCAATTGCGCAAGAATCATTATTCGAAAGTACGACGAGTGGTCGGCCTTTCAGGGAGGGTCGAAAGTTCTGTTCTACCGCCGCGTAGAAGTTCGATGCATCGAAAAGCGCGAACATGGCCACCTCACCTCCCGCCCCCGCGAAGCCGCTTGATCGAAGCCGTCACGACCCCCCAGATTTCGACTGTCTGGCCGTCCTTCGGGACGATTTCCGGGAACGTGGGGTTCGCCGCCACCAGCTTCATGTGCCCAAATTTGAGCCAAAGCGACTTGCAGGTGAATTCACCATCGACCACGGCAACCACCACGTCCTGGTGCGCAGGCTTCAGCGCGCGGTCGACCACCAATAGATCCCCATCGAAGAGCCCCGCCTCCCGCATCGAATCGCCCCGCAGCCGCAGAAGGAAAGTTGCCTGGGGGCGCGTCACCAAGATGGCCGTCAGATCCAGGCGATCTACGTGGAAGTCCTCGGCCGGAGAGGGAAAACCACCTCGCACGCTGCAGCCTGCCATGGGCAGGACCAAGTTGCCGTTTTCGACGGCAATCGGGGTCTCGGCGCGCAGAATACTGGACATAACCACAGTATAAACGCGCGACCATTGCTGCGGTTGCGCACCGCCCTACTCCCCCACGGCGCGCCCTTTTTGTAGTGCGAAGCACTCGCGATTTGATACCCCGAACCCAAGCAAGGTCGGGCCCGCGCTAGGGGCGCGTCATGTAATCCAAATACGGTTTATGATAGCAATAAACCCATTGCTGGCAGTGTCTATGGCGCTTTAAGACTGGTGAAAAGTTTTGAAAGATCGCAAAGCAGAACTCTTGCTTGCGAGTCAAAAAAACCTGGCGCCGCGCCCTCTGCGAAGCGGCACCAGCGGCAACTCCAACACATCCCTGGCCTGAAGCCGTGCAATCGCAACTGAGCGGAAGTGGTGATCCGGGGTGATTTGAAGAGTCACCCGATCTGCATACACCTCCAGCTCGACCAGCGGAACCCCGAGCGGGTCCAAAAAAACCGCGCTTCGAGCCCCTTGCGCACGCTCGTGCTCGCTGGCCAGTCGGCGTGCGGAGATGGTTTGGGGGCTCTCAAGGTGCGCATCGATCTTGCGCACCATTTGGGCCGTGACTGGGACATGCGGAAGTCGCTTGAGATACTGGGACACCTCCTCCAGCAGCTTCAACGTGTCTGCCAAAGTGGCTTGCGCGCTGGGGTCAGGTGCGTTCATTGTTTTCCGCGTGTTTGATAAGCATGCACACAGCCTGGTAGCTTTCCATCACCATGAGCGTGCGAGCCCCACGCTGGCCACCGTTGGGCCCATCGGTGATTTCAGACAAAGTGATTTTGGTTTTCACGCCCGAGGGGTCGCTCGCGGCAGACACGTCCACGACTGTTGCTATCAGATCCACCTGCAAAAGCGCGCTCCGCGCCGCTACCAAGGCGTCACTGGAGTCTTTCACAACCGTCACATCGATGCGGGGTTGCGGCACCCTCACGATCCCACCAACTTGCAAAATTCGCGCCTCATCTCTTCGGGCATCTGGCTTGCATCCACCAAATAGCGGCTTACGGAGGATGCAAAAGCTGGATCGAACTCATCATTCAGCCGGTTGACAGCCTCCTCTTGCTGGCCCTCGCCCGTGTAGACGACGCGGAATTCATTGATGGCCAGCCGCGCGAGGATTCCATCCACCTCTGCATCCCGCTGTCCATTCCTTCCCGCGCGCATCAGAGTGAACTTGGTGAGCAATTTTCTGCACTGGTCATCGCCGACTTGGCCTGACGCGAGCAGCTTGGCCAGAGAGTCGAGCAAAACATAGTGCATTGCCGTTGCGGGAAGAACCGTGAAGGGCAGAGTTTTCGCCTGGATTGGGGCTTTTGCAGTCGCCGCTTCCGAACTTGAATCTTGTGCATGCATCCGCGTCAAAAACTCCTGCACCATTGACGGTGATACACCGCCCTCCTTATCCATGGTGCCGTTCGCGAGATTGAGGACCTTCTCCACGCGCTCGCAGGACGAACGACTCATCAGCATCCTTCCGGTCAGGAACTGCGCAATTGCGGATTGTGAAAATCCGACCATCATTCCAAACTCTTGCTGCGTCATACCTTCTTTCAGGATCTTCAAATTCGCAAGTCGAATTGCACTCAGCTCCGCGCCTCTCGTATTGGTTTGATCGTCCATTTTCGATGCTTTCGCTAATTTATTAATGATATTAGCATAATTAGCAGGCGCAAACTCAAGATGTGCCACGCACATGCGTTCAGAAGAAATCCAAGCCGTCACACCTCGAAAGATGACCCAAGGGACTGCCCATTGGCGACTGCGCGTTTGAAGTGCGGAATAGTCGTCACCCTTGGTCGGGGCAAATGAGGAGATTGGAGGCGTGATGCGGCGAGAATCAGACAGAGGAGTGATGCCAATGGCGACAAAGATCTACGACGCAGAACTGCAGTACCTGCTCATTGAGCAGGCGAGGAACGTGGGGCTCGATCCAAAATACCGTCTCGCTCTCTATGAAAGCTCCGCTGGAAGCATGCAGTCCCAGCAGCTCAGACCTGTGCTGGTGTACAGCATCGTGGTCCCCGCCTTCCGCTGCCAGACCCGGTTGCTTGTTGACGCCGCAGCCCCCATTTCCGTATCTCACTTTCTCGCCCAAGCGTGGGGTTTGAAACGAGTGCTCGGGATGCCCCTGCGGCTGGAGATGAAACCGGGGCTGTTGGCTTCAGACCGAGGCTTCGTCCAATGGGCCAAATCAATCGGTGTGCAGTGCGAGCCGCCGACGCAGGCCAAAGCCCTCGCAGCCTATTCCACCTCAACGCTGGATGTTGCCTATGCCGCCCTCGCGGGAAGAGGAACGGGGGAAAGCCTCCCACAGTCCCTTTTGGACGCAAACGCCGCGCTCGTCGCGTTTGATACAAAAACCATTGAGAACATGGCGGCGGGCATTCGCCCCGGCATGAAACAAGCCGACCTCACAATGTTCAAGCACTGGCTTCACCGGGGTCAGGGCTACCTGCATGAGCAACCCTCAGTACACGCGGACTGGGATGCCGACGCAGTTGTTGTGCGTTCGGCTCCCGCAAAGCGCAGGGCCTTCGTTAAGCCGGTATGGCTGGATTCGGAAGCTCCGGCCGTGAAAGCGATCATGTCGATGTGGCCATCTGGAGCGAACGCCTTCTGCGAGGAAGTTGGTGTCACACAGTCCGAACTGCAGTCGTGGCTTTCGGTCCAAGGCCCCATAGGCGAGGATGAGTACGAATCGATTTGCGAAATGCTGTATCTGGGCGATGACGACGACACCAGGCCCACCCTACGACCTGAGGGAGGATGTTTGCTGGTAGCAGACACCGAGGAAAACGTCGCGTGTGTCTACAACACCATGACTGACCAGGGAAACGTTGCATTCTGCTTTGAGGCAGTGAGCCCCACAACCAACTTTGACGGGTACAGGGTGCTCCTGTTTCTCCCCGATTTAGGTGAACTCACGATCATCCTGTTCAAAAAAGGGGGCATAGCTGAGTCAGCACTTAGTCGCAACGTACTGAATAATTTCCAAGGCCCGATAGCAGTCCCCAGCGATCTTGCGCTGGCTCTCGCCATTTCCACCCACGACCCGGCCATGTTCCACCCTGGGTATGTTGGAAGTGAAATCTGGGAAGATTTTGACGATTGGTTTGACACTCTTGAACCGATGTCGCAAGAGGAGACAGATGAGGAAGGCAGCATTCATCTCGCCTCAGAATTGATTGCCAAACAATGGTTGGCGACTTCCGACGCGAGTCCGATGATTGAGACGGCCCTAGCAGCGGGGCTCGGGAAAGAGGCCATCGAAGAAATCGTCAAGAACGCATACGCCGAAGGCTTTCGGGCGGGCGCCCGATGGAACGAAGGCTAGAGGTGGTCATTAGACTGTGCAGGGTTAAATCACCCCACACCCACATAAGGCCAACCGTATGACCAACCTCCGCGCATTTGTCATGAATACCAAAGTTCAAGGGGAGTCATTTAGCGATGAGGTGGATGGAAAGGCTAGCCGCGACACGTTGGTCTTCACATGCGACGGCCAGAAGTTCGTCATGAAGACGATGAGCGAACAGTTGGCTGAGATCCTTGTCGAGAACGTGACGGCAGCGCAGAAAGACTCAACCCTTGAATCGATTGAGCGCATCTGTTGGCTTCTTGCCTTCGCAACGCAATCACAGGTCGCCTGCTACGGACATCACTATCCCGATGGTTCCGGGCCCAGCTTGCTGACAAGCATCAATCGCGCGGGGCAAAACACTGATCCAGTCATAGAGCCAGCGGATGGAGCCGCTATTCGTGAATTCGTGGACCAGACCTACCCTGCATTCAAGACGCTGGAGAACGCGCGAAGCCTGCGCGTGGCCATCGACTACATGCTCCAGGCAGCTCGCCCAGGCCTCCCCATGGAATGCAAGTTGGTTTTCATGTTTGTTTTGTTGGAGAACATGAAGCAAACCTACGCGATGCAGCAGCAGTACGTCTTCAAAGGTGGAAAGTTCAAGGACCCGGTGACGAAAGCCCAAATCGGCTTCAAAGACATGATGATCCTGATGTTTGGCGCAGTGGGCATGGCGCCCAACCTGCAAGCGCTGGTTGACCTCAGAAACGAGGTGATTCACACGGGCGTGGCAAGCCTGACGCATGCACAGCAGAAGCTTCAATACGATGCTGCGAACGACCTCATCCGCGAGTACCTATTGCGCCTGCTCGGGTTCAAGGGCACTTTCTTCGTGAGCCCCACGGGCGGCACCGTGAAGACGATTTGACAAACGCGGTATCCAGGAGAGCAGGAATACGGTTTTACCTCCCCCGCCAGGCCCCGGCCAAGATGGTTGAGAAAATGCGTGAATTGAGCCAAACCTGGAATGATATTCCGAGCACCTCACGCCCTACCGTTTGAGAATCTGGAGAAACGAAGCATGCCGCAACAACAGCAGCCACAAGGTGGGCCAATCGACATGGAAAGTGCAAAAGCTCTTTTTGGTGAACGCTACAACTCTGACTTGAAGGAGTACACCCGTCAGATCCAGACCAGCCCACAAAAGGTTGCGCTACTGGGCAAGACATACGCGGCACTCTTTGAGATGGACCCGCCGTTGGATATTGATGCTGGCGACGAGCAACTAAAACATCTATTCAATTGGTATGCCACCAAAGAGCAAGATGCACTGTTTTTCAAGGTGGTGGAGTCGTTCGATCACCTTCATGAGTTTCTGAAGGGGAAGAATGACTATGTGGACTACCTGAAGGTCACCAACCATGGTCCAGAGGTCACCATGGAAATCGGTTGGCAGGATAAGCGGGTCGGACGCGTCGTGTGGGATCGGTGGACCCAATCCTTCGAAGACCCGGTGATGGCCTATGTTCTTGTGGCCGACCAATTCGAACTCGCCTTCTACGAATGCGCTCCGAAACCACACGTACGAGTCGAACCGCCGATGTACCGCTACCACCCGGAGCGCTACAAGGCCAACCGTACCTATGCAGAGACCATTGGCAAGATGTACCGGCAAAGGGTAGATCCTCACACTGGATTCATGACCATTGATCAGCTCAACGAATCAATGGGGCATGTCGTGCTGGAACTCAACGCCAAGGCAATGAACCACCCCAGGCGCCTGACGCTTGATGGCCCGGGGCCATCACTCATCGTGGACGCTGAGCAAACTCTGTGCACCGCGTATGGCCGATTTGTGCAGGCCGGCAGGCAGATCATGGACTTCCCCCCAAGTCTCACGGAGATGCTGTCCAAGACAGATATTGACGACATTCCGCTGAACACGATCCGAATGCCATACGCCTCCCAGTATGTTCATTTCGGCCCGCAGCCTGAGCTAGAGCTTGAGCCAGGGTGGCTGGTGGACGGGGCCTACGTAGAGCAGCGCGGTGAGGTGGGTGACCTGCGTGTCACCATCACCGCCGTTCCAAAGGACCACGCGGAATCTGAGAAATGGTATGTACGACCCGAACCGGAGTTCAGCCAGGACTTCGTGGGCGAGTTCCGAACCATGGATCTTGCCACCGCCATCGACACCGTACTGGCGAAGCGACTTGCCACCTTCGGAGAGGCCAAGGAAAGGGCTGGAGGAAACATCACCAAGGAGATCCAAGCCGAGGCGGCTGCTACAGGGCGCGAGTTTCCGAAGGACCTGGATCTGGTAGATATCAGCTCCAAGATGGCTGGTGTCCGTGAAGAGATCACGCAGCACCGGTTCCCGGTTTATAAAGCCGCTATCCAGTTGGTCGTCAACGCGCTGTGCTACGTCGCTGCCTACCCAGACGACATTGATACTGCTTGGCCTCCCGGAACGCCTGAGGCTCTGCTGAAGAAGGCGGTCTCTGGTGTGGGGAAAGAACAAGCCCGCGCACGTTCCAAGCTATCCGCCTTGGGCTATGTTCCGGTACACATCTGCGGAAAGCGCATCGCAGAACAGCTGGACCGCCTGCACATGGCCGCTCCGACAGTTGGCGGCATGGCTACACACTGGCGCCGGGGGCACTGGCGCAACCAGGTGCACGGGCAAGGCCGATCCTTGCGCAAGTTGATCTGGATGATGCCTATGCTGGTGGGCGCAAAGGAGAAAGACGAGGCAGAGTTTGGACACCTCTACCTCGTGTCCTGACTGGGGGGCGAAGGGAGGCCGTAGACCTTTCGCGCTGGGACTCAAACCCTGGTTTCTTGTTTGAGCCCCAGCTTGGCAAGTGGTCAATTTGCTGGCCTGTTGGATGGCCCCGGAGACGCTGCGCTGCGCTTGCGTTTGCCCTTCAAAATTGCCTCCGCTGACTACCCTGAAGCCGCGCCAGCGGCACTGCCCAGTGGCCCCACAGCGCGGCCTGCTATTGACTACCCAATTAATCAATGTAGACTGTAACAAGACATTTCATTAAACTAATTTATGCGCCAAAAAAACAGGATTTTCAGTAGTGACGCCAAAAAAGCGGTCGCATTAGTTTTCATTGGTTTATTAACAGGATGTCTACCATCCTCTATTCCCGAAGCAAAAGATTTGACCGCTCCGATCAATGAATACTGGAGCGGGTGCAAAATGGTCACACCCACTGACATTACCAAGACGAATGGAGCCGACCGAGGCGACCATTATATTGTGGACTTTTCATATAAGATGGCTTTCGTCCAAGACGTTGCATACGAAAATCTTTGGTCCGATTCCGCAAAAGAGCCCAAGGTCAGTATGGACGACTACAATATGCACGACTCGGATTCAGCGGCCAAATTTTATGCCGCTCTTCATGATGCAGGTAAAGCTCAAAGACAGGCCGATAAGTATTGGACGGACAATTGCCCAGCGCAGTATGCGACTTTAATGAAATCAATTGTGAACATCCCAGCAAATCAGCACCTCTATGGACGGTCTATTACCAAGGGCGAAGGTCCAGTGATCGAAGGCACTTTCGAAATGATTAAAACCGAAAAGGGCTGGCTACCTCGCTGACTAACCCCTGAGTGCACCTCCACAGCGTGCACCTGGGTTAACCTTCGAAATCCCGCTCGCCATCAGCATGATCTTGCTGCGGCAAATCCAGCGCTGGCGAGTCGAGTCAATACAGCCAGGAGGCTCGAAAAGTGCCTCAGGCTCGAACGCCACGGCACAGGCCTCACATGGCGCTCTCACCGATTCATAGCCCAACCACTGCACACCTCTGGCCTCGGCTGCGAATGCTTGGGTGGCCGCGTAGTTGCCAGTACGCGATTTCCGCGCACACGGCTACCTGATTGACTGCGCCGTACCACTGACCACGCTCATGTGCTGGGCGAAATCGGTGGCGCTAACTTGCAGACTTCGGCCAACCGAATCCAGTCTGGGCGCGGTGCCATGAACGGCTGGTGGTCTGGGGGCAGAACGAAGACCTCACCCGTTCCGAACTTGTGCCGCGAGTTGGGCACCTGCCTATACACGTTATAGACACCTAGACCACCCGCTATGGGCAAGACAAAGTTGAAGTACATCACGACCGCTACGACGCGTCTCGTTGCGCGCAAGAATTCGCCAGCAGCTTGCTCCAGCATCGGAATCAGCGGCTTGATGTCGCCGTCGGGTGCCCAGGACTGCGGAAACTTGAGGAAGAACGCCCCCATCTGATCATCTGGCAGCTGCGTGCGTGCCCCCTTGAGGGTGGTAACAATCGCGCCCCCGCTCGGGGTGAGGTTGCTCTCGACTTTGCACTTAACGTCCGCACACACCACTCCGGCCGGCGTCGCGATCTCCAGGTCGTAGCTGCTGCCGCGAAGGCCACTAGGTGTTACGTAATTGAACTTTGTGCCCGCCAAAGCCAGCATCTTGCCCACCTCCAGCTCAGCAAATCGATCTTCGATGTGGCCAAGCTTCATCTCGCGCAGGACATCGATCACGCCTGGAACCTTCTGAAGGTTGAGGATGGTTTCGGCGAGATCAACGACACGCGCCCGATGGAACGAGTCGTCCCCAGCGGCGGCATTGAGATTGCGGAAGAAGGGAGACTTGTCATCACTGGCTAGTACGTGGTGCTCTAACCAGTCTTTGCCGAAAGTCGTGTTCAGCAACCTCACCGCCAATGTGTAAATATGGTCCTCCCATGATGCTTCAGGCAGTTCCTCTTGTACCTCCTGTGCGTGCTTGCGAATCTGTTCGATCATTGAAAGCTGCGGCGCTGTCATGTCATTCCCTGTTGAAGAACAAAAGGAGATTTTCGTCGACGCCTCTACACGCTACTTCCTTCATTCAAACGCATGACATACCAGCGCTCGAAGCCCTCGGGCGGCTGGGGGGCCTCTGGCAGATTTGCTGCAGCCACCACATGGCGGTGCTCCCGCTGGAGCTTGGCGACGGCCTTGGAGGGGCTGATCGCATCCCAGGATGTGCTGGACCACCCTGAGCCACCGCGCACCCTCGATATGGGGCCCTTGACCAACTCATCCAGCACACCATGGCCGCGAAAGGCTCCAGGTCGCCCTGAGCCATCGTCATCCACGTCGGCATCCGGTAGAGGCGACAGGTCAAACCAGTGCCCGTACTCCGGGGTGTTGTCCGGGTCATCGTGGGGCCGAAGGGTGATCTCTCGCACCCGCACTGGCTGGTAGTCCTCTGGCAGGGCAATGGACAGGATCGCGTCAAGGGACAGCCGTCCGTTTGGATCTACCACCCCCGGTGCTGTCCACAGCGCCGACTTGGGGTAGCGACTACGCCAGGCTTCGAACCAATCCCCCAACAGCGGACTGATGGAGCCCCCTGCGAGTTTTTCGACCGAAACGCCCATGTCATCGTGAACGAACACCCCGTCATGGTCGAGGTAGTCGGCGGCAGAGACTGCGAAGAGCCCCCATGCGGGGTGATCAGGGTTCCCATTGAAGAACGCACGGCCTCTGCTCTTGTCCCCGTAGGACTTCACGAAGATGGCTTTGAAATCCTCCACGGACTTCTGACTCGGCGCGAAGCGGGACATCAACACCTGAGGCTGCGTCGATCCAACGCACAGGTACCACACCAGCCCCTCATGCAGAACGGCGGCAAAGGGGATGGCCAATTGCATCACCCTCACGTAGCCATTGCTTTTCATGCCTTCGCGGGAGCGCCGCCACTGCGCAATGGTGTGGGCAAAGGTAGCCTCATCCATGGGCGCGGTGAAAGGAGCGAGCTGCTCGCGCCATTCCTCCACCACCGCGAAGATGCTTGCCTTGCGGCCGATGCTGGCAAACCGGCTGCGCCGTGCCGTCCACCCCAGGGGATCGGGCCACTGGGCCAAGACGGTGACCGAGGCATCACGCTCGGGCAGGATCTCCCAGCGGCGTCGCACCTCAGAAAACCCCTCTGAGCCCCGTTCCAGGCTGATCCGGTGCACCCAAGCGTGGGGCTCCAGCCGGTTGTCGCATTCGTCGTCCTTGGGCGCTGCGTAAAGCATGTACTTCGCATCGCCAGAGAGCACCAGCCGCAGGGGCTCGTAGCCCAGCCTCCGCGCCAAGGCCTCGGCGTCAGCCTTGCGGGTGTCCTCCTTGCCGTCGCCCGCCATCACGAACATCTGGTCCAGAAGCGACTTCCAGGCCTTGGCATCGGCGGGGCTGGCGCCGTCGAACTGCGGCAGCGCCTGGCCCCGGTTCGCTGCACGCCATGCAATCACCGCGCGGTCGACCAGCGTGGAGCGCTCTGCCACTTCGCCGACACCGCCATCACGCAAGGCCTGCAGCAGCTGGGCCCTCGCGCCGGCCTCGGACGCACGGTCGCTCTCGATGAGCTTCAGCGCCCGCTTGAAAAACCGGATGTACTCCAGATGCCTCGCCCGCGTTCCCCGGTGCTGGATGTACCAGCGCAGGTCAACCGGATCAACGGCATCCAGCACCAGGAACGGCACCTCATCGCCTGACCAGTCCGAGCGCCGCAGCTTGAGCAGGGACACCTTGCAGTTGAATTTCCGGTCGCTGCGAAACGTGTCCTTCTGCACCCGCACGTCCACGCACAGTTGGTCGACCTCGCGGTAGACAACGGCGCACTCGACCCGCGCGAGCGGCTTGGACGTGAAATGAACACCTTCGCGACTGCTCCCGTACAGATCCTTGCAGGCCCCCGGCGCCGTCTGCGGGGTCATCAGGCTGTACCAGTTGCAGAGCACCCGCGAACCGGAGCGCAGGTAGCCGTTCATGCTGGAGAGCCATTCCTCAAATCCCGGACGCTTGGTGCCACCCGCGATCATGGTGCTGGCGTCGTCGTCATGCAGGAACCGGCAATACCGCTCTTGGAACACCATGGAAACGAAGTCCAGCGACTCGGGACCCTCGTAGAAGTCGCCGAATAGCTTCAGCCGGTGGTCGAGGCCGCAGGCCAGCAGCAGAAAACGCTTGAAGTGCAAGGCAAACCGCTCATGCTTGCGCAGGTGGTCCGTGTAGGCCACGTCCTCGAACTTGATTCGGGTGCCGTCGAGCCCCCGGAAAACCCCATCCTGATCGTCTTGCGTCGGGAACAGCCTGTCAGCCCCCAGGTGGGACTCCACGGGCGAAAACACCCGGTGGATGTTCATGCCGTCGCGCACCAGCAGGTACACCACCTTGTTCTGGGCATTGCGGGCCATGTTCGACCACGAATCCCCATAGTCGATATTGCGCCGTGTGGTTGCCATCACCAGCACGCAGCGCTCGGTGGGGAAGATCTGCTCAACCAGGCCGTCATGCTCGCGCAGCGCGTCAAAAAGCTGATCGTCACTTGTGTGGTCGAACCTCTCGTCCACATCCGCCCAGACAGCCAGCTCCTCGTCGGCCAGCAATTTGCGCTGCACGAAGGTCAGAGGCACCTCGCGGGAAGCCCCCTTCCCTTCTCGCACCGTCTGCACCTCCACATCCTTGCCCAGGTACAGGTCCAGCGACTCAATCCCCCTCAGGAGATCCGACACAAAGGCGCGCACGTCCTCGGTCTGCGCCAGGGCTGCTGCAGCCTGTTCGCTGTAAAAGGGTGTGAGCTGCTGGATGACGTTGGCGATTTCCTTTGTCTTGCCCTCGATCCACTGGGCCCGCACGGTGGCAATCTCGTGCTGGCGATTCGCAGCGGCGCGCAGCGCGGCCATCCGCTCCGGCGATAGTCCGCCCTCGATGGCCTGAGCAACCGTACCAGTGGCCATGTCCACCACCTCGGCGGCATTCACGGGAGGCTCCAGCTGCGCGGGGAGCTTGGGGGGCTCTTGGCCAGCGTGGGGCTCAGAGTCGTTTTGCTTCTCGGCCTGGGCCTGTTTAGCGGCTTTCTCGGCCTCTTTTTCGTGCACGAGGGCGGCGATCAGGGCCGGGTTGCTCTGGCCCTGCACCAGCTCGTCTTGAAGCGCGCCGATGCGTGCCTGCACCGCCTGCACCTCTGCATTTCGGATTTTCTGGTGGTCTGGCTCGAACTCAAATCGGGACAGGAAGTCGTCCAGCAGGAAACGGTGTTCGGCGTAGCGGAACCATGACCGCAGTGTGCCGCCCTCCTCCTGAGGGATCTCCAGATACAGGGACTGGCCCAACTTGAGGGGGTGGGGGCGCAGAACTACCGTATGGGGCTTGTCATCCACCAATCGAATAGATTGGATCAGCAGCACCATGCCCGCATCGATGCCCTCCTCGGGCACGTTGACAAGGGAGCGCCAATACTGGCCCGCCTGAAGGGTCTGGAACCGTCCCAGAGAGTGGACTTCAGCGTCGGTGTGCGCCACTGGGTGGTTGGTCATGGCTCAGGCTTCGGCTTTCATGGTGATGGCACGGAACATGGCGCAGCGGCGGAACGTGGCCACATCGAGGGGCTCGCCGTGGGCCTTCGAGACGCGCAATGCCAGCCGCAGCAGCATCTTGATGTCGCGCGGAGCAATGCCTGGGAAGAGGTCCACCAGTTGGGCGATCAGATCGAGGGACAAATCGGCTTTGAACTGGGTTGCCATCACCTTCCAAATGGCCGCTGCATGCTCCGCACCCGGAACGGCGAATTCGATGATGGCCGCGCACCGTGAAATGATGGCGTCGTCAATGTCGTCCACTCTGTTGGTGGTCATGAACATCAGCGCCTTGGTGTACTCCAGCACTCGCAGGAACACAGCCACGATGGCGTTCTGCTCGATGCTGTCGCCGCGCTTGACCACGAACACATCCGCCTCATCCAGCAGCAGCGCGCAATCCCAGCGCGTGGCACGGTCAAAGACCATTTTTAGGTTTTTTTCGATCTCCTCGGCTGTGGTGCCCAAGGTGCCCGCGTGGATGGCGTACAGGGGCCGGTTGATCAGCTCGGCGTACACCTCGGCCGTCAGCGTCTTGCCGACGCCCGCCACGCCTTTGCACAAGATCACGTTGGTGGCGCTATTGGTTTCGATGATGTCGTTCACGAAGGCATCGAGGTCCGTGGTGAGAACGTCCAACAGATCGCGGTGAGTGTCGGGCAGGACCAGCTTGTGGCGTAGCGATTCGTCGTAGACGTAGGGCTCCATGTTGTCCGCGTGAACCCAGTAGAAACCGTGGCTGCTCAAGTCAAACACCCTGACCACTGGATGCTCTGGCACTTGGCCCACGCCATCATCCGCATCGAATAGTGCTGAGTCTGTATGGCGCACCACGGCTTCGTAGTCCCCGGCATCGAGATCGTGGATCACTCGGCGCCCCGTCAGGTCATCGCCATCATTGCCGTCACGGGACTCCGAGTGGAAGGCTTTCCCCTTGATGCGGAATTGCTGAGAAAAGGCGCTTTGAATACCCCCGTAGTGCAGCTTCAGGCTCTCTTGGTGCGCCGCCTTCAGTGCTGGCGTTTCCTTGTAGATACCCTGCTCGGCCAGAATGTCCGCGACACGGCGCTTTGCAACGATCTGGGGATGGAACGCATGCCGGCGCGTGAACACGCCAAAAGTGGGCTTGTAGTTGCCGTCGCGGCTGAACCCGTAGCTGGCGGTCGCAATCATCACCATTGGGGTCCCGTTGCGCCGATAGTCCTGGCCGCTTTCAAAGGTGACATCCGTCACGAGCTGGGGGTACAGCTTCCCATCGGGGCCGGTCACGTAAATCCACCCGTCGATCAGATCAGCCTTGATGAACTCAAGCAAAACCGCCTGGAAAGCCTTGAAATTCGGTACCGGCTTGTCGAACTTGCCAGCCCTGGCCAGCAAAATGGATTCGAGTGCGCGTTCGGTCTTGTTGTCTTCCACAGCACGGGCCGCAGCGATCAGGTCGCTCATGCCCTCATCGCTCAACTTCGCTGTGTGAATCTCCACGTCGCGGCGGGCTCTGTCAGCATCTTCGCGATAGGTTTGAAGCAAGCTGGAGTTCGTTGCGGCGATGAGTTCGGGGCTGACTGTCAGGGACATTGGTTCTCCAAAACGTGTGCGTGAGGCTGGTGTGCGTGCCAGCCCTTGGTGCTGCCGCTGTTCAAATTTTCGAAATCACAATCAGAATCAATGACTTGCGATTTGCTTTTGGTGAATGGGTCAGGGCTGCGCTTGGCCAGCAATCGCGGTGTCTGGCACCCAGCGCATGACTTGCTTGCTCACGCGGTACTGCGTACCACGCTTCGTCGTTAGCACATGGGTGTAGCTGTAGCCGCCGCTGTAGAAGCTGCTGGGCAGCTTGGTGATGGAGCCCCCAGCCCGAAGCGCTCCCAGCACCTGGTCAATCCCGGCAGATTTCAGTTGATGCGGGGGAGCCTCTACCAGCTCGTCAGAGGCCGATTCCTCGGTGACAACGGGCACGGGTTGAAGACTCGGGACCGGCGTCAGGGTGTCGGGCGACATGCCGCCGCAGCGGGCATCACACAGGTGGGAAGGATTCATAGTATTGAATTGCAGTTGCTGCAATTATCAATTGCAATTAATTGCAATGCAATAGCTATATGAATGTATTGATGGATTTATGCCGCTGAGCGGAGCACCGCTTTGCCTTCGTCCGTCAGGTAGATCTCGCTGGAAAACTGGAAGCCGTCAAGCGGGTCGCCAGGAAGGTCAAACGGGTCTTCTTCCGTGAAGAACACCAAGCCCTGCCGCTCCAGCTTGCGGTACACGGGCATGCCGGGGGTGATGGTGCCGAACACCGGGTCTTTGTCGGTGGTCTCGGGCACGCGCCACTCGATCAGGGAGCCGCCTTGCTCCTGCAGCACGCGTAGCGCTGCCTGTTCAGTGGCGGAAAGTTTGCGCTGGGGCTTCAGGTCAGTGCTCACAGGACTCGCTCCATCTGGGCATGGTGCGCCCGTCAGCGGGGAGCACCTGCGTGGGCTTCCACCTGCACGATGGAATTGGTCCGGGGCGGCACATAGCGGTCCTGCTCATCGTCCAGCAGACGCTGGGCCTGCCCCGCCCGATAGCAGGCCCACAAGGGGGTGTCCTTGGCAATGGTGTGCGGTGGGGTGCTGTCGTAGCCCCGCCAGAAGGCCACGGCCATGTTGTTGCCCATGCACCGTGCCGGTCCCAAGCGCAAGAGGTCGCGGTGGCCCTCAGCGTAGAGCTTGCGCATTTGTTCGAACTGGCGGGCGGGCTGTCCCCCTGCCTTGAAGGGGTTGCGACGGCTCGGTTTCGGAACGGCTGCGCTGACGCTGAAAGGTTTGGTCATCGGGGCTCCTTCACGGGTGG
The DNA here is from genome assembly GCF_000238595.1 of Acidovorax sp. NO-1. Classification (GTDB taxonomy): domain Bacteria; phylum Pseudomonadota; class Gammaproteobacteria; order Burkholderiales; family Burkholderiaceae_C; genus Acidovorax. The sequence goes on along the minus strand of NZ_AGTS01000008.1, from coordinate 17,216 downwards.
GTTGGCAAGCGCACACGCGCCAGCATGTCCGCGATCACGATCTTGCAGATGGAGCGCAGCAGATGGGTTTCAGCGCCCATAGTCTCTCTGGTCGGAGCGCCTTGCGGGGCGCCTGGATCGCGCATGATGCCCTCCAGCTTTGCTGCGATCTCGTCGGCGGCATCTTGCAGCTTGCCCACGATCTTTCCAACCTCTCGCGCTGCGGTGGACTTGGGAAGCCCCAGTTCCATGCCGGTATCGATCAGCTTTTCGTAGGTCACGTCCGAGAAGAAGTTCGCTCCAGCAATGGGGGATGCCAGCTTTTCGTTGGGCCACACCACAGCGTCGTCGCTGTACACCCGCGTGTGGTACACCGCGGTGCACAGAAGGTCGTAGAAAGGCGCCACGCGCTTGCCGTCATGGTCCACCAGGAACGAGATGTTCTTCAAGTGCGCGTCCGAGTTCCCCACCATCGTGTTGAAGACGATCCAGCGGTACACCTCCATGCGCGCCAGCGCCTTGTTGCGGCACTGGCCGATGAGGACTTTGAGCTTTGGAAGGGTCGCGCTGGTGTATTTGTTGTGGGCGGGCTCGTTGAGCACCTGGATGCCGTCCAGCGCATGCAGGCGGATCGGCTCGGTTGGCCCTGGTTCGCGGTCGAAGCGCGTGATGATGAACGCAGCCTCTGGCAGGTACAAGTTCCAGACCTCAGGCACGTTGAGCCCCAGGCGCGCGGCCAGCAACATGGTGAACGTCTCGTTGATCACTGAGTTGGGGTAGCCCTCGGCCGTGGAGTTCGGCTTGAGGATGTGGGTGGACGGTGTGCCTTTCAGGGGCTCGCTCAGCTCCTTGCGCTCGGGGTCGAAGAGGACCACCATCTTGTGCTGGGCCCCGGCCAGAGACATGCGCTTGGGAGCGTCCTTGTTCAGTGATGCCCTGGGCAGGTTGCGGATGCGCTGTGACAGGTCGTTCCAGGAAAGCGGCAGCGTGCCCTTTTCGGCTTGCGCTGCGCCCTCTGCCTGCAGCACCAGAGCCCCAGCGGACTCCATGCCCATGCGCTCCAGCATGCCAAAAGCATCCGTGGACTCGACTTCCACCTCTTTTGCCAGTACCTGGCGCATCAGTTCCTCGGGCAGCAGGTTGTCAAAGAACCACTGCACGGGCCGCACCGATGCGCCGTCCACCTGCCATTCGCTGACCAAAGGGATGGAGGGGGCCAGCGAAAATGCGCTGGGGCTTTCCAGCCAGGTGCTGGCGTACTGGAACGCCCAGATGTTGTCCGCATCACGCAGCGTGCCCACCAGGGCACCGTTGATGAGGACTTGGAGCGTGCGGACGGTCATTCGCCGTCCTTCTTTATGGTCCGGGTGTGCACGATGCGGGCCATAGGCGCCATACGGCCCATGAGGCGATTCATAGCCATCGCCACTGCTTGTTCCTGTGATTCCGGCACCTCCAGCAACATGTGGATGCCCAGTTCATCGAGCACCTTGAGCACGAGCCCGAACTGCACGGTCTCTTTGCCCTTCTCCAGATCGCGCAGGAACATGTGGCTTACGCCTGCAACATCATCTTGACGGATGCCGCTGACCTTGCGCATAGCGCGGATGGCCGCACCCACCGTTTCAACTGACGTTACTGGTATCAGCATGGTCGCACTCCTATATCGCAATGATCGCTTAGATTCTAGCGATTATGGACTCGGGCCACAAGCCAACCGCAACGAACTATTCGTTTTTGACTCATTGCGGTGGTGGTCGGGGTTAAAACTAAGCGCTCTCTTCGAAAAGAGTGCAACCCCATGGTTAAGGTCAAACTTCGCAGCGAGCGTTGCGATTCTGGTGTTTGGGGCTTAGGGGCGATCAACCTCATCAGGGCCCGCCGAGAACGGCCATCATTCACTCTGCCTATGATCGCGCAGAGAGGACAAAGGATGCCATGACCATCGAACACGACTTTTTCAGGCCCCGACAGGCCCCGGCCAGCGTGCTCTACGACGCCTTCCAGGAAGAAGCCACGCACCGCAAGGGCCGCGACGTGGAGGAGTGGATCAGGCTGGAGCTGGAGGCCGTCCACCGCGCAGCGTGCAGCTATGCGGCAGAACACGGCCTACATGCACCGACATTGGAGCAGGTCGCTGCTGCGGAGCGCTACGCGCGGGGTTCTGCGGACTACGGCTCGAAGTGGGCGCTGGTGCTCGCCGAGAAGATGACGCTTACGGTCCGCACATGAAGGCAATCCACACCTCTGCCCTACTTGGCTATCTCCCTGAGCGAGTGTTTAAATGCAGTCGCTCTGCAAGAGCCCATGCAGAAAAAACTGTTTGAAAATCAACGGTTTAAGTGTTTAAACGCAAAACTCAGGCGCATGCCTTGAGCCAACATGATCTCTATTGAAAGCGTTATGGCGGAACGAGAAAAAGCGCTGGAGGAATTTGCAGCGTCTGAAAAACTGATCCGCAAATACAGAAATAAAATGCCTGCCATTGTCCCGAAGTGGGATGCCTCCCCTGCGTCAATCTCGTTCAATGACATTCACCAGGAAATCGTGTCATCTGGACTGAGCATCTACAACTGCCAGATGGGTGAACTTTGGGCTGGGCTAGACCGACCGGAGTTTTATGAATCGAACACCCTCTGGTCGAATAATATTCATGTTCGCTCAAAGATTGCGGGTGTCATCGATGCCTGGGCTCAAGGCACAGCGCTTTCGCCAATTTTTCTTGTGAAGCACGGCAGTCTTGACAAAGGGTTGGTCTCTGACGGCAACCATAGGCTCACTGTCGCGCGGGCCATTGGTGCATCAGAGGTGCCTTTTATGGTTGAGACAGCCAAAGAAGCATGGGTTTCCCGCGCATTCCCCACTGCAGTTTGCATTCATCAGGCCTAGTCCGCTACTTCACCCGGCGTTCGACTCATCATCCATGCTGTCATGCAGTGGATGGGAGCCAAAGGTGCCATCGGTGTCCCGGAACCTGCCGCCCCATGTTCGCCGCGCATCCATGTCGCGCTCCACTGGTCCCGTGTCGGCTCGCCCCTTCTCCACGTCCTTGACATTTGTGGACGTGGGGCTCGTCCGCACCTTGGTGATAGGGGCCGATTTCCGGGGCTTCGCTTTTGCTGGTACTCGCGCGGCTGGTGCTGGCGCTACCCCCAGAGGTTTGATCGCTGGGGCTTGTGCCTCAGGCTTTGGTGGCTTCACGCGCTTCGGCTGTGCCCTCAGACCTCGGTGGAACAGCATGTTGTGCTGGTCCTGGTTGTAGATCATGGTGCCGCAGTGGGGGCAACGCAGCAATTGGCTATCCCTACCGACAACCCTGCGCGGTTGCTCCTGACCAGCGCCGGTTGCCTTGCTTTTAGCTCGTGCGGCCTTCTTCACAATGTCAAGACAGGACCGCGCAGCCTTGGCCAGGATGCGGATGTCTTCGCTGATCTTCCCGCCACCGCCCAGGCGGCTTGCAAGACTCGAAAGGTCTCCATCACCCCACAACTCAGGTAGCCAAATCAACCCCTTAGACGCGGAGGTGTTTTCGAGCGCCAAAGCCACACGCCGGAGGTAGGTGAAGAAAAGCACCTGGCTCGCATCCTCTTGCCGCAGGTATGCATCTCTCAGGTACGGAAGTTCATTGCTGATCTGGATCTCAAACAGCCGCTCTCTCTTGCTCCGAAAAGGCTCGGTAGAGGGGTGATCGAGTGACAGGGTACGGTTTGACCGCAGCTCCACTTGCCGTGAGGTTCGACCGCTGCCATTGCAGTGAACGCAGTTGGGGTTTTCGCCCTCGCATGGACACTTGAAAGTGACCGGGTCAAGGAACCTTGACCTTGAGAGGAACTGACTGCTATCGGCCGGTGGCGCATCTTTCGGTGGACGGTGCTTTCGTTTCGTCAAGCTTACCTTTCATGGATTGCGACCATCCACTGAAGCGTTCATAGATCGTCATCGGCACGGACCACTCCATGGGTATGACCCATCACGTAGCCCGTCGCCGTATGGGAGCGGTCTACGCGCTCAGAGTGTCACCGTTCGACTATGGAGATGTGTTGGCGGTTGCGCAGAACGTGGACGAGGTCCGTGCGCGGATCAATCATGGCGCTGGCGAAAAAACCGTGTTCGACCAGGTTCTCCAGCGCCTTCTTGAGCTTGTAGCGGAACTTGCGGATGTCCTTCAGGGCAATCTCGGAGCCCGTAAGCCCGTGGATGGTCTCAACCTTGTACGGGAACGGCTGCGCGTGGGTGTGATAGAACGAATGCAGCCACTTCTCCAGCGCCGGAAGTTTGAGGCGCATCTTCCAGTCCAAGCGCGAGTAGCTGTGCGGATTGAACAGACTGATAATCTCTCGCTCCAGCAGGATCTCCCACTCGCGCATGGGTGTCTGTCCATCGCCCTCTTCGCGCCACCTGAACGACCGAATGAGAGAGCCCGAGTAGCCTTCTTGCCCGCCTTGCTTTGCGGCCACCGTAAGCGTGATGGAGGAAGCCTTCATGCGGTCCAGACAGTCCACCAGCCGCTTGTAGCTCGACGTGTTTTTCGTCCAGCCCAGCTCGCTGATCATGGAATACGCTGTAAACCGGACAGCCGTGCCCAGCTCCTGGTTTCGAGCAATGTGCAAAATCTGAAGGAAGCAGTCCTCGTCGTCCTGCCTAAGCTCTTCCCCTGTGTACTCGATTTTGATGCCAGACACCGTGGCGATGAGTGATCGCTTCATGTGCTTGCGCTCTCCCTTGCGCATGTTGGCCACCGTGAAAAGGGCAGACCTGGCAAAGGCGTTGGGCAACCCGCGCAGATCCTGGGGCCAGATGGGCAGCTGAAGCTGGCTGGTGTCTGTCACTGTTGCACTAGATCGAGGTTTCATGGGCGGGCGTGGGTTTCTGCAAGCGCGAGTGTGCGGTGCCTGTGCCCCGCGCGTCCATAGTGGAACGGTGACAAGGCATAGCTTAACGGTGACGTTCCATAGTTCAAGGGTGACGCGGCCATCCTTACACTGGCCTCGACATAGTCAAACGGTGACACCGACAACTCAACAGTGACACTCTTTGCAGCCCAGGGCATAGTGCAACGGTGACAAAAGGGCATACCGGCTTCAGAAAGTGGCCCGAATCGGACCCCACACCCTCCCAAGGCCACATAGTCCAATGGTGACACCCTCATCTAGTGGAAGGGTGACATCGGAAGTTGCCCCCAGTTTATGGGTGACGCACGACGTAGTGCGACGGTGACATCCACGAGTTCAACGGTGACAGCGTCACCCTGAAACTACAAGGAAAACAGGCACTTAGTTCAATTGTCCTCAGGCGCTAATGTCTTCTTAATGCCTTCTTTTAATACAGAGACACTCATGTCACCGTTGAGCTATGCGCTTGTGGACAAGTTGTCGAAAACGCGTTTGATCAAGTAAAAAATGGGCCCTGCTCTCCCATGCCAGGTGTCACCACTGAACTAGCCTCCCGGTCAGCTACGGATCAAGCATCAACGGTGACGCTGCGGAGTAGGCGCTACTCCTGCTCCGCTGGGCGTGACAGGCCTGTTTACATCAACACCAAACCCGAAATTCAGGAGCGACAGTGACGGTGTTGAACACCGGCTGGATTCCCGCGCCCTACATCAATTCAAATGGGGAAAGAACCCCTGCAAGCCGTTCTGGATGCTGCTCCTCCACCACAAGCCAGAGCATGGGCCCGTCCTGTACACGAGCGCCGGCAAGAACGTCACCAACAGGCATCGAAGCTCTAAGGAGCCCCCTGCCCTCGATCACCACAACCTCCATGCCGCGTTCACTGGCGGTTGCGATTGACTCCGACAGTCGCGCCTTTCGTGCACCGAGGCTGAGGTACTTGGCCAGCCCCAGCTCAGACACAAGGCACCATGCTTCACCCAGTCTCACAGGCAAGAAGGAAAACGAGTGCATCAGCATGAGCTGCCGCGCATGAGCCACTGGTTGCCACGGCTCAACAGTGATGGGCGATGAAACCATCAGGTTGCCCACTGTTTGCTCAACTTCTGCCATCAAGGCCTCCTCAAGTCCGATGCACAACTCAATGGCTGCTTCGGTAGCATGCCGTGCGTAGGCACCCGTGTGCATCGCGTCATTGCGTGCATTGTTGACAATCGTGTAGAGCGCTTCGAACGACTTGAACCTCGACGGAAACACAGCGGCCATGTCCACGAGGACAAGGGAATGCAGTGCTTGCTCAGCAATCTTTTCCCTGTATGACCCCAAAGCTGCCTGTTTCTTCAGGAGTCGGAGCCCCAGAGCTTCGAGGGCAAAGCAAATGGCCCCAAACCCTTCAGCATCGGCCAGAGCGGCGTACCGAGCCTCACGCAGGCGGTCACGGTAGAAGATGCGCTCTTGCGGCAGCAAATCACTGCCTGCTGATACTGGCGCAGATGATGGTGTCATCAACATTCTGTTGTGGGGCGAATGCCCTCACCGAAACAGGAACCACAGTATCAAGACAATGCCCGCGACGACGATGACTGTCCCCTGCCGCTCAGCGCTTCTCCTCCTGCCGTGCCTCCGGTGTCTTACTCGTCCCACTCAATGCTCCCGTTCAAAAAAACATCATTTCAACGCCGATAGCCCAGCCTTGAACGCCTTCCAGGCATCAGCGGGTACGCCCGTGTCACCTGCAGCCTTCATCCACTTCGCACGTTCGCGGCGGTCGAGGCCGTTCCACCAAGACATTCCCTCCTCGCCGTCATAGTGCTCTGTGGACGGCACATCATCGCGCTTCAGTAAGGCCTGGAGCTTTTCTTGAGCGTATGCCGCATTGGCTGAGGTAACGGTCCGCGCGTTTTCGGCCGCACCGTTGATGCTGTGGCGAGGTCCGCCCTGCTTCACTGCCTCAAGGTATGGGGCTCGCCTCACATGCCACCCCAAGAAAAGGCGGATCTTCGCCCGCGTCAATTCGGAGCCCCGACGCTGGGCGTCGATGGCCAGGATCTTGTCGATGCCGATCTTCAGCGGAACGAACACACCGGGTCCGAACAGGTTGGGCCACAAGGTGGCCACCTCGCGGGCAACTGCGGTATCCACTGCTTGAATAGATTCAAGAACGCTCGCATCTGCTGTCATGGGTTGTTCCCTCGATAGTTGTTCTGGCAGTGGGCAGGCAAGGGGGTAGTAACGCCACTGCGGCAGCTCGCTGTCACGGCTGAAGAAGCATTTTGCATGCCTTGGTGCGCATCTAGCAGCGCACATCGACCATGCTGTGAATCAGTTGGGCTGACCGCACCAGTCTTCAGGTCCTGGTCGAGTTTGGGTGAACAGGCTCGGGGGCCTGCCGTTTTAGGACATCGCACGGCTGTGCCGCCTCACCGTTCGTGAGCGTGGCCAGGGGAACGGCTGAAGTGGTTGGGCCAACCTTTTGGTGCAAATACCACGGATGAAAAGACGGCCTTTTTGCATTGACAGATTCGCGAACCCGCTTCCAGCCATCTCAAGGGTCAACAGCTGGGGGTTGGGGCTCTGCATACGGGGATGCCGGTGTAGTTGCCGTGAGCGTCAAGAAGCTCGCCACGGTCAACGACACGTTCATGCCCTTGCTGATCGCGCGATCAGCCACAACGGCGCCGACGATGACAACGATGACGAAAAAGATGAGCAATCGCAGCCCGTCACCAGGCACACGGGCGAGAAGGCTTTTGAAGAAGGTTTTCATGACAGTTCCTGTGGCGTCGAAATGCATACGCACAGTTTTCCGCTGAAGCAACTTTTTCCGAAACCCTACAGGGGGCGCGAACCCAAAGCGTTGCATTCTGGCAATCGGAACGATTTCACCCCCCTGTAGGGTTTGACTCTGCGAGTTGCGCGAGATAGTGCCCGCCAGCACAAAAGCCATGTTCAAATTCTCAGCATGGAGATCAGTGCACAAGTCGATACGCTGTGCCAACAAGGCGAGGTGTTCAGCCTGAATGGCGAGCACGGCAAGTTGGCCAAGTCTTTCTGGGGATGGCTTGCCAAGCTCGACCCGCACATGCGTGAGCCAGCGCCTGACACCATTGGTTCGGTGAGCGGCGAGCGGCTGCATGTTCAATGGTGGACAGATCACACTGGGGGCTGGTTTGCCACACAGGTGTTTGATAAGGCTACGCGCAGTGCCTGGGAGCTTTTCCTGGTGCCGGGTAGCGCTGGCCAGCCGATGGCTGGGCGGAGACTTTGCATGGGCGACACCCCTGCACTTGAAGTGCTCGATGGCCTCTGGCTTGAGGTTTTCGGTGAAGCGATCGACTCTCCAGCTGCGCAAGCTAGGTATCCGGCGTTCTCCGAGCTGGTTGCCGCTGGGAGCAACCCGTCAGGCGTGACCGCTGTCAGGGACGATTCCGCACATGTTGCAAGGCTGCAGTCCGATGTGGACTACTGGAAGCACCTAGCCACATCGCTCAGCAAAGCAGCGCTCACCCGCGAGAGTGTCTACACCCCTCCCCCACCCGCAGACTCACCACCCGCGCCCTCGGATTGCGTTACCGCACCCAGAAAGTGGGGGCTCAAAGACATTGCGGAGTACGCAGAGGCCAATGCTCACCGGATCACGATCTTGCAGCGTGCGATTTCGGCGACCAAGCGCAGCTCGTTCGAGAACCCAGACCTTCTATACGCCTGCCTGGAGTTGCTGGCCACCGAGTACACAGCGGTCAAAACTGGCAAGGCCGACCGGAACGCCTTCAAGGCCAAGGCCGAGGCCATGGGTGTTGATTTCGGGGGCTCCGTTGATCCCAGCGTTGCCGGCGAGCTGGGCGACTTGTATTTCATCCGTCTGGGCGGCAGGCGGCGGTTTCTCGATCAGCACCTGGGCAAAGGCGGCGCCCGAGATCCGCGGTACTGCATGCGGGTCTACTTCTGCTGGGACGAAAGCTCGCAGCTTGTGGTCATCGGGCACATGCCATCCCATCTCCCTACCAGCTACACCTGAGGCGCACCCGTGGCATCCAAACTGACCAAGGACCAAAAGCGCGAGAAGAAGAAACGCGAGGAGCGCAAGCTCAGGCTGCGACGCGAGCACGAAGACAACCGGCACTTCAAGAAGGTTGACGACTTGATGATGGCTATCACCCAAGCGCTGCAGGGCACCGGCACCCAGGAGGAGCTTGATGCTGCTGTCCTACGGCTCGGGGGTGGAAAGAGTGTTTCAACCAGCGACCGAGAGTCCCGGTTTCAGAGCCCTGAATGGGTAAGGCTCAGGAAATACACCACGAGTATGGTGTCACTGCTGCAGGCGAACCCCAGCGCTCACTATGCGGGCTTTGGCCTGGATGGGCGGATCTTCCTCAACGGAGATGGCGACACTCAGTTCAGCTCAGGCCACTTCCCCTTGAATGCCATCTTGGCCTCCAACTGGCAACCTGATGAGGTGGTTGCCAACACGGCTAAAGAACTGGAGGCTGGGCCGACGCAAGGTGCCTACTTTTTTGGGATCGCAGTGCGCGATCTGGCGGTTCATTTCGCCGTTGCATCAACGACCAGCGCAGTTGAACTGCCTGAGGTGTTTTTCGTTTCTCCGAAGGGGTGGCATCGGCTGGACCTTGACATTTGGCGAGATGAACTCTGGCCATCCCTCGCGCGGGTGCTCCTCGCCAAAGATCTGATTCGCGGGCCCGATGAGAACCAGTACGCAATGGATCGGCTCATGCTCGATACGCGAGCACGGCAGTTGGCGCAAGGTAGCGACCCGAAAGGGCCGACTTCTGCATTTGACGACATAGCGCGGACCATCATTCGCAGCTTAGGAACAGGCCTGTTGATGGAGAGTGAGTCAATTTTGAGCGCCGCCGAGGATGCGCGCGCCCGCCAGAACGAGGATGCACTTGCCTACGAATGGAATGAGGGGTTTGAATCACGTCAAAGTGAAGTCGATGCGCTGCAAGACCGATACCGCACGCTGGAGGTCGAAAACCAGACTCTCCGACGATTGCTTTTGCAACCTACCCCGCAAGAAAAGCAGCTTCCTACATCACAGCCATCACCAGTGAAGCCCCTGCAAGAACGCATAGGCTCTCTGTTGGGGGTGTGATGTCAACCATTGGTGTGCGGCCACAAAAAGGGTAGTACGAACTGCCCAAAACAATTTCCCAGAAGCATTTGAGCTGGGGCTCGAATGTAACTGTGCAGAAAACAAAAAAGGAACTCGCAATGAGTTCCTTCTGGCGGTCCGAGAGCATTTGCTACTTTGCGACGGAATACTTTTCAATGTCCTCGCCACGCGCGATTGCATCCTTGATCCATTTCGGACGAGGCCCTACCCCACCCCCCCAGGTTTCACCCAACTCATTTCGGTATTTCACCGGCCGCTCGCCCGCATTTCTGCGGACGGTGTTGCGAGGCACAACCTTCATATCGGGGAACAACTCGGTAGGCGTGAGCTTATACAACTGGATGGTCTGTTGAACCTCCTTAATCACGGTATCAAGTTCGCTTAGCCGGATCGCTTCAAGACTGGCATCAAGTTCAGCCTTTTTAGCAAGGGCCTGAGGTAGTTTCAGTTCTGACATGGTCCTGTCCTAGTTGCGAATGTGCAATCCGTCATTGTTTGAGGCGCAATAACTTTGGATTGTATTGCACATTTAATTGCAACTCCAGCTTCCATTGTGTCAATGTGAATGCATATAGATGACACTCAGCAGCCTCTCAGATGCCCATGAAAGGCTAAACGTCATGTTTTTGCTTACTTTTCGGCACCCTTTCGGAGCATTAGGCTTCCTAGAATCTTGTCTTTCACTTTACGTAGGTGGGGAAGAGCAACAGCAACGCATTTGCAACAACATGCGCCAAAAGGGCCTCCGTTACAAATTTATCATTGGTGGCTTTTTCGCCGTAGACCGGTGTTTTGCCCACCAGGGCTTGTTTATCTTGACACCCCTATCACCCATGCCCATAATTGCTCATCTTTTTGATGGGCTGCGCCATGACTTTGCGATCAACCTACTCTGACCCTTCGGGCCTTCAGTACCGTCTGCGAGCAGCCTCGGCCCTCCTCGGGATCACTGACAACACCACCAAGCGTTACTTGGAGGAGTCAAACATCCAGGTGCGGCGTGCGAATGATGACGGAACGAAGTCCGTGGCCGTCAGGTTGTTTGATCCAGACACGCTCTTTCAAATTGCCCAGTGGCGCAGAGAAAAGAACCTCCTCAAGACTCCGCAGAATGGCCCGTACGTCATCACTGTGGACATTGTGAAGGGTGGAACTGGCAAGACCACCACCGCTGCAGAGATAACACTCCACCTGCAGCTGGCTGGATTGCGTGTACTGGCTATCGACCTCGATGTGCAGGCCAATCTGACCCAGTACATGGGTTATGAGGCAGACCTCACAGAGAAGGATTTGGCCAGCTACGGGCTCAACCTCGACGCCATCGTTGGGCAAACTTTTGCGCATGTCGTCTGCCCGTTTTTGAATCGAGCACCTGGCGAATCGGTCGGTAGTTTGATCAAAATGCCCTTTGGCAAGAACGGGCCTCACCTGATTGCTGCGGATGCCAACTTGGGTGATATCGAGTTCGCTCTAAGTACAGCAAAAGGGAGCCGCGAGATGGCGCTGGACAAGCTCTTGAACCTGGCGAAAACAGGTCAGCTGCCTGGGTTCGACACAAGTAAATACGACGTAATTGTTTTCGATTGCCCGCCAAACGTTTCGATGACAAGCACAGCGGCCCTTGCAGCTGCAGACATCGTTGTTGCACCGGTTCGTCTTGACGCTTTTGCAGTTAAGGGGCTTTCGCGCGTGATTGAGGAGCTGAAGCTACTGCGCGAGACTTACAAAGACGCAATTCACAGCGAATTGGTAATTCTCGCAACCCACTTTGCCGCACAGTTGTCTCGGATTCAACGGATGAATCAGGCTCTCCAACAGTATGAAAAGCAGGTAGCTCCGGTCTCGATTTCTGTATCCGAAGAGTTCCCCAAATCTCTGGAGCGCTACATCCCGATGAGCCTGCAAAAGCCACTCAGCCAGGCAAGCAACGAATACAAGCTATTCACAGATCACTTGATTAAGCGACTGATTGCAATCGAGGAGAAAAGGTCGCAACCAGACCAGAAGGGGGCCCCATCATGAAGCGGAGAGGATTTGCTCCGGTAGAGGACGACCAAACGGCTACGCCACCAGCTGCGGTCAAGAGGACCAAAGTTACGCCATTCGTACCACCATTGCGATTGCCGAAGATAGTCGAGGACGGCGATGTTGCAGCAGATTCTGAGAGCGGTTCTGCAGCTGATGAGGCGAATCGTACGACCTCGATGCATGTTTCGGAGATGCAGGATGGATCGGTAGCGTCCTCAACAGGCCTAGTGATGGTCGAGGAAACATTCTGGATTGATGTGTTCGATGTAGACGAAAACGCCTACCCTCCCCGCACTCAATACAACGATACCGCAATTATGGAAATTGCGAACTCGATTCATGAAAACGGGCAGCGGGACGCAATTCACGTCATTCCAAATCCATCCAAACCCGGCCGTTTCATCATCGGCGACGGGTGGACGCGAGTACAGGCAATACGTGCCAGGGATCTCCAGGATCGCAAAGTCAAAGCGGTCATTCACTATGACCTCACTGAGCAGCAGGCGGCTTGGCTAGGCTATGCAGAGAATGAAGAACGTCGGGGCCATAGTGACTACGACAGAGCTTTGTTTTTCAAGAAATTTCGCGACAACGGATGGACTTGGGATCAGATAGCTCACGAAACAGGCATTCCAATAGGTACTCTTTACCAATACAGCGCTTACGACAATCTCGATGTTGATCTCGTTGACTTTGCGAAACGTCATCCAGAGAAAGTGACGGTCAATGCGATTTCTCACTTCAAACGACTCACTGAACTCAAAGATCGAGACTACGCAGTCGAAGTGTGCAGACATTTCGTTGATGAAGACGAAACTTTTCGCTGGCTGAAGCAAAAGGTTGAAATTGCGAGTGAGGCCGCTGGCAAGAAGTCGGGCCGAAAGAAAAGCCAGGTTAATTTCCAGCGTCGCTTTCCCAACGGACATTTTCGTCTTCGCACGGATGGGCAAGTAGAGATTACCGGGACGATCTCGCCTGAAAGACTCGAAGAGTTCAACGCTCTGATCGAGAAATCTTTGGCCCCGTTCTTTGTAGGCCCGGAGGATGGAGCTGAGCCTTCATCGCCTACCTCGACCGGTCAAGAATGACTTATTTGGGCCTCGCTCATGAAACCAACAAGGGACACTCGCTGTCCCTTGTTCTTTATGGGCGACCAGAATTGTTGTTTCCCCCAAAGAGGGTGACTCTTGGGGTGGTAGATCTATTTGCCAACCGTTTCTGCTTAATTAAATCATCTCAAGCATTTGCCAAAAAGGTCGTAATGATCGAGACCTACTCTGAGACTTGTACGTACAAGGGTGACTTACCAGTTGCAGTCAGCGCTAGTGGGCTGGGCGCAGACCCTTGTACGTACAAGGCTCTCATGCCGGTGAACCCAACCAACCAGTTCGCACTGCACCCTTGTACGTACAAGGGCGACTTACCAGTTGCAGTCAGCGCTAGTGGGCTGGACGCAGACCCTTGTACGTACAAGGCTCCAATACAGAACGTTGAGTTTCGTTTTTACCTGCCTGCAACTGGAGTCCGCCATCTGCATCGCTCTTTGCGCCACCCTTGTACGTACAAGGGTGATTTGATAGGTGGCACTGGTCGGCTGGACGCAGACCCTTGTACGTACAAGGCTTCCACGCTTACACCTGAACAGCGCCCGTCTGTCGATCAGCCTTGTCCGTACAAGGCACACACATTACTTCAACCCCGCCCCATACCGAGAAAGCCAAAAGAACTTTGCCCCATTAACGGCTGGCTCAAATCTTCAGCTCCTTCTGGTCGGCGCAAGAGCCAACGCAGCTTGAGCACGAGTTGGCGGGCTACATCGCCGACCGCTAGCTTGGGATGCTCAGAGCCAGCCTTGTACGTACACGGGTCATGCGCAACACACTCTCACGCTGCTTTGGCAACTCGCTCGTCACCCTTGTACGTACAAGGGTTGGGGTCTATTGGTAGAGCCTTGTATGTACAAGGGCCGGAGGCAACTCAGTTGCACACGCTCCCAATGACCATCTCCACACACAGGCTCATGCCCAGGTTGCCTCCCTTGTACGTACAAGGGTCTGGGTCCGTTGGTGGAGCCTTGTACGTACAAGGATCAGAGGCTGATCAGGGGCCCTTGTACGTACAAGGGCTGACTTGCCAATCCAACCGTTCTCGAATGCTCTTTGGTGGCAAAGCCATACAGAGCGCATCCGTGAATCGTTTTGCCTGTGGGGTAGCTCGCGCATCAGTCGTGGAACGAGTCTCCCTTGTACGTACAAGGGTCGGTGCGCAGGGCCATCCAGGCATGGATGTTCTTTGGCATCTCACCCTGAGCCAGGCAAAGAGGATTCAGACATCGGGGTTCAAGGGAGTTGAAATTCGGCTCCCCTCACCTGCTTCACACCAATTGAACCGATCCGACTTCAGTGACACAACCGAACCCCGCCTAGAGCGGGGTTCGGTTCATCTGGGGTATGGGAAATGGAGATTGAACATGACCTAAGAACCGGCCAATAAAAAACCCCGGTAGCGACTAACTACCAGGGTTCTTTGCATCGTGATGGTGATGCTCGACTCTGCTATTCATTCTGCAACCGACGCCAATCGGTAAACAGCAGACCACTCAGGAATGAATAGTAGTTTCTCCAAGCCTCGCCGTCAAGGAAATCGTGTCCTTACTTGGAGACTGCGATGGATAAACTCGCGCCTACTGAAATCCGATACCCCTACGCAATTGTTCGTGCGTGTTCGGAGCTTCCATACCTTTCGACGTTCATTGAAATGCCTGATGGCTTTCTTCGCGTTGTCTTAAAGATTGTTCAAAAGATCAATCTTCGCAATCCTTTTTCTGAAATATTCGCATCCCGTCAAACCTTGGCAGATGAGGCAGGAAAATCCACGGATACGGTTCACCGCGCAATCCAATGGCTTGAGCAGAACTGTTTTATTGAGCGTGAACGGAAGGCGCGCTTAGGCCTTCGCGGGTCCCGCTCTCCCCTGGTGCCCACCTTAAAACTGCTCACAGCACTGGGCTTGGTGGACGAACGCGGCATCTCAGTCGAGCAGAAGAAGAAACCCTCCAGCCCTCCTCCCTCAACTGAACCCCTCAGCCCCCGATCTGCAAATACCTGGCAAGAAACAGGCACCGTTGAAAACCTAGCCAGTCCAGCAGATCGCGATGGCAGAGGCTTCACCCGAATCGGTAACGTGAGCCTGCCTACAGACCTGATTTGGCTATGCACCAAAGGCCTGTCACCCTTCGCTGTCCTTGGGTTGATGAAGCGAGCTAGGGCGGCGTCACAGCGGCTGTCAGATGTGGTGCTTGCTGCACGCAAGTACCTAGACAAGCTGAAATCAAACCAGCTCTACGCTTACCTGCAAACGCTCCTTGGCAGCGGTCGAGATTTCTCCGCTAGTCATCGTGAAGATCAACGCAAATCCGATGAAACTCGCGAAAATGCCTATCTTTTAGAGAAATCTGAGATTTTTGAAGGAAGAACATTTGTTTCGCGAAAAACTGGCAAAACGTACCAAATTGAGTCTGGCGCTGTACGGGAAACGTATGAAGGCAAATCGAGCATGAGTCCCTTCACGCGTGCCTTCCTTGACGCCATTGAGGCCGGCAAGCTCGTGCCCAGACAATGGGGGGAGTGAGAAGTCGAAGGGGGGTTATGTCGCAGAACAGCGGCTTCTATATCCGTAGATAAACAATCTAACGAAATACATGCGTTGCAGCTTGTGGATAACCTGCCTGGTGGAAGGCAGAACGGTCTAGCAAGATCCAATCTTTGTTAGCAAGTCGCAAGAACTACACTGGGAATGAATGGAGGAGAAATGTCGAAAGAACGCATGGACTATGACAGCCGCAAGGCATTGGTTTTTGAGGCTGCTAACGAAATGGCCGAGGGTGGTCAAACACCAAGCCTTGAGGTCATCAAGCAGAAAGTCGGCGGCAGCTATACAACCATCACCAGGGCTTTACGCGAGTGGCGAACTGAGCGCGAAAAAGCGCAGGCAAGTCAGGAGGCCCCACCGGAAGCCGTCTCCGGCCTAGCGGCTCGACTTGCTTCAGAGCTTTGGAAAGTTGCGCAAGGGGAGGCGCAAATGGGTGTGGCAGCGCTACGTGAGTCATTGAAAGTCGAGAACCAACGGCTGCAGCAGGAGATGGCTGAGATCTTGCGGAGTGCGGAGGGGATGGAGAGTCGCATCACCACCTTTGATTCGCAGATGGCTGACATGCAAGCCAAGCTGGATTTGGCTACAAAAGGCAAGCAAGAAGCCGAAACGCAAGCGCAAATATTGACTTCCAAATTAGGCAACCTGGAGGTCCGAGCTGAAGAGTTGAAGTTGGAGTTGGCTGATGCCAAAGCCCTGGCAGCACCATCAAGCTTGCAGGAAGAAATTCAAAGTCTGCGAGCACAACTCGTGACGCTCAGTGATCAGAACGCAATCATCCTGGCGACCGCACCCAATCGACCAAAGGCGTGATGGGTACGCTAAGCACCATAGAGCGACTGTGGGGCGTTTGGCAAACCGAGGTGCTTGATGGGGCGACTGCAGGGCGACAAGGAAGATGCGCCGCATTCAATGGAGCGACTGTGGAGCGACAAGCGGGAAGCGGGTTGATATGTAGTGTGTAGGCCTACATTACTACAGAGCCTACAAACAAGCAGAAGCCCCGGTTTTCGCAGTCAGTGGGGCCCAACCCCCTGTCTGCAGCAGATAGGGTGACTAACCCTTTCGAAACAACGAAAAAAGGCTCCCTTGAAGGAGCCTTTTAGAGGGGGCCATCGCGGCACCTGTAGGGTAGGGGGCTGTCAGCTCTCGATGGGACGAGGAGAGGTGATCATTCCCAAGTATTGCGCCTGCAGCTCATCCGTAGCAGGCCTACGACCGGCCCAGGCAGTGAACTCAGCAAGATCGAATGGATAGATCTTGAACTGCGTTGGAAACTCAGTAGCGAGTAGCGCATTGACAGATTGCACTACCCGAAACTGTTCAGGTTCGCGTTCGTCAATTGCCATCCATTCGTCCATGGTGCGGTGCCAAAACTCGTCGTAGGTAGCGCCAGGTACAGACTCAAAGACCTTCCGAACCATCTCGATCTGATCGTTCCTCGCGACGAAGAGTTCGTTGAGCTTTTTGAGCACATGTTTGGGTGGTTCCATCCGTCCAGTGTTAATTTCCATGCAAACCTGACCCAC
>NZ_AGTS01000009.1 GCF_000238595.1 Acidovorax sp. NO-1 | reverse complement strand
GGGGGTGCGGACGAAAACTTGGACTACTAGAAGGTAGTTCATGTATTCCTACGAAGACCGAATCCGAGCAGTTGAGCTCTTCATCAAGCTGGGCAAACGCACCAGCCCGACCATCAGGCAGTTGGGGTACCCGACCAAGAATTCATTGAAAGGTTGGTATCGGGAATATCAGCAGCGCCAGGACTTGCCTAAAGGCTATGCGGGGCGTGAGCCCAAGTTCTCACAGCCGCAGAAGGCTGCCGCCCTTGAGCACTACCTCACCCATGATCGATGCATTGCAGCCACCATGAGGGCCCTGGGCTATCCAGGGCGTGGAACGCTGACCAAGTGGGTTCGCGAAGCATTCCCTGAGGCCAGGATGGCCGTTGTCGGCAGTGTGGGGCAGCGAAGATATCCCGAGAGCTTGAAGCAAACGGGAGTGATGGAGCTTTGCACCCGGCAGGAAAGTGCACAGGCTGTTGCCGACAGGCTCGGCGTGTGCCGACCAACGTTGTACAACTGGAAGAACCAGCTTCTGGGGCGTGAGGCACCCGCATCAATGAAACACACCGATCGATCACCGCAGGCGCAAGAGCGCGAAGAGCTCGAGCGCCAGGTTGAAATACTGCGCCACGAAGTCAGGCAACTGCGCCTTGAGCAGGACCTCTTGAACAAGGCCAATGAACTGCTAAAAAAAGGCCTGGGCGTCGATCTGCAACTCCTGTCCAACCGGGAGAAGACACTGCTGATTGACGCCCTCAGGGAGCACTATGGTCTGCCAGAGCTCCTTGCACAGTTGGGTCTTGCGCGCAGCTCGTACTTCTACCATCGGGCCCGCGCGGCAATCGGAGACAAGTACGTGAAGGTGCGCCAATCCATCACCGAGATCTTCGAGTCCAATCACCGCTGCTACGGCTACCGCAGGCTGCAAGCCTCACTGGCCAGAGAGCAAGGCCCGATCTCCGAGAAGGTAGTGCAGCGGCTGATGAAGCAAGAGAGCTTGGTCGTTGCAAAGCCCAAGCGGCGGCGGTATGCCTCTTACCTTGGCGAGATCAGCCCGGCACCAGAGAACATCATCAACCGTGACTTCCAGGCTGCTGCCCCCAACGAGAAATGGCTCACAGACATCACGGAGTTCCAGATCCCCGCAGGCAAGGTCTACCTGTCACCGATCATCGATTGCTTCGACGGGATGGTGGTCAGCTGGACCATTGGCACGAGCCCGGATGCTGAGCTGGTCAACACGATGCTGGATGCTGCTATCGAGACGGTGGCAGAGACCAACGATCGACCTGTGGTCCACTCAGACCGCGGAGGGCACTACCGTTGGCCCGGTTGGCTATCGAGAATGAGCGGCGCGAACCTTACCCGTTCGATGTCCCGCAAAGCCTGCTCGCCTGATAACGCGGCGTGCGAGGGCTTCTTCGGTAGGCTGAAGAATGAGCTGTTCTATCCTCGGGACTGGAAGAGCGTCACGATCGAACACTTCATTGGGGTAGTCGACGACTACATCCGTTGGTACAACGAGAAGCGGATCAAGATCTCCCTGGGGGCCCTCAGCCCGATCGAATACCGGGTGAGTCTTGGACTTGCGGCATAAAACCAGTCCAAGTTTTTATCCGCACCCCCTT
>NZ_AGTS01000010.1 GCF_000238595.1 Acidovorax sp. NO-1 | reverse complement strand
TTGACTGGGGTTTTTTGGGCTGTAAGAGCCTGACGATGACCTACTTTCACACGGGAACCCGCACTATCATCGGCGCAAAGTCGTTTCACTGTCCTGTTCGGGATGGGAAGGAGTGGTACCAACTTGCTATGGTCATCAGGCATAAAGGGTTGCTGATCTGCTGTTTTGAGGCAGATCGGCGAATTCATAGAGTCTGGAATCAGATTTTTTGTATTTTGACTGCGTCTAACTTGGCATAACAGACTTTGAGCTTCACGCTGAGAGCGTGTTGGCTATCAAAGTTATAGGGTCAAGCCGCACGAGCAATTAGTACTGGTTAGCTTAACGCATTACTGCGCTTCCACACCCAGCCTATCAACGTCCTGGTCTTGAACGACTCTTTAGGGGGCTCAAGGCCCCGGCAGATCTCATCTTGAAACGAGTTTCCCGCTTAGATGCTTTCAGCGGTTATCTCTTCCACACTTAGCTACTCGGCAATGCCACTGGCGTGACAACCGATACACCAGAGGTGTGTCCACTCCGGTCCTCTCGTACTAGGAGCAGGCTTCCTCAAATCTGCAGCGCCCACGGAAGATAGGGACCAAACTGTCTCACGACGTTTTAAACCCAGCTCACGTACCTCTTTAAATGGCGAACAGCCATACCCTTGGGACCGGCTACAGCCCCAGGATGAGATGAGCCGACATCGAGGTGCCAAACACCGCCGTCGATATGAACTCTTGGGCGGTATCAGCCTGTTATCCCCAGAGTACCTTTTATCCGTTGAGCGATGGCCCTTCCATACAGAACCACCGGATCACTATGTCCTGCTTTCGCATCTGCTCGACTTGTCAGTCTCGCAGTTAAGCACGCTTATGCCATTGCACTATCGTCACGATGTCCGACCGTAACTAGCGTACCTTCGAACTCCTCCGTTACGCTTTGGGAGGAGACCGCCCCAGTCAAACTGCCTACCATGCACTGTCCCCGATCCAGATAATGGACCTAGGTTAGAACCTCAAACACACCAGGGTGGTATTTCAACGTTGGCTCCATGAGAACTAGCGTCCTCACTTCAAAGCCTCCCACCTATCCTACACAGATCTGTTCAAAGTCCAATACAAAGCTACAGTAAAGGTTCATGGGGTCTTTCCGTCTTTCCGCGGGGAGATTGCATCATCACAAACATTTCAACTTCGCTGAGTCTCAGGAGGAGACAGTGTGGCCATCGTTACGCCATTCGTGCAGGTCGGAACTTACCCGACAAGGAATTTCGCTACCTTAGGACCGTTATAGTTACGGCCGCCGTTTACTGGGACTTCAATCAAGAGCTTGCACCCCATCATTTAATCTTCCAGCACCGGGCAGGCGTCACACCCTATACGTCCACTTTCGTGTTTGCAGAGTGCTGTGTTTTTATTAAACAGTCGCAGCCACCGATTTTTTGCAACCCCGTTGGGCTCGCCTTGTACAGGTTCACCTACTTGGGGCATACCTTCTCCCGAAGTTACGGTATCAATTTGCCGAGTTCCTTCTCCTGAGTTCTCTCAAGCGCCTTAGAATACTCATCTCGCGCACCAGTGTCGGTTTGCGGTACGGTCGTCAATAGCTGAAGCTTAGTGGCTTTTCCTGGAAGCAGGGTATCACTCACTTCGTCTGCAAGCAGACTCGTTATCACCCCTCATCTAAGCCCGGCGGATTTGCCTACCAGGCACGACTACAGGCTTGAACCAACATATCCAACAGTTGGCTGAGCTAACCTTCTCCGTCCCCACATCGCACTATTGATCGGTACAGGAATATTGACCTGTTTCCCATCAGCTACGCATCTCTGCCTCGCCTTAGGGGCCGACTCACTCTACGCCGATGAACGTTGCGTAGAAAACCTTGCGCTTACGGCGAGGGGGCTTTTCACCCCCTTTAACGCTACTCATGTCAGCATTCGCACTTCTGATACCTCCAGCATCCGTTACCAGACACCTTCACAGGCCTACAGAACGCTCTCCTACCACGCACAGTAAACTGTGCATCCGCAGCTTCGGTAACTGGCTTAGCCCCGTTACATCTTCCGCGCAGGACGACTCGATCAGTGAGCTATTACGCTTTCTTTAAATGATGGCTGCTTCTAAGCCAACATCCTGACTGTTTTAGCCTTCCCACTTCGTTTCCCACTTAGCCAATTTTAGGGACCTTAGCTGGCGGTCTGGGTTGTTTCCCTCTTGAGTCCGGACGTTAGCACCCGGTGCTCTGTCTCCCAAGCTGTACTCTGCGGTATTCGGAGTTTGCATAGGTTTGGTAAGTCGCCATGACCCCCTAGCCTAAACAGTGCTCTACCCCCGCAGGTAATACTTGAGGCACTACCTAAATAGTTTTCGGAGAGAACCAGCTATTTCCAAGTTTGTTTAGCCTTTCACCCCTATCCACAGCTCATCCCCTAGTTTTGCAACACTAGTGGGTTCGGACCTCCAGTACCTGTTACGGCACCTTCATCCTGGCCATGGATAGATCACTTGGTTTCGGGTCTACACCCAGCGACTGATTCGCCCTATTCGGACTCGATTTCTCTACGGCTTCCCTATTCGGTTAACCTTGCCACTGAATGTAAGTCGCTGACCCATTATACAAAAGGTACGCAGTCACCCTTGCGGGCTCCTACTTTTTGTAAGCATGCGGTTTCAGGATCTATTTCACTCCCCTCCCGGGGTTCTTTTCGCCTTTCCCTCACGGTACTGGTTCACTATCGGTCGATTACGAGTATTTAGCCTTGGAGGATGGTCCCCCCATATTCAGACAGGATTTCTCGTGTCCCGCCCTACTTTTCTCTAACTTAGTACCACACGTCTGTTTTCGCATACAGGGCTATCACCTGCTATGGCCGGACTTTCCATTCCGTTTTGCTAACAGTCGTGCTATCACTAGAAGGCTCTTCCGATTTCGCTCGCCACTACTTTCGGAATCTCGGTTGATGTCTTTTCCTCGAGCTACTGAGATGTTTCAGTTCACCCGGTTCGCCTCGCATGACTATGTATTCATCATGCGATACCTCTTGCGAGGTGGGTTTCCCCATTCAGAAATCTCCGGATCAAAGCTTATTTGCCAGCTCCCCGAAGCTTATCGCAGGCTATCACGTCTTTCGTCGCCTGTAATCGCCAAGGCATCCACCACATGCTCTTAGTCACTTGACCCTATAACTTTGACATCTCTTTCAAGATATCGCCATCATCTCAAGGACTTGTCAGGTCTTTCACCTGACGCGTTATGCCGTAATGTGAATAATTCCTCGATATCACTATCAAGAAATATTCGTCATTACTGAGTTCAAATTACTTCGCAATCGCTTTCGCAATCACGTTTGCTCATTGAACATTCGTTTTGACGCAATCAAAAATTCGTCACCAGGGGCACGGTCTGCACTAAACCTTTACGAATGTGCAGTTTCCCCTGGCAACTCTGATTTCGACTCTATGAATTTTTAAAGAACAGCCGATTGATCAATCGATATTGATCAACAACAAAGCAGCCTTTTGCAAAGCAGCTTTGGTGTTGAAGTCCCGAAGTGTTGGGTGTTGGTGGAGGATGACGGGATCGAACCGACGACCCCCTGCTTGCAAAGCAGGTGCTCTCCCAGCTGAGCTAATCCCCCAGTGTCCTCTCACGTATCCGTCCATTGGAATTTGGTGGGTCTAGTTGGGCTCGAACCAACGACCCCCGCCTTATCAAGACGGTGCTCTAACCAGCTGAGCTACAGACCCATTCCACATTCCTGCGAATGTCTTCGCAAGTCTGCGGCTTGTTCCAACAACCGATAAGTGTGGGCGTTCAATTTTGAATGCGGTTTTCCAGAAAGGAGGTGATCCAGCCGCACCTTCCGATACGGCTACCTTGTTACGACTTCACCCCAGTCACGAACCCTGCCGTGGTAATCGCCCTCCTTGCGGTTAGGCTAACTACTTCTGGCAGAACCCGCTCCCATGGTGTGACGGGCGGTGTGTACAAGACCCGGGAACGTATTCACCGCGACATTCTGATCCGCGATTACTAGCGATTCCGACTTCACGCAGTCGAGTTGCAGACTGCGATCCGGACTACGACTGGCTTTATGGGATTGGCTCCCCCTCGCGGGTTGGCAACCCTCTGTACCAGCCATTGTATGACGTGTGTAGCCCCACCTATAAGGGCCATGAGGACTTGACGTCATCCCCACCTTCCTCCGGTTTGTCACCGGCAGTCTCATTAGAGTGCCCAACTAAATGTAGCAACTAATGACAAGGGTTGCGCTCGTTGCGGGACTTAACCCAACATCTCACGACACGAGCTGACGACAGCCATGCAGCACCTGTGTTACGGCTCTCTTTCGAGCACTCCTCTATCTCTAAAGGATTCCGTACATGTCAAAGGTGGGTAAGGTTTTTCGCGTTGCATCGAATTAAACCACATCATCCACCGCTTGTGCGGGTCCCCGTCAATTCCTTTGAGTTTCAACCTTGCGGCCGTACTCCCCAGGCGGTCAACTTCACGCGTTAGCTTCGTTACTGAGTCAGTGAAGACCCAACAACCAGTTGACATCGTTTAGGGCGTGGACTACCAGGGTATCTAATCCTGTTTGCTCCCCACGCTTTCGTGCATGAGCGTCAGTACAGGTCCAGGGGATTGCCTTCGCCATCGGTGTTCCTCCGCATATCTACGCATTTCACTGCTACACGCGGAATTCCATCCCCCTCTACCGTACTCTAGCTATACAGTCACAAATGCAGTTCCCAGGTTGAGCCCGGGGATTTCACATCTGTCTTATATAACCGCCTGCGCACGCTTTACGCCCAGTAATTCCGATTAACGCTTGCACCCTACGTATTACCGCGGCTGCTGGCACGTAGTTAGCCGGTGCTTATTCTTACGGTACCGTCATGGACCTCCTGTATTAGAAGAAGTCTTTTCGTTCCGTACAAAAGCAGTTTACAACCCGAAGGCCTTCATCCTGCACGCGGCATGGCTGGATCAGGCTTGCGCCCATTGTCCAAAATTCCCCACTGCTGCCTCCCGTAGGAGTCTGGGCCGTGTCTCAGTCCCAGTGTGGCTGGTCGTCCTCTCAGACCAGCTACAGATCGTCGGCTTGGTAAGCTTTTATCCCACCAACTACCTAATCTGCCATCGGCCGCTCCGTCCGCGCAAGGCCTTGCGGTCCCCTGCTTTCATCCGTAGATCGTATGCGGTATTAGCAAAGCTTTCGCTCCGTTATCCCCCACGATCGGGCACGTTCCGATGTATTACTCACCCGTTCGCCACTCGTCAGCATCCGAAGACCTGTTACCGTTCGACTTGCATGTGTAAGGCATGCCGCCAGCGTTCAATCTGAGCCAGGATCAAACTCTACAGTTCGATCTTGATTTTTTCGCTCTTTCGAGCAACTCATAATTAAGAATTGAAGTGAACTTCACTTCTCTCTCATGAGCGTTTGTAGTGCTAAGCACTAGTTCCAAAGAACTTGGCACTCGCCATCAAACGCCCACGCTTATCGGCTGTATGTTTTTAATGAACCGGATCACTCACAAGACGTTGCGTCTT
>NZ_AGTS01000011.1 GCF_000238595.1 Acidovorax sp. NO-1 | reverse complement strand
TGTCGCATCCCGGACGATTGCATAGACTCTAAACGCTATCCCCTCTTCATGGCCAGAGCGGTCCTGCAAGAGTTGATAGAGTCCTTGCAATCTACCCAGGGAGTAAAGCCATGTTGATTGCCCTGCACAAGAACGCCCGCACCACGCCCGCCGTGCGTGCCGAGATCGCAGCCAGCAACGAGCCAGCCAACGTCCTGGCCCTGCGCTTCGGGATCACTGAGCAGACGGTCT
>NZ_AGTS01000012.1 GCF_000238595.1 Acidovorax sp. NO-1 | reverse complement strand
CTAGGGGTGGTTTATGAAGCGCTTGATATTCGCCATAAGGGAGCGCACATTGAAAGAGGAAACACGGGCGTCATCGGAGTGGTTTTTTTGGCTGACTTGAGCGTCCGAGGTGAGGCATCCCGCTATGGTCCTGGTGTTGCAAACGTAACGCGCAGCAGGGGAGTGCGAGCCGGGGTTTCTGAGTTCTTGGGCGTGCAAAAGGATCAACTTGCGGTTAATCACGATGAGCCATCGGAGCTGCAAATGTCCAAAGCGGAGAAATTAGTCCAAACTTTGATCGAATTTTTTCCTATCAAACGGCTTGGAGGGCATCGGGAATTTGCGCAAGCTGCGGGCAGTAGCAGGGCATGCCCAGGAATTTACGGAATAATCATTGCGGAGCAATTGCGTAAAAAATTTGGTCTTGCAAAACCTTGATATGACAAAAAAATCTTATTTTTTGTCGGCACACTTTCTTTGTTTCTGACTGCATGGCTTTTTGTTGGGTTTGATCGATACGTCGGAGACCATGAAGTGGGGAGTGCATGGAATCCTTTTATAAAGACAGTCCCAACGTTTCAAGTTCTTTTCAGGAACCCTGCGCAATATACCCTCGACCGCGATCCATTTGATTCACTTGACAGCATCCGAAAAAATCGATTTTTGGAGTATTGCGGTATCCGATATGGAATTCAAGATCCTCACCGCTGTGAGGAATATATTGAACAAACGCGGGTCAAGTAATAACTAGACGAGCGCCCTTGAAATAGACATACAGTATTCAGTGCAGACGACTGGGCGCCCGGCCGCCTCATCGTCGCACTGCGCCAGCCAGCGGCGCACCGCGCTGTCAACCAGATCCAGATCCTTGCTGACCTGAGCCACGCTCAGATTCTGTTCTCGGACCATCTTGACCACTTGCAGCTTGAAGGCTGCATCAAACGCCCTGCGCGCTCTTTTGTCTACATGTTCGTCATTTCCTCTGGGGTCTAGGGGCTCCTATCGAGGTGTCCTATTTCTTTGGACCATTACAGGTTGGACCAACTCGGTCTATGGAGATGAGTAGCCACCAATAGGTGGCCCCGAGATGAGGGGCCGCGTAAGCGACTCCTTGCAGCCGCTCCGAGTGGCTCACATCCCGAATGCCCCCGGCTTTGCCGGGGGATGGCTACCTACTGGCGAGCGCTACGGGCAGGTGGGCCGCCTGCCGTACTCACCTTGCAATGGGTTGCACTCGCCCCACCACACCCGGCTGGCCGCACGCGCCAATACAGCCACCCCACAATCGACAGATTCAGCAGATTCCACCCCATGCCGTTGATGAACGCCGCCTGGTAACTGCCCGTCACGTCAAAAATCCAGCCCGACATCCAGCCCCCCAGCGCCATGCCGATCAGCGTGGCCATGATCACCGCGCCCACGCGGGCACCGGCCTCCTGCAGGGCAAAGTACTCGCGGATGATGATCGCGTAGGCCGGAACGATGCCGCCCTGGAACAGCCCGAACATGGCCGAGATCACATAAAGCGGCACCAGCCCGTCAAACGGAAGAAACAGCGCCAGCCCCACGCCCTGCAAGGCGGAGCCCAGCAGCAGCGTGCGAACGCCGCCAATGCGGTCGCAGATCACGCCCGACACCAGGCGGCTGACAATGCCGCACGCCAGCATTAGCGACAGCATCTCGGCCCCCCGCGCCGCGCCAAAACCCAGGTCGGTGCAATAGGCCACGATGTGCACCTGCGGCATCGCCATGGCCACGCAGCACGCTACCCCCGCCACGCACAGCAGCAGCTGCGCATGCAGCGGGCGCAGGCCAAACGGGCGGCTGCGGTCGAGCGACAGCGCTGTGGGCGCCACACCGGCTGCCGCACCATGCACCGACGCGGCCGGTGCAGGGGCTGCCTCCATCTGCACCACCGGCGCGCGCTGGCGCATGCGCAGCGCCAGCAGCAGCATGCCCACGCCACACACCAGCCCCATCAGCACATAGGTGTGGCGCCAGCCAATCGACTCGATGCCGTGCTGCACGATGGGCGGCCATAGCGCGCCCGCAATGTAGTTGCCGCTGGCACAGATCGCCACCGCAATGCCGCGCCGCCGGTTCCACCACAGCGCCGTGTCGGCCAACAGCGGCGCAAACGTGGCCGATGCACCAATCAGCCCCATCAACCCGTGCGCCAGCCCAAACCCCCAGATGCTGCCCGACAGCCCCGCCCACACAAACCCGCCACACACGGCCACCGCGCCCACGCACAGCACCGGCATCAACCCGTGCCGGTCGGCCATGCGCCCCGTCCAGATTCCGCCCAGCCCCAGGCACACCATCATCAGCGTGTAGGGCAGCGACGCATCGGCACGGCCCACGCCAAACTCGGCCTGCACGGCGGGCAGCACCACCGACACCACATACATGCTGCTGTTGCCCAGCACCACCAGGCCCAGCGTGGTCAGCAGGCGCCACGCGGCCGTGCGCGAATCAATCAGGGATGCGGGGGCGGCGACAGAGGAGGACGAAGAGGAGTTCGGCATGCGGGGCAATTTACTCCACGGGGCCGCAGAGGCGAGAAGCGTGCTGCCAAGGCGAGCGTGCTGCGGCGCTGCGTGGTAGGGGTTGATATGGTTTTGATAGCTGCTCGCGCTTGATGGATAAGCGCCAAAGGCCAATTTGGCTTGAAATTTTCACTGCGGGCCTTGCGCCACAGCAGTGAGCCAGCACACCGGCCGAATCCCCCGGCTTGGGTCTTCAAAGGTTGCGCCCTGCCTAACCAGCCCCTACAGTGCCTTACAAATGCATGCACGCTCAAGCATGGAGGCTACAACGAAGTCAAATCTGGGAGGCAACCGACGGCATGGCGACACTGATACCAGCACTGGGCGCATGCGTTTCGCGCATGACTAGTGGCGAGCGGCGCCTGGCAGAGCGGTTGGAGCAAAAGCTCGACGATGACTACGACTTTGACAACCACCTGTTTGAGCTGCACACCGGCACGCTCGCGCAGCGTCTGGCTCGGTGCGCGCAGGGGTAGGCGGTGGGGACCTGCAGCGTTGCCATCCGGTAAATTGCTTCTACTTTGATAGCTGTTTGCGCTGATTTTTAAAGCGCTAGCCGCCTATTTGACCAAAATGTAGGCGGTATTCCGTCCGCCACCTTCCAGCCGCGCAAGCACACCGTGGGTTAACAGGTCGTTGATGTCGCGCAGCGCCGTATCAGGTGAGCATTTGCCCATCGCCGCCCACTTGGCGTTGGTCAGCTTGCCTTCCATTCCATCGAGCACGCGGTTCAGCACCAGCGTTTGGCGGGCATTCATGGGCGTGCCTGCCCAGCGCTGCCAGAACTGGGCTTTGTCCAGCACGCCCGCCAGTGTGGCGTCTGTGCCTTGCACGGCGCGCAGCAGGCAGCCCAGAAACCAATGCAGCCACGGGGTGACGTCCAGCGGGCCCTTTTGGGTGGTCTCTAGCTGGTCGTAATAGTCTTTGCGCTCGCGCTGTATCTGGGCGCTGAAGCTGTAGAAGCGCTGGTGTGTTCCCTCCGCTCGGGCCAATGCCATGTCGCCCACAGCGCGGCTCAGGCGGCCGTTGCCGTCGTCAAACGGGTGCAGGGTGACCAGCCACAGGTGGGCCAGCCCGGCTTTGATGATGGCGTCGCCCGCTGGGGCGGCCTCAAACCAGTCAAAAAAGGCCTGGGTTTGCGCGGGCAGGGTGGCGGCGGGCGGGGCTTCAAAGTGCACTTTCTCTCTGCCCACAGGGCCGGACACCACTTGCATGGGGCCGCTGGCATCGGTGCGCCATGCGGCCACGGTGATGCGCGTGCGCCCGCTGTAGCCGGCGGGGAACAGTGCTGCGTGCCAGCCAAACAGGCGCTCGGGGGTCAGGGGTTGGTCAAAGTTGCGGGTGGCGTCCAGGACCACGTCCACCACGCCGTCCACATGGCGGTCGCTGGGGGCCAGTGCCCCGATGTCGAGGCCCAGCTTGCGGGCCACGGAGGAACGCACGGCGTCCAGGTCCAGCCGTTCGCCTTCGATGGCGCTGGTGGTGATGACTTCTTGCGTCAGCACTTGCAGGGTGGCCTGGTCGCGCTGCGCCAGCCCCAAGTCGGCCATACGCCCGGCCAGGCGGCCCTGTGCGCGGTGCACTTCAGCCAGCGGAGCGGCCAAGGCTGCCGCGTCAAAACGCCACTGCGGCCAGTCGGGGCGTTGCCACAGATAGGTGCGGCGGCGAGGTGCATTCTTTTCGGTCCACATGCGGTGATTATGGCGCTTATTCACCGCAAATTGTGCGGCTAATAAACGGGCTTTTCACCGCATGAACCTCAAGCGCTGGATCGTATTTCCCATTAGACGTGTTAACGACGCCCTGCGGGTGGGTTCGACAAGCTCAGCCCGAACGGATAGGGTCACATCTGACACGCATAGCCAGCAGTTACTCTTGTTTTGATAGCTGCTAGCGCTTATCCCATAGGTGCTGTCGGCCAATTTGGCTCCAAACATGGCGCTTGACCCCAGCCTCAAGCTGGCTGCGCACGGCCAGCACGAACGCCGTGTCCGGGCCATATGGAGTGGTACAGCGCCACGCAGGTGCGCGTGGCGGCGGGCCGATCACCCGTTTGCGCTCGCCGTCTTGCACGGGGCGGCCGATCTGATGGAGCCGACAGCGCCAGGCACGTGAAGCCCTCTGGTAAGGCAAGGGTGACATCGCCCCGGAGGCGCCGGACCCTGCAGGCGGGTTAAAGTGCCCGGCGGCGCAACAGGCGGCGCGAACCAGTCGCTTCCAAACCCATTCCACACGAGCCTGGCAGCCCTCGGCCTTTTGGCGCGACGGCACCCCTGGCTTTTCCCCTTTTCACCACTCACCGGACCACCCCATGACCAGCCCCATGTACTCCCACTCGGTTCCCGTCCTCAAGCAGATGCTGACCGCGTTGAAATCCATTCTTGCGCAAGCGAGCGAATACGCAACCACCAAGTCGATCGAGCCCGACGCCTTGCTGCAGGCACGGCTGGCGCCCGACATGTTTCCGCTGCTCAAGCAGGTGCAGATTGCCGCCGACTTTTCCCGCGGCATCGCGGCGCGGCTGGCGGGGGTGGATGTGCCGGTCTTTGCAGGCGAAGAAAAAAGCTTTGCCGATCTGGATGCGCTGCTGGCGCAGACCCTGGCCTTTTTGGACAGCGTGAACGCAGCACAGTTTGAAGGCAAAGAAGGTGTTGAGATCGTCCTGCGCCCTGGCACGCCGAAAGAGAAAAAGCTCAGTGGGCAGGCCTACCTGGCGAACTATGGTCTGCCGCAGTTCTTCTTTCATGTGACAACGGCCTACGACATCCTGCGCCACAACGGGCTGCCCATTGGCAAGCGCGACTACATGGGCGCTTATTGATGATCTGAACATGTTCGGCACGGCGCTTCACAGAACGTTGTGCTGGGCATTGCGGCCGGGCTTTGTGCAGGTGCTGCCCGCTATGCTCCCCCACCAACGAAACACGCTACACGGTGACCGCCATGCACGACATCATCTGCCCCCACTGCAACAAGGCGTTCAAGGTGGACGAAACCGGGTATGCCGACATCCTCAAGCAGGTGCGCGACGCGGATTTCGCAGCGCAGCTGCACGAGCGGCTGGAGCTGGCCGAGCAGGACAAGCGCAATGCGGTGGCGCTGGCACAGGCCCAGGTGGCCAATGAGCTGCAAAAGGCGGCAGCGGCCAAAGATGCCGAGATTCTGGCCCTGAAGGCCCAGCTGGGCGCGGGCGCGGTGGAGCGCGACCTGGCGGTGGCGCAGGCCCTGAGCGCAGTGGAAAAGCAGCGCGATGCGCTGGAAAACAAGCTGGTGAGTGAGCTGGAGCGCGCGCGGCAGGCGCAGCAGGCAGCGGACCAGCTGGCACAAGCACGGCTGGCGCAAGAGCTGCAGGGCGTGGCTGCCAAAAAAGACGCGGAGATTCAGCAGCTCAAATCACAGCTGGACGCTGCCGAAGTGGCGCGCAGATTGGCGGTGACCGAGGCGGTCACCGTGGTGGCCCGCGAGCGCGATGAGATCAAGAACGACCTGAACCTGGTGGTGGTGAAAAAGCAGCTGGAGGAGGCCGCCATCAAGGAGCAGTACGCCTTGCAGCTGCGCGACCGCGATGGCGAGATTGCGCGCCTCAGGGACATGAAGGCGCGCCTGTCCACCAAGATGGTGGGCGAGACGCTGGAGCAGCACTGCGAGACGGAGTTCAACCGCATCCGCGCCACGGCATTCCCCCGCGCGTATTTCGAGAAGGACAACGACGCACGCAGCGGCAGCAAGGGCGACTACATCTTTCGCGACGCGGACGAGGCGGGCAACGAGATCGTCTCGATCATGTTCGAGATGAAGAACGAGAGCGACGAAACCGCCACCAAGAAGCGCAACGAAGACTTCCTCAAAGAGCTGGACAAGGACCGCAACGAAAAAGGCTGCGAGTACGCGGTGCTGGTGTCGCTGCTGGAGCCCGAGAGCGAGCTGTACAACACCGGCATCGTGGACATGTTCTACCGCTACCCCAAGATGTACGTGGTGCGGCCGCAGTTCTTCATCCCCATCATCACGCTGCTGCGCAACGCTGCGATGAAGTCGTTGCAGTACAAGTCGGAGCTGGCGCTGGTGAAGGCGCAGAACCTGGACATCACCAGGTTCGAGTCGCAGCTGGAGGAGTTCAAGGGCGCGTTCGGGCGCAACTGGCGCCTGGCGTCCGATGGGTTTGAAGAAGCCATCAAGCGCATTGACGAGGCGATCAAGGACCTGGAGAAGACCAAGGAGGCGCTGCACAAGTCGGCCAACAACCTGCGCCTGGCCAACGACAAGGCCGAAGACCTCACGATCAAGAAGCTGACCCGCGGCAACCCGACGATGGCGGCCAAGTTTGCGGAGCTCAAGCAGTTGGGGATTGCGGACGGCCAGTGATGCAGGGCCGGGCACTCATTGCCAGCGCCCGCGGCACCCTACCAGGCACGCGGCACCTTGTCGGCCTTTTTTTCCACCGGGTTGGCCAGCAGCCAGTTGGCGGCGTACTGGCGCATGAATTCCTTGGCTTTTTCGGGCCGCGCTGTCAGCCAGGCGTCGTAGGCGCCTTCGTTCAGGATGGCGGGCATGTTCTTTTCGCTGCCCGGCTGGCCGTAGCGGTGCAGCAGGGCGTGGTTGTTGGCGTTTACCGTGAGCAGGCAGTAGCTGATGATGACCTCGCCATCGGAGTCCTGCCAGCGCGCCCACAGGCCCGCCACGCCCATGGGCTTGCCGTCCACGCGGGCGATGCGCGTGGGCACGGCCTTGCCGCCGTTGCGCAGGTCGTCTTCGTAGAACGCCATCATGGGCACGATGCAGCGCTGGCCGTTCAGCCACGCATCGCGGAACGCCGTGCCCGTGGATGCGGTGTCGGACTTGGCGTTGACCAGCTTGGGCGCGCGCAGCTTCGCGTCGGACGCCGACTTGACCCAGTGCGGCACCAGGCCCCACTGCCCAGTCACCAGCACGCGGCTGGGGTTGGCGTCTGCGGCAGCGGCCTCGGGCACTGTGGCCGAGGGCGGCTGCGCAATGGCGGCCGCCGTGGCCGCATGCACGATGAAGCAGCCCGGCTTGCGCGGCCACAGATGGCGTTCGACCGCCAGGTCGGCGGGCTCGACCGCGAAGGCCTCGCGGTAATTGTCGGCAGCGGGCAGGGTTTCGTAGTGGGTGGTCATGGGGCGATGGTAGCGCGTGGCGCACAAGCAATTTGCATCAAACAGGCCTCAAGCGCTTGTCTGACATGCGCGAACAGCTATGAATATCGTAGCTTTTGCAGCCGTGTGAACCCGCAGCACCGGCCGTTGCGTGATGTACATCAAGCCGGTTGTCGCCTGCGTTGTGACGTGCGTCGGCGGTGTTTTCACAATGGCTGCATGGACTTCGCACCTTCTCCCCTGGCCCGGCAACTGCGCGATCGCCTAGTGGCGTTCATGGACCGCTACCTTCTGCCCTACAACGCCGCCTGGCATGCCGCAGTGCAGGCCGGCGACTACCCGCCCCCGTTTCTGGAAGACCTCAAGGCGCTCGCGCGCGAGGAGGGGCTGTGGAACCTGTTTTTGCCCACGCTGCGCGATGACGAGCCCGGCACGCGCCTTGCCAACCTGGACTACGCGCCGCTGGCCGAGACCATGGGCCGCCTGCCCTGGGCGGCCGAGGTGTTCAACTGCCATGCGCCCGACACCGGCAACATCGAGCTGCTGCACCGCTTTGCCACGCCGGCACAGCGCGCCGCGTGGCTCACGCCGCTGCTGGAGGGGCGCATACGCTCGGCCTTTGCGATGAGCGAGCCCGATGTGGCCTCGTCCGACCCCACCAACCTGCAGACCACGGTGCGGCGCGATGGTGGCGACCTGGTGCTCAACGGCCGCAAGTGGTTCATCACCGGGGCCGCGCACCCGCAGTGCCGGCTGCTCATCGTGCTGTGCCGCAACGCCGATGCAGATAGCGCCGACAGCCACCGCCGCCACAGCATGGTGCTGGTGCCCGTGGACACGCCGGGCGTGCAGATCGTGCGCAACATCAGCGTGCTGCACCACCATGCGCCCGAGGGGCATTGCGAGATCCTGTTGCAGGGCGTGCGGGTGCCTGCGGACCACCTGCTGGGCGACTGGGGCGCGGGCTTTGCCATGGCGCAGGCGCGCCTGGGGCCGGGGCGCGTGCACCACTGCATGCGCACCATCGGACAGTGCGAGCTGGCCCTCACCCTGGCCACCGGCCGTGCGCTGGAGCGCACGGCGTTTGGCAAGCCGCTGGCCGAGCAGGCCAATGTGCAGGAGTGGATTGCCGAGTCGCGCATCGAGATCGACCAAGCGCGCCTCTTGGTGCTGCACGCGGCCTGGCTGCTGGACCAGGGCGAATCAGCCGATGGGGCCGATGCCCGGCAGGTGCGTGCCCAGGTGGCCGCCATCAAGGTGGTGGCCGCGCGCCTGCAGCAGCGTGTGGTAGACCGTGCCATGCAGATATTTGGCGCCATGGGCCTGTCGCCCGACACGCCGCTGGCGGCGTTCTGGACATGGGGCCGCGCGCTGCGGCTGATGGACGGGCCGGACGAGGTGCACCTGCGCACCGTGGCGCGGCACGAGCTGGCGCAGGCGCGTGCGCAGCTGGGCGGCTCGGCGGCTTGGTTCACCACGCCCGAGCAGTTGCGCGCGCCGCCGCACCTGAGCGCGTAGGTCAGGAGGGCCTTGCGCGCGCCCCCGCGCGGGTGTGGCAAACCGGGCAGACGTCAGGACTGTGCGCTGTGCGCGGCTGCAGCGCGCGGTGCCGAGGGCGCCAGCACCACCCGGTTGCGCCCCAGCGACTTGGCGGTGTACAGCGCCTGGTCAGCACGCTCCAGCGTGTGCTCGATCGTGTCACCGGGCAGGTGCAATGCCAGTCCTGCGGACACCGTCATGCGCAGCACGCCCGTGGCGTGCGGGATCTCCATGGCCGCCACGGCCTGGCGCACACGCTCGAGCAGCTCGCGCGCATCGGCAAGGCGGGTGTCGGACAACAGCAGCACGAACTCTTCGCCCCCCAGCGCGACAGCACATCGGTGTCGCGCACACTGGAGCGCACCACGCCCGCAAAGGCCTGCAGCGCGCGGTCGCCCGTGGCGTGGCCATGGTTGTCGTTCACGCGCTTGAAATGGTCGATATCGAGCTGCGCCAGCACCATGGGCCGCCCGCTGCGCTGGCTGCGGCGGCGCTCCAGGTCCATCAGGTCCTGCATGGCGCGGCGGTTGGCCAGGCCGGTGAGTTCGTCGCGGGTGGCCAGCTCGCGGTTGACGGCCAGCGCCTGGGCCAGTGCCTCACGCTTCTCGTGCAACCGTGCACGGATGCGCTGGATGCGCAGGTTCAGCGTGATGCTGCCGCCCAGCACGATCAGCACCATCAGGGCGTAGGCGGTATCCAGATAGCCTGATGGGCTGGCGTTGAAACGCATCGTGGCGGCCACCGCACACACGAAGGCGAGCAGCGCATACACACCGATGCCGATCACCTCCGCCACGGTCAGGCCGAACGTACCGAAGAAAAGAATCATGGCCAGCACGGCGGGCACCACCCCGCGCGCATCACCGGCAATCACGTAGGCCACGGCGCCGCTGGTGATGGTCCAGACCATCTGGGGCACGGTCAGGGACGGGTCGTTGAGCCGGGCGGTTGCGCCCGAACGGATGAACGCGGTCATCACCGCCAGGCCGCCCACGGACAAAGCCACCCACCAGTTGACCGCCACCGAACTCACGGAGCGGCTGTACGCCGCCACCATGAGCATGACCCCCGAGCTGCAGACCATCAGCACGAGGGCCAGCAGCGCCATGCCCACCAGCGTACGCCGCTGTGGATCGGTGGAGAGGATCACATCCGTGATGCGTTGCCAGCTGGAACGTGTGCGCAAGGGGTGCTCCTGTCGAAGCGGTGACGCCATGGGGGTCGGGGGGCTGGCACTGTGGGGCGGTGCGATAACCGACGGTTTTAGTCTGCCATTCTAGGCGCGGGGGTGGCCTGCGTACATCCCCACGCCTGCGGCGCGCTGCCTACGACTGCAGCGTGAGCGCCGCCAGGGCTGCCAGCGGCGCCGTCTCGGCACGCAGCACCCGCGGGCCCAGCGTGACCGGTGCAAAGCCATGCTGCAGCGCCAGGTCTTCTTCGGCCCCACTCAGCCCGCCTTCCGGGCCGGAGAGGAACACCACCGGCCCGGAAGGCGGGCTCAGGGCGGCCGCCGTGTGCAGCGGCGCCGTGCCCGCGCGCAGCGACAGCAGCAGGCGCTGCACGTCCAGCGCGGGAGCCTGGACCTGGGTGCGCATCCAGGCAGCCAGGTCCACCGCGTTGTGCACCACCGGCACGCGGTTGCGGCCGCACTGCTCGCAGGCGGCCACGGCCACGGCCTGCCAGTGGGCGATTTTTTTCTCGGCCCGCTCGCCCTTGAGCTTGAGCACGCTGCGCTCGGCCACCAGCGGGGTGATGCTGGCCACGCCAAGCTCGGTGGCTTTTTCCACCAGCCAGTCCATGCGCTCGTTGGCGGTGATGCCCGCCAGCAGGTGCACGGCACGGGGCGCCTCGCGCTCCACTGCGTGATGGGTGCCTACCAACACGCGCACGTCGCTGCGGCCCATCTTAAGCACGGTGGCCTCAAATTCGCCGCCCTCGCCGTTGAAGAGCATCAGCGCGTCGCCCGGCTGCAGGCGCAGCACCTGCACGTGGCGGGCGGAGCCCGGCGGCAGGTCCAGTTCGAGACCGGTGGCCAGGGGGGCGGGGCAGTGAAAGCGCGGCATGTGCTAGCTTATTGATAGCTTTAAGCGCTTGTCACATAAGCGCTGGAGCCTGATTTTTATTGAAACTGTGCTGGACCTTTGCCAGGCTACATGCGGCCGTAGGCAAAGCCGGTGACCGGCTCGGTGCCTTCGATCTGGTCGAGCATCTTGAGCAGCGGGCCCAGCTGGCGGTAGCGGTTGGCGGTGGCGCGGATGTAGGCCATGAACCGCGGCGCGTCGGCCAGGTACTTGGGCTTGCCGTCGCGCAGCGTGAGCCGCGCAAAGATGCCCGCCACTTTGAGGTGGCGCTGCAGGCCCATCCATTCCACCGCGCGGTAGAACTCGCCAAAGTCATCGCCCCAGCCGCTGGCGCTGCTCGCGCCCAGCAGGCCGGCCTTGCGCGCCTTTTCCCAGTAACGCACGGTGATGTCGATGACGAATTCTTCTTCCCAGCTGATGAAGGCATCGCGCAGCAGGCTGGCGATGTCATAAGTGATGGGGCCGTAGACGGCGTCCTGGAAGTCCAGCACGCCCAGGGGCCCGCCCTGTTCGGTGGGGGCCATCAGGTTCCGGGTCATGAAGTCGCGGTGCACATACACGCTGGGGGCAGCCAGGTTGTGCGCCACGATGGCGTCAAAGGCGCTGCTCAGGGTCGCCTGTTGCTTGTCATCCAGCGTGACGCTGCGGTGCTTGGCCAAGTACCAGTCGGGGAACAGCGCCAGTTCGCGGCGCAGCAGCGCCTCGTCGTAGGCGGGCAGCACGCCGGGTTGCGAGGCTTTTTGCCACTGCAGCAGCACATCGGTGGCCTGCTGGTACCAAGCGTAGGCGTCCTGGGGTCTTTCGGGGTTCAGCCGCTCGATCACGGTCTGGTGGCCCAGGTCGGTCAGCAGCATGAAGCCGGTGGGCTCATCCCAGGCCAGGATCTGCGGCACGTTCAGCCCGGCGGCGGCCATCAAGCCCTGCACCTGCACGAAGGGCTTGCAGTTCTCCTTGTCGGGCGGAGCATCCATCACGATGCGGCTGGCACCCGTGGCGCTGTCGATGCGCAGGTAGCGCCGAAAGCTCGCGTCCGCCGAGGCCGGGCGCAGGGTGGCGGGCAGCAGCTGGTGCGGGCCCGCCAGGGGCGCCAGCCAGGCCTCAAAGGCCGCCCGGCGCGCCGGGTCGGGCCAGGTGACGGAAGCTGCTGCAGGGGTTGCCACGGCCGTGCCCAAGGGCGGGCAGGCGGGAGAAGGTGAGGATGGGTGGCTCATGGATAATCTGATTTTACAAACCCGCTCCCCCAGCCTCTGGGGTGGGCGGGTTCCTCCGTTGATCTGCCCCTGCCCATCGCCCCACGTGCCACGCTGCCACCCCCCCACCGTGCAGACCTCCTTCCTCCGGCCCCGGCCCGCACGGCTGCGGCCACCCGTTCCCCAGGTTCTGGCCTGGGGCGTGGCGCTGGCCTGGTGTGGGCTGCCGGTGCAGGCCCTGGCACAGGCGGGGCAGGTGCCGCCCGCCAGCGCGTGGGATGCGCCCGTGGCGCTCAAAAGCTCGCCCCTGCTCCAGGAAAAGATTCCCGAGGCCGTACGCCCCCAGTTGCCGGTCTTCGTGACCGGTGACCGCATCGAAGGCCAGACCGACCTGAACGCCGTCATCGAGGGCAACGCCGAGCTGCGCCGGGGCGACACGGTGATCCGCGCGGACCGGCTGGACTACAACGTGCCCGAAGACCTGGCCCGGGCCCAGGGCAAGGTGCGCATCAACCGCGCCGGCAATGTGTATGAAGGCACAGCGCTCGAGCTGCGCGTGGACGCTTTCGAGGGCTTTTTCAGCGACGCGCGCTACCAGTTTCTGGCCACCCAGGCGCACGGCGACGCCACGCGCGTGGATTTCATCGACCGCGACCGGGCCGTGGTGCACAACGCCACCTACACCACCTGCGAACGCGGCAACGAGGCGAGCTGGCAGCCCGACTGGGTGCTGCGCGCCGCCACCATCCGCATCGACAACGTGGAAGAGGTGGGCACGGCCGAAGACGCCGTGCTGGAGTTCAAGGGCGTGCCGATCCTGCCCGTCCCGTACATCACGTTTCCGCTGTCGGAAAAGCGCAAGTCCGGCCTGCTGCCGCCCACCATTGCGCTCGACAGCCGCGACGGCCTGGCCTACCTGCAACCCTATTACTGGAACATTGCGCCCAACCGCGACGCCACGCTGCGCGCCGCAGTGATGACCAAGCGCGGCGCCAACCTGGGCGGCGAGTTCCGCTACCTGGAGCCCAGCTATACCGGCCAGATCAGCGGCGACGTCATGCCGTCTGACCGCTTGCGCGACCGCCTGCGCTGGAACTTCTCGGGCCAGCACCAGGGCCACTTTGACACCGCCATCGGCGCGCTGGGACTGAACCTGAACGTCAACCGCGTGAGCGACGACAACTACTGGCGCGACTTTGGCCGGGCCGCCGAGCCACTGCGCCAGCGCCTGCTGCCGGGCGATGCCTCGCTGCACTGGGGGCGCGATGACATGACGGCCTCGGTGCGCACCCTCAAGTGGCAGACCCTGCAGGACGTCAACTCACCCATCGTGCCGCCCTATGACCGGCTGCCGCAGCTGCGGTGGCGCTATGCGCCTTCGCAGCTCGGTGGCGGGCTGGATGCCAGCGTGGAGCTGGACACCACGCGATTCCAGGCGGCCCGCGAGCTGACGGGCCAGCCCAATGCGAACCGCAGCTATGCGATGGCGCAGGTCAGCCGGCCATTTCTGGCGCCTGCGGGTTTCATCACGCCGCGCCTGCAGGTGCACGCCACGCAGTACCAGTTTGATTCGGCACTGTCGAACGGGCAGCGTTCGGCCCAGCGCACCCTGCCCACCTTCAGCCTGGACAGCGGGCTGGTGTTCGAACGCGATGCCGCGTACTTTGGCCGTGCCTTCTTGCAGACGCTGGAGCCGCGCGCCTTCTACACCTACACGCCCTACCGCGACCAGAGCATGCTGCCCGTGTACGACACGGCCGCCAACGACTTCAACTTCGCCACCATCTACACCGAGAACGCCTTCGGCGGCAATGACCGGCTGGCCGACAACAACCTGCTCACCCTGGGCGTGACCACCCGCCTGCTGGACCCGGACACCGGTGCCGAGGCAGCGCGTTTTGGCATGGCGCAGCGGCTGCGGTTCTCGGACCAGAAGGTCACGCTGCCCGGCGGTGGGCCCGTGAGCGAGCGCCTGTCCGATTTGCTGCTGGGTGCCGGCATCAACTGGACGCCGCAGTGGGGCTTTGACTCCACCGTGCAGTACAACCCGAAGACGCGCCGCTCGATCCGCTCCACCATCGGCGCGCGCTACAGCCCGGGCAACTACCGCACCGTGAGCGCCGCCTACCGCCTGCAGCGTGGCACCAGCGAGCAGATCGACATCGGCTGGCAGTGGCCGCTGAACGACCTGTGGGGCGACAAGGGCAAGGATCTGGGTGCGGGCCGCGGGCAAGGTGGCGGGCGCTGGTACAGCGTGGGCCGCCTGAACTACAGCCTGCAGGACAGGAAGCTCGTGGACACCGTGGTGGGCCTGGAATACGACAGCTGCTGCTGGATTGGCCGTGTGGTGCTGGAGCGCCTGCAAAGCAGCGTTACCACCTCGAACACGCGCCTGCTGTTCCAGATCGAGTTTGTGGGCTTCTCGCGCCTGAGCCTGGGCGCAAGCCCGCTGGAAACCTTCAAGCAAAATGTGCCGCGCTACCAGAACCTGCGTGAGCAGGTCACCACGCCCAGCCGTTTCAGCAACTACAACTAACGCACAACGCCCAACGCCATGAATCACCGTGTCATTGCCCTGGCCCTTGCCACCCTGGCCTCCCTGCTGTCCCAGGGTGCCCTGGCCCAGGGCCTGCGTCCCTCTGGCGCTCCTTCGGCCTCCGGGCTGACCACGCGTCCGGCGGCCACGCCCTCCATCACGCTGCCAGCCCCCACCCAGGGCAGCAGCAGCTCGGCGCCACGGCAGGCGGATTACATCGTCGCTGTGGTCAACTCAGAGCCGGTGACCAACAACGAAGTGCGCGCGCGCCTGGCACGCGCCGAGGCACAGCTCGCACAGCAAGGCGGCGCCATGCCACCGCGCCAGTTGCTGGCCCGCGAGGTGCTGGAGCGCATCATCGTGGAACGCGTGCAGCTGCAGCAGGCGCGCGAGCTGGGCGTCAAGGTGGATGACTTTGCGATCTCGCAGACTGAGCAGGCCGTGGCGCGCCAGAACAACCTGTCGGTCGAGGACCTGCACCGCCGCCTGGCGCGCGATGGCATCACCCAGGAACGCTTTCGCGAGGACCTGCGCAACCAGCTGCTGCTGCAGCGCCTGCGCGAGCGTGAGGTGGAAGCCCGCGTGAAAGTGACCGACCTGGATGTCGACCAGTACCTGCGCGAACAGCAAAAGGGCACCGACGTCACGTCGATGGAAATCAACCTGGGCCATGTGCTCGTCCTGGTGCCGGAGAACGCCACCCCCGTGCAGGTGGCCGAGCGCCAGGCACGCGCCCAGAGCGCGGCCGACAAGGTGCGCGCAGGCGAAGACTTTGCGGCGGTGGCCCGCGAGTTTTCCGACGCGCCAGAAGGGCAGCGTGCGGGCGGCCAGCTGGGCCTGCGCCCGGCCGACCGGTACCCCGAGCTGTTTGTGACCTCCACGCTGGGCCTGCCCGTGGGCAGCATCGTTGGGCCCGTGCGTTCGCCTGCAGGGTTCCATGTGCTCAAGGTGATCGAGCGCGTCACGGCCGGCGTACCCTCCACGGTGGCGCAAAACCGTGCGCGCCACATCCTGCTGCGCACCGGCCCGCAACTGTCTGAATCGGCGGCCGCCGAGCGCCTGGCCGAATACCGCCGCCGCGTGCAAATGGGGCAGGCCGACTTCGCCACGCTGGCCCGCGAGCATTCGCAGGATGGAAGCTCCAAGGAGGGTGGGGACCTGGGCTGGGCCACGCCGGGCCGGTATGTGCCTGAATTCGAGCA
The DNA here is from genome assembly GCF_000238595.1 of Acidovorax sp. NO-1. Taxonomy (GTDB): domain Bacteria; phylum Pseudomonadota; class Gammaproteobacteria; order Burkholderiales; family Burkholderiaceae_C; genus Acidovorax. The sequence goes on along the minus strand of NZ_AGTS01000012.1, from coordinate 88,044 downwards.
GGCCCTGAACGCGCTCAAGCCCGGCGAGATCAGCGAACCCGTGGTGTCGCGCTTTGGCGTGCACCTGATCCAGCTGCTGGAGCGGCGCGAGGCCAGGCTGAGCCAGCGCGAACAGCGTGAGATGGTGCGCGACACGGTGCGCGAAAAGAAGCTCGACGAGGCCTACGCCACGTGGGCGCAGGAGCTGCGCGGACGGGCCTATGTCGAGTACCGCGACCCGCCACAATGAAGCATATTCCCCGCAAGCGCTTCGGGCAGCATTTCCTGTCCGACAAGGGCATCATTGAAGACATCGTGCAGGCCATTGCGCCCCAGCCCGGCCAGCCCATGGTCGAGATCGGGCCGGGCCTGGCGGCACTGACCCAGCCGCTGGTGGAGCGGCTGGGGCGGCTCACCGTCATTGAGCTGGACCGTGACCTGGCCTTGCGCCTGCGGCTGCATGGCCAGCTCGACGTGATCGAGTCCGATGTGCTGAAGGTCGATTTCACCGCGCTGGCACAGGTCATGCGGGAGAAAACCGCGCAGCCCGCCCTGCGGCTGCGGGTGGTGGGCAACCTGCCCTACAACATTTCCACACCCATCCTGTTCCATCTGCTGGACCATGTGCAGGTCATCGAAGACCAGCACTTCATGCTGCAAAAAGAAGTGATCGACCGCATGGTGGCAAAACCCGCCACCGGCGACTACGGGCGCCTGTCGGTGATGCTGCAGTGGCGCTACGCGATGGAAAACGTGCTCTTCGTGCCGCCCGAAAGCTTTGACCCGCCCCCGCGCGTGGACAGCGCCGTGGTGCGCATGGTCCCGCATGCCGAACCAGCACCGTTGTCGATGCCACTGCTGGAAGAACTGGTGCAGGTGGCCTTCAGCCAGCGCCGCAAGCTGCTGCGCCACACGCTGGGCCGCTGGCTCGAAGCCCGCCAGTTTGCCGGCCACTTCGACACCCAGCGCCGCGCCGAAGAAGTGCCCGTGGCCGAATTTGTGGCTCTGGCGCAGGAATGCTCATAAATCAATAGCTATCAGCGCTTACTGAATAAGCGATGAAGCCTAATTTGACCAAAAAGCGTAGCAACTAGCGCGCCCCAAGCCTGCGACCGCCGCGCAAGGGCCGCCCCGCCGCGCTGGCGGTGTCCCCCTTCCCGGCGAAGCCGAGAGAAGGGGGAAGGCGCAAAGCGCCTCAGGGGGATGGTCCGAGTTACGCGGCGTTCAGCCAGTAACTCGCATTGAATGGGCTGCTCATGCGCAGCGCCATGGGCGACACATCGACCAGTTTGTCGGTGGGCATCTTTTCCACGGGCTCTGCGCCCATATCGATACCCTGTACACCGTGGATGTCGCTAGCCTCATTCGCCCGTTCTGCTTGGCTGGTGGATGCAGAACGGGCTACAGAAAAGAATAGAAACACCTGAACGGTATCTTGCGGTCGCCCCAGTAATCGGCAGCGTCGCGGAAGATGTCGAGCAGCTGCTCGCGGGCTTCCTTGTCGAACTTGCCCGTGGCGGGGATCTGCTCCAGCACCACGATGAAACCGGGCTGCGGGCCCGATTTGTGCAGAGGGTCCGTCATGCAGTCGTACAGCGCATCGAAGTTCTTGCCGAAGTGCGACGGAAAAGTGAATTGCCCGGCAATCAGGTCCAGCACATCCTGCTTGGACTGCGCGTGGGCCAGATTGGCGTACAAGAAATGGTGACCCATGGAGGTGGCTGCATCCTGCAGGTCCTGCACGCGGAAGGCGCGAATGGACTGCACGATGTTGGTGCGCACGCCACGCAGTGGCGTTTCCTGGTCTTTACGAAGTGGCGTCTGCATCTCCGCTACTCTTTCTTTTTAAAGTCCACAAACTTCTGGCATTTCGCAGGACTGCGGGATGCAGCCTGCGGGTGGGGGATTCAAGGGGGCGCGCTGCCCGCTGCCAGCGTATCTCTGGCCTGCGTGCAGCGCAACGGGGTCACTCGACGATTTCGCGAAAACTGGCGTAGTGATCGCTGGTGTAGTAGCAGGCGTCCGGCGTCCGGGGCTTGCCGCCACACACAATGCGCCGGGCTCCCCGGTTGCGCGATCCTGGTGTTCTGACGGTGTACTCACGGTAGTAACCCCGCTTGTGGGCGGGCAACAGCCGCTCGCGATTGCCAAAAACCGTTCCGTCCTTGTCATACGGAAAGGGCCCTCCTTCATGAATCAGCGCGTAGGTTGCGCGCCCTTGGGGCGGCAACTCGGCCAATGCAATGGGGGGAATGGAGCCGGTGGTGGACGGGGAGTTCCGGGCATGCCCCGCAACCGGGGACAACACGAACGCAACACCCAGAACACACAAAAACCCTGCTTTGCGCGCCCGGGTGGCTACAGCCTTCAGCATCAACGAACCTTTCACACGACTTATGCAATTCGGGGACGGGCAGTCGCTCATCCTCTAAAAACGCACTTCATACGCCCTTGTTTGCATAAGTCCAGCGTCCAGAAACCTACGGGTTAACCCGAAATTTCGAGCCGCTAGTGTCGCTCAACAGCCCCCAAAAAGCAAGCGCCTGCACAAAGATTGGGCAGGCGCTGAAGGGAAAAGCAGGCACTTAAAGTTAGTGCTTGCTATTGTTCACAGGCTTATCTTGACGCGTTGGCGTCCGCCACCGTCAAAGCTGTCATGTTGACAATCCGGCGCACGGTGGTGCTGGCCGTCAGGATGTGCACCGGCTGGGCCGCACCCAGCAGCACCGGGCCGATGGCGATGTTGCCACCCGCCGCGGTCTTGAGCAGGTTGTAGGAGATGTTGGCGGCGTCAATGTTGGGCAGCACCAGCAGGTTGGCATCGCCAATGAGGTCACTGTGCGGCATGAGGACCGCGCGTGCCTTGCCGTCCAGGGCCACATCGCCATGCATTTCGCCATCCACCTCCAGCCAGGGCGCCTGCACGCGCAGGAGCTCCAGCGTCTGGCGCATCTTGACTGCGCTGGGCTGGTTGCTCGAGCCAAAATTGGAATGCGACAGCAACGCCGCCTTGGGCTTGATGCCAAAACGCATCATCTCCTCGGCCGCCATGACGGTGATCTCGGCCAGCTGCTCTGCGGTGGGATCGTAGTTGACGTGCGTGTCCACCAGGAACACCTGGCGGTCGGGCAGCAGCAAGCCATTCATGGCAGCGTAAACGTTCACGCCGGCGCGCTTGCCGATCACCTGGTCGATGTAATTGAGGTGCAGCGCCGTGTGGCCCCACGTGCCCACAATGAGGCCGTCCACCTCGCCCTTGTGCAGCAGCATGGCGCCGATGAGTGCCAGACGGCGGCGCATCTCGATCTTGGCAATGGAGACCGTCACACCCTTGCGCTCGGTCATGCGATGGTAGGTCTGCCAGAAATCGCGGTAGCGGTGGTCCTGCTCGACGTTGACGATGTCGTAGTCGCGCCCTTCCTGCAGGCGCAGGCCAAACTTTTCGATGCGCTGGGCAATGATGGCGGGGCGCCCGATGAGCGTTGGGCGGGCAATCTTCTCGTCCACCACGATCTGCGCGGCACGCAACACGCGCTCTTCCTCGCCCTCGGCATAGGCCACGCGCTTCTTCACGGCGGCCTTGGCAGCGGTGAAGATGGGCTTCATGGTGGTGCCCGAGGCATAGACGAAGGTCTGCAGGTGGTCGCGGTACGCATCCATGTCCGGGATGGGACGCAACGCCACGCCACTGTCTGCGGCCGCCTGGGCTACCGCGGGCGCAATCATCATCATCAGGCGCGGGTCAAACGGCTTGGGGATGAGGTAGTCGGACCCGAACGCCAGCGGTTCGCCCACGTAGGCGGCCGCCACCACCTCGCTCTGCTCGGCCTGGGCCAGCTCGGCGATGGCGTGCACCGCGGCGATCTCCATCTCGGGTGTGATGGTGGTGGCGCCACTGTCCAGCGCACCCCGGAAGATGTACGGGAAGCACAGCACGTTGTTCACCTGGTTGGGGTAGTCGGTGCGGCCGGTGGCCATGATGGCGTCGTCGCGCACAGCCTTCACATCCTCGGGCTGGATCTCGGGGTTGGGGTTGGCCAGTGCAAAGATCAGCGGGCGCGGGGCCATCTTGCGCACCATGTCCTGCTTGAGCACGCCACCGGCCGACAGGCCCAGGAACACGTCAGCGTCAGCGATCACCTCCGACAGCGTGCGCGCTTCGGTCTTCTGGGCAAAGACGATCTTGTCCTCGTCCATCAGCTCGGTGCGGCCCTCGTACACCACACCGGCCAGGTCGGTGACCCAGATGTTCTCGCGCGGAATGCCCAGCTTGACCAGCAGGCCCAGGCAGGCCAGTGCGGCGGCCCCGGCACCGGAGGTGACCAGCTTGACCTTACAAGGATCCTTGCCCGCCACCTTGAGCCCGTTCAGGATGGCCGCGCCCACCACGATGGCGGTGCCGTGCTGGTCGTCGTGGAAAACCGGGATCTTCATGCGCTCGCGCAGCTTGCGCTCCACGTAGAAGCAGTCGGGCGCCTTGATGTCTTCGAGGTTGATGCCGCCAAAGGTCGGCTCCAGGCTGGCAATGATCTCGACCAGCTTTTCGGGGTCTTTCTCGTTGATCTCGATGTCAAACACATCGATGCCCGAGAACTTCTTGAACAGGACGGCCTTGCCCTCCATCACCGGCTTGCCCGCCAGCGGGCCAATGTCGCCCAGGCCCAGCACGGCCGTGCCGTTGGTCACCACCCCTACCAGGTTGCCCCGGCTGGTGTATTTGAAGGCGGCATTGGGGTCCTTGACGATTTCTTCACACGGGGCCGCCACGCCGGGTGAATAGGCCAGCGCCAGATCGTGCTGGTTCACCATCTGCTTGGTGGCCGCAATGGCGATCTTTCCTGGCTTGGGGAATTCGTGGTACTCGAGAGCGGCACGGCGCAACTGGGCGCGCTTGTCGGGGTTATTGTTGTTGTTCTGGGCCGTGGTGTTCTCGGGCATTCAATGTCTCCAACTCAGGTGGGTGCGAAAACCGGTCTCCAAGTGGCGCTGCAGCGGGCAGAACGGCTTCGCTAGGGTCTGCGATTGTAGGACGCGGGTCGTGAAAACCCTAGTAAGCGAATCTGCTTACGCGGGTGGATCAGTGTTGACCTGTTGTGCACCAATCCGGCCGCCATGATGCGGCGCAATGCAAACGCCCCACAGCCTTTGGGGCTGTGGGGCGTTTGCAGGGGTGCGAAACGGCGGCCCCGCACTGCGGAGCCCACGCACGTCTTGGCCAGGTCTCAGCGGCTGCTCGGAAAGCTGAACACCGCCCCCTCGCGCACACCGGCACTCGGCCAGCGCTGGGTGATGGTCTTGCGCTTGGTGTAGAAGCGGACGGCGTCGGGACCGTAGGCGTGCAGGTCGCCAAACAGGCTGCGCTTCCAGCCGCCGAACGAGTGGTAGGCCACCGGAACGGGCAGGGGCACGTTCACGCCCACCATGCCCACCTGGATGTGGTCGGTGAAGTAGCGCGCGGCTTCGCCATCACGCGTGAAGATGCAGGTGCCGTTGCCGTACTCGTGGTCGTTGATGAGCTGCATCGCTTCCTGCAGCGTCTTCACGCGCACCACGCCAAGCACGGGGCCGAAGATTTCTTCCTGGTAGATCTTCATGCCGGGCTTGACGTGGTCGAACAGGCAGGCGCCCAAAAAGTAGCCTTCCTCATGGCCTGCCACCTTCACGCCACGGCCATCCACCACCAGCGTGGCGCCTTCAGCCACGCCCTGGTCCACATAGCCCTTCACCTTCTCGAAGTGCGGCTTCGTGACCAGCGGGCCCATGTCGTTGCTGTTGTCGGTGCCGGGGCCCACCTTCATCTTGGCGATTTCGGTCTTCAGGCCTGCGATCACGGCGTCACCCACTGCGTCGCCCACGGCCACCAGCAGCGGGATGGCCATGCAGCGTTCGCCGCACGATCCGTAGGCCGCGCCCATCAAGGCGCTCACGGCGTTGTCCACGTCCGCGTCGGGCATGAGCACCGCGTGGTTCTTGGCGCCGCCCAGGGCCTGCACGCGCTTGCCGTGTTTGCAGCCTTCGGCGTAGATGTATTCGGCAATGGGGGTGGAGCCGACAAAACTCACGGCCTTCACGCGCGGGTCGCGCAGCAGCGTGTCCACGGCTTCCTTGTCGCCGTTGACCACATTGAGCACGCCGGGCGGCAGGCCCGCCTCCAGCGCGAGCTGGGCGATGAACAGCGTGGAGGACGGGTCGCGCTCCGAAGGCTTGAGCACAAAGGTGTTGCCACACGCCACGGCCATGGGCCACATCCACAGCGGCACCATGGCCGGGAAGTTGAAGGGCGTGATGCCGGCGGTGACGCCCAGCGCCTGGAACTCGCTCCACGAGTCAATCGATGGACCCACGTTGCGGCTGTGCTCGCCCTTGAGCAGCTCGGGCGCGTAGCTCGCGTATTCCACGTTCTCGATGCCGCGCTGCAGCTCGCCGTGCGCATCGGCCAGCACCTTGCCGTGTTCGGCGGTGATCATCGCAGCGATCTTGTCCGCGTTTTCTTCAAGCAGCACCTTCAGCTTGCTCATCACCCGCGCGCGCTTCAGGGGCGGCGTGTTGCGCCAGGCGGGGAAGGCCGCTTCGGCAGAGGCAATGGCGGCCTCCACCGTTGCCTTGCTGGCCAGCGCCACGCTGGTGGTCGACTGGCCCGTGGCGGGGTTGAAGACGGGCTGCGTGCGCTCGGTGTCGGCAACGATCTGGCCATCGATCAGGTGGCCGACGGTGGTGGTGACGTTCTTGTCGTGGTTCATGGCAAAAATATGAATAAAAAGTGACTCTAGCTCTTATCCAATAAGCGCTAGCAGCTATTAATAAATGAGTAACTGGTGAGCAAGGTTGCTCAAGCGGTTTCGGCCAGGGCGTCGCCCAGCGCGTTGATCAGGCGGTCGATTTCGGCCTGCGTGCTGACGAACGGCGGCGCCAGCTGGATGGTGTCGCCGCCGTAGCGCACGTAAAAGCCCTTCTTCCAGCAGTTCATCGCGATCTCGTACGGGCGCTTGGCAGGTTCGCCTGGCACCGGTGCAATGGTGAAGCCCGCAGCCAGACCGAAGTTGCGGATGTCCAGCACATGCTTGGCGCCCTTCAGGCTGTGCACAGCCTGCTCAAAGTACGGCGCCAGCACCTTCACGCGGCCGATCATGTCTTCCTTTTGCAGGATGTCGAGCGCCGCAATGCCCGCCGCGCAGGCCACGGGGTGGGCCGAGTAGGTGTAGCCGTGCGGGAATTCGAGCATGTATTCAGGGCCGCCTGCGGCCATGAACGTGTCGTAGATCTCCTTGGTGGCCACCACGCCGCCCAGCGGCTGCGCGCCGTTGGTGACCTGCTTGGCAAAGTTCAGGATGTCGGGCGTCACGCCAAAGGCCTCGGCACCCGTCCAGGCGCCGCTGCGGCCAAAACCGCTGATCACCTCGTCAAAAATCAGCAGGATGTTGTTCTGCGTGCAGATTTCGCGCAGGCGCTGCAGGTAGCCCACGGGCGGGATCACCACACCGGCCGAGCCCGAGAAGGGCTCGACGATCACCGCGGCGATGTTGCTGGCATCGTGCAGCGCAATCACGTCCAGCAGGCGGTCGGCCAGCTCTTTGCCGGTGGGAGGCATGCCTTTGTGGAACGAGCCTGCGGGCGGCTGGGTGTGGGGCAGGTGGTCGGCCTCCACACCTTGGCCAAACAGCTTGCGGTTGGCCACGATGCCGCCCACCGAGATACCGCCAAAGTTCACGCCGTGGTAGCCCTTTTCGCGGCCAATCAGGCGCGTCTTGGTGCCCTGGCCCTTGGCGCGCCAGTAAGCGCGCGCCATCTTCAGGGAGGTGTCGGCCGACTCGGAGCCCGAACCGGTGAAGAACACATAGTCCAGCCCCGCAGGCGTCAGTTCCTTGATTCGGTTGGCCAGCTCGAATGACAGGGGGTGGCCGAACTGGAAGGCGGGCGCGTAATCGAGCTTCATCGCCTGCTTGCCAATGGCCTCGGCGATTTCGCGGCGGCCATGGCCCAGGCCCGCGCACCACAGGCCCGAGAGGCCATCAAAAATCTTGCGACCGTCCGCGTCGGTGTAGTAGGCGCCGCTGCCCTCCACGATCATGCGCGGGTTGGCCTTGAACTGGCGGTTGGCCGTGTAGGGCATCCAGTGCGCGTCCAGCCATTCGGCGTCCATGCGGGGGCCTTCGGCGCCAGCGGCGGGTTTTTCGATGTTGACGAAGCTCATGGGGTTCTCCAGTGCAAAGACGGGGGCAAAGGCGGGCAGCCCCCGCAGGCAGGGGCAGGGCGTCGGCCATTGTTGCGCTGCCTGTTAATCTCTCCAATACTCCAATATCAATGTTTACTTGACGGTTTATGCAAGTAAAAACACCTTCGCCCCACCCTTCCCCCAAACACCGCGCCGTGCTTGGCCAGCTCAGCGACATGGACCTGCGCCTCTTGCAGGTGTTCAAGGCCGTGGTGGAGTGCGGCGGCATGTCGGCCGCCGAGCTGGAGCTGAACATCGGCACCAGCACCGTCAGCCGCCACATGAAAGACCTGGAAACCCGCCTGGGCCTCACCCTGTGCCGCCGGGGCCGCGCGGGCTTCGCGCTCACGGCCGAGGGCCAGCGGGTGTATGACGAAACCCTGCGCCTGCTGTCGGCCGTGGACGCCTTTCGCAGCAGCATCGACGACATCCACCGGCGCATGGGCGGGCGGCTGGAGGTGGCGGTGTTCGACAAGACGGCCAGCAACCCGGCCGCGCACATTGGCGATGCGATTGCGCTCTTTGCCAGCCAGGCGCCCGAAGTCAGCCTGCAGATGCACGTGGCGTCCATCCCGGCCATCGAGCGCGGGCTCATCGACGGCAGTTTCCATGTGGGCATCATCCCGGCGCACCGCACTTCGCAAAGCCTGGTCTATGCCGATCTGTTCACCGAAACCATGCTGCTGTACTGCGGCGCGCGCCACCCGCTGTATGGCACCGACCATGCTGCGCTCACCTGGGAATCGCTGCGCGCCTACCAGTTTGCAGGCCTGGGCTACCACTCGCCCAACATGGAGCTGAGCCACAGCACCCGCCTGCCGCGCAAGGCCACGGGCTTCGACCAGGAGTCGATTGCCACGCTGATCCTGTCAGGCCGCTACCTGGGCTTTTTACCCGACCACTACGCCGAAAGCTTCGAGCGGCAGGGGCTCATGCAGGCGGTGCTGCCCGCACAGTTCCACTACCGCTGCCAGTTTGTGAGCGTGCTGCGCAAGTCGCCCCAGCCGCCGCGCGCGGCGCAGGCGTTTGCGCAATGCCTGCTGCAGGCGCATGGTTGATGGCTTGTCCGCGCCGCAGCGCAGGCAGACAATGCCAGCTCTTTCGGCGCATTTTTTGTGGGGCACACATGGCAAACATCTCTTCGATTGGCAGCTCTGGCCTGCAGGCCGCGCAGTTGCGGCTGGATGCCTCGGCCAACAACGTGGCCAACATGAACACGCCCAGCTACCGCCGCCAGGTAGTGCAGCAGGAAGCGGCTGCCGACAGCGCGGGCGTGCGTGCCACGGTGCAGCGCCAGCAAGAGGCCGAAGCGGTGGCGCTGGAGAAAGAAGCGGTGGAGCAGATGTCGGCCACCTACGCCTTCAAGGCCAACCTGCAGACCATCAAGACGCAGGACGACATGATGGGCTCGCTGCTGAACATCAAAGTTTGATTCGGCCCGCCCCGGAGCCAACCAACGAGTCAATGCCCCGCATGCTGGGCATTGCTGTTTTTGCGGCAGGGGCAGTGCGTCAGGCAGTCGGCGCAAGCCCTGCTAGGCGCCGGACCAGCCAGCGCTGAAAGGCCAGCCCCGTCGCCGTGCGGCTGTGCAGTGGAATCGTGAACATGGTGTTCTCCTTGACGGCAAAAAGATTCACGCCGCCTGCGGGGCATTGCGGCCGGAGGCACGGCGCGCTGCGCGGTCCCAGGCTTTTTCATGGAAGAAGAAGGCCACGGCCTGCACCGTGGGTTCGAGCAGGCTGAGCGTGAGCGAAGCCCACAGGTTGCCAGTGACGGCATAAGCGACCAGTGCCGCCACACAGATGTGGATGATGTAGTAGCTGCCGGTTTTCATCAGCATCGTTTTGTTCTGGCGGGCGGCGCGGCGGATGTGGGACATGGCGTATTCCTTTTCTTCTCAACCTCCCTGCCGTGGCGGGAAGGGCTGTTGAAATGATAGTGATTCTCAATAGAAATAGCCAATTGATACTCACTAATCCGCAGATAGCAGCTATCAAAAGGCGCCGCAGCCGCCCATGCAGATACGCCGTGCCGCATGCGTGAAACAGTTCACACAATGCGCCCAAATTTTGCCGGGGTGCGCCATGCCCTCGTTGCTATGATGGCCGCTCTTTTGCCCAACCCCTTACTACCAACGGGAGCACCGCATGGCCCTCATGGACTTCATCAAGAAACAGTTCATCGACATCCTGGAGTGGACCGAGGACGGCGATGGCACCCTGGCCTGGCGCTATCCGATGGCGGGGATGGAAATCCAGAACGGCGGCACGCTGGTGGTGCGCGAGTCGCAAATGGCGGTGTTCGTCAACGAAGGCCAGGTGGCCGACGTGTTCGGCCCCGGCACCTACAAGCTGACCACGCAGACCCTGCCGGTGCTGACCTACCTGAAGAACTGGGACAAGCTGTTCCAGTCGCCCTTCAAGAGCGACGTGTACTTCTTCAGCACGCGCCAGCAGATCGACCAGAAATGGGGCACACCCCAGCCCATCACCATCCGCGACAAGGACTTTGGCGCGGTGCGCCTGCGTGCGTTTGGCAACTACGCCTACCGCATCGCCGACCCCAAGCTGTTCCACACCGAAATCTCGGGCACGCGCGACAGCTACCCCGTGGCCGATCTCGAAGGCCAGCTGCGCGGCATGGTGCTGCAGAACATCAGCAATGCCATTGCGGGCAGCGGCCTGCCCTTCCTCGACCTGGCCGCCAACCAGGTGATGTTTGCCGAGGCGCTTGCCAAGGAACTCACCCCGCACTTTGCCAAGATTGGCCTGGTCATCGAGAGCCTGACGGTGCAGAACGTCTCGCTGCCCGAAGAACTGCAGAAGATCCTCGACCAGAAGATCGGCATGGGCATGGTCGGCAACGACATGGCCAAGTTCATGCAATACCAGACGGCGCAGGCCATTCCCAAGTTCGCCGAAGGCGGCGCGGGCGGTGGCGGCAGCGGTATTGCGGGCGATGCGATGGGCCTGGGCGCGGGTGTGGCGCTGGGCCAGGTGCTGGCGCAGAACCTGGCACAAGGCCTGCAGACCCCCGTGGCACCCGCAGCGGCAGCGGCCGCCCAGGCCGCGGCGGCCCCGGTGGGCGTGAAGCCCGAGGACGTGATGGCCACGCTGGAGAAGCTGGGCGAGCTCAAGTCCAAAGGCATCCTCACGCAGGAAGAGTTCGACGCCAAGAAGGCCGAACTGCTCAAGAAGCTGGTCTGAACCCGGTCACTATAAAAACAATAGCTGCTTGCGCTTGAGGGATAAGCGCCAGAGGCCAATTTGGCTTCAAACCGACCGTGCTGAACGGTGCAGGCAGCCCCCGCCCGATGGCCACCGACCCCACCCAGCGTACTTACCGGGCGCCCTGCCCGGGCTGCGGCGCGCCGGTTGAATTCCGCAGCGCGCAGAGCACCCACGCCGTCTGCGGCTACTGCCAGAGCACCGTCGTGCGCAGCGGCGAGGTGCTCACGCGCCTGGGCAAGATGGCCGAGCTGTTTGACGACCACAGCCCGCTGCAGCTCATGGCCAGCGGGCGCATCCAGCTCGATGGCAAAGACCTGCCCTTCTCGCTAATTGGCCGCCTGCAATACAAGAGCGATGCAGGCGTGTGGACCGAATGGGTGGCTTTTCTGCAAGACGGCAGCATGGCCACGCTGGGCGAGGACAACGGCGCCTACGTCTTCACCCGGCCCATCGACCCCGGGCGCGAACTGCCCGAAGCCGCGCGCTTTCGCATCGGCACCACCACCGCCATCAACGGCAAGCCCTACAGCGTGGCCTACACGGGCCAGGCGCAACTCATCTCGGCCCAGGGCGAGCTGCCCAAGCTGCCGCCGCTGGGCCAGCCGTTCGGCATGGTGGAGCTGCGCAGCAGCGATGGCGAGGTGGTCAGCATCGACTACAGCCACACCCCGCCCGGCGTGGAGCGCGGCAAGGCCGTGCTGCTGGACGACCTGCAGCTCCAGGGCCTGAAAGACGAATCGGCCAAGGACGAGAAAGGCCGCCAGTTCAACTGCCCGCACTGCGGCGCGCCGGTGCAGGTGCAACTGGCCACCACCAAAAGCCTCACCTGCGGCTCGTGCGCCAGCATCATCGACCTCAGCAGTGGCGTGGGCGGAGAGCTGCGCTCGGCCGAGCAGGACGAGCCCGTGCGCCCCATCATTCCGCTCGGGGCCAAGGGCCAGTTGCAGGGCGTGCACTGGCAGGTGGTGGGCTTTCAGCACCGCATGGGTGTGGAACCGGGCGATGACGAACACTTTGGCTGGAGCGAATACCTGCTCTACAACCAGAAGCGCGGCTTTGCCTTCCTGGTCGATTCGGAAGAAGGCTGGAGCATGGTGCGCCCCACCACCGGCGCACCGCAGATGGCCGCCAACGGGCGCAGCGCCACCTACCTGGGCACCCAATACGACCTCAAGTACCACTACGAGGCGGAAACCACCTACGTGCTGGGCGAGTTCTACTGGCAGGTCACGCGCGGGCAGAAAACCAGCAACCGCGACTTTGCCAGCGCCAAAGGCCTGCTGTCGATGGAGCAGACCCCGAACGAGGTCACCTGGTCAAGCGGCGACAAACTGGCCAGCGACACCGTGGTTCAGGCCTTCAAGCTCCAGGACAAAAAAGACGTGCTCCAGCGCGACGACCCCGGCCCCTTTGTGGCCGCCAAGGGTGTGGGCTGTGCCACCATCATCCTGATCGCTGTGGTCATCCTCATCCTGCTCATCATCCTGAGCAATTGCTCCGGCTCGTCGGGCAGCGGCTACCGCAGCTCGGGCGGCTCTTTCGGCGGCTACTCGTCCGGCGGCAGCCACAAGTAGCGTGCATCCATGTACACCAACGTTTTCAAGGAGATCACACCATGATGGGAATCGAATGGCTCCGGCCCGCAGCCTTCCTCGGGTCCATGCTGTATGCGCTGATCGGCGTGGTCATCTTCTGGGTGTGCTTTGTCATTATCGACAAGATCACCCCCGCCGACCTGTGGCGCGAAATCGTAGAAAAGCAGAACCAGGCCCTGGCCATGGTGGTGGCCGCGATGTGCCTGGGGATCAGCATCATCGTGGCGGCGGCAATTCACTGATGCAGCAACCCCCTGAGCGGCTGCGCCGCATGGCCGCGGCCGCGGTCATGGCATGCGCCCATCCATGAAGGACAACGACGCCCCTACCGGTCCCCGCCCCATCGAAGTCGCCCTGCTCATCAGCGTTTTCGTGGTGGCCGCGTGCGGCCTGCTGTACGAGCTGGCGGCGGGCGCGCTGGCTTCCTATGTGCTGGGCGACTCGGTGCTGCAGTTCAGCACCATCATCGGCACCTACCTGTTTGCCATGGGCGTGGGCTCGTGGCTGTCTCGGTATTTTGAGCGGCAACTGCCCGCGCACTTTCTGCGCATCGAGCTGCTGGTGGCGTTGATTGGCGGGCTGCTGCCGGCCACGCTGTTTCTGGCCAATGCGTACACGCCCGGCGCCTTCCGGTTTCTGCTGTACGGCATGGTGCTGATGGTGGGCACGCTGGTGGGGCTGGAGATCCCGCTGGTCATGCGCATCTTGAAGCGCAACGTGGCGCTCAAGGACCTGGTCTCGCAGGTGCTCACGTTTGACTACCTGGGCGCGCTGGCGGTGTCGATGGCGTTTCCGCTGCTGCTGGTGCCGCACCTGGGGCTCATCCGCACGGGGCTGCTGTTTGGCGTGATGAACGCGGCCGTGGCGGTGTGGGCGGTGTGGCTGTTTCGGCACGAGCTGCGGCGCGTGAAGGCGCATGTGGCGGCCTGTGTGATGGTGCTGGGCATTCTTCTTGCAGCCCTGGCGGGCGCCGAGCACATCACGAGTTTTGCCGAAGACAAGTTTTACCAGGACCGCATCGTGTTCAGCACCGCGTCGCCCTACCAGCGGATTGTGGTCACGCAGGGGCGTGCGGGGCACCGGCTGTACCTGAACGGCAACCTGCAGTTTGCGCAGGCCGACGAGTACCGTTACCACGAGGCGCTGGTCCACCCCGCGATGGCGGCCCACGGCGCGCCAAAGAAGGTGGCAGTACTGGGCGGCGGCGACGGCATGGCGGTGCGCGAGATATTGAAGTACCCCTCGGTCGAATCCGTGACGCTGGTGGAGCTGGACCCGGCGATGACGACGATCTTCAGCGAGAACCCCACGCTCGCGCGGCTCAACGGCCATGCCCTGCAAAACCCCAAGGTGAAGATCGTCAACACCGACGCGTTTGGCTGGCTGCAGGAAGGCCAGGACATGTTTGATGTGATCGTGGTGGACTTCCCCGACCCGACCAACTTCTCGATCGGCAAGCTCTACACCAACAGCTTTTATGCGCTGCTGGACAAGCGCCTGGCCGCCAGCGGCTATGCGGTGGTGCAGACCACTTCGCCACTGGTCGCGCGCCAGAGTTACTGGACAGTGGCGCAGACGATCGAATCCGTGGGCCTGCGGGCAGCGCCCTACCACGCGCACGTGCCCAGTTTTGGCGAATGGGGTTTCATCATCGCCAGCCGCAGGCCCTGGCGCTTGCCTGATGCGCTGCCCGCAGACCTCCGGTTTCTGAGTGCCGACACGTTGCCGCTGCTCTTTGACTTTCCGCTCGACATGGCGCGCGTGCCTGCCGAGGTGAACCGGCTGTCGAACCAGGCGCTGGTGCACACCTACGAACGGGAATGGGGGAAACACTGAGAAGCCTCCCTGAGCCGCTGTGTGTCGCCGTTATCAGCGAGCGTATGAAGGACGCGGCCGAATGCCAACGCCCGGAAATCCAACAATCCGTTCACGCTGAGCTTGTCGAAGCGCGGCGCAAGGCTTCGACAAGCTCAGCCCGAACGGTGGTGGGTGGTTCAAGGCACTCAGCCCCCACGGTGTTGGATGATTGACTGCAGATCCCTTTAAAAAAGACACTCCACGCCATGCAACGCCGCCATTTTCTCGCCACCGCTGCCGCCTCGGCCGCCATGGGCGTGCTGCTGCCAGGCTGCGAGCGCGCACCGCGCGCGCTGCAGGGCCGCTTCACCGGCATCGACATGGCGCGCGGCCACCAGTTGCGTGATTGGCTCCAAACCGGCAACTTGCCGGCGCCCACCGTGGTGCGCCGCGCGCCGGTCATCATCGCGGGCGGTGGAGTGGCGGGGCTCGCTGCGGCACGGTCGTTGCGGCTGGCGGGGGTGAACGACTTTGCACTGCTGGAGCTGGAAGACACCGCCGGGGGCAACAGCCGCGGCGGCGTGGTCAGCGGCATTGCCTGCCCGCTGGGCGCGCACTACCTGCCCGTGCCTGGCGACGATGCTCGCGAGGTGCAGGACCTGCTGGAAGAACTGGGTCTGCGCCGCCGGGTGGCCGGGCGCTGGCAGTACGACGAACGCCACCTGTGCCACAGCCCCCAGGAACGGCTGTTTTTTGACGGCGAGTGGCAGGAAGGCCTGCTCCCCGTGCAGGGCGTGGGTGAGGCCACACTGGCGCAGTACCGGCGCTTTGCCCTGGCGGTAGAGCGTGAGTCGAAGGCCGCGCGGTTTGCCATGCCCGCACTCAAGCTTTGGGGCACAAAACAGCCGCTGGCGCCCGCCCATCAAGCGCTGGACGCTATCACTTTCAGTGTTTGGCTGGCGCAAGAAGGCTTGGACGACGAGCACCTGCTGTGGTACCTGAACTACTGCTGCCGCGACGACTACGGCGCGGGCACCGACCGGGTATCGGCCTGGGCGGGCATCCACTACTTTGCCAGTCGCCACGGCTTTCACGCGCCCGGCGATGCGGTGGACGAAGCGCGCGAGAGCGTGCTGACCTGGCCCGAGGGCAACGGCTGGATCACGCACCGGCTGGCCGAACCACTGCGCACCGGGGGGCAGTTGCGCACCGCCACCAGCGTGCTGCGCATCACCGAAAGCCGCCATGGCGTGCACGTGGACGCCTTCAACCACGCCACTGGCAGCGTGGAACGCTGGCAGGCGCCGCGCTGCATCGTGGCGCTGCCGGTGTTTGTGGCGGCGCGGGTGGTGCAGAGCCCGCCCGCGTTCCTCGCCGCCGCCGCGCAGCGCCTGCAGTGGGCGCCCTGGCTGGTGGCCAACATCCACATCGACAGCCCGCTGACCGACCGCCCCGGCGCAGCGCCTGCATGGGACAACGTGCTCTACGCCGACCCCACCGCAGGCGGCCTGGGCTACGTGAACGCCGGGCACCAGCGGCTGGACGTGGGCGCCGCCATTGCCGGGCCCACGGTGCTCAGCTACTACCAGGCGCTGGGCGATGTGCCCGATGCTCGCCAGCAACTGGCCACAGCGCCCTGGCAACAGTGGGCCGACGCGGCGTTGACCGCCCTGGCCGTGCCGCACCCCGACCTGCGCCAGCGCGCCACGCGCGTGGACATCACCCGCTACGGGCATGCCATGTCCATCCCGGTGCAGGGTACGCAGAGTTTTTTAAGCCAAATTGGCCTCCAGCGCTTATCCGGCAAGCGCAAACAGCTATCAAATGGTGAGCAAGCTGCCTGGATACCCACCCCCGCCACAGCGCGGCTGGCGTTTGCGCACAGCGACTGGTCGGGCTACTCGGTGTTTGAAGAGGCCTTCACGCGCGGGCATGGGGCGGGGCTGGTGGCAGCATCGGCCTGACGGGCACCACCGCGCCCGCGCGCGTGACGACGCCGCGCCGCGTGGGCGTCAGAGTCGCGGTGAGAGTTGCGTCATGGCAGCGTCACGCAGCATCGGCATCGTGGCGGCTTTCCATCTGCCGTCATCCACCACCATGTCCCGACTCTCTGCCCTTGCCGCCTGCGCCTTGCTGGCGTGCACCGCCACCAGCCCCGCAGCCATCGCCCAACAGGCCTACCCGGCCACGTTGTCAGGCCACGCCCTGCTGCCCGCCCTCACCATGATCGCCGCACCCCAGGACGCACCGCCGGATCTGCGGGTGGCGGGCAAGTTCACCACGCCCCGCCGTGTGGACGCCGTGGGTTCGGTACCCGGTCTCTCGGGTGGGCGCAACACCGGTGTTGCGCTGCCTTTCCAGGGGCAGCCTGTGCAGGGCCACTCGGGCATCAAGCGCATGGCCGATGGCAGCTTCTGGCTGCTGACCGACAACGGGGCCGGCAGCAAGGCCAACTCGCCCGACTTCATGCTGCACCTGAGCCACTACACCGTGGACTTCCAAAGCGGCCAGTTCCAGCGCAAGAACACGGTGTTCCTGCACGACCCCGACAAGAAGGTGCCGTTTCGCATCACCCACGAAGGCACCGACAAGCGCTACCTGACGGGCGCCGACTTTGACCCCGAAAGCTTCCAGTTCGCCGGGGGCGCGCTGTGGATCGGCGAAGAGTTTGGCCCCTTCCTGATCAAGGCCGACCTGAACGGCAAGGTGCTGGCCGTGTTCGAAACCCAGGTGGACGGCAAGGTGGTGCGCTCGCCCGACGCCCCCGGCGTGTTGATGCCCGGCGCGCCCGATGCCAAACCCACACCGTTCGCGGTCAAGCGCTCCAAGGGTTACGAAGGCATGGCAGCGTCCAAGGACGGCAGCAAGCTGTATGCGATGCTGGAAGGCGCGCTGTGGAACGAGGACGCCAAAGCGTATGAAAACGTGGGCGGCAAGCAGTACCTGCGCGTGCTGGAGTTCGACGTGAAAAGCGAACAATGGACCGGCCGCCACTGGAAGTATGTGATGGAGGCCAACCACCACGCCATCGGCGACTTCAACATGATCGATCAGACCACCGGTTTGATCATCGAGCGCGACAACGGCGAAGGCACGGCCGACAAGGCATGTCCTGCAGACCAAAAGCGCACAGACTGCTTCCACGACCTGGCCAGGTTCAAGCGCGTCTACAAGGTCGAAATGAGCGACGCCAACGTGGGCGGCGAAATCCGCAAGGTGGGCTACATCGACCTCATGAACATCCAGGACCCCAAGCGCCTGGCCAGGAAGCCGCTGAACAACGGCGTGTTGACCTTCCCGTTCTTCACCATCGAGAACGTGGACATCGTGGACGGCACCCACATCGTGGTGGGCAACGACAACAACCTGCCCTTCAGCAGCAGCCGCGACCCCAACAAGGCGGATGACAACGAGCTGGTGCTGCTGGAAGTGGGCGGGCTGCTGCAAGCCAAGTAACCCGGCGCCAGCGCGCGGCGGGGGCCGGGTGGCAAAATTCCCGGTTCCCGTTCCAACGCTCCACAAGCCGCGCCACCATGTTCACAGGCATCGTCCAAGCCACGGCAGGCATTGCTGCCATCCACGACCGCGCAGGCCTGCGCACCTTCACGCTCGACTTCCCCGAGGGCTTCTGCCAGGACCTGGCCATTGGCGCCAGCGTGGCCACCGATGGCGTGTGCCTCACGGTCACCGAGATCCTGTCGCCCACGCAGGCCAACTTCGATGTGATGCTGCAGAGCCTGAACATCACCACGCTGGGCAGCTACGGCGAGGGCGACCGTGTGAACGTGGAGCGCGCGGCCAAGGACGGTGCCGAGATCGGCGGCCACCCGCTGTCGGGCCATGTGGACTTCACCGGCACGCTCATCGAGCGGCGCGAGTTCGACAACAACCTGGTGTGGCGCGTGGCCGTGCCCGAGGCGTTTCGCCGCTACATCTTTGCCAAGGGCTACATCGCCATCCACGGCGCCAGCCTGACTGTGGCCGAGGTGAACCGGCAGGAGGGCTGGTTCGAGATCTGGATGATCCCCGAGACCCGCCGCGCCACTGTGTTTGAAGCCAAGAAGGTGGGCGACCGCCTGAACATCGAAATCGAGCGCAGCACCCAGGTGGTGGTGGACACCGTGCGCGAGGCCGTGCAGGAAAGCCTGGGCCGCCTGCAACCGGTGCTGGAGGCGCTGCTCAAAGAAAAGGGCCTGTCGCTGGACGACTTCGTGCAGGCGCCCGTGCTGCCGCACTGATCGGTCGCTACGTTTCCATGTCTGCAGTGGTGCGCCCGCTGGCGCTGAGCGATCTGGCCGACCTGCTGGCCGTGCAGTTGGCCTGCTATGGCGAGGGGTTTGTGGAAAGTGTCGAGGTGTTTGCGCGCCGCCTGGCCAGCCCCGCCAATTGCTCGCTGGTGCTGGAGCAGGATGGCAGCGTGTGTGCCTACCTGGCGGCCTACCGCAGCGTGCGCGGCAAGGTCACCCCGCTGCATGGCGACTTCGAGGCCGCGGCCCAGCCCGACACGCTGTACCTGCACGACATGGCGGTATTGCCTGCCCATGCGGGCCAGGGCCTTGCCCGCGCCCTGCTTCAGCCGCTGTGGGAGCAGGCCCGGTCCAGCGGCCTGCAGCAAACGTCGCTGGTGTCGGTGCAGGGCTCGCAGGTGTACTGGGAGCGGCACGGCTATGCGGTGCAGCCCCTGCCAGACGCCACCCAGCAGGCCCGCCTCGCCAGCTACGGCGAAGGCGCCGTGTACATGGCGCGCACGCTGTAGGAACGGGGATGGCCGGCATAACTCCCTGCGGTCGGTGGCAGCACGGCCACGGACGGGTCGCTGCGTGGCTTTCTTGCCAATAGCCGACATCCCTCGTGTCACCCGCCCTCGTCATAATGCGCGCCATGCCCCACCGCTGGAAACCCAACGTCACCGTGGCCGCCCTCATCGAGCGCGATGGCCGCTTTCTGCTGGTCGAGGAAGAAACCACCGATGGCCTCAAGCTCAACAACCCGGCCGGCCACCTGGACCCTGGCGAGTCGCCCATCCAGGCCTGCGCCCGCGAGGTGCTGGAAGAAACCGCGCACGACTTCGAACCCACGGCGCTGATCGGTGTGTACCTCAACCGCTTTACCAAGACGCGCACCGGCGACGACATCACCTACCTGCGGTTTGCCTTTGCAGGCACGCTGGGCACGCACCATGACTGGCGCAGCCTGGACGCGGGCATCGTGCGCACCCTGTGGCTCACGCCCGACGAAATCCGCGCCTGCCCCGAACGCCACCGCAGCCCCTTGCTGCTGCGCTGCCTGGAGGATCATCTGGCGGGGCAGCGGTTTCCGCTGCATCTGGTGCACACGGATGTGAGCGTCACCAGCCCGGCCGACTGAACATCACTGCGCCGGCAGCACCGCCACCTGCGGAATGAGCCGGTGGTAGAAGCGGATGGCGTCCTGGTAGTTGGCCACGCTCAGCCGCTCGTTGGTGCCGTGGAAGCGCTTGAGATCCTCTGCGTTCGCGCGGATGGGCGAAAACTTGAAGATGTGGTCGCTGATGGCGCCGTAGTGGATGGAGTCCGTGCCCGCCACCATCAGCCCCGGGGCCACCAGCGCGTCGGGGAACACCTCGCGGATGGTCTGGTTCAACACCCGGTATTGCGCCGAATCGGTGGGCGCCACCTTGGACGCATCCACCGCCCCGGGCAGCGCCACCAGTTCGAATTTGCCGCCCGGCGCCGCATCGGCCACATGGCTGTGCACATGCGCCAGCACGCCCTCTTTGGTGTCGCCCGGCAGGATGCGGAAGTTCACCGTGGCCTCGGCGCGGCCGGGCAGCACGTTCTCTTTGTTGCCCGCGTTGACGATGGTCAGCGCCGTGGTGGTGCGCAGCATGGCGTTGGTGCTGGCCGCGCCTTCCAGCTGCTTTTGCACCACGGGGCCGAACAACCACAGGTTGGACAGTGCCACGCGCGCAAAGCCGCTCATCTCGGGCGCCAGGGTGTCGAACATTTCAAACGCCACGCCCCGGATGCCGGCCGGCAACTGTTTGTCCTCCAGGCGCGCGAGCGCCGCACTCATCATGGCAATGGCGCTGGTGCCCTTGGGCGGCGGCATGGACGAATGGCCCGGCGTGGCCGACACCTTGAGCACCACCGACATGTAGCCCTTCTCGGCCACGCCGATGAGCGCCGTGGGCTTGGCAATGCCGGGCATCACCCCTTCGAGCACCAGCAGCCCCTCGTCAAGCACAAAGTCGAGCCGCACGCCGCGCTGTTGCAGCAGCGCGGCAATCTGCTGGGCACCGCGCGCACCACCCACCTCCTCGTCA
The DNA here is from genome assembly GCF_000238595.1 of Acidovorax sp. NO-1. GTDB lineage: Bacteria > Pseudomonadota > Gammaproteobacteria > Burkholderiales > Burkholderiaceae_C > Acidovorax. Next base: position 66,927 of record NZ_AGTS01000012.1, on the reverse strand, counting down.
GCGCCGTAGGCCAGGTAAATGGTGCGCGGCGGCTGGTAGCCGCTGGCCAGCAGCATCTCGACGGCCTCCATTTGCGAAAGCAGGTTGCCCTTGTCGTCCCACGAGCCACGGCCCCAGATGAAGCCGTCTTTCACCTCCCCGGCAAACGGCGGCACCTCCCAGTCGCCCTCGGTCCCGGGCGCCACGGGCACCACGTCCTGGTGCGCCATCAGCAGGATGGGCCGGGCCTGCTGGTCGGCGCCCTTCCAGGTGTAGAGCAGGCTCAGGTCGCCCACCACCTCGCGCTGCAGGGTGGCATGCACGCGCGGAAAGCGCTCCTGCAGCAAGGCGTGCAGGGCCTTGAACTGGTCGGCACTGAGCTGCGCGTCGTCGCGCGAGGAAAGGGTCTGCAGGCGCACCGCCTCGGCCAGGCGCGCGGCCACAGCCGTCGCATCCACGGCCACGGGCGCAAGCGGCTCCACCGGCAACTGGCGCGAGCCTTTGCGCACGGTGTTGATGGCCACAGCGGTCGCCAGCAGCACAAGCAGGGCCAGCAGGCCCCACAGGGTTTTCTTGAGCATGGGGTTGTCTCCTGGAAGCGCATCGTAAACCGCACCGGCACGGCGGGTCGTGCCGACCAGCGCTACACCCCGCGCAGCACACTGAACTCTCTGAACAGCCGCGCCGGCAGCGGCGTGTCAAGCCGCCAGACGATGCTCATCGGTCGGTCACCCTCTGCCGACTCCAGCGTGACAGGGCCACAGGCACGGTAAGCCTCGCCTTTGCGCGGCCGCACGAAGAGCTGGAACTGCCAGCCATTGGTCGCGCTTTCGAGGTATCGCCGGCCACCTGGCGTATCCGGGCCAGCGCTGTTCTGGCTTTGCCAATGGAATCGCTCCGCGCTGATCGCATAGTCGTGGTACGCGATGCGGTCGTGGTACCCCTCGCTCTTGTCGAGCGTGACAAAAAGCAGCTCGGTTTTGCGGCTGAGCAGCGACAAAGTACCGGCCTGGAACGGTACGCGGCGCGACGCTGTCAGCCAGCCCACGGCGGTGAGTATTTCGCGCACACCATACGCAGCGTGCAGGCACAAGGGCGTGTCTTCGAGACCGGGCACCGGATGCGCGCCCAAGGTGCTGCGGGCCTGCAGCAGAGCAGACAACTCCACCAACTCGGCCGCAATGGCGGGATGCTGCACCATGCGCTCCATAAAAGCCTCGTGCCCGGCGGCTTGGTCATGGCGTCCGTCAATCTGGTAGGCCAGCATCTGCACCGCCAACGCTTCTTCTGCCTGCAACGCCGGTGCGTCTTCTTGGGGCACACCGACTGCGGTCATCACGTCGAGCCGACGTGGATCGTCCACATGCAGCAGGTCGCCAAAGCGGCGGCTGAAGTAGTCCTCCTCCGGACCTGGCTCTGCCACCATCAGGCCTGCATCGCGCTTCAGTGCCGTCCAACCACTGCGGCCTTGGCCGGTGGCAGCGCGGTAGACGTCTTCCAGTTCCAATGCCTGGTCGTGCAGAAAATCGGCCAACTGCACCGCAGACCGGCCACGCAAGGCGGCGTAGGCCTGCAGCTCGGTTTTCAGGCGCCGCCAGTTCTGCGATATCAAGGCCCGCAATCCTTGCAGCACCTGCTCGCGCGTCTGGCGCTGCAGATGAATATGACAGCCGGGCGGCAAACTGCCGAAGCCGTTCTCCACACCGTCCGTCAGCTCGCGGCGAGACAAGCCGGTCAGACTGGACAACAGACGGTCAAACCGAAACTCCGTGCGGTGCTGACCGACAAAATCGAGCACCAGACAGCTTTCCTTGCCGGGCGCCAGACGCAGGCCGCGGCCAATCTGCTGCTGAAACAGCACCGGGCTTTGCGTGGGCCGCAGCAACAACAGCGTATCCACCATCGGCAGGTCAATGCCTTCGTTATAGAGATCGACCGTCACCAACGCGCACAACTCGCCGCTCAGCAGGCGCTGCGGCGCCCGGCGCCGCTCTTCGCTGGCCGTTGCACCGACCACACAAGCGGCAGGAAGCCCCGCGCGATTGAGCCAATCGGTCATGAATTCGGCGTGGGCCACCGACACACAGAAAACGATGGCCCGCGACTGCCTTGCGTCAGACGCCAAGCGGCGCCATTCATTGATGACGAGTCGGGCGCGCACGTCGTTGCCCGTGACCAGGTTGTCCACCGCCTCCCGTTCCCCCGGCCGGTCCCAAGGCACTTCCGAGAAGTCGGTGGCATCGTCGCAGGCGTAGTACTCAAACGGCGCCAACAGTTGCAGGTCCAGCGCATGCCACAACCGCAGCTCGACCGCCGGGCTGCCGTCTGGCCGTGCATCGAAATACTGCGCGATGGGTTGGCCGTCGCTGCGCTCAGGCGTGGCTGTCAGCCCAAGCAACACGCTGGGGCGAACTGCTTTGGCAAAAGTATCAAACCGGTCAGCAGCCAAGCGGTGGCATTCGTCCACCACCACCGTGTGCCAGTGATCGGCACCCACGGTGGCCACAAGATTGCGGCTGGTCAGGCTGTCGATGGTGGCAAACAGGTGATCCCAGCGCTCGGGTTGGTGGCTCCCGGTGAGCAGCTCACCGAAATCAGGGGCGCGCAACACTTCACGGTAGGTGCGCAGGGCCTGGCGCAGGATTTCCTCGCGATGGGCAACAAACAGAAGGCGCGGGCGCCCGCCTTGCCTGCGGCAGGTGTTGCGGTAGTCGAACGCCGCGACCACCGTCTTGCCGGTACCCGTGGCCGCCACCAAGAGGTTGCGGCTACGGCCATGGGCACGCTCGGTGGCCAGCTGCTCCAGCATCTCCTGCTGATACGTCTTGGGCTGGAGGTCAAAAAAGCTGCTGGTGGTCGAGGGTTCGCCGCCAAACGACTCGCGGCCCAGCGCTGCCGCCAGGGCTTGCCGGTGTTCAACGTTGCCCGGGTCGTAGCGCTGAAACTCGCTGTCCGCCCATAGCGTCTCGAAATGGGCCACGGCTCGGGCAAACAGGGCCTCTTGCGCACGCTGGGTCAGTTTGACGGTCCACTCCAGCCCGCCGGTCAGCGCCGCACCCGAAAGGTTGGCACTGCCCACATACGCCGAACCGAAGCCGCTCTTGCGCTGGAACAGCCAGGCCTTGGCATGCAGACGGGTGCGCCGGCCATCGAGCGACACGCGCACTTCGCACCCAGGCAGGCGCGCCAGCTCGTCCAGCGCACGCGCCTCGGTCGCGCCGGTGTAGGTGGTGGTGAGGATGCGCAGGCGGGTCTTGCGTGGCGCCTGCCCTGTTGGTTGCGCGCCCATGGCCGTGATCTGCTGCAACACGTCCTGCAACTTGCGCACGCCGGAGACGGTGATGAAGCTGACCAGAATATCCACCTGGTCGCTGGATGCCAGCTCACGGCGGATTTCCTGCAGCAACGAAGGTGAACCCTTGCCGGCGGTAAAGAGCCAGGGAACCGCCAGACCGATCTCCGGCGACGCCGGAAACTGCTGGTCACGCTGGACCGCTCGAAGGACCCGCAACGGAGAGGCAATCAGGTCAATGACATCCGCGGATGGACCGGTGCCCACCGCGCCATCGCCACCCGCGAGGCGCTGCCGCAGCATCACCAGCAGCCCGTTGACCAGTTCCAGTTGCGCTTTGACTTTGTCTGCATCGTCGCCGGACATGTCGCCAAGGAGGGTCGCGAGCTGGCGCGTGATAGCGTCGATCAGGAGATCGGCCGCTCCGCCCTTTATCGCCGACACATTGGCCCGGGACGGGTCCAGCTCAGCGAGAGATCGGGCCAGGCCCTCTGTCAATAGCAGGTCGTACAAACCATCGGGCAATGCCATCGTCGTCCTTGGTGTGGGTGCGGCTGCCTTGATTGTCCTGGCAAGACGCCCTCTGGAGCCTGTCGCCGCAGAACCATCGCAAGCATGGGGGAAAGTTGTTGTGCTATTTGGCATAAAAACAGCCTCCAGCCCAATACCAGAATGCGTTAAAAGCTATTTTTACAATAGCGCTCTGCTCCCCATTCGTACAGCGATAGCCGGATAATCCTGCCCATGAAAAAGCAACGCGTTGTCGTGGGCCTCTCGGGCGGGGTGGATTCCGCCGTCACCGCCCACCTATTGAAGCAACAGGGCCACGAGGTGGTCGGCATCTTCATGAAGAACTGGGAAGACGATGACGACAGCGAATACTGCTCGTCGAACGTCGATTTCGTGGACGCCGCCGCCGTGGCCGATGTGATCGGCATCGAGATCGAGCACGTCAACTTCGCCGCCGAGTACAAGGACCGCGTGTTTGCCGAGTTCCTGCGCGAGTACCAGGCCGGGCGCACGCCCAACCCCGATGTGCTGTGCAATGCCGAGATCAAGTTCAAGGCCTTTCTGGACCACGCCATGCGCCTGGGCGCCGAGAAGATTGCCACGGGCCACTATGCCCGTGTGCGGCAGAACGCGGCCACGGGCCTGTTCGAACTGCTCAAGGGGCTCGACCCCTCGAAAGACCAGAGCTACTTCTTGCACCGCCTGAACCAGGCGCAGCTGGCCAAAACGCTGTTCCCCGTGGGGGAGCTGCACAAGACCGAGGTGCGCCGCATTGCCGAGGAGATCGGCCTGCCCAACGCGAAGAAGAAGGATTCGACCGGCATCTGCTTCATTGGCGAGCGGCCGTTTCGCGAATTCCTCAACCGCTACATCAGCCACGCGCCCGGCCCCATTCAGGATGACCGGGGGCGCACGCTGGGCCGGCATGTGGGTCTGAGCTTCTACACCCTGGGCCAGCGCCAGGGCCTGGGCATCGGCGGTGTGAAAGAGAAGGGCGCGCAGCGCGGTGCTGGCGACCATGCGCCCTGGTTTGTGGCCCGCAAGGATCTGGAGAAAAACACCCTTCGTGTGGTGCAGGGGCATGACCACCCTTGGCTGCTGTCCCACCAGCTGGATGCTCAGGACGCGAGCTGGTGCTCTGGTCAGGCGCCGCTGCCGGGCGCGTACGCAGCCAAGACCCGCTACCGCCAGCAGGATGCCGCCTGCACCGTGGTCAGCGCCGATGGCGTGGGTTTTCGTTTGGATTTTCCGCAGGCGCAGTGGGCGGTCACCCCCGGTCAGAGCGCGGTGCTGTATGACGGTGAGGTGTGCCTGGGCGGGGGTGTCATCGTGGATGCCACGCAATGACGGCGCCTTAAGCCCTATGGGCATCGGGGCGCGGCAACCTCGACAACAAGCAGGCACTCAACAGAAAGCAGAAAGGGCGACCGGAGTCGCCCTTTTTTGAGTGCTTCAGGCGCTTATTTCACCGCATCGAACAGTGCGCGGGCCTGTGCATGGCAGAACGGAGGCTCGTAGGTGCCGTGGTAGGCGCCATAGTAGGTTGCAAACGCTGCCGATGTCGGGTCGGTCGGGGCCTGGCCACCCGGCCCGAAGGTGGCCTGGATGGCGGCATCGACGTCCACCGACGTCACATTGGTGAGGCCGCGGCTGTCGAAGTCGGCCTTCATCACCTGCTGGTGCACCGCCGGCGGAACGGTGGGATCACCAGCACCACCGCACAGCAACACGCGCGCCTTGGGGTTCCAGCCCAGCAGGTCGTTCTTCTTGGCGGCCAGATACAGGGGGTGGGTGGTGCTGGTCTGTGAGCCCTGGATGAACTCGGGCTGGAACAGTGCGTCACGGGCCTGGTTGGGAGTCCCGCCGGGCAAAGTGCCGGACGTGACCAGGGTGGTGTAGTTCAGCGTGGGGCTGGGCAGCAGGTTTTCGATATAGCCCGAATACGGGGCCTTGAAAACCTGCTTGACGTCGGTGTAGACGTTGCCATAGACCTTCTGCCAAGCTGTTACCAGGTAGGGTACGAAGAACTGCACCCCGGCAATGGCGTCGGGAATGCGCAGGGAACCTGAGAGGTTGTAGGGGCCCGCGAGGTGAGCGCCCGCAACCACGTTGAATTCGGTGCCGTAGTCGCGCTCAGCGGCACGGTGGGCCGCCATGGACGAGTGCCCGCCTTGCGAGTAGCCCGTGAACATGACCTTGCCGGAAAGATTGGCGCCCACCGCTCCTGCGGCGTTGCGGGCCGCACGCACCGAGTCGATGACGGTGGTGGCTTCCGAATCAGCGTGCAGGTAGGGGTGGTAGCCGTAGCCCGATTTGGCAAATCCCAGGTAGTCGGTGGCTACCACCGCATAGCCTTGGGCCGCATACATGGCAGCGAGGAGAAAGGTCTCGCTGTCCTGGGGGTTGGCCAGGGTGCGCAGCTTTTGCACGTCGGTGCCCTTGGCATAGGCCACCAGGGGCGCCGCTGTGGTGCAGCTGCCTGCGGGCACCAGCATCACGCCGGAGGCGTTCGTGTTTTCTCCGGCTTTGGCGCCCACCGTGGCGTAATTGAGCGCAACGACCTTCACATCGCATTTGGCCTTGCCGCTGATGGCTTGCAGACCACTGCTGGCGGTGCCCGCGTCAATTTGCGCTGCGGTGAGGGTGGTGAGAACGACCGCAGGGTCGACCAGCTCACCGCGGTCCGGGTCGTCGGAGCCGCCGCAGGCGACGAGCATTGCCGCAGCAGCGGCGACACAGGTAAGACGGAAATAGTTCATGGATGGATACCTCAGTGCAAGAAACAACGCCGCATCGTGCGCGCACCTGCACTGCAGCATCCATTGGGGATAACGCGGGCCACACCCCACCGCAGACACCTAGGTGACAGCGATTGGCCGCCAGCCTTCAATGGCGTTTGCGTGCTCCGTACGCCAGCTTCATGCCCAGGATGGTGCCCGCCAGCACCAGCGTGATGGCGTTGGCCACCACGATGGGCCAGGCCGACAGCGCGAGGCCATACACCAGCCACAGCGCAATGCCGACCGTGAACACGCTGTACATGCCCAGCGAAATGCCGCTCACATCCCGCGTGCGAAACGTGTGCAGCGCCTGTGGCACGAAGCTGCAGGTCGTGAGGGCGGCGGCCAGATAGCCGATCAGGTCAGAGATTTGCATGGGTGGTGACGGTCGAACGCTCGCTGCGCGGCAGGGTGGGCCTGGATTTTCACTGGTCGCGGGCTGCCCAGTCGGTCAGAGCATCCAGCACGGGCCGGGCGCCACCCGCATTGGCGTGATTGACCACGGCGACCAGCACGTACCGGCGCCCGCTGGCTCCGTGCACGTAGCCCGCCACGGCCATCACATCGCGCAGGCTGCCCGTCTTGAGGTGAGCGGTACCCGCACGGCTCTGGCTGCGGCGAAGGGTGCCATCCACCCCCGCTATGGGCAGCGAGGCCACCAGCTCCGGCATCACCGGGGACGCCCAGGCCACCTGCAGCATGCGGGCTAGCGCCTGTGCCGTGATGCGCGCGTCGCGGCTCAGCCCCGCACCGTTGTCGGCCAGGGGCAGCTCCGCATCGCCCATGCGGGCCACCCACCACTGGCGCAGGGCCTCGCGGGCACCGTCAAAGGTGGCGACCCCGTTTTTTTGCAGCGCAAGGCTCAGGAACACATGCTGCGCCATCACGTTGTTACTGTATTTGTTCACGTCGCGCACCACCTCGGCCAGCGCTGGCGAGGTGACCACAAACGCAGGCTTGAGGCCCGCTGGCACCTTCCCATCGCGCACGCTGCCGGTGAGCTTGCCGCCCAGCTCACGCCACATGCCTTCCACCGCCCGCACTGCAAACGCGCGGGGGTCGGCAGCGGCCACGGGCCATGCCCGCTCCCCGCAGGCCGCCGGATAGACACCCTGAAAGGCCACCTTCACCGGGTCGCCCAGCTCGGCACGCAGCCCACCCCGCCAGTCGCCACACTCGGTGCCCGGCGCCGCCAGAGCCACCGTGGCCTGGCGCTGCACACCCGCCAGCGGCGGGTCGTACTGGATGCGTGCCAGCCCCGCTGCGGCATCGGGCACAAAGGTCATCACCGACGACTTGTAGTTGAGAAGCAGCGCATCGGGCGCGGCGTTGTAGGGGCGCAGGGGCTCGCCGTCAAAACGGGCCGGGTCGTGTTCGGGCACGTCAAAAGCCGACCGGTCGAGCACGATGTCGCCCACGATCACCTGGATGCCCTGGCCCTGCAGGCGCCGCATCAGCAGCCACAGGCGCTCCATGACCAGCTTCGGGTCCCCCTGGCCCTGGATGTAGACATTGCCGCGCAGGCTGCCCTCCTGCACCGTGCCCTGCAGGTACACCGGCGTATTCCACACGTATGCAGGGCCCAGTTGTTCAAGGGCGGCATAGGTGGTCACCAGCTTCATCACGGACGCAGGGTTGACGGGCACCTGCGCCCGGTGCGCAAGGCGCGGGGACGCGCGCCCGCCTTGGGCGTCGACCACAAGCACCGACAGCGCATCGCGCGGCAGCCTGGCGCGCGCGAGTGCTGCTTCCACTTCAGCGGGCAGCGGGCCGGAAGCAGCGGTGGCGGTGGCGGTTTGGGCCGCGGCGGGGAGTGTGATGGCGGCGGCCATTGCAGAGATACCGCAGACGCCGCACCGCAGGAGCTGGCGCCAGAAATCAGGAAAAGGCAACATGGCGGAAGTCTATCGTCCGCCCCGCCACCCGGCCCCCGTCCAACCCGCAGCCTGCACAGCCCGGGGCAGGCACCGATAATCCCCCGATGCGTTTTTCTCCCCGCGCCATCGGCCTGCTGGCGGCTGTTGTCACCGTCATCATCTGGACGGGCTTCATCGTCATCGCCCGCGCCTCGGCCCAGCGCACGCTCACCCCTTTCGATATTGCCCTGCTGCGCATCACCGGCGCCAGCCTGGTGCTGGTGCCGTGGGGGTGGTGGATGGTGCGGCGGCGCCAGGCCTCCCAAGGCGCTCAGGCACCGGCTTCCAGCCTCTTTGGCATCTCCCCGTTGCCGCTGCGCACCACCGCGCTGCTGGGCACCTTTGGCGGTCTGCTTTACGCACTGCTGGCGTATGCGGGCTTCTTTCACGCCCCGGCCACCCATGCCGCCGTGCTCATGCCCGGCAGCCTGCCGCTGTGGACAGCGCTGTTGGCCGCCGTGGTGCTGCGCGACCACATCACCCCGCTGCGTGCCGCCGGGCTGGCGCTCATCGTGGCGGGCGACCTGCTGGTAGGGGGGCGCAGCCTGCTGGCTGCGTTTTCAGGCGGCGATGTGTGGAAGGGCGACGTACTCTTCATGCTGGCCGCGTCGTGCTGGGCCACCTACAGCGTGCTGGCCCGGCGCCACGCAGTGGATGCCGTGCAGGCCACCATCGCGATTACCGCCTTCGCCTGCCTGGTGTATGTGCCCGGCTATGCGCTGCTGGTGGCGCTGGGTGCAGTGACCAGCCACCTGTCCATCGCCCCCTGGAGCGAGATCGTCTTTCAGATGGTGTTCCAGGGCGGCGGCTCGGTGGTGATCTCGGGCATCAGCTTCACGCGCATGATCCAGCACTTTGGTCCCGTGAAGTCCACCATGATCACGGCACTGGTACCCGGGCTTTCGGCCATTGGTGCGGTGGTGTTTCTGGATGAGCCGATGTACTGGAACCTGTTTGCCGGGCTGCTGCTGGTGACCGCCGGAATCCTGCTGGGCGTGCTGCGCAAAAGCCAGGGCCCTCGCCCCGCTGGATCTGCCGCACCAGCCGTACCGTCCCCGCAACCATCGTCCTCTGCCCCATGAACCTGCTTGCCTTCGACACCAGCACCGACACACTCTCCATCGCCGTGCAACATGGCGACGCCGTGGTGCAGCACACGGGCCCGGGCGGGGCCCAGGCTTCGGCCACGCTGATCCCCGAGGTGCGCCGCCTGCTGGCGCTGGCGGGTCTGTCGTTCGACACGCTGGACGCCATCGTGTTCGGGCGCGGCCCGGGCTCGTTCACCGGCCTGCGTACCGCGTGTGCAGTGGCGCAGGGCCTGGCGTTTGGCGCGCGCGGGGGCCAGGGGGTGCCGGTGCTGCCGGTGGACACCCTGCTCGCCGTGGCCGAAGAGGCGCGCCATCAAACCGGCTGCACGCAGGTGGTGGCCGTGCTGGATGCACGCATGGACGAGGTCTACCACGCCCGGTGCGAGTTGCGGGGTAGCGATCATGTCTGGCAGACCGATGCCGATTTCGGGCTGGGCGCGCCTGAGACGGTGTTGCCCCCCGCCGGATGGACGGTGGCGGGCAACGCACGCGCACCCTACGGCCACCGGCTGGCCCCTGCAGCGCCCCACGTGGTGGCACTGCCCAGCGCCACCGCACTGCTGCGCCTGGCGCCCGCCCTGCTGGCTGCTGGCGGCGGCATGCCTGCCAGCGATGCACTGCCCCGCTATATCCGCGATAAAGTGGCACAGACCACGGCAGAACGCGCTGCCCTGCGCGCCCAGGCGCCGGTCGCCAACCCCTGAGACATTGCATGAGCGCCCTCCCCACGTCCGCCAACGCCCCGCTGGCCACACGGCCGCAAGCCCGCTTCGAAGCGCTCACGCTGGCACAGCTGGATGCTGTCCTGGCGGTGGAGCAGCGTGCGTATTCCCACCCCTGGACACGGGGCAACTTCACCGATGCCATGGCCTCCGGGTACCAGGCCCAGGTGCTGATGGCCGGAGACCACCTGCTCGGATACTTCGTGGCCATGATGGGGGTGGATGAGGTGCACCTGCTCAACATCACCGTTGCCCCCGAGTTCCAGCGCCAGGGCTGGGCCCGCGTGCTGCTGGATGCGCTGGCCCTGTGGTCGCGCGGCCGGGGCGCGCAGTGGCTGTGGCTGGAGGTGCGCGCCAGCAACCTGCGGGCCCAGCACATCTACCAGACGCACGGTTTCCGCCGGGTGGGCGAACGCAAACGCTACTACCCGGCTGACCAGGGCCAGCGCGAAGATGCGGTGGTCATGAGCCTGCCGCTGTAATGTCCGCCCCCCCAACCGCTCACCATCCTGCACCCGACCGTATGAGCCTTCACCTCAATGCACGACAACGTGCCATGCTGCAAGAAATGGGTATTACCGTGTGGGCCCCGGTTCCTGCGGAGACCGCTGCAGCCGTGGGCCTGGGCCACCCGGGCCCTGCGCGGGGGGCTCCCGCGCCAACCGCAGCCATGCCACAGCCCGCAGCACCCGCTTCTGTGCGCCCTGCGGCCCCGGCGCCTGTACGAACCGCATCACCCGCGTCCCCTGCGGCCGCCGCCGCCGCACCCGCGCTCCGGCTGCACCCCGCCCAGGCGCTGTACCCCGGCGCCGACCCAGCCCAGGTGCCTGCCGGGTTGGGCGCAGGCTGGCTCATCGTGACCGAAAGCCTGACCCCTGCGGACCCGCTGGGCGGGGACGCCGGGCGTCTGCTGGACAACATGCTGCGCGCCCTGCAACTTCACCGCCATCCGCGCGTCTTTCTGGCAGCGCTGGAGCGTGCTGGGCCGGGCAGTGACAACGGGGGTACCGACATCGCCGCAGCACTGGCCGACACGGTGACGGTGCTGGGCCCCGCGATGGTGCTCGTTCTCGGCCACGTGGCCGCCCGCGCAGCGCTGGGCCGCACCGAGCCCCTGGGCCGCCTGCGCGCAGAACCTCACCAGGTGGCTGGCTGCCCGGCCGTGGTGACCTACGACCCTGCGTTCCTGCTGCGATCACAGGACAACAAGGCGGCAGCCTGGGCCGACCTGTGCCGTGCGCTGGCCACGGTGCGCACCACACCCGCTGCGCGGGGTGGCTGACGCGGCGAACGCACACCGCTGTCATCCCTTCGCCACCACGCGGTGCCATAATCCGCCGCTTGCCCATTTATACGGAGACAGCTCCTTGGAAACCTACCCCAGTTGGTAGCTTTCAGCTCCCCGGCCTGCATGCTGCGGGGGGTTGAAAGCACCCCATGCCCCTGCACCGCAGACGCCATATAACAAGGGAGTGAGCCCATGCTCAACATCTTCACGCTCGCCAATGGCCGGCTGTTTCAGGAAGAAATCGAGTCCCTGGAAGAGCTGACCCGCTTCCAGCCGATCTGGGTGGACCTGGAAGCCCCCACGCTCGAAGAAAAACGCTGGATCAAGCAGCACTACGGCCTGTCCATCCCCGAGGATGCGATGGACGAGGACATCGAGGAATCCGCCCGCTTCTACGAGGAAGACAACGGCGAGCTGCACATCCGCAGCGACTTCCTGATCGACGACGACGAAGACCCCCGCTCGGTGCGCGTGGCTTTCATCCTCAACCAGCACAACGCCAACCTCAAGAGCCGGGGCGTGCTGTTTTCCATCCACGACGAAGACGTGCCGGTGTTCCGCCTGCTGCGCATGCGCGCGCGCCGCGCACCGGGGCTGATTGAAGACGCCAAGGAAGTGCTGCTCAAGCTGTTCGATGCCGATGCCGAATATTCGGCCGACACGCTGGAGAACATCTATGACGAGCTCGAGCAGGTGAGCAAGCAGGTGCTGGCCGGAGACGTGACCGACACCCGCGCCGGTGAAGTGCTGGCCGCCATCGCGCGCCAGGAAGACTTGAACGGCCGCATCCGCCGCAACGTGATGGACACCCGCCGCGCGGTGAGCTTCATGATGCGCTCCAAGATGCTCAACTCCGAGCAGTTCGAGGAAGCCCGCCAGATCCTGCGCGACATCGAGTCGCTGGACAACCACACGGCGTTCCTGTTCGACAAGATCAACTTCCTGATGGACGCCACGGTCGGTTTCATCAACATCAACCAGAACAAGATCATCAAGATCTTCTCGGTGGCCAGCGTGGCGCTGCTGCCGCCCACGCTGATCGCCAGCGTGTATGGCATGAACTTCAAGTTCATGCCCGAGCTGGACTGGGCGCTGGGGTATCCGTATGCCCTCGGGCTGATGGTGGCCAGCGCGCTGGGGCCCATGTGGTACTTCCGCAAGCGCGGCTGGCTTAAATAGGTTCCCCCTGTGGCGCTGCGCGCCTTCCCCCTGAGGGGGACGCCTCCAGTGGACCGGCGAAACCGGATCCGCGGTGGCGCTGGTATTGGGGCGCGCCAGTTTCACGGCGCGGGGCAGAACACTGGTAGAGGCGCCATGGCTGCCCGTCACCCCCGACCGTTCGGGCTGAGCCTGTCGAAGCCGGGGCGGGGCGGGGGATCGCTTCGTCGATTACTTCAACGCAAAATATGAGTCAAATTGCCCTCTAGCGCTTATCCATCAAGCGCTAGCAGCTATTAATTTCATAGTTTCTGCAGAAACGCCAGCACCATGTGTTCTGCGTAGCGGCTGGCTACGGTCTGCACAAAGCGGGGGAAGTCCACGTGCGCGGTGTCGTCGGCGCGGTCGGAGATGGTACGCACAGCGGCGAAGGGGATGCCGTAGTCGTGGCACACCTGGGCGACGGCGGCGCCTTCCATTTCCACGGCCAGCACGTCGTGGCCGGCGTCGCGCAATGTGGTGCGCAGGCGGTGGGCCTCGTCAGCGGCTGAGACAAAACGGTCCCCGCTGGCAATCAGGCCGTGGTGGGCGCGGTGCGCGGCGCCCCGGGTGCCGCCTGGCACTAGGTTATTTAGGTCAAATTGGCCGCTAGCGCTTGATACACAAGCGCTAGCTGCTCCTAAAAGCAGAGCAGACAGCGGGGCGTCACAGACCAGTCGGCTGCGCGCGTAGCCCGGCACCTCCCAGCGCGGAAACAGCGGCGAGGCGTCCATGTCGTGCTGGAGGTAGTCCTGCGCCACCACCACGTCGCCCACGTTCACGCCATCGCCCACGCCCCCCGCCACACCGGTGAACACCACGCGCGCCACGCCAAACCGCTCGATCAGCGCCGTGGCCGTGGTGGCCGCCGCCACCTTGCCAATGCCCGAGAGGGCCAGCACCACCGCGCGGCCAGCCAGTTCGCCGCGCCAGAAGGCACGTCCCGCATGCATCAGGCGCTGCGGGTGGACGAGGTGGGCGACCAGGGTGCTTTGTTCGTCGGGCAGGGCGCTGAGGATGGCGGTAGTCACTGCGCCATATGGTTAAAACTGGCACACCCCAGACCAGCGGACGCCGCGCAAGGGCCGCCCCGCCGCGCTGGCGTCGTCCCCCTTCCCGCTGCGCGCAGCGCATCGAGAGAAGGGGGAAGCCGCGAAGCGGCTCAGGGGGATGCTCACTTTTTATCCCGCAGCTCGCGGCGCAGGATCTTGCCCACCGGGGTCTTGGGCAGCTCGGTACGGAACTCGATCACCTTGGGCTGCTTGTAGCCCGTGAGGTTGGCCTTGCAGAACTCCTTGACCTGTGCTTCGGTCAGCGACGGGTCTTTCTTCACGATCACGAGCTTGACGGCTTCGCCGCTCTTCTCGTCGGGCACGCCCACCACGGCGCATTCGAGCACGCCGGGGCAGTTGGCCACCACTTCCTCGACCTCGTTGGGGTACACGTTGAAGCCGCTGACCAGCACCATGTCCTTCTTGCGGTCCACGATCTTGAAGTAACCGCGCTCATCCATGATGCCGATGTCGCCAGACTTGAAGTAGCCGTCATCGGTCATGACCTTGGCGGTCTCGTCGGGGCGCTGCCAGTAGCCCGCCATCACCTGCGGGCCCTTGATGGCGATCTCGCCAGGCTGGCCGAGGGTGGTGACTTCGTTGCCTTCGTCGTCCAGCAGCTTCATCCAGGTGCCGGGAATCGGCACGCCAATGGTGCCGGTGAATTCCTTGGCAGTAACCGGGTTGCAGCTGGCCGAGGGGCTGGTCTCCGACAGGCCATAGCCTTCGCAGATGGGGCAGCCGGTCTTCTCGAGCCACAGCTTGGCCACGGCGCCCTGCACGGCCATGCCACCGCCCACCGAGACCTTGAGGTTCTTCCAGTTGACGGTGTTGAAATCGGGGTGGTTGGCCAGCCCGTTGAACAGTGTGTTGACGGCCGGGAAGCTGTGGAACGTGTGCTTGGACAGTTCCTTGAGCACGGCCGGCAGGTCGCGCGGGTTGGGGATCAGGATGGTCTTGCCGCCCGTGCGCATGCTCAGCATCATGTTCACGGTGAACGCGAAGATGTGGTACAGCGGCAGCGCGCAGATGCTGGTGGGCTGCTCGTTTTCCGGCACCTTCTTCATCACCGGGGCGTTCCAGGCTTCAGACTGGAGCACGTTGGCAATCACGTTGCGGTGCAGCAGCACGGCGCCCTTGCTCACGCCCGTGGTGCCGCCGGTGTACTGCAAGAGCGCAATGTCGTCGGGCTTGATGTCGGGCTTCTTGAGCGTGCCGCGCGTGCCCTGGGCCACCGCCTCATTGAAGCGCACGGCGCCTGGCAGGTTGTAGGCGGGCACCATCTTCTTGACGTTGCGCACCACGTAGTTGACAAGGGCGCCCTTGAGCAGGCCCAGCTGGTCGCCCATGGCGGCCAGCACCACGTGCTTGACGGGTGTGTTGGCAATGCAGCTTTGCAGGGTGGCGGCAAAGTTTTCGATGATGACGATGGCCTTGGCGCCCGAGTCCTTGAGCTGGTGCTCCAGCTCACGCGGTGTGTACAGCGGGTTCACGTTGACCACCACAAAGCCCGCGCGCAGGATGGCGGCCACGGTGACCGGGTACTGCGGCACATTGGGCATCATGATGGCAACGCGGTCGCCCTTGACCAGACCCAGACCCTGCAGGTAGGCCGCAAACGCGCTGGAGAGCGAGTCGGTCTGGCCGTAGGTCACGTCCTTGCCCATGAAGCTGTAGGCCACACGGTTGGCGTACTTGGTGAAGGCCTCGTCCATCAGCGCCACCAGGGAAGGGTACTGCGAGGTGTCGATGTCGGCAGGCACGCCTTGCGGATATGCACTCAGCCAGGGGCGATCATTCATTTGCGTTGTCTCCTATCGGTTTTATGGGTGTCATGAGAACCGTGTCGATTTTTCAGCACGGTCGTGCTTTTTCTACTGGGCAATTATGCCCGTCAGCCCTTGAGCGCGGCGAGGACCTCGTCGAGCATTTTCTTGGCATCGCCAAACAGCATGCGGTTGTTGTCCTTGTAAAACAAAGGGTTGTCCACGCCCGCATAGCCCGAGGCCATGGAGCGTTTCATCACGATCGAGGTACGGGCCTTCCACACTTCCAGCACCGGCATGCCGGCGATGGGGCTGGAAGGGTCATCCAGCGCGCTGGGGTTCACGATGTCGTTGGCGCCGATGACCATCACCACGTCGGTATCGGGGAAGTCCTCGTTGATCTCGTCCATTTCCATCACGATGTCGTAGGGCACCTTGGCCTCGGCCAGCAGCACGTTCATGTGGCCCGGCATGCGGCCCGCTACCGGGTGGATGCCAAAGCGCACATTGACGCCTTTTGCGCGCAGGGTCTGGGTGATCTCGTTGACCGTGTGCTGGGCCTGGGCCACGGCCATGCCGTAACCGGGAACGATGATGACGCTCTTGGCCTCGCGCAGCAGCTCGGCGGTTTCGGCGGAGCTGACGGGCACGGCCTCGCCCTGCGGCTCGGCTGCATCACCCTTCTTGGCGGGTGTGCCAGCACCTGAGCCAAAGCCGCCCGCGATCACGCTGATGAAGTTGCGGTTCATCGCATTGCACATGATGTAGGACAGGATGGCGCCCGAGGAGCCCACCAGCGCACCGGTGACGATGAGCAAATCGTTGGACAGCATG
The DNA here is from genome assembly GCF_000238595.1 of Acidovorax sp. NO-1. Taxonomy (GTDB): domain Bacteria; phylum Pseudomonadota; class Gammaproteobacteria; order Burkholderiales; family Burkholderiaceae_C; genus Acidovorax. Next base: position 50,503 of record NZ_AGTS01000012.1, on the reverse strand, counting down.
AAGCCCGTGGCGGCGGCCGCCCAGCCCGAGTAGCTGTTGAGCATGGACACCACCACCGGCATGTCGGCACCGCCAATGGCCATCACCATGTGGATGCCGAACAGCAGGGCGATCACGGTCATCACGACCAGCGGCAGCATGCCCTGCTCGATGGTTTCGGCCCGCAGAAACTCGCGGCCAAACCAGATCACCACCAGCAAGCCTGCAAGGTTGAGCCAATGGCGCGCGGGCAGCAGCAGCGGCTTGCCGCCGATCTTGCCGTTGAGCTTGCCAAAGGCGATGAGCGAGCCCGAGAACGTGACGGCGCCGATCAGGATACCGACGTAGATTTCAACTTCGTGGATGGTTTTTTCCACACCTTGCAGCTGGATCGAGGTGTCCACATAGCTGGCAAAACCCACGAGGCAGGCCGCCAGGCCCACCAGGCTGTGCATGAGAGCGACCAGCTCGGGCATCTGCGTCATCTTGACGACCCTGGCGGCATACAGGCCGATGCCGCCGCCAATCACCAGCGCGCCCACGATCCAGGCGATGCCCGAGGGGCTGACACGCGGGCCGAATACGGTGGCGAGCACGGCCAGCGCCATGCCGACCATGCCGAACAGATTGCCGCGGCGCGAGGTCTCGGGGTTGGAGAGCCCGCCCAGGCTGAGGATGAAAAGAATGGCCGCGCCGAGATAGGCGACGGTGGCAAGACTTGGGGACATGTTCGTCTTTCCTCGTTGTTGTCGTTGTTATTTGCGGAACATGGCGAGCATGCGGCGCGTGACCGCAAAGCCGCCGAACATGTTGACAGCCGTGAGCACCAGCGCAGCGAAGGCCAGCCAGAGAATCAGACCATCTGGGCGCCCGTTGATGCCCGCGTCCGGCGGGGCGATCTGCACCAGCGCACCGATGGCAATGATGCTGGAGATGGCATTGGTCACGCTCATGAGCGGCGTGTGCAGCGCGGGTGTGACGTTCCACACCACCATGTAGCCGATAAAACAGGCGAGCACGAACACGGTGAAGTGCCCCAGGAAGGCCACGGGCGCATAGGCACCAATGGCCCAGAACAGCACGGCGAGCACGGCAAACACGATGGTCAGCGTCTTGGCGGACATGGGCTCACCAGGGCCATGGCTCGATTTTTTGACCGCTACGGGAGCAGCGGACACCTTGGGCGCCGGTGCCGCTGCCTGCTTGAGCGGTGGGGCAGGCCACGTGATGGCGCCGTCCTTGACCACGGTGAGGCCGCGGATCGCGTCGTCCTCCATGTTGACCACGGCCACGCCGTCCTTCGCCTTGCACAGCTCTTCGGTCAGGCGCAGCAGGTTGGTGGCATACAGCGTGGAAGACTGCTTGGCCAGGCGCGAGGCCAGGTCGGTGTAGCCGACGATGGTCACGCCATGGCGCACCACGGCCTCGCCGGGCACCGTGAGTTCGCAGTTGCCTCCCTGCTCGGCGGCCATGTCCACGATCACGCTGCCGGGCTTCATGCTCTGCACCATTTCGGCCGTGATGAGCTTGGGCGCGGGCTTTCCCGGGATCAGCGCGGTGGTGATGATGATGTCGGCATCCTTGGCCTGCTCGGCGTACATCTGGCGCTGCGCTGCCTGGAAACCCTCGCTCATGACCTTGGCGTAGCCGCCGCCGCCCGAGCCTTCTTCCTCGTAGTCCACCTTGACGAACTCACCGCCCAGCGACTTGACCTGGTCGGCAACCTCGGCGCGCGTGTCGTTGGCGCGCACAATGGCGCCCAGATTGGCCGCCGTGCCAATGGCCGCAAGACCCGCCACGCCAGCGCCTGCAATGAACACCTTGGCCGGCGGCACCTTGCCTGCGGCCGTGATCTGTCCATTGAAGAAGCGACCAAAGGCATTGGCCGCCTCAATGACAGCACGGTAGCCCGAGACACCGGCCGTGGAAGTCAGTGCATCCATCTTCTGGGCCCGGCTCAGGGTGCGAGGCAGGCAGTCGATGGCCAGCACCGTGGCGTTGCGGGCCGCCAGCTGCTGCATCAGCTCGGGGTTCTGGGCGGGCCAGATGAAATCGACCAGCGTGGTGCCCTCGCGCATCAGCGCGACTTCTTCGCTGCTGGGCGGGCGCACCTTGAAGACGATGTCGGATGCCGACCACAGCCTGGCTGCGTCAGACGCGATTTCGGCGCCCGCGGCGCGGTAAGCGTCGTCACTGAAGTTGGCAGCATCCCCAGCCCCAGACTCCACCGTGACAGAAAAGCCCAGCTTGATCAGCTTCTCCACCACATCGGGCACGGTGGCCACGCGCTTCTCGCCGGGAAAGGTTTCCCTTGGCACGCCGATACGCTGCGGCTGCGGGACTGGGCTTGTCTGCATCAGAGGTCTCCTCGAGTTTTGAAATCGTTGTGCAAGGCCGCCAGGCCATGGGGAGTGGCGTGCCTCAAGGACTGGAATCGGGTGCAGGGAACGGGAACGGCGGAATGGCGAGATAGCCGTCCATCATTCCGACGCTCATGCGCGCAGCGTGGGCCAGGTCCTGCCCCCATTGCAACGCAGGCCGCCCGGCAACCAGAAACTCTTCGTTGTTGCGGGTTTTGGGGCGCAGCAACCGCTGGTCCACCAGCGCATCCACGGTCACCCAGACGCCCGCTTCCGTGACGTAACGGTAATTCACATGGGAGTACGGAACGTTGAGCGCGATCTGGTGGCTGCGCAGCCACTCCACGAGGTCTGGCCGGTTCTTTTCCAGCCATTGCGCGCTGCTGCCCCACCGCTTGAGGCGCAGACAATCCGCGCGCACCGGGCTGCCGGCGGTGGCATCTTCCACGGTGACATCCTGCTGGGGAGGGCAATGGCCCACCCCGGCCGGCGATCCGAGAAGGTCCTTGGTGCGGTTGGTCTGCACGCGCAACACGGCCTGCCAATCGCCCTGCGCACCACGCAGCCCCACAGCGCGGGTTTGCAGCCCCATGCTGGCACCGCCCGGGCCCGTCACGGACTCGTTGGAAGTACCCAGGTCCTGCCATGCACCCGGTGGCAAAGCAAGACGAGCGCGGCCCACCGGATATTCTTCCTTGGGCGGAACGCTCAGCGGTGCACACGCAACCGTGAGAGCCGCCATCGCGAGGGACATCACCCGCCAGAATTTCGAAATCATCAAGGTCATAGAGATAGGTTTATGCAGATTCGCGTCAATCATCCCATGGCGTTCATGCCAGGCATTTCGAAATACCGTGCAATGTGTCCAACCCTGTCACCAGTTCAGCGCAGGCCTTGCACGGCCCCATGATGCGAGCCCCGGCACAAGCTGACCGCGAGCTTACATGAAGAAACTCTTATGGCTGTCGCCTTTGTCTGATGTAGAGGGAACTCCCCAGCGGGCCTGCTGCCCAGGCAAAAAAAAGCCTGGTCGCTGAGAGCAACCAGGCCTGACGGGACGCTGCCGCAGTGATCAGTTCACCACTTGGGCCAGCGCACCCGAGGCGTACTGGGCCGCTACGGCCTGCAGGCTCAGGCCCTTGATCTTGCTGCCCTGGCCTTCGCAGCCAAATTCCAGATACCGCTGCTTGCAGACCTGCTTGGCGGCTTCGCGGGCAGGCTTGAGCCATTCACGGGCGTCAAACTTGTCGGGGTTCTCGAACAGGAACTTGCGCACCGCGCCGGTCATGGCCAGACGGATGTCGGTGTCGATGTTGATCTTGCGCACGCCGTGCTTGATGGCTTCCTGGATTTCCTCAACCGGCACACCGTAGGTTTCCTTCATCTTGCCGCCGTACTGGTTGATGATGGCCAGCAGTTCGGCGGGTACCGAGGAGGAACCGTGCATCACCAGGTGGGTGTTGGGGATGCGCTTGTGGATTTCCTTCACGCGGCTGATGGCCAGGATGTCGCCCGTGGGCTTGCGGCTGAACTTGTAGGCACCGTGGCTGGTGCCGATGGCAATGGCCAGTGCGTCCAGCTGCGTGGCTTTCACGAACACGGCGGCCTCTTCGGGGTCGGTCAGCATCTGGCTGTGGTCGAGCTTGCCTTCGGCGCCAATACCGTCTTCTTCACCGGCCTCGCCGGTTTCCAGGTTGCCCAGGCAGCCCAGTTCGCCTTCGACCGTGACGCCCACCTTGTGCGCCATGTCCACCACCTTGCGCGTCACCTCGACGTTGTAGTCGAAGGACGAAGGCGTCTTGCCGTCTTCCATCAGCGAGCCGTCCATCATCACCGAGCCAAAGCCCAAGTCGATCGCACCCTGGCAGACCTTGGGCGAGGTGCCGTGGTCCTGGTGCATGACGAGCGGGATGTGCGGGAAGGCCTCGACCGCAGCCTGAATGAGGTGCTTGATGAAGGGCTCGCCCGCGTACTTGCGTGCGCCGGCGCTCGCCTGCAGGATGACAGGCGCACCGACTTCGTCTGCAGCGGCCATCACGGCCTGAACCTGTTCCAGGTTGTTGACGTTGAAAGCGGGAATGCCGTAGCTGTTGGCGGCGGCATGGTCGAGCAGTTCGCGCATCGAAACGAGGGGCATGGTCGTGGTGTCCGTTCAGGGTTGATGGGGGAGGCGCCGGACGCCTCGCAATGCGGTGGTAACCGCTTGGTAACCGGCAATTTTAACCGGCGTGGGGCGCTGGGTGCCCGGGCAAATCCAGCCGGTAGCAGGTGGTAAAGGGCGCAGGCGCAGGGACTGCACCAAAGTGCCCCCCGTGAATATCCGCCACGCGACGCAGGATTTCATGCCCCAGATGCAGGCTGTCCACCGGCACCACTGCCGTGCGGCCGGCCGTGCCACCCGCCTGTTGGCGAGCCCCGTCGTCACACACTTGGAGCCACGCGCCACCGTCGGTGGCGGAGCCCAGCTGGACCGCGATCTGGGTGCCGTCGGGCGTGTGCTTGAGCGCGTTTTCCACCAGATTGCGCAGCGCAATGTCCAGCAGCACCGCATGGCCGTGCACGGTGAGCGCGGGCGGGGCTGACAGGGCCAGGTCGTCGCCCCGTTTCCATGCCGCCTGGGCATAGTCGGCGCACACCGACCGCGCCAGCGCGCTCAGGTCCGCGGGCGCCTTGGCTTCGTGCAGCTCAGCCCGGCTGGCGCGGGCCAGGGCCAGCAGCTGGTTGAGCACATGGCCTGCGCGCAGGGCATCCTGGCCGATGCGCGCCAGGGCCTGGGCCCGGGCATCTTCCGTCAGTTCCCCCGCCAGGGCACTGGCCTGCAGGGTGATGGAGGACAGCGGCGTGCGCAGTTCGTGGGCCACTTCATTGGCCAGGCGGCGCTCACGCACCATGGCGACCTGCTGGCGGTCCAGCAAGGTGTTGATCGACGCCACCACCGACTCGAACTCGCTCCAGGCATGGCGCGAGGCCAGGCGCTGGGCACTGGCCGGGTCCAGCGCCGCCACATCGGCCGACAGCGCATACAACGGCCGCAAGCCGCGCCAGAGTGCCAACCCCAGGGCCAGGGACACCACGGGCAGCAACCACAGACCGGGCTCGATGAGTTGCCCGGCAATGTCATCCGCCAGCTCGTCCCGCTCGCGCAGCTCCACCATCACGATGATCTTGCGGGTACGCGCGGCATCCCATTGCGAGAAACTGCGCCAGACCACCTTGTCAGGACCGAGCGTCAGGTTGGCAAACCCTTCGGCGTCGCTGAAAGGCGGCTCGGGCACCGAGCCCGTGATGGAAAGCATCCGCCCCTGCGCATCCCACTGCACCACGCTGATGGTCTGCTGGTAGTCGTGCGACTTGAGCCAGGGCATGGGGCTGCGCTCGGTGCGTTTTGGGCCCTCCATGGCCTCGGTCGCCCGCAGGTTGAGCAGCAGCGCGGCCACGCTGGCCAGGTGCCCGTCGGTCAGCTCATCGGCCTCATGCACACCGGTCTGGTAGCCGATGAAAACGAAGCTGCCCCAGACCATGGCCAGCGCGCCCAGCGACCACAGCAGCAGCTGCCGGGTGAGCGATGGGCGGCGCCCCGGCGCCGGGCGACGGCCGGCAGGCGCGTTCACGCGTGCTTCTCCTGCGGCATGAAGTAACCCACCCCGCGCATGGTCTGGATGCATGCACTGCCCAGCTTGCGGCGCAGGTGGTGGATGTGGACCTCGACCGCGTTGCTCTCCACCGCGGCATCCCAGCTGTACAGGCGCTCCTCGATCTGCTGGCGCGACAGCACCCGGCCACGCGCCTCCAGCAGTACCAGCAGCACCGAAAACTCGCGCGGCGACACCTCCACGGGTTTGCCTTGCTGGCGTACCGTGCGGGTCGCGGGGTCCAGCTCGATATCGCCCAGGCGGATGGTGGGCGACGCCCGCCCCGCCGCGCGCCGCAGCAGCGCCCGCAGGCGTGCGTCGAGCTCATCCACATCAAACGGTTTGGTCAGGTAGTCGTCGGCGCCCTGGTCCAGCCCGGCAATGCGCTGGTGCACCTGGTCGCGTGCCGTGACGATGAGCACGGGCGTAGCGGGGTCCGGCAAGGCGGGCGACGCGGCCCCGGTGGCGGGCGGGCTCAGGCGCAGGCGCCTGAGCAGTTCGCTGCCGTCACCGTCCACCAGCCCCAGGTCCAGCAGCACGGCGTCAAAACGTTCGGCACGCAGGGCGCTCCAGGCGCTGGCGACGCCGTCACTGACATCCACCGCATAGCCGCGCTGCTGCAGGTTGCTGCGCAGGCCACTGGCTATGCCCGCATCGTCTTCGACCACGAGTATTCGCATGCAGGCATTGTCGCAGCCCGTCCGGACCGCACGGGAACAGGGGCAGAACGTGGTTTTAAGGCGGTGTTAAGTGCGGCCGTCTAACTTCCGGTGCATGCAGCGTTCGCCACTCACCCCATCCTCCCCGCCACATCGGCACAAGTTGCTGTTCTGGACCTTGGGCGCCCTGGTCTGTGTGGTGGCGTGGGATGCCGCAGGGCAAGACCTGGCATTGGCCCAGGTGTTCGGCTCGTCTGACGGATTTCCAATGCGGGACCAATGGTTTTTTGTGCAGGTGCTGCATGAAGGCGCCCGCCGCGTGGGATGGCTGCTGGTGCTGCTGCTGGCCTTGAGCGTGTGGTGGCCACGTGGCTTCCTGCAAAAGCTGGACGCCAGTGAACGCCTGCAGATGGCCGTAAGCGCCCTGCTCTCGCTGGCCGTGGTCAGTATCACCAAAAACCTCAGCGCCACCAGTTGTCCCTGGGACCTGGCGCAGTTTGGCGGCGTGGCACGCCACGTGTCGCACTGGGCGCTGGGCGTGCTCGACGGCGGCAGCGGGCGCTGCTTCCCGGCGGGCCATGCATCGGCCGGATTCGCTTTTCTGGGCGGCTACTTTGCATTGCGCCACAAGGCGCCTACGCCCGCGCGCTGGTGGCTGGCGGGCGCGTTGCTGGCGGGGTTTGTATTGGGTGCCGCCCAGCAGGTGCGCGGCGCGCATTTCATGAGCCACACGCTATGGACAGGCTGGCTGTGCTGGACCACCGGCTGGCTCTGCGACCTGGCGGCCACCGCATTGCGCCCACGCTTTCCGCATTTCGCCAGCACCAACACGCCCACCGCTTGCCCCTAGTGGTGTTCGGTAGGCGCTCTGCCCTGCAGCTCAGCCCGCCACGCAGATCTTGAGCATGTTGGTCCCGCCCGGGGCGCCCATGGGTTCCCCGCAGGTGATGGCGTAGACGTCGCCCTTTTGGACGATGTTGCGGTTTTTCAAGTGGCGCTCCGCCTGTTCCAGCGCGGTGTCGCGGTCTGCGCTGGTATCCATGAGCAAAGGACGTACGTTGCGGTACATGGCCATCTTGCGCTGGGTGGCGACCTTGGGGGTCAACGCATAAATGGGGATGCTGATGCTGTGCCGGCTCATCCATAGCGCCGTGGCGCCGCTGTCGGTCATCGCCACGATGGCCTTGGCGCCCAGATGGTGGGCCGTGAACAGCGCCCCCATGGCAATCGACTGGTCGATGCGGCCAAAGGTCTGGCCGGTGAAGTCGGCATCGAGCTGGTGGTCTTCCGCCGCTTCCGCAGCCGCGCAGATGGTGGCCATCTCTTCCACGGTTTCGAGCGGGTAGCGGCCTGCGGCCGTCTCGGCGCTCAGCATCACGGCGTCGGTGCCGTCCAGCACGGCATTGGCCACGTCACTCACCTCAGCGCGCGTCGGCACAGGGTTGGTGATCATGCTCTCCATCATCTGCGTGGCGGTAATCACGACCTTGTCCAGCTCGCGCGCCATGCGGATCATCTTCTTTTGCAGCGCGGGCACGGCCGCGTTGCCCACCTCCACCGCCAGGTCGCCACGCGCCACCATGATCCCGTCGCTCACGCGCAGGATGGCTTCGAGGTGCGGTATGGCTTCGGCGCGTTCGATCTTTGCGATCAGGCCGGGCTTGTGGCGGTACTCGGAGGCCGCCACATTGCACAGCTGGCGCGCCATTTCCATATCGGTAGCGTTCTTGGGAAAGCTCACCGCCACATAGTCGGCCTGGAAGCTCATGGCCGTGCGGATGTCTTCCATGTCCTTGGCCGTGAGGGCCGGTGCCGTGAGGCCGCCACCCTTTTTGTTGATGCCCTTGTTGTTCGACAGCTCACCACCCACCTTGACGGTGGTGTGCACCTCTTCGCCGCGCACGGCATCCACGGTGAGCACGATGAGGCCGTCGTTGAGCAGCAGCAGGTCGCCTGCCTTCACGTCACGCGGCAGCTCCTTGTAATCAAGCCCCACGCCATGGATGTCGCCCAGCTCGGTGCGTGATGCATCCAGCACAAACTGGGCGCCCGACTCCAGCAGAACCTTCCCCTCGGCAAACTTGCCCACGCGGATCTTGGGGCCCTGCAGGTCGGCCATGATGGCCACCTCGCGGCCCGCGCGCTGGGCGGCTGCGCGCACCGTGGCAGCGCGGTCAATGTGGTCCTGCGCCTTGCCGTGGCTGAAGTTCAGGCGCACCACGTTCACCCCCGCACGGATCATCGCCTCCAGCAGTGCCGGGTCGCTGGAGGCGGGGCCCAGGGTGGCAACAATCTTGGTGGCGCGGCGGGTTGGCATGGTCTGTCTCTTTCTTCTGGGGATGTAATCGAGTTTCAATTTTCACACGAAGCGGTTACCACCGGGTTACCCGGGGAGTCAGCGCAGCTCCGACCGTCGTTCAGAGCAGGGGGTGTGACAGCAGATGCGCCAGCAAGTGCGCGATGATGGCGGCCTCCAGGCCGTGGCGCGCATAGAGCCAGCCCGCCACCAGGCCGAATGCGCTGTTGCCCACCAGCACGAATGCCACCACCGGCGGGGTCAGTTCCCCGGCCATGGCCTGTGCGGCCGGCAAATGTCCCAGCGCAAACAGTACGGCACTGAGCAGCACCGCCGCTGCCACCAGCGCATTGCCCGGACGGCCCTGTCCGCGCTGCAGCACCCGCCAGCCTGCCCACAGCACAAGCGTCATCACGCCCCAGCGAACCAGCAGTTCTTCGGTGATACCCCCGTACAGCAGCTTGACCACCAGCGGCATCACGCTCCCGGGGTCCGAAGGCTGCAAAGCCGCAGGCGCCACCAGCGCCAAGGTCCACAGCCACACGGCGCCAGCAACACCGCCCAGCGCGCCAGGCATCGCCTGGGCGCGCAGCGCAGGGCCGATGGGCTCACCGGCGACGCAGTACGCTGCAGCGGGGGCCCGCAGGCCTACCTTGGGTGCCAGCCACACGCCCGCCGCGACGCACAAGGCCAGCAGCACGGCGGTCTGCAGCCCGCTGAGCAGCACCATCGCCCACAGGGGCAGCGGCAGCAAGGCCTGGTTGGCCGCCATCGGCGGCACAAGCGCCCACACCACAGCCACCACACCCGGCATGCCCAGCAGCCACAGCAGGGCGCCTAGGCGCCACCTGTGCTGGCTCATCGCATCAGCGCCTCGATCTCGTCAGCCTTCACCGGTACACCGCGCGTGATCAGCTCGCAGCCCGACTCGGTCACGATGGCATCGTCCTCAATGCGGATCCCGATGTTGTGGAACTGCTCGGGCACCCCGTCGGCAGGGCGCACGTAGATGCCGGGCTCGATGGTCAGCACCATGCCGGGGCGCAGGATGCGGCTGGGGCGGTTGGTGATCGTCTCCCCCGACAACGGGTCCTTGCGTTCGCTCACCTGGCCCACTTCGCCGGGCTCCACATAGCTGCCGCAATCGTGCACGTCCATGCCCAGCCAGTGGCCGGTGCGGTGCATGTAGAACTGAAAGTAGGCCCGCTTGTCGATCACGTCCTGCGCCGTGCCCACCTTGTTCTTGTCGAGCAAGCCCAGGTCCAGCATGCCCTGGGCCAGCACGGCCACGGTGGCGTCGTGCGGGTCCGTGAAGCGTGCCCCTGCCCGGGTGGCCGCCACGGCGGCGTCCTGGCTGGCCAGCACGAGGTCGTACAGCGCGCGCTGGGGCCCGGTGTATTTTCCGTTCGCGGGAAAGGTGCGGGTGATGTCGCTGGCATAGCCATCGAGTTCGCAGCCCGCGTCGATCAGCACCAGCTCGCCGTCGCGCACTGGCGCGGCGTCGGCGCGGTAGTGCAGCACGCAGGCGTTGGCGCCCGCCGCCACGATGGAGCTGTAGGCCGGGTACTGGGAGCCGGCCTCGCGGAAGGCGTACAGCAGCTCTGCATCCAGGTGGTATTCGCGCACATCCTCGCCTGCGCGCAGCATGCGGGCCGAGCGCTGCATGGCGCGGATGTGGGCCTGCGCGCTGATGGCGCTGGCTCGGCGCATGATGTCCTGCTCGTGGGCGTCCTTCACCAGGCGCATCTCGTCGAGCAGCGTGCAAACGTCGTTCTGTTCTGCCGGGCAGATCGCGCCATAGCGCACCCGCCCGCGCACCACGTTGAGCCAGCCCTCCACCCGCGCCGCCAGGCCGGTGTGTGTGGCGAACGGGTACCAGACGCAGCCGGTGTTTTCCAGCAGGCGAGGCAGCAAGGTATCCATCTCGGCCATCGAATGCGCTGCATCCACCCCTAACGTGGCGGGCGCAGCGGCCGGGCCCAGGCGATAGCCGTCCCAGATTTCACGTTCCAGATCCTTGGGCTGGCAAAACAGCGTGCTGCGTCCGTCGTGCGTGAGCACCAGGCAGGCGCCAGGCTCGGTAAAACCGGTGAGGTAATAAAAGTAGCTGTCGTGGCGGTACAGGAAGTCGGAGTCGCGGTTGCGTGGGCGCTCGGGCGCAGTGGGGACGATGGCGATGCCGCCTTCACCGAGCAGGGAAGCCAGGCGGGAGCGGCGCTGTGCATAGGGGGAGGTCTGTGGGCTCATCCTCACATTTTGGGGCCATCCGCGACGCATGGGCCGGGCTGGGGGCCAATCTCCCTCGTGGTGTGCGGCGTTGCCGGGCAGCGCCACACCGTCCGGTAGCGCCCCGGACCGCTGCGCAAAGGCAGCGGTACAACCCGTGGCAGACTCTGGCCAGCCTTGGCACCGACCTGCCCAATGGTGGAAAAACCCGCCCCGCCCCAAAACCCATGCCCGTCCTGCTTTCAACCCTGCTGCACTTTTTTCTGGCCACGCTTTTGCCCATGTTGGGGCTGCTGCTGACCAGCGGCCTGGTGATTTATGCGGTGTACGTGCGCTGGATCGACCTGCCGCACAAGTGGCTGCTCACCCCCCGTGCCGTCCAGGTTCTCATCGGCGTGGCGTTGCTGTGCAATGCATGGACGGGGGTGCGACTCTATCTGGCGCACAGCGCGCAGCAGGCATGGCAGGACAGCGCCGGGGTCCGCGCCAGCCGCGAGCGGTTTGTGCTGCCGCAGGATTATCAGTATGGCGAGATCCTCATCCCCGCCGGCAGCCTCATCAACCGGAGCGACCCGTTCGACAAGGGCGAGCCCGGCCGACCGCTGGCGCTGCACGGGCTGCAGGCCGTGCGCTTTGCGCAACCGGTAGAGATGGCAGGGGTGTGGGCCAGTGCGCTGCAGATCCTGCCTGCGCGGGTGGAGCTGGCGCAGGACCAGCACCTGGGCCCGGTGCACCGCTATGACAACGCCAGCCAGAGCTGGGTGCCGAACACGGTCATCTCGGGCCTGGCCTGCAAAAAAGGCCAGATTGCGCTGTTCCAGGTGCCCCATGTGCCCTACGACGTGCAGGCCGAGCTGGGCAAGCCCGCCCCCGACGGGCCGGATGCCCGGTTTCTGCCCAGCCAGTGGCTGTTCCGCACCTGTGAGAACGGGCCGCCCATCACATTGGAGCCCGCCCACGCCACCACGGCGCCTGCCGCTGCGCAATAGGGCAGTGCACCGACCGGGCTTACCGGTTCAGGTCCGCCAGACGCTCGGGTGTTCCCACGTCCGTCCACCGGCCGGTGTACAGCGATGCCGACACGCGTCCCGCATCCATCGCCCGGCGCAGCAAGGGGGCCAGCGCCGCCTTGACGCCACCGGGGTTGCCGCTGGCGATGTCGCACCAGGGCGGCGCGAACAGCTCGGCGCGCAGAAGGGCGATGGTGCTGTAGGTGTAGCGCGGCGCGGGGTCGTCGGCGGGCAGGTTCAAGGCCAGACCCTGGGCCGACAGGCCAAAGTCACCCCGCGGGTTGTGTGCCGGGTTGGGTACCAGCCACAGATGGGCCAGCTGGCCGCTGGCAGCAAAGGCCTCCACGGCCGCGCTGTCAAAGACAAAGTCGGGCGCATATACATCGCCAGCAGCCAGCCAGAACACCGGGCCAAGACGGGGCAGTGCCCGCGCAATGCCACCGGCGGTCTCCAGGGCGCCGCCAAAGTCCACCCCTTCGTGAGAATATGAAATTGATAGCTGCTTGCGCTTATCCAGTAAGCCCTGGAGCCCAAAAACACTTGAAAAGCGGTTGCTGATCTGCTCACCCAGCCAGGCGGTGTTGATCACCACCTGCTCCACGCCGGCTTGGCACAGCGCCTGCAGATACCATTGCAGCAGGGGCTTGCCGTGCACTGGCAACAGCGGTTTGGGCGTGTGGTCGGTCAGCGGGCGCATGCGTTCGCCCCGGCCAGCGGCCAGCAGCAGGGCGGGAACCGGGGGGTGCATCGGCGTGCTGGCGTTCATGCGGCCACCGCCTTGACTTCACCGCGCTGCAGCGCATGGCGCTCCACCGTGGTGGGCTCGAACAGGGCGAGCAGCGCGTCCATCAGCATGTGCGCCTTGTCCGAATGGTCGGCGCCGAAATTGCACACATACACATCCAGTGTCACGGCGCGCTGCTCGGGCCAGGTGTGCACACACAGGTGCGACTCGGCCAGCAAGACAGCCGCTGTCACGCCGCCCGGGCCATGGGCGGACGGCGGGAAACCATGGACCAGCTCCCCCACGGCCTGCAGCCCGGCCTGCACCACGGCATCCGTGCACGCGCGCCCCAGGGCGGCGGCGTCCAGCAGCCACGCGGGGGCGCAGCGGCAGCCATGGAGGTCAGCGGTCAGGTGCAGTCCTTGCATCGCCCGCACTGTAGTGCATCGCTGCTGCGCGCCCGCCACGCGGTGGCCAAATCGGGGACTCGGGAGCCGCCCCGGTAAAATGCCGGGTTTCCCCTGAACCCCCCACCTGAACCCATCCCCATGGCCAACACCCAGCAATCCCAACAGATGGCAAATGCGATCCGCGCATTGGCCATGGACGCCGTTCAACAAGCCAATTCCGGCCACCCCGGCGCCCCCATGGGCATGGCCGACATGGCCGTGGGCCTGTGGGCCCGCCACCTCAAGCACAACCCGACCAACCCGCAGTGGTTTGACCGCGACCGTTTCGTGCTGAGTAACGGCCACGGCTCGATGCTGCTGTACGCGCTGTTGCACCTGTCGGGCTACAACCTGCCCATTGGCGAGCTCAAGAACTTCCGCCAGCTGCACAGCAAGACCGCCGGCCACCCCGAAGTGGGCGTGACCCCGGGCGTGGAAACCACCACTGGCCCGCTGGGCCAGGGCATCACCAACGCCGTGGGCTTTGCGCTGGCCGAAAAGCTGCTCGCCGCCGAGTTCAACCGCGAAGGCCATGCCGTGGTCGACCACAACACCTTTGTGTTCCTGGGCGACGGCTGCCTGATGGAAGGCATCAGCCAGGAGGCGATTTCGCTCGCAGGCGCGTGGAAGCTCAACAAACTCGTCGCGCTGTACGACGACAACGGCATTTCCATCGACGGCCAGGTCCTGCCCTGGTTTGCCGACAACACCGCGCTGCGCTTTGTCTCAGCCGGCTGGAACGTCATCGGCCCCATCGACGGCCATGACGCCGACAAGGTGGCCGACGCGGTGGCCGAAGCCAAGAAGCAGTCCGAGCGCCCATCGCTCATCATCTGCAAGACGCACATCGGCAAGGGCAGCCCCAACCGCGTGAACACCGCCAAAGCCCATGGCGAGCCCCTGGGCGCTGAAGAGATCGCGCTGACGCGTGAAGCCCTGGGCTGGAGCAGCGAACCCTTCGTGATTCCTGAAGACGTGTACGCCAGCTGGGACGCCAAGTCCAACGGCCAGAAGGCCGAAGCCGCCTGGAACGACCGCTTTGCTGCTTACAGCAAGGCCTTCCCCGAGCTGGCTGCCGAGCTGACGCGCCGCATGAACGGCGACCTGCCCGCCAACTTTGCGCAAGTGGCCGTGGACACCGTGGTGGCCGCGCACACCAAGGGCGAGACCGTCGCGAGCCGCAAGGCCAGCCAGCTGGCGCTGGAAGCCTTCACCGCCGCCCTGCCCGAACTGCTGGGCGGCAGCGCCGACCTGACGGGATCCAACCTCACCAACACCAAGAGCACGCCCAACCTGCGCTTTGACATGCAGGGCGCCGTGGTCAAGACCGAAGCCGCGAATGGCGACAAGGTGGGCGGCCGCCACATCAACTACGGCGTGCGCGAATTCGGCATGGCGGCCATCATGAACGGCGTGGCGTTGCACGGTGGCTTCATCCCCTACGGCGGCACCTTCCTCACGTTCAGCGACTACAGCCGCAACGCCATCCGCATGGCTGCGCTGATGAAGCAGCGCGTGATCCACGTGTTCACGCACGACTCCATCGGCCTGGGCGAAGACGGCCCCACGCACCAGTCCATCGAGCATGTGGCCAGCCTGCGCCTGATCCCCAACCTGGACGTGTGGCGCCCGGCCGACACGGCCGAGACCGCCGTGGCCTGGAGCGTGGCCCTGAGTAACCGCAACAAGCCCACCGTGCTGGCACTGTCGCGCCAGAACCTGCAGCACCTTTCCGCTTTGGCGCCCAAGCGCAACCTGGGCGACATCTCGCGCGGCGCTTACGTGCTGAGCGAGCCTGCCGACGTGGGCATCAAGAAGAAGCCCGTGGCCGTGATCATCGCCACCGGCTCCGAAGTGCAGCTGGCCCTGAAAGCCCAGCGCCTGCTGGCCGACAAGAAGGTGCCGGTGCGCGTGGTCTCCATGCCCAGCACCACCACCTTCGACCGCGAAGACGCCAAGTACAAGAGCAGCGTGCTGCCCGCCGGAGTGCCCCGCGTGGCCGTGGAAATGGGCGTGACCGACAGCTGGTGGAAATACGGCTGCGCTGCCGTGGTGGGGATCGACACCTACGGCGAATCGGCACCTGCGCCCGTGCTGTTCAAGCACTTCGGCTTCACCGAAGAGAACGTGGCGGCCACCGTGCTGGCGGTGTTGCGCCGCCGATAGAGACGGACGCCGAAGTACTGCTGAACGGAACGCACATGTGGGTACTTACAGAGGCTGCCGATTGGTTTGATCGTCAGCGCGGGGAAAGCGAACAGATTCTGGATCGCTGGGTGGAGGACTCGCAGTACTCCGTAGGATCCATGGTGGGAGCATCGGCGACCAAGGCACTGATGACCTTTGGCGGTGGCTTTGTCGACCTTCTGCGTCTGGGCGATGGTCTCAGACAAGGGACCCTCAGTGGAGCGGGAACTGATGCACTGCGGTTCGCTGCCGTCTTTCCCGTCGGCAAAGCCGTTAGCTTCCTGAAGACCACGAAGGGAATCACAGCCGCGCGATTCGTTGCCGACACCGGTGGTCCCAATTGTTTCTGGGTGGCATCTGCAAAGGCTTTGCGCCAATTGCATCACTCAACCAATGGCCGTTTGCTCGTGGGGGTTGAGGACCTGGCCAAAGCACTCGGAATGCCGATGAACGCGCTTTGGACGATCCCGAATCTAGCGACCGGCATCGGATATCTGCAGCGGCTCGGCGCCAGAATTGGTGCTGTCACCAAGGTTGCCACTGCCCGAGACATCGAACGCTTGCTGCCCCGTGACGGCAGCGTACTCATGCTGGCAG
Organism: Acidovorax sp. NO-1; assembly: GCF_000238595.1. GTDB lineage: Bacteria > Pseudomonadota > Gammaproteobacteria > Burkholderiales > Burkholderiaceae_C > Acidovorax. The sequence continues at coordinate 34,384 of NZ_AGTS01000012.1, read as the reverse complement.
TTCGGGTGGAGCAGGCCGGCAAGGTGATTGGCGGACACGCGATTTACGCGTTCCGCAACGCATTGGGCCAAGTGCGCTATATGGACCGCACCGTCGGCGGAAAATTCAGTGGTGCCATTCAAGGAACCTACAAAAGCATTGCCGAAATTGCGCCCATGTATGGAGCTTCTGCACTGGTCCCCTATGAAGCGGCGCTCATCCACAACTTGCTTGTGAAATCCGTGCTGCATGAAACACCCCGGCTGTTCATCCCTGTGCTGGGACTGATTGCCGAGGAGCGCGCCAGATGAACCCGGCCCAGTGCAGCGTGTGCGGCATACACGCAACCCAAGAGACCGGGGCGCGCAGGGGCGAGTGGCTTTCGTTTGCAGACTACCAACCGGCGGACGCTGCCATGTTGTCGCATCCGCAGGGACTCGCGTACTTTTGCTCGGAGCATTTGGCTTCCGCACACGCACTCAGGCATCTGACAGCGGATGAAGCAATTGTCCAGTTGCGTGAACAGACCCGGACTGAAGCCGTTTTGTGCGAAAGCACTTCACCTAAACCAGCCAATGGTGTGAGACGACTCATCCAGTGGCTCAAGGCGTGACACCAGCGCGCCTACTCAAATTGCGCCAGACCCTATTCATTTCACTACCCTGGAGAAAAGTATGACCATCAAGATTGGTATCAACGGCTTCGGCCGCATCGGCCGCAACGTGCTGCGCTCGGCCATCCAGAACTTCAGCGACATCGAAGTCGTGGGCATCAACGACCTGCTGGAGCCTGAGTACCTCGCGTACATGCTGCAGTACGACTCGGTGCACGGCCGCTTCAAGGGCACCGTGGCGGTCGAGGGCAACACCCTGATCGTCAATGGCAAGAAGATCCGCCTGACGCAAGAGCGCGACCCCTCCAACCTGAAGTGGAACGAAGTCGGCGCCGACGTGGTGATCGAATCCACCGGCCTGTTCCTCGACAAGGTCACCGCGCAAAAGCACATCGACGCCGGCGCCAAGAAGGTCATCCTGTCGGCCCCCTCCAAGGACGACACCCCCATGTTCGTGTTCGGCGTGAACCACGACACGTATGCTGGCCAGGCCATCGTGTCCAATGCCTCGTGCACCACCAACTGCTTGGCCCCCGTGGCCAAGGTGCTGAATGACAAGTGGGGCATCAAGCGCGGCCTGATGACCACCGTGCACGCAGCCACCGCCACACAAAAGACCGTGGACGGCCCGTCCAACAAGGACTGGCGCGGCGGCCGCGGCATTCTGGAAAACATCATTCCTTCGAGCACCGGCGCTGCCAAGGCCGTGGGCGTGGTGATCCCTGCGCTGAACAAGAAGCTGACCGGCATGTCCTTCCGCGTGCCCACGTCCGACGTGTCGGTGGTGGACCTGACGGTGGAGCTGGACAAGGCTGCCACCTACGAAGAAATCAAGGCCGAGATGAAGGCCCAGTCCGAAGGCGCCCTGAAGGGCGTGCTGGGCTACACCGAAGACAAGGTGGTGGCCACCGACTTCCGTGGCGACACCCGCACTTCGATCTTTGACGCCGACGCCGGCATCGCCCTGGACGGCACGTTCGTGAAGATCGTCAGCTGGTACGACAACGAATGGGGCTATTCGAACAAGTGCCTGGAAATGGTGCGCGTGGTCTCCAAGTAAACACGCCTTGCGCGAACGCGGGGCAGGCCCCATGCTTGAGCGCGGTGCGCAACGGCAACCCTCTTCGTCGCGCACCCGGATGAGCGTTGAACAAGCGCTGACAGCAACTACCCTGTTCAAGCAGGTCGCCTGCAAAGGCGACCTGCTTTTTTTTTACGTGCCCCACACGCGGCGACGCGGAACACCCGGGATTCAACGGCTACCCACCGATTGCTCTGCGACTGAAGCCGTGGCCACTGGCACGGGCGCGGGTGCGGGTGCCTGCACGGGGGCGCTGGCGATGTGCACCGTGCGGGTAGGGAACGCAAACTCCACCCCCAAGGCCTTGAGCTCGCGCATCAGGCCGAGGTTCAATGCCTGCTGCATGTCCATGTAGACGCTGAAAGCCGGGTCTTCGACGATATAGACCACTTCGTAGTCGAGCGAGCTGGCACCAAACGCCTTGAAATGCGCGCGGTCAAAACGCAGTTGGGGGTGGGCCTCGATGAGCTTGCGCACGATACCCGGGATGGCCTCGGCCTGCTCGGGTGTGGTGTCGTAGGTCACCCCGAAGCCGAACACGATGCGCCGGCGCTCCAGCATGCGGAAGTTGCTGATGGTCTGCTTGAGCAGGTCGGTGTTCGACATCACGATCTGCTCGCCCTGCAGGCTCCGGATGCGGGTGGTCTTGAGGCCAATCACCTGCACCGTGCCCGACACACTGCCCACCACCACAAAGTCGCCCACTTCAAACGGCTTGTCCACTGCGATGGCAAGTGAGGCAAACAGGTCGCCCAGAATGTTCTGCACCGCCAGGGCCACAGCAATGCCGCCCACCCCCAGGCTGGCGATGAAGGCCGTGATGTTGACGCCCACGTTCGACAAGATCGCCAGCAGCACCACGCTCCACAGCAGCGTGCGCAGGCCCCAGGACATCAGCGTGGCCGATGCGCTCACCTGGGTCATGCCGGTGGAAGAGTGCCGTTGCACGTAGCGGCGCACGCCGATGCCGATCGCGCGCATTCCCCACAGCCCCATCTGCAATGCCACTGCCACAAACCACAACTGACTCAGGCGGCTCTCCCACCGACCGGGCAGGTCCAGCAGGCTGGCGCCCACAAGCAGCGCCACCACCAGCATCAGCGTGCGGCTCGTGCCCTTCAGCACATCCACCACCGTCATGGCCATGCCGCTTTGCGACTGCGTGGCCCATGCCTTGGCACGGCGTGTGATCAGGTACAGGGCCACCAGTATGGCCACATAGGTGGCGGTGGCGGCCGCTACGGCCACGAGAAGGCTCCACAACGGTATTCCGGCGAAGGTGGTCTCCTGAACCCAGGTGAGAAAGGTGGATGGCTGCATGCGGGGTGCTCTCCTCTTCGTTGTGCTGTAGCGGAAATGGCGGGGCGCGGGGCCAGAAAGGTCCGACCTTCGCGATGTGTGGATGGGTGGTGACTCAGCGCCTTGAGCGAAGCACCCGGACGGTGTGGCCCTCTGATCGAGACACCCGGCAAGTCAGAGTTCCCGAAGGAGGGGCAGACCTTGGCCGTCACACAGAGGCTCGGGCAACACACGCAACGGTTCGTAAGACATGCCCCACAGCCATACAGAGGCAGGGCCTACGCCTGTGGGGTGCGCACGCACCAACAATGCATCAACACCAGAACACCCCTGGCTGCCCGCCCGACACCTCGCGGCGGCATCTCCCACAACCTCCAGAGGAGTCCATCACACCATGCATTCATTCGCACCGATCCGTACCGCCGCAGCGGTCCTCGCACTGGGCGCACTGGCCGCCTGTTCCTCCACTCCGGCACCCACCGAGCAGATGGCCGTCAGCCGGACCACCGTGAACCGCGTGGCCTCAGCGCCTGCCGTAGCCACCACTGCACCGGTAGAGATGAGCCAAGCGCGTGAAAAGCTGATGCAGGCCGAAAAAGCCATGGTGGCGGAAGACTATGTGACGGCACGCCGTCTGGCTGCTGAGGCCGAAGTGGATGCGCGCGTCGCCGAGACCCGCGCTGACGCTGCCAGCAACGCTGCCAACCTCGCGCAGGTGCAAGACGGCATCCGCGCGCTGCAAGAAGAAATCAACCGCCGCTCGCCCCGCTAAGGGCGTGGGGCGCTTGCGCCCGCCCTGGCCTCGCCTCAGTCAGCCACTGCTGAGGCGCTGCGATTGCCCAGCATCCATTTCAAGGAACCACACACCATGCATCCTATTTTTCGCCGCACCACCGCCTTGTGCACCAGCCTGATTGCCGTCGGCCTTCTGGCCGCATGCGCCAGTACCACACCATCACCCGCGCTGGAAGAAGCCCGCACCGCAGTCAGCACTGCCGCCGGAAACCCCGCCGTCAATCAGTACGCACAGCTTGAGCTCAAGCAGGCCACCGACGCGCTGGCCAAGGCCGACCGCGTGTGGGCCGACGACCGTGACACCGCTGAAACCAACCACCTGGCGTACCTTGCCCGCCAACACGCCGAGATCGCCACCAACACCGCCCGCGCTCGCCAGCTGGATGCCAACATCAAGCAAGCTGGCAGTGAAGCAGACCGCATTCGCTTGCAGGCTCGTACCCAGGAAGCCGACGCCGCCCGCCTGCGCGCCGAAGCACAAACCCGCAATGCCCAGATCGCCCAGCAGCAGGCCCTGAGCGCCGAGCAGCGCGCCGCACAACAGCAAGCCCAGGCCGCAGCGGCCATGGCCCAGGCCAGCGCAGCGCAAGACCGGGTGCGCGCCCTCGAGGCCCAGCTGCGCGACATGGAAGCGCAGCAGACCGAACGCGGCCTGCTGGTCACCCTGGGCGATGTGCTGTTTGCCTTCAACAAGGCCGAGCTGTCGGCCCAGGCTGGCCCGCGCCTGGACAAGCTGGCCAGCTTCCTCCAGCAGTTCCCCGACCGCAAACTGCTGATCGAGGGTTACACCGACAGCGTGGGTGGCGACAGCTACAACCAGGAGCTCTCAGAGCGCCGCGCCCAGGCTGTGCGCGATGCGCTGGTGCAGCGCGGCGTGGACAGCAGCCGCATCACCGTACGCGGCTACGGCAAGGCCCACCCCGTTGCCGATAACGCATCACCCGAGGGCCGCGCCATGAATCGCCGCGTGGAGATCGTGATTGCGGACGACAAGGGGAACCTGCGCGGGAGATAAATTACACCCCCCTGAGGCGCTGCGCGCCTTCCCCCCGCTCTCGAACCGCTGCGCGGTGCGGGCAGGGGGACGCCGCCATCGCACGCTAGCGAAGCGCCGCCCGTGCGGCCCGGCTGCCCTTGCGCGGCGGCCACTGGTTTAAGCCACGCCGGTTTCTGCAGCCTATCTCAACAAACCAGTCAAAGACCGCGCCGCTTACGCCGCGCGGTCTTCAAACGTTTCGGTGTCCACTTCGCGGGCGCTCTGGGCGTTGTAGCGATTGCCCACCACCGTGCGCTCATTGATCAGCGCGCCCAGACGCTCCATGGTGGCAGCATCCAGTCGCACGTTCACGGCACCCAGGTCGTCGTGCAGGTGCTCCACGTTCGTGGTTCCTGGGATGGGGATGATGTGCTCGCCTTGGTGCAGCAGCCACGCCAGGGCCAGCTGGGCGGGAGTGCAGCCCACATCGCGTGCAATCGCCTGGTAGCCCTCGAGCAGCGTCAGGTTGACGGCATAGGCATCGGGCGCGAACCGGGGCATGGCGCGGCGGATGTCCTTGGCGTCCAGGGTGGTGACGTCCTTAAGTTCGCCGCACAGGAAACCCCGCGCCACGGGGCTGAAGGCCACAAAGGCCACGCCCAGTTCGCGGCAGGCGTCGAGCACGGCGATCTCGGGGTTGCGTGTCCACAGCGAATACTCGGTCTGCAGCGCCGCGATGGGGTGCACCGCGTGGGCACGGCGCAGGGTCGCGGCGGACACTTCAGACAGCCCAATGCTGCGGATCTTGCCCGCGCGCACCAGGTCGGCCAGCGCGCCCACGCTGTCTTCAATGGGCACGTTCTTGTCCCAACGGTGCAGGTAATACAGGTCGATCACATCGGTCTGCAGGCGGCGCAGGCTGTCCTCGCAGGTCTGGCGCAGGGTGGCGGGGCGGCCATCGATCACGCGCACCAGCTTGCCGTCGCCGTTCACATCCACACCCTGCATGCCACATTTGCTGGCCAATGTGAAGCGGTGGCGGTGCGGCTTCAACACACGCCCCACCAGAGTTTCGTTGGCGCCAAAGCCATACAGCGTAGCGGTGTCGAACAGCGTGACGCCCGCATCCAGCGCAGCCAGCAGCACGCGCTCGCCCTGTTCGGCGGACACCGGCGCGCCGTAGGCGTGCGAGAGGTTCATGCAGCCCAGGCCAATGGCCGAGACGGTGAAAGGTCCAAGGTTTCTTTGTTGCATGCCGCAAGCTTACGGCAAGCGCAACCAGTCACCCACGGCGATCCAGCGCCGCCCGTGACAGGCCCTGCCCGCCATTGCGTGGACAATCTGCGCATGTCTGGCACACCGTCTCACTCACACCCTTCGTCCCTGAGCCCCGTGCTGATTGCCGGCGGCGGCATCGGTGGCATGGCCACCGCTCTCACCCTGCACCAGATCGGCGTGCCCTGCATCGTGTTTGAAACGGTGCCGGAGCTGCAGCCGCTGGGCGTGGGCATCAACCTGCAGCCCAACGCCGTGCGCGAGCTGCACGACCTGGGCTTTGGCAACGAGGTGCTGGACACCATTGGCCTGCAGGCGCGCGAATGGGCGCTGGTGGGGCGCAACGGCAACGAGGTGTACGCAGAGCCACGCGGCCTCGCGGCGGGCTACCACTGGCCGCAGTATGCGGTGCACCGGGGGCAGCTGCAGATGATGCTGTACCACGCCGTCAAGGCGCGCCTGGGCGACGCCGCAGTGCAACTGGGGCAACGCGTGGTGGGCTACCGGCAGGATGCGAACGGCGTCACCGCCATCGTCGAGACACGCGATGGAGACAAGCGCGAAGTGACGGGATCGCTGCTGATTGCCGCCGATGGCCTGCACTCGGCCGTGCGGGCGCAGATGCACCCCACGCAGCCACCCATCCAGTGGGGCGGCGCCATCATGTGGCGCGGCACCACACCGGGGGTGCCGGTGCGCACGGGCGCTTCGTTTGTGGGCGTGGGCTCGCTGCGGCACCGCGTGGTGTTCTACCCCATCACGCCGCCCGACCCGGCCACGGGCCTGGCCACCATCAACTGGATTGCCGAGATCACGGTGGACAACCAGGGCGGCTGGCAGCAGGGCGACTGGAACCGGCGCGTGGCGCTGCAAGAGTTCGCTCACCACTTCGAAGGGTGGAACTACAGCTGGCTGGACGTACCCGCCATGCTGCGCGGCGCCAAGGACATTTTTGAATACCCCATGATCGACCGTGACCCGGTGCCCACCTGGGTGGACGGCCGCGTGGCGCTGCTGGGCGATGCGGCGCATGTGATGTACCCCGTGGGTTCCAACGGCGCCAGCCAGGCCATCGTGGATGCACGCGTGCTGGGCGCACAGCTCATTGCGCATGGCATGGGCCCCGAGGCGCTGCGCGCCTACGACGACAAGCTGTGCAAGGACATTTCGGCGCTGGTGCTGCGCAACCGGGGTGCCGGGCCGTTCGGCCTGCTGGGGCTGGTGGACGAGCGCTGCGGCGGTGTGTTCGACCACATCGACGACGTGCTGCCGCGCGAAGAGCGCGAGGGCTTCATGGCCCGCTACAAGGCGGCGGCGGGCTTTGCGATCGAGACGCTGAATGCGGCGCCGCCCACCATTGCACCGGGGCAGCGCGTGACCATGGGCTGACTCGCCATGGGCGCGCATCGTCGCGCACAGGCGGAGTGGGCCGGGTCGCACGAGCCCCCTCCATATCAATTTGATAGCTACCAGCGCTTACTGGATAAGCGCTAGAGGCCTATTTGACCCCAAATCAACCTGCGTTCAACTGCTGTTCCAGCTGGTGCAGCACCTGGTAGCACGCCAGCACCCGGCCTACGCTGGCGTTGGGTTCGCGGCCTTCTCGGATGGCGGCAAAGAACTCGCGGTCCTGCAGTTCGATGCCGTTCATCGATACGTCCACCTGGCTCACGTCGATCTTCTCGTCCTTGCCGTTGTACAGATCGTCGTAGCGTGCCAAGTAGGTGGCGGTGTCGCCGATGTAGCGGAAGTACGTGCCCAGCGGCCCATCGTTGTTGAAGGAGAGCGACAGCGTGCAGATGGCGCCGTTGGCGGCCTTGAGCTGGATGCTCATGTCCATCGCAATGCCCAGCACGGGGTGGATGGGGCCCTGGATGGCGTTGGCCTGCACGATGGGGCTGCCCGCCTGGTAGGCAAACAGGTCTACCGTGTGGGCAGCGTGGTGCCACAGAAGGTGGTCCGTCCAGCTGCGGGCCTGGCCCAGCGCGTTGGTGTTGGTGCGGCGAAAGAAGTAGGTTTGCACATCCATTTGCTGGATGTTGAACTCGCCCGCCTGGATCTTGTGGTGCACGTACTGGTGGCTGGGGTTGAAGCGGCGGGTATGGCCGCACATGGCGACCAGGCCGGTCTGCTTTTGCAGCGCCACCACGTCTTCTGCACCCTTCAGGCTGTCGGCCAGCGGGATCTCGACCTGCACATGCTTGCCCGCCTTCAGGCAGGCAATGGTCTGCGCGGCGTGCATCTGCGTGGGCGTGCACAGGATCACGGCGTCCACCTCGGGCAGGGCCAGGCTGTCGGCCAGGTCGGTGGTGACATGGCCGATGCCGTACTTGTCGGCAACTTCCCGTGTCTTGGCCAGGTCGCGGCTGATGAGGGAGACGACCTCCACGCCGTCGATGTTCTTGATGCCGTCCAGGTGCTTGATGCCGAAAGCGCCTGCGCCTGCGAGGGCGACTTTGATGGTTGTATTGCTCATGTCAGTGGTTCTCCAGAATCAGATGGCCCACGGCCGTGTTGCTGGCGGGCACGTGGAAAAAGCGGTGTTTCACGGTGGGTGCGGGGCCGCCGGCCACGTCGGCCATGGCGCCGCGGGCAATGAGCCACATCACGAGCTCGATGCCTTCGCTCCCCGCTTCGCGCACGTATTCGATGTGCGGCACCTTGGCCAGCTCGGCGGGCTCGGCGATGAGGCGGTCGAGGAACCTGTTGTCCCACTCCTTGTTGATGAGGCCGGCGCGCGGGCCCTGCAGCTGGTGGCTCATGCCACCTGTGCCCCAGATCTGCACCTTGAGCGGTGCGTCGAACGACTCGATGGCGCGGCGGATGGCCTGGCCCAGCGCAAAGCAGCGCTGGCCGGACGGCACGGGGTACTGCACCACGTTGACGTGGAAGGGAATCACCTTCACCGGCCACGCCTCGGGCGAGCCGAACAGCAGGTTCATCGGTACGGTCAGCCCGTGGTCCACCTGGAGATCGTTGACGATGGTGAGGTCAAAGTCCTGCTGGATGACCGACTGCGCGATGTGCGATGCCAGCTCGGGATGGCCCATGACCTTGGGCACCGGGCGCGGGCCGTAGCCTTCGTCGGCGGGCTCGAACTCGGCGGCGGTGCCGATGGCAAACGTCGGGATCACGCCCAGGTCGAAACTGGTGGCGTGGTCGTTGTAGACCAGGAAGACCACGTCAGGCCTGTTTTCCTCCATCCACTTCTTGGAGGGTTCGTAGCCCGCAAACAGAGGCTGCCAGTAAGGCTCGCCGGTCTTGCCCAGGTCGATGGCGGCGCCGATGGCGGGTACGTGCGAGGTGTAGACCGATGCGGTAATGCGGGCGTGGTCTGCGGCTGGCGCTGCATCGGACGGGGCCGACTGCTGCGCAGCGTGGTCGCCCAGGATCTGCGCGGCCAGGGCTTCCTGATGGGTGAGCTCCCACTCCTTCCACGCCTGGGATTGCGAGGCCGGGCCCTGCGCGTTGCCGCCCTCGCCCAGGTAGCGGTTGCCTTCAGCGCTGCGCCCCCCGGCAATCATCATGTCGCGGTACTGCTGCTCGCTCATGCCGGTCATGCTGCCCGCCATCTGCTGGAACGACAGGCCATCCGTCGCGCCCAGCTTGGCCAGAAAGTAGATGTTGCCGCCGGTGCGCATGGCCCAGTTCAAATCGCGTGCGCGCACTGCCGCGCGCTGCTCGTCGGTCATGGGCCATTCGGCCAGGTAGGCGTCTTCGTCGGCCTTGAAGCGCGCGCGGTTCTCGGCCTTCATGAGGCTCATGCAGAACTGGTTGAGCCAGTAGCCCTTGCGGCTCTGGTCGGCGTCGAAGATGGTCGTGCCAGGCACGTCCTTGTAGGGTTTGTCCAGGGCCATTTCAGATCTCCTCGGGCCAGTACAGGCGCATGGGGTTGGTGACGAGCAGTTTGTGCTGCAGCTCCGCCGTGGGCGCAATGTGGGGAATAAAGTCCACCAGCAGGCCATCGTCGGGCATGTGGTCCTTGAGGTTGGGGTGCGGCCAGTCGGTGCCCCACAGCACGCGGTCGGGGAACTCCGCAACCACCTTGCGGGCGAACGGCACCACGTCCTGGTAGGCATTCTGCTCGCCACCCAAAGCCTTGGGGCCGGTCACGGAGAGGCGCTCGGGGCAGCTCACCTTGCTCCACACGTTGGGGTGCTGGCGCATGAACTTCAGGAACAGCTCGAACTCGGGGCCGTCCACCGGCTTGCTCACATCGGGGCGGCCCATATGGTCCACCACCACGGTGGTCGGCAAGGCGGTGAAGAAATCCCACAGCTCGGGCAGGTCCACCGCCTCGAAATAGATCACCACATGCCAGCCGAGCTTGGCGATGCGCGCGGCAATCTCCATCAGCTCGTCCTTGGGCGTGAAGTCCACCAGGCGTTTGACGAAGTTGAAGCGCACGCCGCGCACACCGGCCGCGTGCATGGCCTGCAGTTCTTCATCGCTGACCGAGCGCTTGACGGTGGCCACGCCACGCGCCTTGCCGCCCGAGTGCACCAGCGCATCGACCATGGCGCGGTTGTCCGCGCCGTGGCAGGTGGCCTGCACGACCACGTTGCGCGCAAAACCCAGGTGGTCGCGCAGCGCGTACAGCTGGTGCTTGCTGGCATCGCAGGGCGTGTACTTGCGCTCGGGGGCGTAGGGGAACTCGGCCCCGGGGCCGAACACGTGGCAATGCGCGTCCACCGCACCGACAGGCACCTGGAACCGGGGTTTGCTCGGACCCGCATACCAGTCGAGCCAGCCGGGGGTTTTTGTGAATTCGCTCATGCGCGTACTCCTTGGTTTCTTGCAGGCTCGCAGATCAGTCGAGCGACACGTTGGCCTTGCGGATCACGTCGCCAAAACGCTGGCTCTCGTCCTTGACGAACTGGTTGAACTGCGCGCGGGTGGTGGGGAACTGCTCGTAGCCAAAGGTCTTGAACTTCTCGGCCACTTCGGGGCCAGTCAGGGCCTGTTCGATGTCTTTGCGGATCTTGTCTGCCACGGCAGCGGGCAGGCCGGGCGGCACGGCAATGGCATTCCAGCCCGTGACGGCAAAGTCCTTGGGGCCACCCGATTCAGCCACGGTGGGCACATCGGGGAACTCGGCCGAGCGCTGGGGCCCGGCAAACGCCAGCAGGCGCAGCTTGCCCGCGCGGTGCAGCGGGCCTGCGGTGGCGGCGCTGCCCAAAGCGAAGTCGATTTCACCGGTGGAGACCGAGGTGTAGAGCTGCGTGGTCTCCTTGAAGATCACATGTTCCATCTGCGCGCCGGTGGCCGATTCGAACAGCTCCGAGCCCAGGTGCACCGGGTTGCCCACCGACCAGCTGCCGTAGTTGAGCTTGCCGGGGCGCGCCTTGGCGTCGGCCATGATGTCGCCCACCGACTTGTACTTGCTGCCCGTGCCCACGGTGAAGAAGAAGTGCGTCTTGAACAGCGGCAGCAGCGTGTCGAAGTCCTTGGCCACGTCGTAGGGCAGCTTCTTGAACAGGCTGGGGTAGGCGGCCAGGTGCACGTTGTCCAGAATCAGCAGGTCGTGGCCGTCCTTGGCGCCGCGCTTCCAGGCGTCGATGGCGATGAAGCCGTTGCCGCCAGGGCGGTTTTCCACGATCACGCCCGTACCCCAGGTACGCGAGAGCTTGTCGGCCACCAGGCGGGCCACGCCATCGGGGCCACCGCCCACGGGGAAGGGGCTGATGATGCGCACCTGCTTGGCGGGGAACTGCTGAGCGGCAGCGAATTGGGGCGCCAAAGCTGCGGCTGCGGCCACGCCCAATGCCATGGACAACGTGCGGCGGAGACGGAAAGAGGAAGACACAGAGAACGTCATGGAATACAGAATCAGAAAAAAGAAAATTGCTATGAAATTAATAGCTGTTAGCGCTTATTGAATAAGCGCTAGAGGCCAAAAAGACTTAAAACCGGGGTTCAGTCGATGTACCTGAGGCCCGCCTTCTCCAGGCCGGGGCGCATGTTGTACATATCGAGGCCCAGCACGCCGCTGGCCAGCTTGGCCCGTTTCTCACCTTCAAAGCTTTCGCGCTTCTGGGCGGCGGCCAGGGTCTCGACCGCGCGGGCGGCGGGCACACACACCACGCCGTCGTCATCGGCCACGATCACGTCGCCCGGCGTGACCAGCGCACCAGCGCACACCACGGGGATGTTCACCGAGCCCAGCGTAGCCTTGATGGTGCCCTTGCTGCTGATCGCCTTGCTCCACACGGGGAAGTTCATCTCCTGCAGCGTCTTCACGTCGCGCACACCGGCGTCGATGATGAGCGCGCGGGCGCCACGGGCCTGGAAGCTGGTGGCCAGCAGGTCGCCAAAGTAGCCGTCGGTGCATTCGGAGGTGACGGCTGCCACCACGATGTCGCCGGGCTGGATCTGCTCGGCCGCCACATGCATCATCCAGTTGTCGCCGGGCTGCAGCAGCACGGTGACGGCTGTGCCGCTGACCTGCTGGCCGCTGTAGATGGGGCGCATGTAGGGCTTGAGCAGGCCCACGCGGCCCATGGCCTCGTGCACGGTAGCCGAGCCGAGAGCCGCCAGGCCGTCGGCGGCTGCGCGGTCGGCACGGGTGATGTTGCGGTAGACAACGCCTAGTTCGTACATGTCAGAGCCCCTTTGCCTTCAGGCGTGAATCGAGTCGGGAGAACACGCGGCGCGTGTTGGCTTCGTAGATCTGGTGCTTGTCGTCGGCGCTCAGGATGGTGGAGGCCTCGATGTAGCGCTTGGTGTCGTCGTAGTAGTTGCCGGTGGTGGGGTCGATGCCCCGCACCGCGCCGATCATTTCGCTGGCGAACAACACGTTCTTCACCGGGATCACGGTGTTCAGCAGATTGATGCCGGGCTGGTGGTACACGCAGGTGTCGAAGTACACGTTGTTCATCAGGTGCTCGTCGAGCAGCGGCTTCTTCATCTCTTGCGCCAGCCCACGGAACCGGCCCCAGTGGTACGGCACCGCACCGCCGCCGTGCGGGATCAAAAACTTGAGCGTGGGGAAGTCCTTGAACAGGTCGCCCTGGATCAGCTGCATGAAGGCCGTGGTGTCGGCGTTCAGATAGTGCGCGCCGGTGGTGTGAAAGCACGCGTTGCAGCTGGTGCTCACGTGGATCATGGCGGGCAGGTCGTACTCCACCATCTTTTCGTAGATGGGGTACCAGTGCCTGTCGGTCAGCGGGGGGCTGGTCCAGTGGCCGCCCGAGGGGTCTGGGTTCAGGTTGATGCCCACGGCGCCGTATTCCTTCACGCACTTTTCCAGCTCGGGAATGCAGGTGGCGGGGTCCACGCCAGGGCTTTGCGGCAGCATGGCCACGGGCACAAAGTGGTCGGGGAACAGCGTGGAGACGCGGTAGCACAGCTCATTGCAGATGGCCGCCCAGGTGCTGGACACATTGAAGTCGCCAATGTGGTGGGCCATGAAGCTGGCGCGCGGGCTGAACAGCGTGATGTCGCTGCCGCGCTCTTTCATCAGCTTGAGCTGGTTGGTCTCGATGGACTCGCGCAGCTCGTCGTCGCTGATGTGCAGGTCTGCCACTTTGGGCATCGCGGCTGGGTCTTTGATGCCGGCGATCTGCGCATTGCGCCAGTTCTCCAGCGCCTTGGGGGCCGTGGTGTAGTGGCCGTGGCAGTCGATGATGAGGCTCATTTGGTGTGCTCCTGGAAGGTGTTCTTGTGATCGATCAGGCGGGGGTCATGCCCTGTTTTTGCTTGGCTTCAGCAGCGGCCGGAGAGGCCAGGTAGGCCAGCAGCGAACGCGCGGCGTCCACCTGCTGCGAATGCACGCCAACGCCTGCGGAAAACGTGGTGGTGATCTGGATGGCCGGTGGCAACGGGCCCACGATCTGGATGCCCGGCACGTGCAACAGCTCGCTCAACTGTTGAAAGCCCAGCGCCACCTCGCCCTTGGCCACCAGCGAGCCCACCGGCACCCCAGGGGGCGCCTGCACCATGCGCGGTGCGATCTGTTCGGCAATGCCCCAGCGCTCGAACAGCTTGGCCAGTGCCACGCCGCTGGGGCCGGTGGACAGGCTGATGCTGGGCGCGGCCAGCACGGCCTGGCGCACTGCTTCTTCGGTGCGGATGTCGGGCAACGGTGCGCCTGCAGGCACGGCCACGGCCACGCCGGAGTGCACCCAGTCCACCTTGCTGCCGGGCAGCAGGTGACCCGCAGCCAAAAGCTTGTCGATGGCGTCGGAGGCGAGGATGACGACGTCGAACGCCTCACCGGCCGCCACACGCTTGGCCGCGTCCACGCCGCCCACCGATTCGATGGCGGCCTGCGTGCCCGATTGCTGCGCAAACCCGGCCCCCAGCTCGGCCAGCACCTGGCGCGTGGCCATCGACGAAATGCCGCGAATTTCTGGGGGGGTCATGTGTGTTTCCTGCCGGGCTGCGGGTGGCCCGCGCGTTGCGTGCGCTGGGGTTCCATGGCGCTGATTGTGGTCAGCGCTGGACCAAACAAGAAGGCGGCACCGGCACTACCAGATATATCATTCCGTGATCGTTGACTTGGAGCTATTCAAATAGCAGAGAGCATTCCCTATGGACCTCAAGCAGATCGAATACTTTGTTCGCGTGGCCGAGCTGGGTAGCTTTACCCGGGCTTCGGTGGTGCTGGACATTGCCCAGCCCGCCCTGAGCCGCCAGGTGCGCCTGCTGGAGGTGGAGCTGCGCCAGAACCTGCTGGTGCGCAACGGCCGGGGCGCCACGCCCACCGAGGCGGGCAAGCTGCTGCTGGAGCACGGGCGCGGCATCCTGCACCAGGTGGAGCGCGCCCGCGAGGAGCTGGGCCGCGTGCGCGGCGCCCTGGCCGGGCGTGTGGCCATTGGCCTGCCGCCCAGCATTGCCAAGGTGCTGACGGTGCCGCTGACCCGCGCCTTCCGCGTGAAGCTGCCCGATGCGGCGCTGGCCATCAGCGAAGGGCTGTCGGTGGCCATGCGCGAGTCGCTGACCACGGGCTTGCTCGACATTGCGCTGCTGTACAACACACCCCCTGCGCCGGGCATCGAGATCACCGCGCTGCTGGAGGAAGACCTGTTCCTGGTGCAGCGCCGCCCCGCAGGCCAGACGGATGCCGAAGCCGATGCGCTGGCGCGTGTGGCGGTGTCGCTGGACGAGCTGACGCGCTTTCCGCTGGTGATTCCCACACGTCCCAACTCGATCCGCATGCTGGTCGAATCAGAACTGGCAGCGCGCGGCAAACGCCCGCAGATCAGTCTGGAGATCGACGGTGTGGCCGCCATCCTGGACCTGGTGGCCGATGGCGCGGGCTGCGCGGTGCTGCCCATGAATGCGGTCACCACATCCGGCAAGCCCGAGGTGTTCAGCACCCGGCCGATCCTGGGCGCCAGCGTGGATGGTGAGGACGGCGCGCGGCTGCGCAGCAAGCTCTTTTTGGCGGTGAGTTCGCAACGCCCCGCCACGCTGACGCAGCAGGCGATGGCGGAGTTGATACGTGCCACTCTGCAGGCGCTGTACCACGCCCCTTGAAGAAGGGCCACGCCCGCTGTGTACTCCCGCTCAGAAGCTTCCAGCAGCGGCAACACCGGTGCATTGCATCCAGAAAGTTGCACCCACAGGACCGTTGATTGTGAAAGCCGGCGCTGCGAAACGTGCCCCATCAACCCTCGGGGGGCTTGGTGTGCACATGGGCCAGCAAGCGGTCTGCATAGTCTTGCCATGAGGCGCCCTTGGGCACACCATCGAACACGCCATCGCGCGCCAGGTCGGCCACCCACTGCTGCTTTTCGGCAATGGCCGATGCCATCAGCGGATTGATGCCTGCCTCGCGCACGGTGTGTGCCGACTCGCGCATCTCTTCGGCGCGGCGCTGGCCATGCTGCACCACGCGACTGAAGAAGTAGCTGCCCTGCTGCTGCCAGTCGATGGACGGAAAGGTTTCGGCCAGCGTGGGCAGCACATGGTCTTGCACACCGTAGTGGCGGGCCGTGGCGTAGCTCTCGATCACCAGCGCCTCCAGGCCTTTGATCATCACGCTGCGGCACATCTTGATGGCGCTGGCCACGCCCAGCTGGTCGCTGACAGGCTTGGCGTCCATGCCCCAACCGTGCAACACGGGCGCCAGCATGGCGGCGTGAGGGCCACCGAGCAGCATGGGAACGGCGATGCCATAGGGCGGCACCGACGTCATCACGCCCGCCTCGACATACCGGGCGCCACGCGCATGGATCAAAGCTGCGGCCTGCTGCTTGGTGCCCGGCGAGGCGGAGTTGAGGTCCAGAAAGAACGCGCCAGGCGCAATGTGCTGCGCCACCGCCCCGGCCACCGCCAGCGTGCTGCTGGCCGTGACGGCCGAGATGATGAGCTTGCGCCCGGCGCACAGCGCGGCCACGCCGTCGGCCGCGTGCACGCCTGCGCCCTGCGCGTGGGCGCGCGGATCGGCCTGCTGCGCCGGATCGGCGAACTTCAGGTCCCACACTGCCAGATCGCGCACGCCGGCGGCACGCAGGCCCGCGGCAAAAATGCGGCCCACCTCGCCATAGCCCACGATGCCCAGGTGGTCCATGCGCAGCAGGTCATCGGTTTGTTCGGTCGGCATGGTGCGGCTGGCCTTCACTGTCTGGGGATGCCCGCGCGCTCGATCACGGCGCGCCATCGTTCGATGTCGGTCTTGAGCAAGGCAGCTGCTTGCTCGGGCGTGGAGGTGCGCGGCTCCACGTTGAGCGCGCGCAACTGCTGCTGAACGGCGGGCGTTGCCACAGTGGTCACCACCTCGCGCTGTAGCCGTTCCACGACCGGGCGCGGCGTGCGCGCGGGCACGGCCAGCGCGTTCCACGACGCAGCCACAAAGCCCTTCACGCCCAGCTCCACCGCAGTGGGCGCGTCGGGCAACACCACAGAGCGCCGCTCGCCGGTGACGGCCAAGACGCGCAGCGCCCCCGCGCGCACCTGCGGCAGGGCAGGGCCCAGAATTTCCACACCCACATCCACCTGCCGCCCGCGCAGCGCGGTGATGAGGGCCGGCGTGCCGTTGAACGGCACCACCTGCGCATCGATGGCTGCGCTGCTCTTGAACAGCTCGGCCGCCAGGTGTTGCGTGCTGCCGATGTTGATGCTGCCGATATTGAGCTGGCCCGGGCGGGCCCGCGCATGCGCGAGCAGCTGGGCCAGTGTGCCGTGCGGCGAATCGGCAGGCACCAGCACCGCAATGTCAAAAAAACCCAGCGTGCTCACCGGCGCAAAGTCGGCCAGCGTGTCGTAGGGCAGCGACTTGAACAGGCTGGCAGACACCGCCGTGCCGTTAGATAGCAGGAACAGCGTATGCCCATCGGGCTCGGCACGCGCCACGGTGTCTGCGGCCACCACACCGCCGGCGCCCGGGCGGTTGTCGATGACCACCGGCTGGCCCAGCCGCTCGGCCAGGCCTGTGGCCACCGCGCGGGCCGTGAGGTCGCCCACGCCGCCCGCCGCAAAGGGCACCACGATGCGCAGCGCCTTCGACGGGAATGCGGGCTGCGCATGCACCCCCAGCGCGGTCAGCGCCATCGCGCTCGCGCCGGTCAGGAGGATGCGGCGTCGGACCATCTCAAAACCGCAGAACAAAGACCACGATGCCCGGGAAGGCCACCAGAATCGCGGTGCGCAGGAAATCGCTGGCCACGAACGGCAGGATGGCGCGGTAGGTGGCCAGGATGGGGACGTCCTTGGCCATGCTGTTGATGACGAACAGGTTCATGCCCACGGGCGGTGTGATGAGCCCCACCTCGACCACGATCAGCACCAGGATGCCGAACCAGATCGCGAACTCTTCCGGCGTCATGCCGAAATCCAGCGCGGTGACGATGGGAAAGAACACGGGAATGGTCAGCAGGATCATGGACAGCGAATCCATGAAGCAGCCCAGCACCACATAGATGACCAGGATGGCAACGAGCACCACCATCGGGCTCAGGCCCGAGCCGGCCACCACCTGCGCGGCCTCCTGCGGCAGCTGCGACAACGCCAGAAAGGTGTTGTACACGCCCGCGCCCAGCACGATCATGAAGATCATGCCGGTGGCCACCGCCGTGCCCATCACGGCACCCACCAGGGTTTTGCGGTTCAGGCCGCCCGACATCCAGGCCGCCACACCGGTGCCAAAGGCCCCGACGGCCGCGCCCTCGGTGGGCGTGAAAAACCCGAGGTAGATACCGCCCACCACGGCCAGAAAGATCAACAGCACGGGCCAGACCTTGGCCGTGGCTTTCCAGCGCTCGGCCATGGGCATGGGGGCGACGGTGCCCATCTCCTGCGGGCGCCACCGGGCGTAGAGCGCGATCACGATCACGTAGCCAATGGCCGCCATGATGCCCGGCACGAATGCAGCCAGAAAGAGCTTGGCAATGTTCTGCTCGGTGAGGATGGCGTAGATCACCAGCACCACCGAGGGCGGAATCAGGATGCCCAGCGTGCCCCCGGCCGCCAGCGTGGCCGTGGAGATGCCGCCCGCGTAGCCTGCCTTTTTCAGCTCGGGCAGCGCCACCTGGCCCATGGTGGCCGCAGTGGCCAGGGAGGAGCCGCAAATGGCGCCAAAGCCTGCGCAGGCGCCCACGGCCGCCATGGCCACGCCGCCCTTGCGGTGGCCGATCCAGGCCTCCGCCGCCTTGAACAGCGCCTGCGACAAACCGCCCAGCGCCGCAAACTGCCCCATCAGCAGGAACAGCGGAATGACCGACAGCGAGTAGCTGGAAAACGTGCTGTAGGTCACCTGCTTGAGCTGGTTGAGCACGGGCGCCGTGGCGCCATACACCAGCCAGGCACCCACCAGGCCACACACCAGCATGGCCAGGCCGATGGGAATGCGCACAAAGATGAGGAGCAGCAGGATCGGGAACGACCAGGCTGCGAGTTCGAATCCGCTCATCAGTGCACCCCCGCTTCGGTGGTCCAGCCCGCGGGCTCCTTGCCCAGGCCGAACAGCGTGGCGGTGCGCGCCAGATAGGCCAGGCAGCCAATGATCGCACCCACCAGACAGGCGGCATATGCCCACCACAGCGGCATCTGCAGAATGAAGGTGGTTTCCATGTATTGCTTCTTCTCCAGCGTGCCTTCCCACAGTTTCCAGGTCAGCAGCAGCCACACAGCCAGCATGAGCAGATCGCTGATCATCAGCACGCCCCGCCGGGCCCAGGCGGGCAGGTGGGTGTACAGCAGGTCCACGGTGGCATGGCCCCCCTTGAGGTACGTCCAGGGCAGGAACAGCAGCACCGCCACAGCCGTCCCCATCTCCACCAGTTCAAAATCACCGGGGACGGGCGCAAGGCCCAGGCCGATCAGGGACCGGCCGACGATGCTGGCGACGATCATGGTGGTGAGCGCGACCAGCACGATGCCGCCCACGATGGCCGCCCAGCGGGCCAGGCGGTAGATGAATGCAATCATGCGGAACTCTTCCTGCAGGGAGCCAAAAGGGGAGGGTATTTTGAACCTCAAGACCACCGCCCGGCCCAATAAAAAGCCGCCCCTGAGAACACGTTCACAAGGACGGCCGCAGGGCCACCAGGCGGGGCCGGTTTACTTGCTGTGCTTGGCGATCAGCGCGCGGGCTTCAGCAGCCAGCTTGGCGCCGTCAATGCCTTTGCCCTTGACCTCGTTGATCCAGTCGGTTTCCACGCTGGCCGCGGTGCGGCGCCAGCGCTGGGTTTCCGCCTGGTCCAGCGCCACGATGTTGTTCTTGGCCTTTTCCGCAATCTCCCGGCCCACCCGGTCGCCCTCGTCCATGGCACGGCCAAACATGGCGGCCGTCTCGATGCCGGAGTTCTTGTCGATCACGGCCTTGAGGTCGGGCGGCAGCTTGTCGTAGCTGGCCTTGTTCATCGAGAACGCGAAGGTCTGCGTGTACAGGCCTTCCTTGCCGGCAAAGGTGGTGTGGTTCTTCACCAGCTCGGTCACCTTCAGCGACGGCGTCACCTCCCACGGAATGGTGGTGCCGTCGATCACGCCCTTGGACAGCGCCTCGGTCACGCCCGGCACGGGCATGCCCACCGGCGTGGCGCCGAGCTTGGTGAGCATGTTGTTGATGATGCGCGAGCCGCCACGGATCTTCATGCCCCGCAGGCTTTCCAGGCCGGTCACCGGCGCCTTGGTGTGGAAAAGCCCCGGGCCGTGGGTGTGCGCGGCAATCAGCTTCACGTCCTTGAACTCGTCGGCCGCGAACTTCTCCACGTATTCCTGGATGGCGCGCGACGAGGCTTCGGGGTCGCCGCTCATGAAAGGCAGCTCGAACACTTCGGTTTTCGGAAAACGGCCCGGCGTGTAGCCCAGCACCGTCCAGGTCAGGTCCACCACGCCATCGCGTGCCTGGTCAAACAGCTGTGGCGGCGCGCCGCCCAGTTGCATGGCGTGAAACAGCTGCACCTTGATCCGGCCGCCCGAATCGGCTTCGACCTTCTGGGCCCAGGGCACCAGGGCCTTGGCGGGAATGACGGCCTGGGGCGGCAAAAACTGGTGCAGTCGCAGGGTCACCGTCTGGGCTGCAGCCGTGGTGGCCAGGCTGGCCAGGGCCACCGCCCCCATCACCGCCACGGCGGTGCGTCGCTTCAGGAAGGTCATTGTCTTGTCTCCGATCTGTCTGTTGGAATCCGTGCCGCGCCTCGCGGGGCGCCTTTCGGGCATGGGCGGCGATGTTCACCGGGCCCCCACACTGTGCATGGGGTCAGGCCCACATGCTAGTTCTATGGCGGACTTTCAGCTATGCCGTTATGTTATGTAACCGGTGAAACCCGAACCCGGGCCTGCATGGGCGCCGGGCGGGGCCACGCAGCCTGGACTGGCCTGGAGTGCAGCGGTGCACGTCAGAGGGCTGCAGGGGCGGGGATTACGGGGCGGTGGCGCGGCGCACACCCGCGCAAGACCCGCCGCCGAATACTACAAAATTGATAGCTGCCAGCGCTTATCCATCAAGCGCTGGAGGCCAATTTGACAACAAATCACTCTTCCATGCCGGCCCGGATGGTGTCGCGGCCGTTGCGGTCCTTGACGCGGCCCAGGTCGGTATCGAGTGCGCGGGCCAGCTTGTCCACGGCACCGATGAAGGCGTTGGCCATCTTGTCGGCCTCGTCGGTCACGGTGACCGGCTGGCGGCCCGTGACCCGGGCCTCGATGCGGCAACGCTTGTCGTTGGCGCCGGACTTGCCGGCATCCAGGTCGGTCAGAAACACCTCCAGCCGTGTGATGTGGTCCTGAAAGCGGTTGAGCCGGCTCTTGGACTCGTCGGTGATCCATTGCGCCAGCGACTCGCCGCCGTGGATGTGGTCATCGGTGTTCACTTGTACTTGCATGGTGATGCTCCTTGAGAGGGGTTCCAAGAGAGGGCGCCGTGTGCCGGGAGCCAGGCGCTGCGGCAGCCCCGAGAACCCCCATGGTCGCACTTTTGCACAGGCTGCCCGTAAGAACCTGTGAGTTGCCGGGGTTTAGTCGGGCGTCAAAGCTTGTCCAGCGCCACGGCAGGCGACCAGTCGGCCCCTGGCGGCAAGGCGCGGGCCTGCGCCACCCGTGCCGACAGGCGCAGCGCCGCCACGTCACCGGGCGCGCGCTGCAGCACCTGCTCCAGCGCCTGCAGGGCGCCGTCCCAGTCGCGTGCATGAAAGGCTTCGAGAGCGGCCAGGCTGGCCTGGCACAGCACGGTGTCATCGCAGGGGGTGAACACGCGCACGGGCTCCGTCTTGCCCTTGACGATCACGTCGTCCAGCGCACGCAGCGCCGCGCCCGCAGGCAGCTGCGCGGCCGTGGCGGCCGACAGCAGGATGCTGGTGCCGAAAGCCTTGTTGGCGCCCTCCAGCCGGGCGGCCAGGTTCACCGCATCGCCGATCGCCGTGTACGAAAAGCGCTGCTCCGATCCCACATTGCCCACCACCACCCGCCCGGTGTGCAGGCCGATGCGCATGTGGATGGGGGGCAGGCCGCGCGCGTGCAGGTCGGCCACCAGCGGCTGCATGGCCTGCTGCATCGCGATGGCGGCCGACACGGCGTGCGCGGCGTGCTGTGCGTCGTCCAGCGGCGCACCCCAGAAGGCCATCACCGCGTCGCCGATGAACTTGTCCACCGTGCCGCCCGTAGCGTGCACGATGGGCGTCATGGCGTTGAAGTAGCCGGTGAGCACCTCCACCGTCTGCTCGGCGCTCAGCTGCTCGGACAGCGTGGTGAAGTTGGCCAGGTCGGTGAACATGAGCGTGACCTCGCGCGCCTCGCCGCCCAGGCGCATCAGATCAGGCTGCGCAATGAGGCGCGAGACCACGGCGGGGGGCACGTACTGCGCAAACATGGCCCGCGTCTGCCGGGCCCGCTGGCGCACGATGGCGTAGCCCACCAGCGCGGCCGCGCCATACACGGCCACGGCCGCCACTGCGGGCAGCAGTGGCGGCCACCAGAGCCTGTGCGCAGCAAACAGCCACCACGACACCGCGCCCATGGCCAGCACCAGCGCGGCTGTGAGGCTTGCCGCAGCGGCGGGGTGCCACCGGCGGCTGGCCCACAGAAGCAGGGGCAGCAGCAGCGCGGTGAGCGCGAGGGTCCAGCCTTCGGGCACGCTGCGCAGCCCGCCCCCGTTCAGGTAGTTGTCGAGCAGGGTGGCCTGCAGCTCCACGCCGGGAAACAGCCGCTCGCCCCCTGCTGTGCCAAACGGGGAGTTGAACAGATCGGCCTGCGAACGGGTGAGCTCCGCCGCGGTGCGCACGGAGCGCCCCACCAGCACGATCTTGCCCTTGAAAAACCCCTCGGGCAGCAGACCCGGCTCCAGCGCCTGATAGTACGAGCGCGTGTCGAACGTGCCGCGCGGGCCGCGGTAGCCGATCCAGTCGAAATGGCGCAGCGCGGGCGCCTGCCCACGCGCCTCGGCCGCGCGCTGCGCCAGCCGCAGCGCAAAGCTCTCGCGCGCTACGGGCGCCCGGCGCACCACGAAATCATCGTCTGGCTCCACCCCGGCGTCTCCGGCATCGGCACCGGCATCCAGAAACCGCTGCAGCGGCTGCACCTCCATCCACAGCGCGGCGTTGGCGCTGTCGATCTTCTCCCGCGTCGAGGCGAGCACCACAGGCCCCACCTGGGCAATGGCACGTGCCAGGGCCGCATCTTCCGCCTCGGAGGAGGGGTCGGCAAACACGATGTCCAGCCCCACGGCGGCGGCGCCTTCGTCGTGAAGGCGCTGGAGCAGCGCCGCGTGCATGCTGCGCGGAAACGGCCAGGGTTGCTGCAGCTCCTGAAAGGTGGGCTCGTCGATGGCGAGGATGACCACGTTCAGACCCGTGCGCTGCGGCGCGGTGAGGGCCGTGAGCACATCGAAGGTCTTGAACTCCAGCGCATGCCAGGGTCGGCTGAACGTGGCCGCCCCCACCAGCAACAGCGCCAGCAGCGCCGCCGCCAGCGCCAGCCCGCGCTGCCGACGCCGGTCTGCGGGCTCAGAAACGGTAGCGCGCGTCCAGAACATACCGGGCCTTTCGGCGGTCTGACTTCGGGGCCCACAGGTTCAGTGCGGCCACACCCACCACCCAGTGCTTGTCCTGCGATTCCCAGAACCCCATCAGGTCCACACCCCATCCGGGGGCCATGCGGGTGAAGTTGTCCTTGTCCTCGAAGCGCTCTGAGCGGTACACCGCCCGGCCGCTCAGGTAGATGCGCTGCGGGCTGGCCCAGGTCGCGCCCAGCACGGCGGTATGGCGTGGAATGTAGGGTATGCGCCCCACGGGCGCGCCGGCATCAAAACTGCGGCTTTCGCTGTCCTGGTACAGGTATTTGGCATAGCCTGACCAGCGGCGGCTGAACATGTGGTTGATGCCCGCTCCCAGGGCCTTGAGGGTGCCGGTGTCAAAGCTGGGCGTGTCCTCCAGCAGGTCGGTGGTGGACAGGTTGACCAGCTGGGCGTTGCGCATTTCTTCCAGGAACGGCAGACTGGGCGTGCGCAGATCGACCCCCACCGTACCGGGGTTGCGCACGCGCAGGTGGTCGGCGCGGAGGTTCACAAAGGTGCTGGGGCCCAGCTCCATGGCCAGTTGCGCCACCGCGCGCTTGTGGCGTCCGCCCGCCTCCACCAGCCGGTCCTCCACCGGAATGCCCGCCGTCTCCACGCTGGTCAGGGTGGAGACACTCAGCGGCCGCAACCAGTCCTGATAGGCCATCCGTACGGTGGTGCCTGCGGCGGGTTGCCACACCACCCCCACGCGGGGCGTGACAACACGCTCCATGTCGGCGCGCCGCGAGGCTTCCTCGCTGTATTCCTCCAGGTTCAGCAGATAGCTCTGGGTCAGGCCGTCGACGCGGTGGCGGATCTGCTGCAGCCCGAGCGCGGCATCCAGGTGCAGCGCCGCGCCCAGCTGCTGGGTGGTCGCCAGGGTCAGCGCGGTGTAGCGGCGGTCCACATGGTTGTAGCCGCCCACCACAAACACATCGCGGTAGGTGCCGAGGCCGGGAATCTCGGCGGCGACGGCGGCGGCGCCTCCGATCAGATTGTTCTGCCGCTCGCGCACATGTTCCAGCGCGACGCTGAAACGGCTGCCCGGCGCAGTGTCCACCGTGTGGCGCAGTTGCAGGTCGTTGAACTGCTTTCGGGGTTCGCTGCTCACGCCCATCAGGCTCACGAAGGGGGGCAGTACATACAGCGTGGGGTAGTCGCGCAGCACGATGTTGTCCACGCTGCGGCCGAGCTTGATCCAGGTCTGCTCGGTGGGGCCCCAGCGGTAGGCCATGCCCAGCGCCCCCTGAGTGCTTTGGTTCTCCAGCACCGTGTCGAACCGGAACAGGTTCTCCCCCCGCAGGCGCATGTCGAAATGGTTCACATAGGCAAACAGGTTGATGCGCTCGCTCGGCTGCATCCCTGCGCCCAGCGTGACCGCCTGGGCCTGCACATCGCCATAGCCTGCGCGCAGGGCCGGCCCGGCGTTGGTCTGCAGGTCAAACGGGAAACCGCTGGCGTGGGCCGACTGCGCCTTGAAGAACCACGACACGGGCACATGGGTGTTGTCCATGCCATTGAGCGTGAGAGCGGGCGCCCGCATGCGGTACTGGTCATGGTCCAGCGTCACGCCCACGGCACCATGGGCCCCCGGTTTCTGCAGCAGCGACGCATACCGCTGGCTGGCACCGAAGGCCATGGGGTCGGTCAGGAAGCCCTGGAACAGCGCGGAGTTCTTGTTGAACTCGCCCGGGTAGCGGTCCGCCAGAAACAGGTGGCTGCCGCCCCAGTAGGGATAAAAGCTCTGCTGCGCCAGCTCCAGCGCCCAGTCTTCCATGCCAAAGAAAGCGAGCGACGCGCCCAGGTTGGCGTTGCCCTTCTGGTCGTTGGCCACCTGGTTGAGCGACTTGAGGTAGGGCATGCGCTGCACCGCGGCGCGCGCGGCCTCCACGGCTTCGCCGGGCTGAAAGAGGTCGGTGTGGATCTGTGCCAGAAGCATGTAGGGCACCGGGTCCTTGTCGTCCAGGCTGCTGGCCTGACGCAGCGTGGCCAGCGCGTCCTGGTGGCGGCCAAGCTGGTAGTACGCCACGGCCGTCCAGGTTTTGGCGCGGGCGTAGCGGGGCTCCATCACACCCGCGCGCAAAAAGGCATCCAGCGCGGCCTCGGGGTCGCCCTGCCTGAGGTGCAGCAGCCCCTGGCCGGTGAGCGCCACGTAGTCCGCCGGGTTGTCGCCCAAAGCGGTGGCAAAGGCTTGGCCCGCCTCGGTGAACTGGTTGGTGAAGGTTTCGAGCGTGCCCAGCTCGCCCCAGGCGCCCGGGCTTTGGGGCGACAGGGCCAGCGCCTGCTGCAGGTGGGCGCGGGCGGGGTGCGCGTCTTCGCGTTCGGTGTGGGCACTGCCCAGGCCCTGCCAGCCCCGGGCGTCTTGCGGCGCGAGCTGCGTGGCCTCGGTGTAGGCAGCCAGCGTGCCGGGCGCATCGCCACGGCGGCGGGCCAGCTCGGCTCGCACCAGCGCCAGCTCTGCGTGCGCCGTGCCCTGTGCCGGGGCCAGCGTGGCGGTGGCCTCGTCCACGCGGTCGCTCAGCAGTTGCACCCGGGCCAGCTGGGCCACCAGGGCCGGGTGCGCGGGCCAGCGCTGCATGGCGGTGCGCAAGGTGGTGGCTGCGGCAGCTGCATCGCCTTCCATGAGCTGCACATCCGACTGCATGAGCCAGACCGGCAGCGGGGCGGCCAGCGTGGCCGCCTGGCGAGCCAGCTGTTCGCGCGCAGCGAGGACATCGCCCGCCTGCAGCGCGATGGCGGTTTCCATCACGGCCACCCAGGGTGCGGGGGCAGCGCCGCGAGCCGGCGCCAAGGCGGCGCGCGCGGCGGGTACATCGCGGGCTGCCAGCGCGGTGCGCACCGGGGCCAGCGCTTCGGGCACGGGCTCGGCGGCCAGGTGCGGCAGCGGGTCTGCGCGCAGGGCGTTCACCCACTGGATGCGGTCGCGCGGCTGGCTCAGCACCAGCTTGACCGGGGCCTTGCCCACCTCGGCATAGGCGGCCTCGTTGGCGCCCACCGACACCTGCCCCTGTGCATTGGAAAACTCCACCGTGCCCGACAGCACGGTCAGCAGGGTGCGGCCGTCGTCCTCGACGCTGATGTCCCAGTCGGTGCCGCGGATCGCGGCTGTGGCGGCCGGGGTTTCCAGGTTCAGGCGAGAGCCGTCGGCGCGGCGTGTCTGCGTCCAGGCCCGTCCGGCGTTGAGCAGCAGGGTGGTGACCGGCTGGGCAGGCGTGGCCACGCCCTTGACCTGCAGCACCGTGTTCTGGTGCAGGCGCAGCTGGGTGTCGTCGGCAAAGAGCAGGGCCATCCGGGCGGCCTGGCGCGTGCGCACGAAATCGCCCGTGGCCAGGGGCTGGGCGGGGCGCGCAGGCTGCCAGTCGGCCGCCGCGGCGGCGCGCTGGTCGCCAGTGCCTTGCAGGCTGATGATTTCGGCGGCGGCGCCCGCAGGCACCGCGGCCAGCGCCTGCGCCGCCGGCCAGGCCAGGGCCAGCACGGCCGCCAGGGCGGTCACGGTGGGCCGATGCACTTTGTGATGGGACATGTGGTGGCTTTCGGGAAGGCGTGGAACCGTCGCCGTGCCCCTCCCTGGCCTGCGGCGATCCAAAATTATCGCGAGCGTCGCGCCAGAAACCGCCGCCCGCCCGCCCTGCGGCCGCCGCATTTCATGAAGAAAGCCACGTTTTGGCGCACCGCACGGAACCGGTTGCCGATGCAAAGCCGCCGCACGGCCCTTTCCTACACCGGGGAATGGGGTGGGGTGCTACAAAGATACATCCCCGCCCTGCAATGAATGGCGCGCTTTCCGTGCGCCCCTGGAGCTTGCCCCCATGCCTGCCGCCCGCCGCCTCAAGATTGGTTTGTCCGCCTGTTTTCAGCACGCCGACCCCGCCCGCCCGCTGTTCACCGGCAAGACTCTGCAGTATGTCGAGCAGTCGATTGCCCACTGGATCATGTCGGCCGGTGCCATGGTGGTGATGGTGCCCTGCCCCACGGGCGAGACGGCGCGCGGTGATGTCACGCTCGACCACTATGCCGAGTGGCTTGACGGCATCGTGATGCACGGTGGCGCCGATGTATGGCCGGGCAACTACGGTGAGGAGCCCCTGCGCGAGGAGTGGGTGGGCGACCGCGTGCGCGACCTGTACGACCTGGCCGTGGTCAAGGCGTTTGCCCAGGTGGGCAAGCCCATCTTTGGCGTGTGCCGCGGCCTGCAGCTCATCAACGTGGCCTTTGGCGGTGCGCTGTACCAGGACATCGAAACCCAGCACCCGGGCGCACAGCAGCACCGCAACGCCAGCACCTATGACCAGCACTTTCATGACATCCAGATCGTGGAGGGTTCGCACCTGGCCAAGCTCTACCCCAACACCCCGCGCGCGCGCGTGAACAGCATCCACCACCAGGGCATCAAGCGCGTTGCGCCGGATTTTGTGGTGGAAGCCTTGAGCGAGCCGGACGGCGTGCCGGAAGCCATCCGCCTCAAACCTGCGCCCGGCCGTGGCTACATCGCGGCCACGCAATGGCATCCCGAGTTTCACAAGACCGGCTCCGACACGCTGGACGACACCGCCATCCTGCAAGACTTCCTGACTGCCTGCGAACTGGCCAAAGCCCATCCGCGCCCGCCTGTGCGCCACCCGTCGTCGCCCCTGCGCGAGAGGGCTGCGCGGCTGCTGCGGCGGGCGCTGGCCAAGCAGTCCTGAGGTGATTCCACGGCGGGCACACAAAATTGGGTGTTTTTGGCCTTCAGCGCTTACCCATCATGCGCCAACAGCTATTAAATATGTAGCATAAAGCTGCTGTTGCATGCCCCCAGGCTGGTGTCGGGCACTGCAATTACTGTAAATTCATCCAGTGAATTTACAGTCCAAACTCGCCATCCTGGCCGACGCCGCCAAGTACGACGCCTCGTGTGCCTCCAGCGGCGCTGCGCCGCGCAACTCGGTGGGCGGGCGCGGCATGGGCTCCACCGAGGGCATGGGCATCTGCCACAGCTACGCGCCAGATGGCCGCTGCATCTCGCTGCTCAAGATTCTGCTCACCAACTTCTGCCAGTACGACTGCCTGTACTGCGTGAACCGCGTGACCAGCAACGTGCCCCGCGCACGCTTCACGGTGGGTGAAGTGGTGCAGCTCACGCTGGACTTTTACCGCCGCAATTGCATCGAGGGGCTGTTCCTCTCCAGCGGCATCATCCAGAGCCCCGACTACACGATGGAGCAGGTGGTGGAGGTGGCCCGCGTGCTGCGCGAGGAGCACGACTTTCGCGGCTACGTCCACTTGAAGACGATCCCCGACGCATCACCCGAGCTGATGGAACGCGCCGGCCGCTATGCCGACCGCCTCTCCATCAACATCGAACTGCCCACCGCCGAAGGCCTGACTGCGCTGGCCCCCGAGAAGGACAGCGCCGCCATCGACCGATCCATGGCCCGCATGGCCGTCCACATTGGCGAGGCACGCGCCGCCCGCAAAGAGCAGACCGCGCAAGCCATCGTGTCCATGCCGCAATCGCGCACCACGCGCCGCGCCAGCGTGCCGCACTTTGCGCCGGGCGGGCAAAGCACGCAGATGATCGTCGGCGCCGATGCCACCAGCGACCGCACCATCCTGGCCACCAGCGCGCGCCTGTATGGCGTGCACCGGCTGCGGCGGGTGTACTACTCGGCCTTCAGCCCCATCCCCGACGCGGCGCGCGCCCTGCCGCTGACCGCCCCGCCCACGGTGCGCGAGCACCGGCTGTACCAGGCCGACTGGCTGATGCGTTTTTACGGCTTTGCGCACGAAGAAATTGTGCCGCCTAGCCAGGGCGGCATGCTGGCGCTGGACATGGACCCCAAGCTGGCCTGGGCGCTGGCACACCGCGAGCGCTTTCCCGTCAACCTGAACACCGCCCCGCGCGAGCTGCTGCTGCGCGTGCCCGGCTTTGGCGTGCAGACGGTGGAGCGCCTGCTGGCCGCCCGCCGCGTGCGCCGCCTGCGGCATGCCGACCTGGCGCGGCTGCATGTGCCGCTCAAGAAGGTGCTGCCTTTTGTGGAGGCGGCCGACTACCGCCCTGGCCCTGCGCTGGACGCTGCCGACCTCGCCGCGCAGTTGACGCCGCCGCCGGTGCAGCGCAGCCTGTTTTGAGCCGGAGAGACCCGCATGCAGCGCCACTCCATCACGCTCGCCCATCCCACCGACTGGCCCGGCTTTCGCCATGCCGCACGAGCCCTGGTGTTGGCCAACGTGCCCCCGCAGGCGGTGGACTGGCGCTGCCAGGCAGATGTGGCCGACGACCTGTTTGCGCCCGAACCTACCGCTAGCAACACCCTGCCCAGCGCGGCGCCAGATGCGCCCACGCTGCGCGTGCCACCCGACTTTGTGCGCCTGTGCGAGCAACTCATCCTGCACCGCGACCCCGCCCGCTTTCCATTGATGTACCGCCTGCTGTGGCGCATGGCGCATGGCGGCGCTGAGGGCGAAGCCGCACGGCACGACCCGCTGGACGCAGACCGCATGCTGGCCCACCACATGGCCCGCGCCGTGGCGCGCGACAAACACAAGATGCACGCCTTCGTGCGCTTTCGCCCCGTGGTAGAGCAATGTGGCCAGACCCTGCACATGGCCTGGTTCGAGCCCGACCACCACATCACCGTGGCCAACGCGGGCTTCTTCATCCGCCGCTTCACGCAGATGCGCTGGGCCATCCTCACGCCCGACGCCAGCGTGCGCTGGGACGGCCAGCAGCTGCACACCGGCCCCGGCGCGCAGCGCAGCGACGCGCCACCGCCCGACGCAGGCGAGGCGCTGTGGCTCACCTACTACCGCCACATCTTCAACCCCGCGCGACTCAAGCTGAACATGATGAAAAAAGAGATGCCCACGCGCTACTGGCACAACCTGCCCGAGGCCGCGCTGATCACCGAGCTGGCCCACACCGCGCACGAGCGCAGCGCGCGCATGGTGGAGGCCGAGCCCACCGTGCCGCGCCGCCGCATCAACCCGGTGGTGCAGCGGCCCCGGGGCGGCACAGCGGGCTGAACCGGTCGCAGCTTCTGGAATACTCACGGCTGGAATGGCGTCACCCTGACGGTCTGAGGCCACGAAGAACGAAACACAGAGGCAACACCATGAGCATCTTCGACCGGCTTCTGGCCAGTGTGCGCAAGCCGACGGAACGCACCGACACGTTGGGAGCGCAGCCGAGCGGGCCCGTGGAACGGCGCCAGCGCAAGCGAGTGAACGCGCGCAAGGGCACCCGGGTGCTGATCATTGACGACTCGCCCACAGTGGTGGCCGTGCTGCGCAAGGTGCTGCGCTCGGCCGGCTACGAAACCCGCGAGGCGTTGGATGCCGAGCAGGGGCTCGCACTGATTGCGCAGGACCCGCCCGAGCTGGTGTTTCTTGACATCATCCTGCCGGGCATGAACGGCTTCAACGCGTTGCGCGCCATCCGCAAGCTGCCCGCCTCGCAGCACATCCCGGTGATCATGATCAGCGGCAACGAACACGCCACCGAGCAGTTCTACGCCAACCGCATCGGCGCGGACGATTTCATGAAGAAGCCGTTCTCGCGCCACGAGATCTTCGCACGCATCGAGGCCTTGCTCGATGCGGACTTCATCCCCCGGCGCAAGGCCGAGGCGCCACCGGCGGCTGCCAGCGCGCCCGCCACGCCAGACTAGCTCGGCGCCCCGTGCGCAGGGGCTGCACCGGGGTGCTCAGTGCTGGTGCCCGTGCGCCCCGTGCACATGCCGGTGGGCAATTTCTTCCGCGCTCGCGGCACGCACTTCGGTGACCTTGCAGCTGAACTTCAGCGCCTGCCCGGCCAGCGGGTGGTTGCCATCCAGGTGCACTTCGGGGCCTTTGATCTTGACGACGTTGAACACGGCCGGCTGGCCGTCAGTGCCCATGCCCTGCAGTTGGCCGCCTACCTTCACGCCTGGGGGGAACTCGGTTTTGGGGATGGTGCGCACCAGGCTTTCGTCGCGGGCGCCGAAGGCGTCTTCCACGGCCAGGTCCAGTGCGGTGGTAAAGCCCACGGCCTGGCCTTCCAGGGCCGCTTCGACCTTGGGGAAGATGTTGTCATAGCCACCATGCAGGTACGACAGGTTGCCCGCGTCCAGCGGCTTGCCCTGCGGGTTGGTGACCTTGTACGTGATGGTGACAGCGGTGTCTTTGGTGATGGTGGTGGCCATGGTGTGTCTGCTTGCGCTAAAAGCGTGCATTGTCCACGAGGCGCCCGGTGGCCGCCGGGCGCCTCGGGGGCGGGGCGTGCCGCCCCGGCTTACGCGCCAGCCGTCGCCTCTGCCGGCCGCTCTTCTTCCGCCTGCCCCGGATACCGCGCAAACCGCCTTGCCTCGGTGCCATGCACCGGGTCCTGCTGGGCCCAAGGCCACCCGCCGAACTGGGTGCGGCGGTAGTCGTTCATGGCCTGCATGATCTCGGCCTGGGTGTTCATCACAAACGGGCCGTACTGCGCCACGGGCTCGCCAATGGGGCGGCCCTGCAGCACCAGGCATTCGACGGCGGTGGGGCCGGTGTTGGTCAGGGTCCAGTCCTCGGTAGCCCGCACCTGCAGCGCGGCATGGCGGTCCACGTCCTGCGGGCCCACGCGCAGGCTGTCGCCCACAAAGAAGTACAGCATGCGCTGCGTGGTCTCACCCTTCGCCGCAGGCAGTGTCCATTGCGCACCGGGCTCCAGGTGCAGCGTCCAGATGGCGACGTCGCCTTCAGGCTGGGAGGCCCAGGATTCGGGCGGCGGCGACAGCGGATCGGGCGCGCCGGGCAGCGCACCGGCCACCACCGTCACCGTGGTGGCGCGGCCTGCGGCGTCGTGGTGCACCAGGCGCGGAATGCGCTCGTCCCACAGCATGGTGAAGTGCGGCTCGACCATCTTGTTGCGCGCGGGCAGGTTCAGCCAGATCTGAAAGAGTTCGAGCGGGTTGGGCTCGGTGGCGTTGAGCAGCGGGAACATCTCGGAATGCACGATGCCCTTGCCGGCCGTGACCCACTGCACGTCGCCACCGCCGAAGCGTGCGGCGGCGCCCAGCGAGTCGGAATGGTCGATGAGCCCCTTGCGCACCAGCGTCACGGTTTCAAAGCCCCTGTGCGGGTGGCCCGGAAAGCCCGGCACGGTGTCGCCGTGGTACATGCTCCAGCCGTCCTTGCCGCTGAAATCGCTGCCGATCTGGCGATCCTCAATGGGCACGGCGGGGCCAAACGCGGCGTTGCCTGCGGGATAGGCATCGTCGTGGTGCGCACAGAAAAGAAACGGGTCGAGTGTGGGCCACTGCGGACCGAGCAGCTGGGCGCGCACGATGGGCACCAGGGCGGTGGTTGCTGCAGCAGGTGTGGACGACGACATACGGGGGCTCCTCATGTTGTGTTCCGCCACGATCGGGCGGTGTGCCTGTGGAATATGAAGCCAGTGTCGTTCGAACGGAAGTGCGGCCCGTGGAACAGTGCGGTGCGGCGGGCAGGACAGTGGGGGGCTTTGCCTCCCGTGTTTGCCAGAAAAGTTGAGTCTAATTCGGCTCTAGCGCTTATCTGTCAAGCGCTGACAGCTACTGTTTTAATAGCTTTCTATCCGTACGATTCCTGATCGCAAGCGTTGTGCATCGCAGCCGATGCTCCGTGGGCCGCGCAGACTGCGAGCAGGCGGCAGGCGGCCAGCGCGACGGTAACCGCGCTGCTCACGCCTTCACCTCGACCACGGGTTCGAAGCCGCCGAAGATCATGCGTTTGCCATCAAAGGGCATGGGCGGGTTGCCGGGTGCGGAAGGGTCCATGCGGGGGTCTTCCATCATCTTCTTCATGCCTGCGTCTCGCGTCGCTTTGTCCGGCCATTCGACCCACGAAAAGGCCACCGTCTCCTCGGACGTGGCCTGGACCGCGCGGCGGAAATCGGTGACTTTGCCGTCGGGGACGTCGTCGCCCCAGCTTTCGATCACACGGATCGCGCCCAGCTCGATAAACAACGCGTCGAAATGGCGCGCGTGCTCAATGAACTTCTGCTTGTTGGCGGTGGGGACCGCGATCACGAAACCATCGATGTAGGACATAGCTTGACTCCTGTGAGGTTGACCATGGGATGCGCCCGCCTGTGGGCGCCACGTATTCGTTCGGCGAACGCGGACCCGAGCCCGCCCCCATCCATCACTTGCGCCGATAGGTCGCCTGCATCATCTGCGACCAGCTGCCATCTGGCTGTAGCCCGAACGATGTCAAGGTGCGTTCGTTCGCGCTCAGCAGCGTGATCACGTCGCGGTAGCGGGCGGTCTTGCCGTCGTCCTTGAAGCTGGGGCCTTCGGTCTCCAGCGTCAGCACCTTCTGGTCGGCATCGAGCGTGCCTTCGTACACGAACATGTGGGTCATCATCGAACCCACCCAGGTGCCGCGAAACACGCTCTTGTCGGGGTCGTAGCCCAGCGTCATCAGCATGTGGGCTTCGCCCCCGCCGGGCATGGTGCCCGAGCCTTCGCACAGCACCCACAGGTCGCCCAGGGCGCGCACATGCTCGGAGCCGGTGGATTGCTCTTGAGCGGGCGCGTCGGACTCGCCGGACTCGCCGGGTGGGGCGTCGCAGTTGGCGTCGCTGGTCCAGTCGCCAATCAGCTGCTGCAGCCAGCGGTGCATGGCGTGGGGTTCGGCATTCATCATTTCGGTCTCCTAGGTGGTTGGGGTTTGGCAATTCAGTCAACTTGGGTGGTCGATCCCGTCAATCACGGTCTGGCGCCCCGAGCGGAAAGTAGTGGCGGTAGGGGCGGCCGCCCTCCACGGCCTGCGCAAATGAGGGCCGCGCCAGCAGTCGCGCGCGGTAGGCGCGCAGCAGGGGGTAGCTGGCGGCAATGGGGTGCGTCCAATCGGCATAGAACAGCGCGGGCGCCGCTGCGCAGTCGGCCATCGTGAAACCGTCGCCCGCAGCCCAGGTGCGGCGGGCCCATTCGCCTTCCAGCCATGCATAGG
>NZ_AGTS01000013.1 GCF_000238595.1 Acidovorax sp. NO-1 | reverse complement strand
TTAAGTCATGGATATCGTTCAAGAATCTCACCCATGAAACCCAAGATTCACTGTGGATCCCCGAGAACACCGTGCCCATGATGTCTGGCAAAGGCCCCTATGGCTCGGTCGAGATGGGCGGCATGTTCAGCGTGTTGAAGGTACGCCAAGATCAAAAGCCTGGCGACTACACGGACCCAGACTGGTTCAAACACCCGGAAGGCACGGTCGCCCACGAGTACCAAGGACCCTTGACCGAGCCTGCCCGGTTCAAGGCTGAGGGTGGGCAGTCCATGCGCCGAATCCAAGAGTCCAGCAACCCCACCGAGGTCCAGGTGCGTAAACCCACTTCGCACCATGGCCACTGACAAGCCAACCCTAGATGGATGAATCCGATGAATAACACAAGCAACACAACTCCCAAGCTCATCGCGCTGCTGCTGTGTGCTGCCGCTGGTTTCGCCCATGCCAGCGATAGCCATTCCGGCGAACACAGTCACCGCGCCAATGAAACCGCGCTCGGCAGGCCCGGCACGGCCGCGAAAGTCACCCACAAGATCACCGTAAACATGAGTGACGACATGCGGTTCACGCCTTCCGCAATCCAGGTCGACAAGAACGACACCGTGCGTTTCATCGTCAAGAATCAAGGCCAGGTCAAGCACGAGCTGAGCCTGGGCACCGAGCAGGATCTGCTGGAACATCTGGAGGCCATGAAAAAGTACCCCGACATGGAGCACGACGAACCAGGAAAGGTAACGCTTGCACCAGGAAAGCAAGGCGAGATCGTTTGGCAATTCACTCGGCCTGGGTTTGCGAACTTCGCCTGCCTGATGCCGGGTCACTACGAGGCTGGCATGAGGGGCTTGATCAAGGTGGCCCGAAAGTAATGCGCTCCAAGAATAAGGAATCATCCATGCGAGAGATGAATTCACCCTCACGGCCCATGCGCCGCGTGTTCCTGCTGGGCATGCTGGCCCTGGGCGCTGCCTCCTTGCCTGCTGCTGCCACCGCCCGGGCGATCGCCATGCAGGTCTGGAAGGACCCCCACTGCGGCTGCTGCAAAGACTGGATCGCGCACATGGAACAGAGCGGCTTTAGCGCCAGCGTGGTCGACGAAGGAAACAACGCGGCACGCGCCCGGCTGGGGGTGGCACAGAAGTTCGCGTCCTGTCATACCGCGCTGGTGCAAGGCTATGTCATCGAAGGCCATGTGCCCGTGGCCGACATCCTGCGCCTTCTGAAGGAAAAGCCCAAGGCGCTTGGTCTGGCCGTTCCGGGCATGCCGATCGGTTCGCCAGGCATGGATGGGCCGGCCTACGGCGGGCGCCGGGATGCTTACCAGGTACTGCTGATCCAGAAGGACGGTTCGGCGCAAGTCTTTACATCGTATGCAGGAAAAGCATGAAACTCTTTACACATCTCCTCGTTGCCTCGGCCTTCGCTGCAGGCTCATTGCTTCCCATCAGCAGCTTCGCCCAGGCCGCCACGGAACACGACCACAGCCATGCGTCTGCGGCCTCCGCCGCATCCCTGACCGAAGGCGAGGTCAAGAAGGTGGACCAGGAGTCCTCGAAGGTCACGCTTAAGCATGGAGAAATCAAGCATCTGGACATGCCGGGCATGACCATGGTGTTCACGGCCCGGGACAAGGACTTGTTGGCTACGGTCAAACCGGGCGACAAGATCAAGTTCATGGCGGTGAGCGAGGGAGGAAAGCTGATCGTCACCGACATTCAGCCGATCCGTTAAGAACACGCTGCAATTGCGTGCCACCGCCGCGCGCCCAAGCCCTCCGGGGATGGCCACGGCAACTTCAACCAGGACAGGAGAGAACCATGAACCATATTCGCAACACCCTGATCGGCATCTGCGTGGCAACGGCATCGCTGGGCGCTCTCGCCCAAGGCACCGAAGAACACAAGGAACACCATCCGGAAGGCGCGGCGCCCGCTGCAGCGGCCAAGAAGGCCCCGGGCCAATCCATGGGTGCAGAAAAAATGGCTGCCATGGACCAGCGCATGAAGGACATGCAGGCGATGCACGAAAAAATGATGTCCGCCAAAACTCCCGAAGAGCGTCAGGCACTGATGGCCGAGCACATGAAGATGATGCAGGACGGCATGGCCATGATGAAGCAGATGGGTGGCATGTCCAAGATGGCTGGCATGCAGGGCGGCAAAGGCATGGGCGGCATGACCGATCGCCAGCAAATGATGGAAAAGCGCATGGACATGATGGAGTCCATGATGCAGATGATGATGGATCGCATGCAGTCGCCAATGGCGCCTGCGGCCAAGTAAGGGGTAAACATGAACCACAACCATGCCCCTCATCAGATACCGGGACAAAGCCCCCAGAAAGATGGGAGCTTTTGGCGTTCTAGGTATGCCATAGGGCTCCTGGTGTTCGGGGCTGTTGCTGGCTACTTTCTATGGACCGAGCATCGCGCCCATCTGACGCAATGGTGGCCCTACGCGATTTTGTTGCTTTGTCCGTTGATGCACGTTTTCATGCATGGCGGGCATGGCGGGCATGGCGGGAACGCGAATGGCCAGACATCGCAGCATGACGACGACCAGCGCAGGAGCTAATAACCATGGATCACTCAGCACCCTCCTACGGCCTGTGGCTGCTGGTGGCCATCAATGTTGCAGTCTTCGCCATGTTCGCCTTCAGCTTCTTCAAGCCGACCACCGCACGCGACTGGCGCAGTTTTGGCGCGTTCACGGCATTTATCGTCGCGCTGTTTGTCGAGATGTACGGCTTTCCGCTGACCATATATTTCATGTCAGGTTGGTTGGGGCAGAAATTTCCTGGTGTGGACTTTTTGAGTCATGACGCCGGGCATCTTTTGGAGCTTTTGTTTGGCTGGGGTGGTGATCCCCATTGGGGCCCGTTCCACATACTGAGCTACCTGTTCATCGGCGGCGGATTCTGGATCCTGGCCGAAGCCTGGCCGACGCTATATGCGGCCCAGCGCCAAGGCCAGCTGGCGCAGTCAGGCCTTTACGCCAGGGTGCGCCACCCGCAGTACATCGGGTTCGTGCTGATCATGTTCGGTTTCCTGTTGCAATGGCCGACCATCCTCACCTTGTTGATGTTTCCTGTCCTCTTGTTCATGTACGGCCGCCTGGCATTGACCGAAGAGCGTGAGAGCGCGGCGCGTTTCGGTCTGGTCTGGCAAGAGTATGCGAGCCGCGTACCGCGTTTCGTTCCCCGGCTGGGCTGACAAGTGACCGCAGCGGACTATTTCAACTGTCGAGGTAAACCATGACTTCCACCGATCTGGTCATTTCGGGCATGACTTGCCCCATGTGCACGGCGCGTGTCACGCAAGCCTTGCGTGCCGTCGCCGGAGTGCAAACGGTCGACGTCGATTGGAAGACGGGCATTGCACACGTCAAGGGCGACGCAACCATGGAGACGCTTTCAGGCGATCTTTTGGTTCTTGCACTGGAAGAAGCGGGATACCCAGCCCGCATCTTGCGTCCGGGCGCGCCCCAACCGCCCACCGCCGCAGTCAAGTCTGGATGCTGTTGCAAGCGCTGACATGACCGGCGCCCTCATGAAAAAAATCGGTTGGAAGCTGGGTCTGGGCGGACTCCTGGCGGTACTCCTGATGGCCACAGGCACGTATGTGCTGGGTTCGCGGAGTCAATCGATGCCGGATCAATTACGCGCCAATGATCTGCATGTCGTGAATGTGGGTGCCGGCCTGTACACCCAGCACTGCGCCGCGTGCCACGGAGCCCGTGGTGAAGGGCAGCCAAACTGGCGCGAGCATGGCCCCGATGGCCGCCTACCTGCCCCGCCGCATGACGAAAGCGGCCACACCTGGCACCACCCTGACGCACAACTTTTCGCCATCACCAAATATGGGCTGGCGAAGCTGATCAAACAGCCTGACTACCAGACCAACATGCCTATTTACGACGGTGTGTTGAGTGAC
Organism: Acidovorax sp. NO-1; assembly: GCF_000238595.1. Lineage (GTDB taxonomy): Bacteria > Pseudomonadota > Gammaproteobacteria > Burkholderiales > Burkholderiaceae_C > Acidovorax. The sequence goes on along the minus strand of NZ_AGTS01000013.1, from coordinate 988 downwards.
TCTGAAATCAATGCCGTGCTTTCATGGATCAAGGCACAGTGGCCCAAGGAGATTCAAGCACGGCACGACCAGGTCAATGCGCAGTACCAAAAGTCGCTTGAGCGCTGAGCCAGCGCCTCTGGCCCATTCGCAGCACTTTTCTGTCGACAGAAAAAGATAGGCCCGATGCACAAGCATCGGGCTGAAAGGGGAAATGAAGCGATTAGTTGATGTAAAGGTTCTTCAGCTGTCCGTTCTTGTCATCCAGCACCTGCTGGCGAGATTGGCTGGTTTGAGCACCCGTATTGGTCTTATCCACGATTTCTGGCGTCATCGAATCACCATGCAGCATCTTGGCATGGACTTTCGGATCGACTGGACTCTTGGCCGCGTTTTGGCCAATGTGCTCAGGCGTGAAATGAACAATATCGCCGTTCCCTTGGTGCCAGGCGGAAGTGGCCTGAGACAAGCCAGACAAAGTGACAAGGGCAATGGCGAGAGAGAGCTTTACAGTTTTGGTGGTCATTTTGAAGTCCTTGCAATGAAAAGTGAAACTGGATTTTTTGCCTGTGCGAAGAGCACGAGTTAACTGTAAGAAGCCGCCACCAACAAGACGCTGACCACCACATTACGTTTTGTTCATTTCGAACCCTGTGCATTCCAATTGGTGGATGCGCACCGTCCGACTTGACTTTGCCACCTTGACAGGGTTCATCATGAAATTGAGTCAGGAGCCATCCACCATGCAAGCGAACACCCCCATTGTTTACACCTGCCCCATGCACCCCGAGGTGCGTCAGGACCACCCGGGCCGCTGTCCAAAGTGCCAGATGCATCTGGTACCCGAGGGCGAGGTGTCCCATGGCCCCCCGCATGACCATCGCAGCCATTCCATGCGCACTGCGGTGCCTGTACCTGCGAACGCACCAGGCACCACACAGCCGGAGTCGGGCGACACGATCTACACCTGCCCGATGCACCCCGAGGTGCGGCAAGATCATCCAGGCCG
>NZ_AGTS01000014.1 GCF_000238595.1 Acidovorax sp. NO-1 | reverse complement strand
ATCACACCAAAAAGTGGCTCAGTTTTCGGTCGGCGTCAACACTTCAGGCTTCTTGTAGTCGGCCAGCAGGCTGGCCAGCAGTTTTTGCGGTACTTCGTGCTTCTTGGTTGTCATTGTGTTTGCGGACAAGCAGGCTCTCGCCTGCGGTGGATTGTCCGTTTACACAAAATTCTGCACACCCTCCTAACTTGGTTGAGAGAATCAAGTGACATCGCATAAGCTTAGAACCGTACCCCAGTACGGAGTCAAGAACCATGTACAACAACCCTCTGGACGCAGACCCAGGCATGACCATCGGAGATCTGGCCAAGGCGGCCGGTGTCAACGTTGAAACCATTCGGTTCTACCAGCGCAAGAGGCTGATGCTAGAACCCGAACGGCCCTCGGGCAGCATTCGGCGCTACGGCAGGAACGATCAGTCTCGATTGCACTTCATCAAAGCCGCGAAGCGGTTGGGTTTCAGCTTGGACGAGACCGCGCAGCTGCTTCAACTTGAAGATGGGGAGAGTTGTGCTCACGCTCGTGTGAAGGCTGAGACCAAGCTCGTTGAAGTTCGACTCAAGCTTGCGGACTTACAACGGATGGAAGCAGCACTTTCATCGTTGGTTCGTCTCTGCGGTTCGGCAAGGGGCATAGTACGTTGTCCGCTGATCGCAGCAATGGAGGCGCAGTCGAGTCCTATCTAAATGCTTGAAGCCTTAGTGGGCTCACAGCGGTGCGGCAGCAGTTTGCCGACCTGGCTGGCGCGCTGCATCGGCAGGCGTGCCATCACTTCGCGCAGGTAGGCGTAAGGGTCAGCCACTGACGCGCCGGAGACCTGGCATTCGGCCACGATCTGAGCTTTGAGTACCGGGGAGTAATAGCGCCGCTTGGGGCGTTGGGCGATCGTGTCGTTCGCCAAGGTGTGCATGATCTTCATCGTGCACACGATGCCTCGGCGCTGGGTCTATCTCAAGATGGGATTGCCGGACGCATACATTGCCAGTGCCAAAATGACTGATCATCATTTTTGCACTGTGTCGGCTACGGCGGAGGGCTGGTGGCATCAGGCAGTACATCCGCGAGCAGGAAAATGAAGATGAGAGGCTCGAACAGATGGGGCTTTGGAAGTGAGCCCGCCACCAATACGGTGGCTCCAAAACTGAGAGGTCGCGTCAGCGACCGTATGTAGCCGCTTCGAGCGGCTCACAACTTAAAGCCCCCGGTTTTGCCGGGGGATAGTTGCTTTCTTTCCATGTATCGAGGGCGCGCTCGGCCCATCAGGCAGCCTTATCTCGCCATTTTCGGCAGTCGCCACTGCTTGACCAGGCCATAAATGGCCGGGATCACGGCCAGTGTGAGCACAGTCGACGAAATCATCCCTCCCACCATCGGTGCGGCGATGCGGCTCATCACCTCCGAGCCTGTTCCAGTCCCCCACAGGATGGGAAGCAGGCCAGCCATGATGGCGACCACCGTCATCATCTTGGGACGCACGCGCTCCACAGCCCCTTCCATGATGGCTTCATAGAGATCCGCAACGCTAGGCTCTTTGTTTTCAGCGCGGCGTTTGGCCTGGATTTCCTCCCAGGCATGGTCGAGATAGATCAGCATGATCACCCCGGTCTCGGCGGCCACACCCGCCAGGGCGATGAAGCCCACCGCGACGGCCACCGACATGTTGTAGCCCATCCACCACATGAGCCAGATACCTCCGACCAGTGCAAACGGCACCGACAGCATGACGATCAGGGTTTCGGTCAGGCGCTTGAAGTTCAGGTACAGCAGCAGAAAGATGATAAGCAAGGTGACGGGAATGACTACCTTCATCTTCTGCACCGCACGTTCCATCGATTCAAACTGTCCACTCCAGGTCGCGTAGTAGCCTGGCGGGAATTGGACCTGTTCGTTCACGGCTTTGCGGGCGTCTGCCACGTAGCCACCGATATCGCGGTCGCGGATGTCGACGAAGATGTAGGCTGATAGAAGCGCGTTTTCCGTGCGGATGCCAGGCGCGCCCTTGGCGATCTCAACGCGTGCGACCTGCCCCAGCGGCACCATGGCGCCGTCCATGGTCGGGACGAGCACCTCCCGTGCGATCTGCTGTGGGTCAGCGCGCAGTTCGCGCGGATAACGCACCGTGACACCAAAACGCTCTCGGCCTTCAACGGTGGTCGTCACCATCTCGCCGCCCAGCGCCGTGCCGATGACGTCCTGCAGTTCCCCCACCCCCAGCCCGTAGCGCGCCAGTTGCGCCCGGTCGGGCTCGATGTTGAGGTAGAAGCCGCCGGTAATGCGCTCGGCGAACGCGGAGGTCGTTCCAGGCACCTGCTTGACTACAGTTTCAATCTCGCGCGCCAGGCGTTCCATTTCGCCCAGATCCTTGCCGAAAACCTTGATACCGATGGGCGTACGGATGCCGGTTGAGAGCATGTCGATGCGCGCCTTGATGGGCATGGTCCAGGCGTTGGATACGCCTGGGAACTGCAGCGCCTGGTCTAACTCGGCGATCAGCTTGTCCATCGTCATGCCCGAGCGCCATTCGGATTCGGGCTTGAGATTGATGACGGTCTCGAACATCTCGGTAGGCGCCGGATCGGTTGCCGTATTGGCTCGCCCAGCCTTACCGTAGACCGACACCACTTCGGGAAAGCTCTTGATGATCTTGTTTTGCGTTTGCAATAGCTCAGCCGCCTTGGTGATGGACATGCCTGGCAGCGACGCGGGCATGTACAACAGCGTGCCTTCGTTGAGCGTAGGCATGAACTCGGATCCCAACTGGCTGGCGGGATAGATCGAAACACCCAGAACCAGAAGCGACGTAGCAATTGTCAGCTTCTTCCAGCGCATTACAGCGGCAATGATGGGACGGTAGGTCCAGATCAGGAACCGGTTCACCGGATTACGGGACTCAGGCATGATCCGTCCCCGGATGAACAGCATCATCAGTACCGGCACCAACGTCACGGACAGAAGCGCTGCCCCAGCCATTGCGAAGGTCTTGGTGTAGGCCAGTGGCGAGAACAGGCGCCCCTCCTGCGATTCCAGAGTGAACACTGGCAGAAAGGACACGGTGATGATGAGCAGCGAAAAGAACAGCGCTGGTCCCACTTCCTTGCAGGCTGCGATCATGGCCTCCACACGCTCAGCATTGCTGTGGTCGGCGGGCAGGCGTTCCACGTGCTTATGCGCGTTCTCGATCATGACGATTGCAGCATCCACCATGGCCCCGATAGCGATGGCGATGCCGCCCAGGCTCATCAGGTTGGAGTTCATGCCCAGCAATCGCATGGCGATGAAGGCGATCAATACACCGACGGGCAGCATCAAAATGGCCACCAGCGCCGAGCGGACGTGCATGAGAAAAACCATGCAGACAAGCGCGACGATCAGGCTCTCCTCCAGCAAAGTACGTTTGAGCGTGTCAATGGCACGGTGGATGAGGTCGGACCGATCGTAAACCGCCTCGATCGTGACGCCCGGCGGCAAGCCAGTCGAGACCTCGGCAATCTTTTCCTTGAGGTTGTGAATCACCTCCAGCGCGTTTTGGCCATAGCGGGACATGGCGATTCCCGAGACCACTTCGCCCTCACCGTTAAGCTCTGTCAGCCCACGGCGCTCGTCCGGCGCCAGTTCCACCCGGGCAATGTCTCGGATCAAAACCGGAGTACCTTTTTCGGCCTTGACCACGAGGTTTTCAATGTCGGCCACGCCTCGAAGGTAGCCCCTGCCGCGTACCATGTATTCGGTCTCGGCCATCTCCACGAGACGTCCGCCGACATCGCGATTCGACTCGCGCACTACCTGCGAAACCTTAGCCAGAGGAATACCATAGGCCCGCAGTTTCACCGGATCGACAGTGATCTGGTATGTCTGCACAAACCCGCCGATTGATGCAACCTCTGCTACGCCGTGTGCCTTGGTGAGCTGATAGCGCAGATACCAGTCCTGCAGCGTGCGTAGTTCGGCCAGGGTCTTGTCCTTGGCCAGCAGCGCGTACTGGTAGACCCAGCCCACGCCCGTCGCATCCGGGCCGATCTGTGGTGTCACGCCTTTGGGCATGCGCCCCGCCGCAAAGTTGAGGTATTCGAGCACGCGCGAGCGTGCCCAGTAGATGTCGGTGCCGTCCTCGAAGATGATGTAGACGAACGAGGCGCCAAAGAAGGAGAAGCCCCGCACCACCTTGGACTTGGGTACTGACAACATGGACGTGGTCAGCGGATACGTGACCTGATCTTCGACCACCTGCGGGGCCTGTCCTGGATACTCGGTATAGACGATGACCTGAACGTCAGACAGGTCCGGCAACGCGTCCAGCGGGGTTTTGAGCACAGCATAGACGCCGCCAACAATGACGAACAAAGTCGCCAGCAGTACGAGGAAACGGTTTCTTCCCGACCAATCGATGATCTTCGCAAGCATGGTGTCTCCCGAAAATCAGTTGTGACCGGCGTGGGGATTGGCCGTGGCATTGCCCGAGGGCTTGACTGCGGTGATCACCCATTCTCCTTGCCCGCGTTCGACGAACTCGAACGCCACCGCTGCGCCAGGCTTGAGCTGTTTCAGCAAATCGCTGTTCGCAACCTTGAACTCCATGGACATGGCTGGCCATTTGAGGCTGGGCACCGTACCGTGCGCCAGCGTCACCGTGGAGGACTTCGTATCGATGTCCTCTACTGTGCCTTCGGCTTGGTGACCCACGCCTGTGACGGCCTTGGTGCTTGCTGATCCATCAGGAGTGGCTTGAGTCCCGTGTCCTGTATGCCCCAGGCCTCCGATGGCGGCTTTGAGGTTGCTTTCCGCATCGATGAGGAAATTGGCGGCCACTACGACCATCTCACCGTCCTGCACGCCCTCGATAATTTCGATGCGGTCCTCGCTGCGCGCGCCGACCTTGACTTCGCGGGGCTCGAAACGCCCCTCCTTGAGTTGCACCAGAACGATCTGCCGTGTTCCGCTGTCGATAACCGCCGACGTCGGTACCGTCAGCACGGTGCCCTTGGAGGCGGCGGGCAGTTCCACCTGTGCAAACATGCCCGGCTTTAGCAACCCACCTGCATTGGTCAATTCGACCCGCACGGGCACGGTGCGAGTTTCAGCCGTGAGCGTTGGATAGACGTAGGTGATGGAACCGGTGAATACCTTGTCCGGGTAGGCGTTGATGCGAACCGTGGCCTTTGCCCCTGTTTTGACCATGCCGATGTCCTGCTCGAATACATCGGCTATCACCCACACTGAAGACAGGTTAGTGACCTGGTAGAGCGCGTCGCCTGGCATGAAACGCATGCCCTGTACCGCCTTTTTCTCGGTCACGATGCCTGCCACCGGCGAGCGAAATGTGAGGGTGCGGCGCGCCGTGCCCGACTGAGTCAGCGCCTTCACCTGCTCGTCCGAAATATCCCAGTTGCGCAGGCGTGTCAGGCCCGATTCGGCGAGTTCTCGCATTCCTTTCTGTGTTTCCTCGCTGGCGCCCTTCAAGGCGTCGACCCCTTGGGCGGCAATCGCATATTCGCGTTGCGCCGACACCAGCTCTGGGCTGTAGACCTCGAACAACGGCTGGCCCTTGCCCACGGCCTGGCCGGTGGCGTTGACATGCAAGCGTTCGACGTAGCCCTCGAACTTGGGGGTGATGGCGTAGGTCAGGCGCTCGTCGGGTTCGATGCGGCCTGCCGCGCGCACCATCTTGTCCAGGTTGCGCAGGCTGACAGCCTCAACGCGCACCCCGAGCTTCTGAACCTTGTCGGTGCTGATCTTGATCTGGTTGGCGCTTCCGGCTTCCGGTTCCTGATCGCCCTCGTAGACGGGGATGTAATCCATCCCCATCGGGTCCTTCTTGGGCGTGGGGGACGTATCGGGCAAGCCCATCGGATTGCGGTAATAGAGAACCTTGCGCTCCTTCTTATCGTTTGCCGAAGCAACAGTCGATGTCGCCTGCACTGATCCATGTGCAGCGGACTGGCGTTGCCCGTACCAATAGCCGCCTCCCGCAGCCAGTGCCGTGGCGGCCAGCACGAGCGCGCCCACCTTGATAGTTGTTGTCATAGATCTTCTCCCACGATGCGCTCGATGTCTGCCAGGCGAATCTGCGCCGCGACTCCTGCTTTGACTTGATTGAGTTTGGCTTGGCGTATTTGCTTCTGTGCATCCAGCAACGTGGCGAAGTCCACCTTGCCCGATTCATAGCCTGCCAATGCAGAGCGGAACGTCAGTTCCGACTGGGGTAGCAAACTTTCTGTAGTCAACGCCAGCGTACGGCGCGCCGCTTCCAGGCCAGCAATGTTTTCATACAGATCCGCCAGTACCTGGTTGGTGGCCGCTTCGCGGCGCGAGCGGGCGGCATCCAGCATGGCCTGTGCTTCCTGCTCCTGTGCGCGCCGGGTGTCCTGCTGCAAGGGAATGGTGACCTCGACCATCAACTCCCATTCCCGGATCGACTTACCGTACTGGATGGGTGACACCCCCACCGCAAAGTCCGGATAGCGGTTCTTGTAGGTGAGTTCACGGTTCTTTTCTGCAGCCTGGATTTGTGACTCCTCGGTTCTCAGCAGCGGATTGCTGGACCGTGCACGCTGCTCCAGGACATCGAATCGCATGGTCTCAGGCGCCGGAAGTGTGCGAATGCTCTCTGGCGTAGCCAGCATCTCGCTGGCAGGGCGCCCCACGAGCGCTTTCAGCTTGGCCTGCAACTGACTTCGCTCTGCGTCGAGGGCAATCAATTCGTTGCGCATGGTGGTTTGCTCCAGCTGCGCACGAATGACATCCTGCTGTGCCGCGAGGCCACTGCCATATCGCACTTGGGCCACCTTCTCCAGCCGGGCCATCAGGTCCAAGATCTCCCGGGTCAGCCGCTCGTTCTGCTCCAGGTAGTAAAGCTGGGCATGTGTGGTCTTGATCCTGCTGACCAATTCACTCCAGGTGCCTGCCAACTTCCCCCGCGCCGCCTCGGCCTGCAATGCGGCGGCAGCGCGCTTGAGCTCCCGCTTTCCAAACCAGGGCAGCTCCTGTGTAAAGATGTAGCGAGTACTCCCCACGCGCCCAGGTAGCAACGTCGGGTTGCGCTCTCCCATCCGGGTGATATCGCGCAATTCCATGCTGAACTTGGGGTCGGGCAAGGCGCCGGCAGGAAGAATTCGTTCTGCGGCGGCATTGGCTTCGAACTGCATGCTGGCAAATTCTGGATTACCTTCCCGCGCCGCATTCAAAAGCCCCTCCAGATGGGCGCCAATGCGCCCCTCTTGACTGAAACTTGCCTGGGTAAATACGAGTGCCAGCAATGCTGCGCCGACGGATAGCCTCAACCGTATCTTGGACATCACTTACCTTTCGATCCACGCAAGGCCGCATTCAACTGGTCAACCACCTCTGCCCAATCCGCATCCAGCAATAGCTCATCCCGTAACAGGGCCGATTGGGCCTGACTCCAGAATGGCGCGTTTTCCAGCCGGATGGAAGGATGGAGCGGGCTGTGGTGCTCCAGGAAGTGCTGGATGCTCCGGGCGTCAGCGGCAAGCCCCAGTTGTTGAAATAGCTCGGTGAACCGATGGTAGGTCGAATCCATTGCGTTGATTCCCTCAGTGTTCTTGTAGGCGCGGCGAATGTGGAGCGCCATCCCATGGAGTCATTCTCGACAGGCTGGCCTGATAGAAGGATGAGCCGCAGATTACGTTTATGTAATCAAGTCTCAACAGTGGTCACTCCTGGCATAGGGACTGCGGATGGGTACGCGCCGACTGGCACCGCTCTTGCTCAACTGTGAAAATGGCGCACGGCTTCCTGCGCGATCTGACGAACGCACCAGCGGGCATAGAAGCCGCCGACGATCCGTCCAAGCCAGTGCGGCATCCAACGCGGTGGTGGGTCGAAGTCAATCCAGACCCGTAGATATGCCCCGCCATCCGTTGGTCGTATATCAAACCCCATGCTATAGCGACCGATCATGACTAAAACTGGCTCACCAAGTGTTGCCCAGACTTTCCGCCGCGTTGGGAGACGCTCGACTACGGATTCCTGCAGTGCCAAATCCACGCCCCACATGCGTCCGGACATGTGGATCACAGAACCTACGGCCTGGCCTCGCTGAGCGTCTGTTTGCATACGCATGGATATCCCACCCACAACGGCTGAGCTCCGCCCCATGTGTGCACCCAAGTGGATAGGGTCGTCCATGAACGCGAACACAGCATCGACAGGAGCAGCGATGGTTGTTGTTGCTTCACGATGCCATCGATAGGATGGGCATCATGTGGTGCCACGGCGCAGGCGCAGCGCGTTGAATATCACCGATACCGAACTCAGACTCATGGCAAGCGCCGCAATCAGCGGTGACAGCAACCACCCGGTGAACGGGTAAAGCACCCCTGCCGCGATCGGCACCCCCAGGCCGTTGTAGACAAAGGCGAAGAGCAGGTTCTGGCGCATGTTTCGGACAGTGTCTATGGAGATGTCGCGCGCCGCAGTGATGCCGCGCAAATCGCCTTTCACCAGCGTGATCTGGCCGCTGTTCATGGCCACATCCGTGCCCGTACCCATGGCCACGCCGACATCGGCTTTGGCCAGCGCTGGCGCGTCATTGATGCCATCACCGGCCATGGCAACAATGTGGCCTTCCTTCTGGAGTTTTTCCACCAGCGCGAGCTTGTCGGCAGGCTTGACTTCGCCATGCACTTCGTCGATGCCCAGCCTTGCGCCCACAGCCTTCGCGGTGGTCAGGCCATCACCGGTCGCCATGACGATGCGCAAGCCGCTGGCGTGCAAGGTTCGGATGGCTTCCAGAGTAGTCGCCTTGATCGGGTCGGTCACGGCCAGGATGCCCGCCAGTTGGCCATCCACGGCCAGGTGCATCACACTGGCGCCTTCGCTGCGCAAGCGCTCGCCGTCGCTCCTGAGTGCATCGATGGCGACTCCCTCCTGTTCCATCAACGCGGAGTTGCCCAAAACCAGGCGCTTGCCATCGATCGTGCCGCGTACGCCGATGCCGCTGCCTGATTCAAACGCATCGGGTTTGGTCAGCACCAGCCCTTGTGCGCGAGCGGCATTGACGATGGCATCGGCCAGCGGATGTTCGCTGCCCTGGTCCAGGCTGGCAGCCAGCTGCAACACTTCGTCGGGGGTGTGGCCGGGAGCAGCAACCGCTTTTTCAAAAGCGGGTTTGCCTTCGGTCAGGGTGCCGGTCTTGTCCACAATCAAGGTATCGACTTCGCGCATTTTCTCGATGGCCCCCGCATCTCGGAACAGCACGCCCTGTGTTGCTGCCCGACCCGTAGCCACCATCACCGACATGGGCGTAGCCAGGCCCAGCGCACAGGGGCAGGCAATGATCAACACGGCCACTGCGTTGATCAGCCCAAAAACCCAGCTGGGCTCCGGGCCGAACAGCCCCCAAACCAGGAACGTGGCAACTGCGATGAGAACCACCACGACCACAAACTTTCCGGCCACCACATCGGCCATACGCTGCATGGGCGCCTTCGAGCGCTGCGCATTGGCGACCATCTGAACGATCTGCGACAGCATGGTGGCCGCGCCGACCTTCTCGGAGCGCATCACCAAGGCGCCACTGGTGTTCAGCGTGGCGCCGATCACCTTGTCGCTGATACGTTTGGTCACTGGCACAGGTTCTCCGGTCAGCATCGATTCATCGACAGCGCTGCTGCCCTCGACAACCACACCGTCGACAGGTACTTTCTCGCCGGGTCGGACCCGCAGCAGATCTCCCACATGAACATGGTTCAGCGGCACATCCTCTTCGCTGCCATCCACGTTGATGCGGCGGGCGGTCTTGGGTGCCAAGCCGAGGAGCGCCTTGATCGCCGCAGAGGTTTGCGAACGCGCCTTCAGTTCGATGATCTGGCCCAGCATGGTCAGCGAAATGATGACCACCGCCGCCTCATAGTAGACCGCCACCCGCCCCATGGAGACGAACGAGTCCGGGAATACGCCCGGCGCCAGGGTAGCTACCAGGCTGTAGAGGAAAGCCGCGCCTGTGCCCAGACCGATCAAGGTCCACATGTTGGGACTGCGATGGAGGAGAGACTGCCAGCCCCGCGCGAAGAAAGGCCAGCCCGTCCACAACACGACGGGTAACGACAACGCGAGTTCAACCCATGTCTGCACTTGCATGTCAAACCATCCGAGGCGGTGGCCGAACATCGCAAGAATGGTCACGATGACCGTGAGCGGCAGCGTCCACCAGAAGCGACGCTGGAAGTCCAGCAGTTCGTGGTTGTCTTCCTCGTCGAGGGGAATGATGGGCTCCAGCGTCATGCCGCACTTGGGACAAGAGCCGGGGTGGTCTTGACGCACTTCA
>NZ_AGTS01000015.1 GCF_000238595.1 Acidovorax sp. NO-1 | reverse complement strand
GGTGAAGGCCAACAGGCGGCCTGCAAGGCCTTCGTGCCATTGACCTTCGAGCTTGGCGAGGCCTTCCAGTTCGACTGGAGCGAAGACGGCTTGCTGGTGGGCGGGGTGTACTACCGCATGCAGGTCTCGCACATGAAGCTGTGTGCCAGTGGGGCCTTCTGGCTGGTGGCCTACCCCAGCCAAGGCCACGAGATGCTGTTCGATGCGCACACCCGCAGCTTTGCAGCGCTGGGTGGCGTGGCACGCCGTGGCATCTACGACAACATGAAGACGGCGGTCGACAAAGTCAAGAAGGGCAAAGGCCGCGTGGTCAATGCGCGCTTTGCAGCCATGTGCGCGCACTATCTGTTCGACCCTGATTTTTGCAACCGTGCCAGCGGCTGGGAGAAGGGGCGCGTGGAGAAGGATGTGCAAGACAGCCGCCGTCGCATCTGGGTGGAGGCGGGGCAATGGCGCTTTGGCAGCTTTACCGAGCTCAATGCGTGGCTGGGCGAGCGCTGCCGGGCTCTGTGGCGAGAGCTGCGCCACCCGCAGCACAAAGCGTTCAGCATCGCCGAGATGCTGGAGCTGGAGCAAAGCCACCTGATGCCGATGCCGGTGGCCTTTGATGGCTATGTTGAGAACCCGGCCAAGGTGAGCAGCACCTGCCTGGTGACGGTGGCGCGCAACCGCTACTCGGTGCCCTGCGAATGGGCGGGGCAAATGGTCAGCACACACCTGTACCCGGCGCAGATCGTGGTGGTGGCCGGCGATGCTATGGT
>NZ_AGTS01000016.1 GCF_000238595.1 Acidovorax sp. NO-1 | reverse complement strand
TGTTGACGCCGACCGAAAACTGAGCCACTTTTTGGTGTGATGCCGACCTAAAACTGAGCCAGGTGTTTTACCTACCCTGCTGTTTTGTGCAGCAAGGGAATGAAGAGGGTGATCACCATGGACATGATTGGCAAGATACGGCGGATGCACCGCCGGGACAAGAAGACGAAGCGGGAGATATCGAGGGCCACGGGTCTGTCGCGCAACACGGTGGCCAAGTGGCTGGACGAGGCGCAGCCGGTCGAGCCCAAGTACCGCCGGGAGGCGGCGAAGGCGACCAAGCTGTCGGCGCACGAGGCGGAGCTCAAGCAAGCCTTGAAGGCCGATGCCAAGCGGCCCAAGAAGGAGCGGCGCACGGCCAAGGCCTTGTTCACGCAGATCAAGGCAGCGGGCTACGAAGGTGGCTACACGCGGGTGACGGACTTCATCCGCAAGTGGCGCCAA
>NZ_AGTS01000017.1 GCF_000238595.1 Acidovorax sp. NO-1 | reverse complement strand
TACTTGCAGGAAATCGAGGCGTCCAGTGGACTGCGCTTTGAAGTGACCGATGCGGTCAGGGAGCAGATCTACGCCAATTCGGTGTTTCCCACCCAGGGCACCCGTCCGGTTTTCTCTTCCGTGCATGGTCTGATGAGTGCACCTCTGGTGGACTTCACACTCTGGGCGCTGGAGCAGGGCGCCGGGCCAGGTGAGGAGCTGACCATAGATGTCGACCCAGATGCCGGACTACTGATCGCGCGATGGGGCCACCGGATACATACCGTACCCGTAGCGTTTGAGATCAGCAAGCTTCGTCAGCGACCCGACCCAGACATGCGGGCAGTTCTGGCGGTGCACGAAGCGGGGCATGGTCTGATATACGCCTTGCTCTTCCGGCAGGCTCCGCTGGAAATTCGCATCAACATGGCGACCTTCTCCGGGGGCTACAACAGCTTCAATGCGCTCAAAGTCAAAACCCGCGGCAATCTGCTCGACGCGGTGTGTGTTGCGCTCTCAGGTCGCGCTGCCGAAGAGATGGTGTTTGGCATGGAGTCGCTGAGCTCGGGCAGTGAGAACGATCTCAAGCTGGCGACGCAGCAAATGGCCGCCTTTATCCGGCATGCCGCGTTTGGTAAGCGCATCAGCCATGTGGATGTCAGCACGGAGGCCGGGGAGGATATCAACACGGATGTGGCCGGTACCAATTCAGAAATTGAAGCAGGTCTGCAGACCCAGTACGAACGTGCGCAGACCCTGCTCGCTGAAAACCGGGCTATCTATCTTCGGATGGTCAACGAGCTCATCAACGAAGGTCAACTGGCGCCGCAGAAGATCCGGGAGTGGTTGGGACTGTCGCAGCCGGAGGTGCCCAAGGATGCGTTGGAGCCATTTGATGCAAAGTTGAGAGAGTTCGAACGACGCCATTCCCAACGGCTCACGAGTGTCTAGGGAATCCGGGGCGATTCATCCAATTTGAAGCACTGCGCCCTCAAGACAGTTGACCGAGCGCAGGGACCTGTATCCATCTGTGATCGTGACGGTAAGATGGGACGAGTGATTTCTATGCGTCCAACCCGCTCTTTTGAGCCGGGTTGTGCGGCCAAATTCTCTCAGCCTCCATGCTCGACGACATCAAAAAAACCCTCTGGGCCACCGCCGACAAGCTGCGCGCCAATATGGACGCCGCCGAATACAAGCACCTGGTGCTCGGCCTCATCTTCGTCAAATACATCTCTGACACCTTTGCCGCCCGCCGTGCCGAGCTGACGGCCCGCCTCACCAACCCCGACGACGAATACTTCTACGGCAACGCCGATCCTGCCGACATCGAAACCGAGCTGGAAGACCGCGACTATTACAAAGAGGTCAACGTCTTCTGGGTGCCCGAAGGCGCGCGGTGGGAATCGCTGCGCAATGCCGCCAAGCAGCCCGACATTGGCAAGCGCATTGACGACGCCCTCACGCTGATCGAGGCTGAGAACCCCAAGCTCAAAGGCATTCTCGACAAACGCTATGCCCGTGCGCAGTTGCCTGACGGCAAGCTGGGCGAGCTGGTGGACCTGGTGTCAACAATAGGCTTTGGCGACGACCCCGCCGTGGCCCGCGACGTGCTGGGCCAGGTGTACGAATACTTTCTGGGCATGTTTGCCAGTGCCGAGGGCAAGCGGGGCGGGCAGTTCTACACGCCCGCCAGCATCGTCAAAACCCTGGTCGCCATCTTGGCCCCGCACGAAGGCAAGGTGTACGACCCATGCTGCGGTTCGGGCGGCATGTTTGTGCAGAGTGAGAAGTTCATCGAAGCCCACGGCGGCAAACTGGGAGATGTGAGCATCTACGGCCAAGAGGCCAACCCCACCACCTGGCGCCTGGCCGCCATGAACCTGGCCATTCGCGGCATTGACTACAACCTGGGCCGCGAGCCTGCCGACACCTTCACCCGCAGCCAGCACCCCGACCTGCGGGCGGACTACATCCTGGCCAACCCGCCCTTCAACATCTCTGACTGGTGGCACGGCAGCCTGGAAGGCGACCCGCGCTGGGAGTTTGGCGACCCACCCCACGGAAACGCCAACTACGCCTGGTTGCAGCACATGCTGCACCACTTGAAGCCCACGGGGCGTGCAGGCATTGTGCTGGCCAATGGCAGCATGAGCAGCAGCCAGAACAACGAAGGCGTGATCCGCGCTGCGATGGTGGATGCCGACGTGGTGGAGGTAATGGTGGCCCTGCCGGGGCAGTTGTTCTTCAATACCCAGATCCCTGCCTGCCTGTGGTTTTTGGCCAAGCAGAAGGCGCGCAAGGGCGAAGTGCTGTTCATCGACGCCCGCAAGCAGGGCCGCATGATCAGCCGCGTGCAGGCAGAGTTGACCGACGAAACCATCGCCCGCATCGAAGCCGTGGTGGCCGCCTGGCGCGGCGAGCCGGGGGCAGGCAGCTATGAAGACGTGAAAGGCTTTTGCCGCAGCGTGCCCTTGGCCGAGATTGCGCAGCACGGCCATGTACTCACCCCGGGTCGCTATGTGGGCGCCGAAGAAGTGGAAGACGACGACGAAGCCTTTGCCGACAAGATGCAGAAGCTGACGGAAAAGCTGGGCGAGCAGATGGCCAAGGGCGCAGAGCTGGATGCGGTGATTCGGGCGAAGCTGGGGGGGCTGGGGTATGAGTTCTGAGTGGAGCACCTACAAGCTCTCGAATCTCGCCACTTTCAAGTACGGCAAGTTTCTCGCGAAATCGGCGCTTGCTACCACAGGGTTTCCTGTGTTTAGTGGTTACGGAGTGGTCGGTTATCTGCCCGACTACCAATTTGCAGAGCGCCAACTCGTCATTGTTTGTCGTGGCGAAGGAGGGACGGGTGATGTGAAGATGTCGCCGCCTCACTGTTCAGTGACCAATCTTTCGATCGTTGTATCCCCCGACATAGAGAAGGTATCTCGCAAGTTTTTGTACTGGGCTTTGAAAGCCAGTGACACGCATGCTTTGCGCACTGGCTCCGCTCAGGCACAAATTGTCATAGGCTCTTTGGAGAACTTTTCTTTGAAGATACCTAGTGACCGCAGTTATCAAGACAGTGTCGCTAGTTTGCTAGATGGGTTAGAAGACCGCATCACCCTCCTGCGCGAGACCAACGCCACCCTCGAAGCCATCGCCCAGGCACTGTTCAAGTCCTGGTTCGTCGATTTCGAACCCGCGCGCGCCAAGATGGAAGGCCGCACGCCCGAAGGCATGGACGAGGCCACCGCAGCGCTGTTTCCCGATGGGTTTGAAACGTCGGAGTTGGGGGAGGTGCCGAGGGGGTGGCGCAGCGCAACAATGGAAGACGTTTCCATAGTTGGAATTGGCAAGACGCCTCCCCGCAAAGAGCAGCATTGGTTCAGCGAAGATTCGAATGATGTGAGATGGGTGTCGATTCGAGACATGGGGATCTGCGGTACCTATGCGAGCACAACTAACGAATTCCTGACAGCGGAAGCTGTTGACAAGTTCAACGTACGCCGAGTGCCAGACAACACCGTCTTGATGAGTTTTAAGATGACGATCGGGCGGGTTGCGATTACTGATGGTGAGATGACCACCAATGAGGCCATCGCTCACTTCCGGCTTGATCCAGCTTCACAGCTTTCAACCGAGTTCATCTACCTGCATCTGAGGCAGTTTGATTTCTCAAGATTGAGTAGTACATCATCTATTGCAGATGCAGTGAACTCAAAAACGGTTCGCCAAATTCCCATCCTTGTTCCCAGTCGAGAGGTCGCAACGGCATTTCAGGAAAAAATCGGCGTGGTCTTCGAGATGCTGAAATCGAATGAACAGCAAGCCCAAACCCTCGCTACCCTCCGCGACGCCTTGCTCCCCCGCCTGATCTCCGGCCAGCTGCGCCTGCCCGAAGCCCAGGCCCTGATTGAGGAGTCCATGTGATGCTTCCCATCTCATCACTGGAAGACCTAGCCCTGCTGCGCGAAACGGTGGAGCTGGAATGCAAGCTGGCCCAGGGCCAGAACGGCCAGGGCGAGGTGCCCAAGGATTTCTGGCCCACCTATTCGGCCATGGCCAATGTCCACGGCGGCGTGGTGCTGCTGGGTGTGCGCGAGAAGGACGGGGTGTTTTCCATCGCGGGCATCCCCAACCCTGCCAAGGTGCGGGCGGACCTGTTCAACAACTTGAACAATCCTGGCAAGGTCAGCGTCAATTTGCTGACGGATGCAGATGTGCTAGAACTGGTGTTGGATGGAAAAACGGTAGTGCTGGTCCGCATCCCACAGGCCACGCGCAAGCAGCGGCCGGTTTTCCTTAACAACCAGCCTTTGGACCACACCTACAAGCGGCTCAACGATGGCGACCGACCTTGCGATGAGGAAACCGTCAAGCGCATGCTGGCCGAGCAGGTGGAGGATGAGCGCGATGCCCGCATCTTGGAGCACTTCGGCATGGAGGACGTGGACATGGAGAGCCTGCGCATCTACCGCCAGATGCTCAAGGACGAGAAGCCCGGCCACCCGTACCTGGAGCAGGATGACTTTGCCTTGATGCAGAGCCTGCGCGGGTGGCGCCGTGACCGAGCCACGGGGGCGGAAGGGTTGACCTTGGCAGGTCTACTGATGTTTGGCCGCTGGTCGGCTATCCAGGAGGCGGTGCCGCACTATTTTGTGGACTACCAGGAACGGCCCGAGGCCAAGACTGAACTGCGCTGGGTGGACCGGCTGGTGCCGGACGGCACGTGGACGGGCAATCTCTTCGAGTTTTATCGCCGGGTGTACCGAAAATTGGTGGCCGACCTGAAAGTGCCGTTTTCGCTCAAAGACGGCCAAAGGCAAGACGACACGCCGGTACACGTTGCCTTGCGTGAAGCGTTGGTCAACACCCTGGTGCATGCGGACTACACGGGCCGAGTGTCGGTGTTGGTGGTCAAGCGGCCAGACATGTTCGGCTTTCGCAACCCTGGTTTGCTTCGGCTGCCTGTGGAGCAGGTGATTCGGGGTGGCGAGAGCGATTGCCGCAATCGCATCCTGCATCAAATGTTCTTGCTCATTGGCCTGGGTGAACGTGGGGGCTCGGGCATGCCCAAAATTTACAGCGGCTGGCAAAGCTGCCACTGGCGTCAGCCGCTGCTGAGGGAAAAGGACATGCCAGAGCAAACCTTGCTGGAATTGCACATGCTGGATTTGCTGCCACCTGCGGTGCTGGACGCACTGCGGGCGCGGTTTGGTGCATCGTTCGATCAGGTGGGGGCGCTCGACAGAATGATTCTGTCCACGGCCGTGATCGAAGGTGTGGTCAACCATGCGCGCATGACCGAGATTTCCCCCCAGCATCCTCATGACATCAGCTTGGCGCTGGCACGGTTGGAGCGTGATGGGATGTTGCTCTCCCAAGGCCAGTCGCGTGGCAAGGTTTATTACTTGCCGGGCGCGGCTCCCGTTACCCCGGAGCAGGTATTTCCCGCAGCGTTCAGCTTCGGTAGTAATGGCACTAGCTCCGGTAGTAGCACTGCAAGCTCCGGTACTAAGGAGGATACCTCCGGTAGTGATCAGCCCGTGCGGCCGGAGCAGGCCACGCCTCGCACTACGGAGGGCGTCAACACCCACACTGCAACCAGGGATGAGCACGGTTGTCTACTGTCGCCCTTGCTGGATGCGCCCGTCTTGGATGATCTCAGCGCCCTTTCAGATACATTGAAGGACGACCTGTTGCGGCGAGCCGCCCTACCCCGGGGTAAGGCACGGTTGGAGCGTCCAGCCATGGTGGAGGTAATCTTGTCGGTATGCGAAGGACGGTATGTGCGGCTCAGTGCATTGGCTGAGCTTTTAAACCGGGATCCAGACGGTTTGCGCAAAGGCTATTTGGACGCATTGGTCAGGGAGCATCGCATTCGGCGCGCATTTCCTGGTACGCCAACCCATGAGTTGCAGTCCTATCGGAAAGCCGAAGAATGATCGGGGGGCTTTCTGCGGGGGCCTGCAACAGGTACCTGCGCTACATCGAGCTGATGAAGCTGTAGCCACAGGACAAAAAAGCGAGAGGGAGCCGTGACCGAAGACCAACTGGAACGCGAAACGCTGGCCTGGCTGCAAGACGTGGGCTACACCCACCGCTACGGGCCTGACATTGCCTTTGACGGCACCACGCCAGAGCGCGCGGACTACCGGCAGGTGCTGCTGCCCTTTCGGCTGCGCGAGGCCATCAACCGCCTGAACCCCGGGGTACCAGCCGCTGCCCGTGAAGATGCCATCAAGCAAGTCACGGATCTTGGCATCCCATCCCTGCTGTCGGCCAACCGCGCGTTTCACAAGATGCTGGTGGGTGGTATCCCCGTCCAGTATCAGAAGGACGGCGAAACACGCGGCGACTTTGTGCGACTGATTGACTGGGCGCACACCGAGAAGAACGAATGGTGGGCCATCAACCAGTTCACCATCAAAGGCCCCCACAAAACCCGTCGCCCTGACATTATCTTGTTCGTCAATGGCTTGCCACTGGTGCTGTTGGAACTCAAGAACCCCGCCGACGAGAACGCCAACATCTGGAAAGCCTTCGACCAGATCGAGACGTACAAGGAGCAGATTCCCGACGTGTTCCAGTACAACGAGGTGCTGGTGATCTCGGACGGCACTGATGCGCTGATGGGCTCGCTGTCTGCCAACGCTGAGCGCTTCATGGCCTGGCGCACGATTGATGGGGTAAACATCGACCCACTGGGACAGTTTCAAGAACTGCAAACCCTGGTGCGTGGCGTGCTTGCCCCACAGTACCTGTTGGACTACATCCGCTACTTCGTCCTGTTCGAGGACGATGGCCAGCTCGTCAAGAAGATCGCGGGCTACCACCAGTTCCACGCGGTGCGTGCTGCCATCGAAGAAGTGGTCACAGCATCCCGACCAGGCGCCTCCCGCAAAGGTGGCGTGGTGTGGCACACCCAGGGCAGCGGCAAGAGCATCACCATGACCTGCTTTGCAGCCCGTGTGATGCAAGAAGCAGCGATGGAGAACCCCACCATCGTGGTCATCACCGACCGCAACGACCTGGATGGGCAACTCTTTGGCGTGTTCAGCCTGGCCCAAGACCTGTTACGCGAGCAGCCCGCCCAGGCACTGACCCGTCCAGACCTGCGCGCCAAGCTGGGCAACCGCCCCTCGGGCGGTATCATCTTCGCCACCATCCAGAAGTTCATGCCGGGGGAGGATGAAGACACCTTCCCAGTGCTGTCCGAGCGCAGCAACATCGTGGTGATCGCGGACGAAGCCCACCGCACCCAATACGGCTTCAAGGCCACCCTCAAAGGCAAGCCCGGCGAAGAGAAATACCAGGCAGGCTATGCCCAGCATCTGCGCGATGCCCTGCCCAATGCCACTTTCGTAGGCTTTACCGGCACCCCGGTCAGCAGCACCGACCACGACACCCGAGCCGTGTTCGGCGAGTACATCCACGTCTACGACATGCAGCAGGCCAAGGAAGATGGCGCCACTGTGGCTATCTACTACGAGTCGCGCCTGGCCAAGCTGCGCCTCAAAGACGAAGACCTGCCCAGTATTGATGACGAAGTGGACGAGCTGGCCGAGGACGAAGAAGAAAGCCAGCAGGCCAAACTCAAAAGCCGATGGGCCGCCCTGGAAAAGATCGTCGGTGCTGAACCCCGCGTGGCCAGCGTGGCCGCTGACTTGGTGGCGCACTTTGAAGAGCGCAGCACCGCCCAATCCGGCAAAGCCATGGTCGTGGCCATGAGCCGTGACATCTGCGTGCACCTGTACAACGAGATCATCAAGCTGCGCCCTGACTGGCACGACCCTGACCCTGAGAAGGGCGCCATCAAGATCGTGATGACCGGCTCTGCCAGTGATAAAGCCCTGCTGCGCCCCCATATCTACGATGGCAAAGTGAAGAAGCGACTGGAAAAACGCTTCAAAGACCCCGCCGACCCGCTGCGACTGGTGATCGTGCGCGACATGTGGCTCACGGGCTTCGACGCTCCCTGCGTGCACACCCTGTACGTGGACAAACCCATGAAGGGCCACAACCTCATGCAGGCCATCGCCCGCGTGAACCGGGTCTTCAAGGGCAAGCAAGGCGGCCTGGTGGTGGACTACATCGGCATCGGCAACGAACTCAAAGCCGCCATGAAGGAGTACACCGCCAGCAAAGGCCGGGGCACCCCCACCGTAGACGCCCGCGAGGCGTACAGCGTCCTCATGGAAAAGCTCGATGTCCTGCAATCCATGCTGCATGGCTGCGACACCAGCGACTTCCTCACTGGGGGGCACCAAACCCTGGCCCGAGCAGCCAACCATATCTTGGGCCTGCGAGAAGAAGGCGGCAAGGACGGTAAACGCCGCTTTGCCGACACCACCCTGGCGCTGTCCCAAGCCTTCTCGCTGTGCTGTACGCTGGACGAGGCTAAGGCCGTGCGCGAAGAAGTTGCCTTCATGCAGGCCGTGAAGGTCATCCTGACGAAACGAGACATCACCGCTAAGAAGCGCTCCGACGAGCAGCGCGACGAAGCCATCCGGCAGATCATCAGCAACGCCGTGGTGTCCGACCAGGTGGTGGACATCTTCGACGCCGTGGGTTTGGACAAACCCAACATTGGCCTGCTGGACGACGAATTCCTGGCGCAGGTGAAGAACCTACCCGAGAAGAACCTGGCCGTGGAACTGCTCGAACGGCTGCTCGAAGGCGAAATCAAGAGCCGCTTCGGCAGCAACGTGGTGCAGGAAAAGAAGTTCTCCGACCTGCTGGGCAACGTGATCAAGCGCTACCAGAACCGCTCCATTGAAACCGCCCAGGTGATGGAAGAACTGGTCGAGATGGCCAAGAAGTTCCGGGAGGCGGCCAGCAGGGGCGAGATGCTGGGCCTGACTGAGGACGAGGTGCGGTTCTACGACGCGCTGGCCACCAACGAATCAGCGGTCAAAGAACTCACCGACGAAACCCTCAAGAAGATCGCCCACGAACTGACCGAGAACCTGCGCCAGAACCTGACGGTGGACTGGTCCGAGCGCGAGAGCGTGCGGGCGAAACTGCGACTAATGGTCAAGCGGGTCTTGCGCAAGTACAAGTACCCGCCAGACTTGCAGGAAGAGGCGGTGGACTTGGTGCTGCGGCAGGCGCAGGTGTTTGGGGAGAGCTGGGGCGGCGGTTAGCCTGACTCCGGGGCGAACCGACGCGCCAATATTGATGAGCGCTTCGCTCAGGGATTCTTGGTACCGAAGGCTTTTACGGCATCAAGCAAGCCCTTTGCGAGCGTGCGGATACCGCTCAAGCTGTAGCTGCCACCGATCTGTTCATAGGCATAGCGGGCTTGAATGAAGTAGTCCGAGCACTCGGCAAGAAGCGGCGCCAGCTGTTCTCCTGACGCCGCCAGAAATTCAGACTCAATAGCAGCCTGAGTGGGCAGTTCAAGAGACGCAAACACATCCGACAAGTTGTGCCCATGTGCCGTGGACATGATCTTGGCAGCCTTCACAAGACCATCCGAGGTTACGCCCCCGCCAACCGCGCCGCCTTCTTCCACTTATTCGCGATTCCAGGCCGCCATCAGCATGGTGCCGACTTCATCGTAGTCCGTATCCTTCTTTTCGGCGACTCGCCGCACGCCAGTCCGCACAGCCCGCTTGCCACTCTTGGCTGTGTGAGATGCAGCTGAATCGGTCAGCAATCCACCCAGCAATATCCGGTAAAACTCCTGGAAGGCATCCTCGATGGTTAGGTTGGCCTGGGCAAGGAATGCCGGGCGGCGCAACCTCAGTGCCGCTCCCAGCATCACCTCAGACATGACCAATCCATGGCAAGGGGTGAAAACACCCTGCCGCACTCCTTCGTCGATGAGTTGGGACATTCGCATGGTACGGGCATGCTGGTAGTGGTCGAAGAGTAAGCGATCCGCCAACTACGTCTTCCCACAGAGCGTCTGAGAGGGGAAGCTACGTGTCCATGTAGAACAAGGTGGACACGTATGTCAGAGATCGATGCAGAGGTGGTGAGGCGCCTGGTCACGGGGCGCAAGAACGATGGACGTGCCGTGTACGACCCGCAGGCCAAGGCCGAGGTGGTGCGGGCGTGCCTGCAGCCGGATGTGTCGGTGGCGCGCATGGCGCTGCAATGCGGCATCAACGCCAACTTGCTGCGCCGCTGGATCACCCAGAGCATGGGCTCGGACCTGAAGGCAAGTCGTGCCAACCTGCCGACCGTGGCCATGGCCAGCACCAGTGCTTTTGTGCCGTTGCGGCTGGCGGCCCCCGAGGCATCTCCCGTCACCGCCGCTGAGGTCAAGACACGCCTGCACGCCCGACTGCCCAATGGGGTGGAGATCGACCTCAGCGATGCAGACCCGGGTGGGTTGCTGCCCGTCCTTGAACTTCTGGGGCGCCTGCCATGTTCCGGCTCGACGACACGCTGACGGTGTACCTGCACCGCCCGGCCATCGACTTCCGAATGGGCATCAACGGTTTGGCCATCCTGGTGGAGCAAGCCCTGGGCATGAACCCGTTCGCGGCGGCGGTGTATGTGTTCAGCAACCGCCAGCGCAACCGGGTGAAGATCCTGGTCTGGGAGCGCAACGGCTTCTGGTTGTTGATGAAGCGCCTGGAGCAAGACCGCTTCATCTGGCCGGACGAGGCGGTGGTGCCGACGCTGACGGTGGAACAACTGCACTGGTTGCTTGATGGCATTGATCTGGCGGTCACACAGCGACACCCACAGCGGTTCTACGAGCGCGTTGCGTGAGGCTGGTGCTGCCGAAATGAGCAATGCCACTGCTGAGAATATTTGCCGCAAAATCCCCAGCACAAGGAACCGCCTGAGCGACAAGCAGATCGAAGCAGGCGATGGTTCACATGCCCACCGCCGAAGAATTTGCAGCCTTGCAAAAGGCGCTGGCCCAGGCCACCCAGACCAGCGAATCACTCGCTGGTGAGCTGCGCATCACGCGCGCCGAGCGCGACCTGCTCAAGGAGCAGCTCAACAAATTCAAGCGCCAGTTGTTCGCCGCCAAGAGCGAGGCCAGCGCAGGCCACCAGAAGGACATGTTCTTCAACGAGGCCGAGGCGCTCGGCTCGGCAACCCAGCCGGCCCAGGAAGAAACCGAGGCCGACGACAACACTGTCGAGGTTCCCGCTCACAAACGGACCAAGCGCGGGCGCAAGCCGCTGGACCCAGCCCTGCCGCGCGAGGTGGTGCGCCACGAACTGCCCGAATCCGAGCGTGTCTGTCCTCACGACGGTGCCGTGCTGCGGGAGATTGGCGTGGAGGCCAGCGAGCAGCTCGACATCATTCCGCAACAAGTGCGCGTGATCCGCCACGAGCGGGTCAAGTACGCCTGCCCGTGCTGCGATGGCACGCTGCGCCTGGCGGCCAAGCCCGAGCAAGTCATCCCCAAGGGGCTGTTCAGCGAAGGCCTGCTGGCCTGGGTGATCACTTCCAAGTATGTGGACGGCCTGCCGCTGTACCGCCAGGCGGCCTTGCTGGGGCGCTTCGGAGGCCGCGACCTCTCGCGCAACACCATGGCCGCCAGCGTGGTGCGGGTGGGCCAGGCGGTGCAGCCCGTCATCAACCTGCTGCGCGACCGGGTGCTGGACGCCCCGCTGATCTTCGGTGACGAGACCGAGATTCAGGTGCTCAAGGAGGCCGGTCGCAGCGCCCAGTCCAAGAGCTACATGTGGGCGCAGATGACCGATGGTTCAGGCGCCAGCGGCACAGGTCCGCCCATACGCCTGTTCGCCTACTCACCCTCACGCAGCACAGAGGCGGCGCAGCTTCTGTACGTCGGTGCGCGCGAGGGCGGCGTGCTGATGACCGACGGCTACGAGGTCTACAACAAGATCGCCTTGGCGAACAAGCTCGTGCAAATCGGGTGTTGGGCACATTGCCGGCGTTACTTCAATGACGCGCTGCAGGCCTTGCCCAAAGCCAACCGGGGGGCTGAGCAATTGGCGGCCAGGTTCATCGCGCTGATCGGCAAGCTCTACCGCGTGGAGGCCCTGGCCAAAGAGCAAGGGCTGGATGCGAATGCGCTGCTGCATAGCCGCCAAGCCAACAGTGTGCCCGTGCTGCAAGAGATCCAGGCCTTGCTGCTGGCCAACGTTCATGCGGTGCTGCCAGGCAGTTTGCTGGGCAAGGCGCTGCACTACCTGTCCTCGCAGTGGGCCAAGCTGGAGCGCTTCGTCACCAGCGGCAACTACCCGATAGACAACAACGGCTGCGAGAATTCGATCCGCCCGTTTGTCATCGGAAGACGCAACTGGCTCTTCGCCGACACCGTGGCCGGCGCCAACGCGAGCGCCAACCTGTACTCGTTGCTGGAGACCTGCAAGGTCAACGGCGTTGATGGGTACCAGTACCTGCGCTCGCTGCTAGTGGCACTTCCACGGGCCAGGACCGTCGATGACTACGAGGCCTTGCTGCCCTGGCGACTGGCGCGGTGATCCACCGCCTGACAGTTCGAGGCGCGAGATGGCTCAGTGCAAATCGGCCGCAGCACCACAGCACTTCTTGAACTTCGCCCCGCTCCCACAAGGGCACGGATCATTGCGCCCCACCTTGGGCTGCATCGACTTGGCCACCTCCCGCTGATAGACAGCGAGCCGAAGTGGCAGCCAGTGAGCGTGCATGTCCAGAACAGCCGGCGGGATTTGTTGAGCCAGCTCCGATCGCATGGCCGGTGTTCGGGTGAGTTCGTCCTGATCCACGCAATAGTCGTCTTCGCCCAGCAGGGCAATGGGTCTGAACCAAACTTGCCCTTGGGGAGTGGACAGCAACGGTTGCCAGTCCTTCCAGCAAAGCCTCATCCCCTGGACAAAGCCGTACGCCCACGATTCTGCGTCGTCGTATTCACGCTCGTCACCGTCGTAGGCCATCGTTGACCAGCACGGGCTGATCTCCCGGGGGTCATCCCCCAGGCCGGCAATGATGGTGTTGAAGTGGCGCATGACCAAGCCCAGCATGTGGTTCAGCTCTTCGACGGAACCCATCGGAGGCATCATCTCCTTGGTACCCCAGATCTTGGGCAGCCATTGCTTGGGATGTACGGTCGTCGGCCCGACCGCAATGGCGTGCAAGAACCCATCGACCATGTCCATGGTCATGCCTTCTTCCGTGTCAACGCCGAACAGCAGAAAGTGGTCGAGTTCTTCGAACTCTTCCTCGGACAAGGGAGCAAATGGGTCTGTCATCAACTGAATGTGAAATGCGGCGTTGACCCAGATTCTCGCGCGTCGCAGACCGCACCACGCCGAGAGAACATTCATTGCCTCAACGGGCACCCGAGTGCAAGGGCGTGGTCAATAGAGCGCTTACGTCGAAGATGCCTCGGGCAACCGCAGAGTCTTCGACATCCTTCAAGAACTGCACACCAATACTTAGAGGGGGTCAGAATTCAAGTGGCGCCAACAAGCCAGGCGTTCTCATAGACCAGCTTCTCATTGAGTGCCCGCTGGTGGCGCAACTCGCCCAGCAACCGCTGGGTCACCTCGCGCAGTTGCGCGGTGTCCAGTTCTGCCAGCGTTTGCTCATCAATCACCATGGCCAATAGTGTGCCCACCGGGCAAGGGCATCACCATGGGCAACTCTCCCGATTGCCAGCGGCGTAAGGTAGCGCTGAAGATTCAGACGACGGTGATGGCGCCTTGCGAGCCCACGCGTTGCCAGGGCAGGCCCAGCACCAACGCGTGCAGCTGTGCATGTTCAAGTGCGATATTGGGGCTGCCGGGCGCAGTCCACACAAACTTGCCCTGGTGCAGCCTGCGCGCAGCCAGCCACACACCCACTCCATCGTGCACCAGGATCTTGATGCGGTTGGCGCGCTGGTTGGCGAAGACATAAGCGTGGTGGGGGTGGGCAGCGCCGAAGACGGCGACCACCCTGGCCAAGGCGGTGTCGGTGCCTGCGCGCATGTCCAATGGGGTGGTGGCCAGCCAGGCCGCATCGATACGGATCACCGCAGCAACTCCTGCAGCATCTGGGCGCATTGGGCGGCGGCACTGACGGGCCAGTGCACGGTGACGGACACACTCTGGCGCCGGCATTCGATGCGGATGTCTTGTGCCAGGGCTGGTGCCGCCACCACTGGCTGCTCCCCGACACATGAGGGAGGTGCGGCATTGAGCGCGATGGGGATGAAGGCCGGTGTTGTCTGGGGTTGCACGTCTGGCGCGGCTCCAACAAGGCTCTGGCGGTGATGCCCCTGGTGGAACTCCTTGCACCATCGGTGCAGCACGTTGGCATTCATGCCGTGACGCAGCGCCAACGCAGCGATGGAGGCTCCGGGCTGCATGCAAGCGGCCACCAACTCGGCCTTGAATTGCGGGGTGTAGGTGCGATGCGTACGGCGCACAGCGTAGCGCGGGGTTTGAGAGTCTTTGAGCATCGTGTCCACGGAAAGTTACGTGCACACGATCTTGCTCAGGCCGCTGCCTCGGTTCAAGATGGGTTGGCCGGACGCATACTGTGAAGAGCCAAGAGGTTGTTTCTTGACGAGCTACAAACCCGAGTTTTGTACGGGCGGCGTGTTTACGAAGGGGGAAGAAGTGCAGCGTCTTCCAATGCCCGCCCCTCACCAGCCTCTTCGACCGTTTGTCCATCGCGAATGTGATAAATCCGTTTGAAAGTCGGGATGATCTTTTCGTCGTGCGTCACCACAACTATGGCGGTTTGAGCCTGACGCGCCATCTGGTTGAGGATGCGCATCACACCCAGCGCGCGTTCGCTGTCCAGCGGCGCGGTGGGCTCGTCGGCCAGTATGACCGGCGGCCTGTTGGCCAGCGCCCGCGCGATTGACACTCGCTGTTGCTCTCCGCCCGATAGTTGGGAAGGCTCAGCCCGCGCACGGTGCTGTACATCCAGCGCTGTTAGCAACTCCAGCGCACGGGCACGGGACTCGGCGTTGGACCGTCCGGCCAGCATCGGCAGCAACGCCACGTTGTCCGTCACATCCAGGAACGGTATGAGATAGGGGGCCTGAAACACGAAGCCGATGCGATCACGACGCAGCGCACGCAGGTCTTTCACTTTCCAGCCGTTGTCATAGATTACCTCGTTGCCCAGCGTCATCCGGCCACTGCTGGGTTCGATGATCGCACCAAGGCATTTGAGCAGCGTGCTTTTGCCCGAGCCCGAAGGCCCCACCAGACCCACCACCTCGCCGGGGGCCACCTGCATGTTCACGTGTTTTAGCGCCTCCACAGCGGTGTCGCCGTGACCATAGACCTTGCGCAGACCTTCGATCAAGATACCGCCTTGATAGGGTGTGTTCATCGCATTCATCCGATCGCCGCGCCAGGATCAACCTTCAGAGCCACGCGGATCGCCAGCGTGCTCGCCAGTGCGCAGATCACCAGCGTGACCACCAGGCCCGTCGCAGCGTCGCCCGGCAGCAGCAGCACAAATTTGGGGAAGGCAGGAGCCCAGAGGGTTGCTGCTACCTTGCCAACCGCAAAGCCAATCAAGCCCAAGCCCAGCGCCTGCTGCAGGATCATGCTGGCAATAGTTCGGTCACGCGTGCCGATGAGCTTGAGCACCGCAATCTCTCGCAGCTTGCCCATGGTCATGGTGTAAATGATGAAGGCCACAATCGCTGCGCTGACAATGGCGAGGATCACCAGAAACATGCCGATCTGCTTCGCCGAATTGGCGATAAGTTTCACGATCAGAATATTTTCCATGCCCTCGCGCGTGTACACGCTCAGGTGTTTCCAGCGCCGTATCGGTTCGGCCACCTGTTCGGGCGTGAAGCCTGGTGCCAGCTGCACCAGTACTGCATTCACGCTGCGGCTGCTGGTCTGTAGGTTCTGCACCGCGTCCAGCAGGTCGGGACTGCCCGGCCGGTTGAAGGCTGGGTTGGCGGCCGTGCGTGCGCGATCATTGATGATGGCGTCGTTGTCTTTCAAAAATTGTGTCTCCTGCGCGTCCTTCAGCGGCACGAACAACATAGGGTCTCCGCCGGAGGACACCATGCGCTGAGTCAACCCCACCACCGTGTAGTCATGGCGACGGATGCGCACAGTCTCGTCGAGCTGAAAACCGGTCTTGACATCAGCGACCGCCTCATAGTGGTTGCGAGTGAGGTGGCGCCCTGCAACCAGGTAGCCCGGCGCACCAGGCATCCCTGGCTCGATGCCCACAACCATCACACGGTTGTCTTCGCCGTTGCGCGCCACCTGCATGGTCAGGTAGGTCACGTTGGCTGCGGCGGTCACGCCAGGCATGCCACGCACGCTGCGCACCACGTCGTCCTTGATGCTGGACGATTCAGCGTACGGCCCCTGCGTGTCTTTCTGCACCACCCATAGGTCGGCGCGGCTGTTGGACAGCAGCGCATGGGCGTCGTCCACCATGCCTCGGTATACGCCCGCCATCGACAGCGTCACGCCAATGAGCAGACCCAGACCCAGTCCGGTCAGCACGTACTTGCTCCAGCCGTGCAGGATGTCGCGCCCGGCCAGGCTGATCACCTCGCTCCCCCAGTCGGCATCAGTTGGTCCACAAGGGTGATCCGAGAGCCGGCTTTCAACGCACTCTGGGTGTAGAGCACCACCGTATCGCCCTCGTGCAATCCATCCAGCACCTCCACCATGCCGTCAAGCCCTTGTAGGCCCAGCCTCACTGGTACAAATTCCAGCACGCCATTCTTCAGTCGCCACACACCATTTTTTCCTTCATGCTGCTGTGTGGCTGCGTTCGGCAACACCAGCATCTCGGGAGTGGCTGGCAACTGCAGAGTCACCTCGGCCATCTCGCCCACCGGCACGCCCGCAGGCAACGCCGCAAAAGCCACTTGCGCCAGCCGCTCCTCGGTCACGCTGTCCGCCAGCGGCTCCACCCGAGCCACTTTGCCTGCCAGCACCTCGCCCGGCCGCGAGCGCAGTGTGATGCGCGCAACCAAGCCCGGCGCGAGTCCTGCCGAGCGGCCCTGGTCTACGCGCAGCGTCACCCACAGGCTGACCGGGTCCATCAAGCGCAGCACGGCTTGGCCAGCCACCACGGTGGTACCGGCCTCCGCGTCTCGCGCGGTCACCATGGCAGCGGCAGGTGCCACCAGCTTCAGGTTCTCTCGCTGCTGCGACAGCGCCGCGCGTTCAGCACGCAGTCGCGTCAGGTCTTGCCCGGTGCCGCCCAGGTTGGCCTGCGCCGCCTGCACCCCGGCGTCAGCTGAGGCCACTTCCTGAGTGCGCGCGTCGAGCGCCCCAGGACTGATGAAGTTTTGCTGCGCAAGATCTTCATTGCGCTTCAAATTGGTGGCGGCCAGCGCTTGCCGTGCCATCGCGTCAGCCACTTGCGCATTTGCTGCCTGACGTGTGCTCTGCGCGCGCGCCAGGGATGCGTCCAGCGCAGCCAAGCGCTGCTCAAGGTCCACCGGATCCATCTCGGCCAGTAGCTGGCCTGGCTGCACCGTATCGCCCACATCAACCTTCACGCTCAGCACACGCCCAGCCACCGTCGGACCGACCATCCAGCTATGCCGCGCCTCCACCTGGCCAATGCCAAAAATTTCGGATGTAACGCGGCCCTTCTTCACCTCGGTTGTCTGCACCTTGACGGGAGCCAGTGGCCCAGTGCGCAGTGTCACCCAGACCAATGCCACCAGCAGTGCAAGCGCCAGGCCGCCCAGGAGGATGCGGCGGGAGTTGTGTGGGTTCATCTTCATGCGCGGGATCCTCGGGATGCGCCAGCCACAGATGGCCAACACGGCAATGAGTTGTTTGAAAAGACCATCATGGCGCACTACCACCTCAATCGGTCGAAGCACGTGAGCCTTATGCGGCAGTTCTTGGCGATGCGACTGCTCCTGAGGTTAGATGGCTTCCTGGGTCAGCAAGTAGCGAAACACCGTTGCCTGCGCAGTACTCTCGGCTTGCACAAGGTGAGCGGTGGTTACGTCCAGGTGCAACCACGATCCAACCCTCAAGCGACTTCAGGCGACAGTTCCTGGATGGCTTGGTAGTGGGTAAAAAACAGCCTTCCACTCAAGCCATGCAGGAATTCGGTGGCCTTCAAACGGTCCATCACCGGCCCCTTGACCTCGGAGAGGTGCAACTTCAAGCCGGCCCCGCGCAGGCGCAGGTCGATAGCTTCCAGACTCTCCAGCGCACTGGCATCAATGTCGTTGATGGCCGAGCATTGGAGCACCACATGCTCGAGAGCGGGGCGGCTTGCCACGGCATTGTTGATGCGGTCTTCCAGGGCTCGCGAGTTGGCGAAATACAGGCTCTCGTCCACACGCAGGCTCAGCACCCGCGGGCTCACCACCACGGTGTGGCGCTGCACGTTGCGGAAATGCTCCGTGCCTGCAACCAGGCCCACCTCGGCCATGTGGGGGCGGCTGGTGCGGTACAGATAGAGCGCCAGCGACAAGGCCACACCGACCACCAGGCCGGCCTCCACGCCCACCGTGAGTGTGGCCACCAGCGTGGCCAGCACCGCAAGAAAGTCGGATTTCGCGTAGCGCCAAGTCTTGCGCAGGATGCTGAAGTCCACCAACGACAGAACAGCCACCACGATGGTGGCGGCCAGCGTAGCCTGCGGCAGGTAATACAACGCCGGCGTGAGGAAAAGGGAAGCCAGCGTGATGCCGGCGGCCGTGAATACGCCGGCTGCAGGCGTCTGCGCGCCAGCGTCGAAGTTGACCACCGAGCGGGCAAAACCGCCGGTGACCGGGAAGCCGCCAGTGAACGACGCGCCCAGGTTACTCGCGCCCAGAGCCACTAGTTCCTGGTCGGGCTCGATGCGCTGGCGCCGCTTGGCCGCCAGCGTCTGCCCGACCGATACCGACTCCACAAAGCCAACCACGCTGATGAGCAGTGCCGGCACCAGCAGCGCCTGCCACAGACCCAGATCCCACAGAGGCAGCGTGAACGGCGGCAAACCCTGGGGCACGGCGCCCACGATCTTCACGCCTTGAACTTGCCAGTCCAGCGCCCAGGTGAGCAGCGTTGTCACGGCGATGGCAGCCACCGGCCCAGTCTTGGCCACCACGTCGGCCGCGCGCGGCTTCATGCCCAGGCGCTGCAGCAAGGGTTTGAGACCGCTGCGCACCCAGAACAAAAACGCGACGGTTGCAGCTCCAATGGCCAGGGTCAGCACATGCACCTGGCCGAGCTGTGACATCAAGGACAGGCTCAGATCCAGGAAATTGTGCCCTTCGGCGCTCACACCCATCAACGTCTTGAGCTGGCTGGCCGCGATCAGGATGCCCGATGCCGAAATGAAGCCTGAGATGACCGGGTGGCTGAGGAAGTTAGCAAGAAAGCCAAGACGTAGCAACCCCATGGACAGCAGCAGCAAGCCCGAAAGAAAAGCCAGCGTGATGGCTACTGCCCAGTATTCGGGTGTACCAGCCGGGGCGTGCTGTCCAATGGCAGCAGCTGTCATGAGCGAGACTACCGCCACCGGCCCCACCGCAAGCACGCGGCTGGTGCCGAACACCGCATATAGCAGTAGCGGCGCTACGCTGGCGTAAAGACCCACCTCGGGCGGCAAGCCCGCGAGCATGGCGTAGGCGAGGCTCTGAGGGATCAACATGATGGTGACGATGAGTGCCGCCACGCCATCACTC
Source organism: Acidovorax sp. NO-1 (assembly GCF_000238595.1). Lineage (GTDB taxonomy): Bacteria > Pseudomonadota > Gammaproteobacteria > Burkholderiales > Burkholderiaceae_C > Acidovorax. The sequence goes on along the minus strand of NZ_AGTS01000017.1, from coordinate 18,592 downwards.
ACCAGAGCCTCGCGGTTGTACGCTCGACCCCATTGCAACACAGGCAGTGAAGGCAACACGCGGCGCCAGGATGGCATTGTGCTCATGGAAGGATACCAGTGCAGGCGTTAAACATCACGATTTCGATGGTGGCACGGGTGGTACCAAGGTGGTCAGGTTGAATCCGGCTTGGGCGGCCCTCTGTACGAGATCTGGCCAGGGCTTTGAACCCACTTGCGAAAGCGCCCAAAGCAAGGCTGATCGCGTACCGCTGCGGCAGTAGGCCAGCACAGGGCCAGGCAACTGTGTCAGCAAGTCACCAAAATCGCGTCCGTCCTGCGCGCGAACGCTACCCGAGACGACGGGCAGATAGGCCAGCTTCAGTCCGGCTGCGTTTGCAGCCGTCGCAATATCCTGTGAGCTGAACTGCCCTGGGCTTTCACCATCTGGACGGTTGCAGACTAGCGATTTGAAGCCGGCGGCAGCAATCGCCTGAAGGTCGTCTGGAGAGATTTGCCCGGTGACCGACAAGGTTTCGGAGAGGGGTACGGCTTTGAAAGGGGTCACCTCACGCTCCCATACGTCGACGCGAGCCTGCGCGCTCGGCGATTTCAAAAATTGCCATGCCGAAGAGCATGGCCGCCACAAAAACCGCAGCCTTCAACTCGCCCGAGGCCATTGACACGATACCCGGACCAGGGCAAAAACCCGCTAGACCCCAGCCCGCACCAAAAGTCAGGCCGCCGATGAGCAGGCGTTTGTCGATCTGCGTTGACTTCGGTAGGTGCAGGGCACCGCCCATGAAGTTGGTGGTTCGCTTGCGCGCCAGCGCAAAGGCGAAGAAGCCCACGGCGATCGCGCCACCCATGACGAAGGCCAACGAAGGGTCCCAGATGCCGAATAGGTCGAGGAAGCCCAGCACTTTTGCCGGGTCGGTCATGCCGGAGAGCAACAGGCCCAGGCCGAACAGTAGGCCCACAAAGAACTCGGTGATGCGGTGCATGTAGATGCTCCTTACAGAACGTGGCGAACCACGAAGACCATGGCGAAACCCGCACCCATGAACGCGAGCGTGGCCACCAGTGAGCGGGGCGACAGGCGCGAAAGACCGCAGACGCCGTGTCCGCTGGTGCAGCCCGAGCCGTAGCGTGTGCCCAGACCTACCAGAAGCCCGGCTCCCACAATGGTGGCGAAGCCGGCGTCGATGCGTGGCGCCTGCACAAAGTCGGCAGGCGCCAGCAAGCCGTACACGAGCGGTGCGGCCAGCATGCCCAGCAGGAAGGCGATTCGCCAGCCGGCGTCTCCCAGCTTAGGTGGTAACAGGCCACCCAGGATGCCGCTGATGCCTAGCACCCGGCCATTGACCAGGATGAAGAAGGCGGAGGCTACGCCCAGCAGGATGCCGCCGGACAGCGAAGCCCAGGGCGTGAAATTGACCCAATCAATCGTCATGACTCACTCCGTTTCACAAACACAAAATTGTTCGTACAGCACCTGCATCACGGCCAGCGCTTTGGGGCTGGTCAATGCGTAGTGGATGTTTTTGCCTTCACGGCGGGTGCTCACCAGTTCCTCATCGCGCAACACGGTTAGTTGCTGCGACAAGGTGGGCTGCACGATGCCCAGCAACTCTTCAAGCTCACCAACCCGGCGTTCGCCCTGCGAGAGTTGGCACAGGATGAGCAGCCGGTCTGGGTTGGCCAGCACCTTCATCACTCGGCAGGCCCTGTCCGCGGCCAACTGCATTTGTTCCAAGTCCATCACGGAGTTCTTCATCGGTGCTTCTTTCTGGGGTGTGGTGGCCTACGACTTTTCATTCGATAGCAATAATATATTGACAAACAAACTATCTGTCAATATATTATCTTCAGCTTATTTAAAAAGGAGCCGCTCATGACAACCGCCCCGACATCAACCCCTCAGCCCCATGTGCATGGAATGTTCGACCCCGCCACCTGGACGGTGTCCTATGTTGTGCACAACGGCCCAGGCAGCGAAGCAGCGATCATCGATTCAGTGCTCGACTACGACCCGAAATCGGGCCGCACAACGCACACCTCTGCTGACAAGGTGATTGACTATGTGCGCAACCATCAGCTCAAGGTGCGATGGATCCTAGAAACTCACGCACACGCTGATCACCTTTCGGCCGCGCCGTACTTGCGGGCACATCTCGGCGGAAAGATCGGCATTGGCGGCAACATCACCGCAGTTCAAAAGGTGTTCAAGGGCGTTTTCAACCTGGAGCCGGGTTTCAAACAGGATGGCTCGCAGTTCGACCATCTTTTCCAGGAAGGAGACAGCATCCCATTGGGCATGCTGTCTGGTGAGGTGATGTTCGTGCCCGGTCACACGCCAGCCTGTGCTGCCTATCGCTTTGGTGAGGCGGTGTTCGTGGGCGACACCCTTTTCATGCCGGATGTGGGCACTGCGCGCTGCGACTTCCCCGGCGGCGACGCCCGCGCGCTTTACGCCTCCACTCGCAAGCTGCTGAGCCTGCCACCCGAAACACGCCTCTTCATGTGTCACGACTACCCCCCTAACGACCGGCCGGTGGCTTTCGAGACGACGGTGGCCGAACAGCGAGCTAAAAACATCCACGTGCACGATGGCGTGAGCGCAGATGAATTCGTGACCATGCGTACGAAGCGCGATGCAACCCTGGAGATGCCCACCTTGATCCTTCCATCGGTTCAAGTGAACATCCGCGCTGGCGAGCTGCCGCCCAAAGAAGACAACGGCGTCGCGTATCTGAAGATCCCCTTGAACGCACTTTGATCAAGTGCGCCCATGGCTAATTAGCCATCAATTTTTCACTTTTGGAGAATCAACATGACCAAGAACGTCGGCGGTATTGACCGCACCCTGCGCATCCTCATCGGACTGGCCTTGATTGCGGGTGCCGCTACCAACAACATCGGCATCTGGGGCTACCTGGGTGTCGTGCCCCTAGCCACCGGCCTGATCGGCTGGTGTCCACCCTATGCCATCTTCGGCTTTAACACCTGCTCCCTGAAGAAATGAGTTGCGAGGTGCCAAGCCCAATCTGCCCATCAGGGTGAATGCTCCTTGCGCACCTTCGCCCAAACTTATCGAAATCACCCAAATGAACACAGTATCCGTTTCGCTCCAACAGCAGGCCGACTATCGTTTTGAGATCCGATTTGGTGAAGGCATTTCTAGCCTGATCGCCGACGAGCCCGCACCGCTAGGTAAGGGGGGCGGCCCGTCTCCTGCGCAGTTGCTGTGTGCCTCGGTGGGCAACTGTCTGAGCGACTCACTTCTTTTTGCGCTGCGCAAGTTCAAACAGGCACCCGAACCGCTGCGCTGCGAGGTGACGGCCGAGGTGGGGCGCAACCCCGAAGGAAGGCTGCGTATTCTGAGTATCCACTCCACTATCACCCTCGGGGTAGTGGCGAATTCGCTGGAGCACTTGGAGCGGGCTTTGACGCAATTCGAGGAGTTTTGCACTGTTACCCAAAGCGTGCGCCAAGCTGTCCCGGTGCGGGTCACGGTGATCGATGCTGCCGGCCACACTCTGCGCGATCAATCCTGAGCTGGCCCCATGAAAATCAAGGCCCTCCTTGTCGAAAGCTTCCGCTCCGGGACTATCGCCTCCGTGGCCATCGTTCCGCTGAGTCCGATCTTCAAAGCGGCGGGCCTGCGCATTGGCCACTACGGCCCGAAATTCGCGGGGCTGTACGTCAGCGACCCCCAACCCTGGTTACTTTTTGTGCAACACCTTGTCATCGGCTGGGTTTCAGCGCTGCCTTTGCTCCTCATCTTTCTGGCCACCCAAGCCGGACGATGGCCAGTAATGACCGGTGCTGCGTAATGGGGCGGCTTACTATGTGGCGATCAACTCGCTGGCATTGCCGATCTATTTCAACGACCCGCTTCCCTGGCAACTTGGAGCCTCCACCGTGCTGCCCAGCCTTATCGGCCATGTGATCTTCGGCGCGGTGATCGGCCGAACATCACGGCATTTTGTGACCCGCACCAACCCGCGACGGGTTGTGACGTGAGGCAGGTCGATTTGACCGGGCGCCCATGACCGCGGTGCTTGGGGCAGCGGCCACGCTGGGCGGCGTCTGGGCACTTCGCAAGTTGGCTCACAGAGGCATCGTGCGCGGGTTGCGCGCGCCGCGAGTGCCTCATGAGCCCTTGGACGATGCATTTGGCTTGACCTCGGATCGTGTTCGGCAAGTCCATGTCCCAACTGCGGGTGGCAAACACCTGGCCGCCTGGTTGGTGTCACCACCGCAAACCGTAGCGGCGCCAGCACCTGCAGTGCTGGTTATACACGGCTGGGGCGCCAACGCCTCCATGATGGGACCCGTGGTGCCACCGTTGCACGCCGCCGGATTTGCTGTGTTGCTGCTGGACGCCCGGTGCCATGGGCACAGCGACGATGAGACGTTCACATCGATGCCGCGCTTCGCCGAAGACATTGCCGCTGGTCTCGCATGGCTCAAGCACCAACCCAACATCGCCGCTGACCGCGTAGCGCTGCTGGGCCACTCGGTTGGAGCGGCTGCAGCGTTGCTGCATGCCGCACGTCACCATGACGTCGGCGCTGTGGTCAGCCTGTCTGCGTTTGCCCATCCCGCCGAGGTGATGCGCCGCTTTATGGCAGATAAGCAGATCCCATATGGACTGCTTGGCTGGTATGTGATGCGGCATGTGCAGCGGGTCATCGGCGTCACTTTTGACGAGATTGCTCCATTGGGAACGTTGCCTGCCGTGCGCTGTCCAATCCTCTTGGTGCATGGTCTGCGGGACCGCACCGTTCCGGTGGATGATGCTTACCGTCTGCTGGCAACATCCAGCAATGCGCGTCTGCTGCTGGTGGAGGGAGACCACGACCTGCGCGAAGCCATGGCACCCCACGCGCACGCCCTGGTGAGCTTTCTGCATCGCGCAATTGAACCGGCCACCCCCGCTCCGAGAACCGGAGCCGACTGAATCCATGCTGTCTTTGTCCCTAGGCCCAATTGCCCTGCCACTGGCGCCCGTTCTTCTGTTGATCGCGATCTGGGGGAGCTCGTGGCTGGCCAGTCGCCTGGCTTGCCAGGGCGCGGACAAGGTACCGGGAGAACAGGCGGGACGCACGGTGACCCATGCGGCGCTGTTAGGTCTGGTGGCGGCGCGACTGGCCTACCTCGTGTGGCACGCGGATGCATATCTTGCATCGCCGTGGGCGGCATTCGATCTGCGCGATGGTGGATGGAGTGCGCCGGCAGGGCTGGTGGCTGGCATGGCGCGGCTCGGTCACGCCTTGGCTGCGCAGGCCGCTGGCGGTGAGCGGCACAGCGGGTGTCGCTTTCTGGTGGCTGGCAACCCTGGCCAGCGGGCTGGCCGGTACCCACAGCCTGCCCCCCCGTTCAACTGGTTCGGATCGAGGATGCACGGGTGCTCAGCCTCACCGAGGCTGCGCGCGGGCGTCCAGTGGTGGTCAACCTGTGGGCCAGCTGGTGCGGTCCTTGCCGGGTGGAAATGCCGATGCTGGCGGCCGCTCAGCAGCGAGAACCCACGGTGGCCTTTCTTTTCGTTAACCAGGGCGAATCGCACGCCACGGTGCAAAGCTTCCTGCAACAACAAGGTTTCACCCTGCGCGAGGTGCTGCTGGACAGCGGGTCCTCGCTCGGACAAGCCATCGCATCACGCGATCTGCCCATCACGCTCTTCTTTGATGCCAAGGGCAGACAAGTCGATGCACATTTCGGCATCCTCAACCCCGCCGCGCTGGAGAGTCGCCTGCGCCAACTACGAACCGCCCCGAGATGAGCACCCCCACCCAGAACATGACCTCGAAAAACACCCCAGCGTTCAGCGATCCAGCCAACACCTGGAATCAGCGTTTCGCCGCACCCGGCTTCCTGTTCGGCGCCGAGCCCAATGGATGGTTGCGCGAGCATGCCCACGTCTGGTCACCAGGCGAGCAGGTTCTGTGCGTGGCCGATGGCGAAGGTCGCAACAGTGTCTGGTTGGCGGAACAAGGGTTGAAGGTTGATGCATTCGACATCGCGGCCACCGGCGTGGCCAAAGCCCGGGAACTCGCGGCGCAGCGGGGCGTGACGGTCAACTTCGCAGTGGCCGACTGTGATGCCTACGCCTGGCCAGACGCTGCCCTCGACGGGGTTGCGGCCATCTTCGTGCAGTTTGCCGATCCGGACTTGCGCGCGCGCCTGTTTACCAACATGGTGCGCTCCCTGAAACCCGGCGGATGGCTCGTGCTGCAGGGCTACACCCCCCGGCAGCTTGACTACCGCACAGGGGGGCCGCCCTTGGTGTCGCACCTCTACACAGAATCCTTGTTGCGGGAAGCCTTTAGCGAGCTCGACATTGACACCTTGCGAGAATACGAAGCCGAGCTGGCCGAGGGCAGCGGTCACCATGGCCGCTCTGCGCTGATCGGCATGGTCGCGCGTCGCCCGTGAAAACGGGGGGCGACATGAGCGATAACGGTGTGCAACGCACGCTGGGCAGCATCCTGGTGGCCTTGCAATTCGGGTTGATCGTGCTGCTGGCGTGGCTGGGATTGCCTTCATTCTTGTCGGACCAGGCGCCTGCTGGTGCCTGGGTTACCTCAGTCGCGGGCGCGTTTGTGGGGATCTGGGCGGTGTCAACCAACCGGCCGGGCAACTTCAACATCAGGCCTGTACCGCGCGCCGGAGCGCGACTGGTCCAGCAGGGCCCCTACCGGTGGATCCGCCACCCGATGTACACCGCGGTGATGGCGTGTGGCATTGCAGCCGCATGGGCCAACACAACCTGGCTGGCCTGGCTGGCCCTCGGTGCGTTGGTTGCCGTGATGGTCAGCAAGGCCGTGCTGGAGGAGCGCTGGATGCTTATGGCGCACCCGGGCTATGCGGCCTACCGACGGGACACGTGCTGGTTTCTGCCGTGGATCGCCTAGCCTCGCTGTATGGCGTCCGGCCAACAGCGATACGTCTACACGCCTCGAACCTTGTCCAAGCCTCCGTTTCACATCAACCATGATCCCCATTCATACCCAATCCGCCTGGCGCGGCACCTCCGACTGCAGATCGTGTGCAGTGCGTGAGGTCGCCCTGTTCTCCAATCTCAACGAGGAGGACTTTGCCCTCATCCACGCGCCCATTGATGACATGGCGTACCGGGCGCACCAGGTGCTGTTCAACGAGGGGGACGCAGCGGGTGGCATCTTCACATTGCGCTCCGGCATGCTCAAACTGTCCCGAATCACAGGTGACGGGCGCCGACGCATCCTGCGCTTGCTGCGTCCGGGCGATGTGGTCGGCCTGGAGGCGCTAGCCACCGGCCGCTACGACAGCGAGGCGGCCGCGCTGACCGATGTGACGCTGTGCCGCATTCCAACCGAGGTGGTGCACAAGCTGAATCTGAACTCGCCGCGCATGCACGCAGGCCTGCTCGACAAGTGGCATAAGGCGCTGCGAGAAGCCGACGACTGGCTGGCCTCGATCAACTTCGGCACCGCGCAACAGCGGGTCTGCCAGTTCATCCTCAAGATGCGCCACACCACCGATCCGGCTTTCGTCACGCTGTTCTCGCGCGAGGACATGGGCGCCATGATGGACCTGAAACAGGAGACGGTGAGTCGCGAAATTTCGGCGCTGGTGAAAGCAGGTGCCTTGCAGCCAGTGGACAAACTGGGCCGTCTGTACCGCATCATGGACGAATCGCTGCTGCAACCCGGCTCCAACCTTTGAAGCGCAGCCGCCTGAGGCTATCGGCGGCATAGGATAAGACAACCGCCGCCATGATCCATGTCATGAGCGGTGTTCCATGGTGGGTCGACACTGAACCCATCGAACAGCCAACAGCTGTTCGGTTGATTCTTCAACCTTCCAACGGAGTCCCTCATGGAAAACGCATCGAACTCAAGCTTCCCCCACCTCAACGAAGCCGCACCGGCATTCAAGGCCAACACTACCCACGGAGAGCGCAGCCTGGACGACTACAAAGGCAAGTGGCTGATCCTGTTCTCGCACCCAGCCGACTTCACGCCCGTATGCACCACCGAGTTCATCGCCTTCGCCAAGGCTTCAGACACCTTCAAGAGCATGAACTGCGAACTGCTGGGTCTGTCCATCGACAGTATCTACTCGCACTTGGCCTGGATGCAAAGCATCAAGACCAGCTTCGGCGTGGAGATTCCCTTCCCCATCATTGACGACATCAAGATGGATGTGGCTCGTGCCTACGGAATGATTCACCCGGGTGCTGCCGACACGCAGGCTGTTCGCGCCACATTCTTCATCGACCCCGAAGGTAAGCTGCGCGCCATGGTGTATTACCCCATGAGCAATGGCCGCTCGATCGACGAGTTCGTGCGCCTTCTGACCGCCATGCAGACCAGCGACGCCCACAAGATCGCCACGCCTGAGGGCTGGACGCCGGGCTGCGATGTCATCGTGCCGCCACCCAAGACCCCGGCCGCTATCGAAGCGCGCAAGGGCGAGGGCTACGCCATGAAAGACTGGTACTTCTCGACCCGTAAGCTCTGACCCTGGCAGCCCGGGTTCCGTGCTTCAAGCCGCGTCAGGGGCGTCACCGATCTCGCGAAGCTTGCGGTAGAGAGACCGCTCGCTAATCCCGAGTTTTTCCGCCAGTTCGGCGCGGCTGCCGCGGTGGGCCTTGAGCTGGGCCTGCAGGGCGGCACGCTCGACGCTTCGCAATGAAGACTCCGCGCCGGATGCTGTGGCCTCCGGCGCTTCTGCGCGTTGCAATGCCACCGGCGAAGGCCTCGCGTCGGTACCCAGTGCGCGCTCCACATGCACTGGCTCGATACTGTGGCCGTCGGCCAGCAAGGCAGCGCGCTCCAGAACATTGCGCAGCTCACGCACATTGCCCGGGAACGGATAGCGCTGGAGCAAGGCCAGCGTATCTGCAGACAGGCTCAGACGCCGTTGCGGCGCCACCCGCTCCAGCAGCGCTGCCGCCAGCAGCGCAATGTCGTCTCCCCGTTCCCGCAGCGCCGGCAGGGCAATGGGGAATGTGCTGAGCCGGTAATACAGGTCTTCGCGGAAGCGCCCGTCGGTCACCATGGCCTTGAGGTCGCGGTGTGTGGCCGAGACCACGCGCACATCGGTGCGCCTCAGCTCGTTGCTGCCAACGCGGCGGTAGGTGCCGCTCTCCAGCAGGCGTAACAGCTTAACCTGCATGGCTAGCGGAATGTCGCCCACTTCATCCAGAAACAAAGTACCGCCACTGGCGGCTTCCACCAACCCGGGCTTGCTGGTATTGGCACCAGTGAAGGCGCCTCGTTCGTGGCCGAACAGTTCACTCTCGAACAGATTCTCGGGCAGGCTCGCACAGTCCACCACCACCAGCGGGTGGGTTGCGCGCGGGCTGGCATCGTGCACAGCCTGGGCCACCAACTCCTTGCCTGTACCCGACTCTCCGAGCAGCAGCACGCTGGCCTGCGACGGCCCAACCCGAGCCACCAGCTCCAACATGCGCTGGAAGGCCGGCGAACGGCCCACCAGTCCCTGCCGCACGGGCTGACCCTGGGCCACGCGCAAGGGCTCCATCTTCTCCACGAAATACGCCTGTTCACCCGTTGCATCTAGCAGTGGCACCAGCTCGATGTTCACGTACGACTCGCCCTGGGGCGTGTGGTGCAGGTGCAGCACGCGTTCGCGCTGGCCCGACTCGCGCGCACGCGCCAGAGGGCAGCTTTCACCCGCCTGGTCACACGGCACGCTGAAGTGGTGGGATACCTCGTAGCAGGTGCGCCCGACCACCGAGGCGCGCGGGCTGAACTGGCTACGGTAGGCCGCATTGGCGGCGAGGATGCGGTATTGGCGGTCGAGCAGGATGTGCGGCTCAGCCAGGCTTTCCAGGTACGAGAGCAATTCGGGCAACACGTGGGCCATCGGGTGGATCTTTCGGAACATTGCACAGGATTCCAGCGGGTACCTGCGGTCAATCACTGCCAAGTTGGTCTGCCAGTTTGGCAGATAACTGACTGCTTTGGCAGAAGAAACCTGGCAGCGTTGTGGCAGTCAGGCTGCCCATCACGCCGGGAGCCTTGAATTCATTAGTTTTTTGTACCGGCGCCTGTTGGCACGGCTCTTGATAAGTGAAAGGCGTCTGCCACTTCACCGATTCAAGGAAACACCCGATGTCTGACCTGCCCGACGCACTCCTGTTGGCGCGCATCCAGTTTGCGTTCACGGTGAGTTTCCACTTCCTGTTTCCCGCTATCACCATCGGCCTAGCGAGTTACCTCGCGGTGCTCGAAGGCCTGTGGCTTAAGACCGGTCGCGAAGACTACATGAACCTGTTCCGCTACTGGATCAAGATCTTCGCGCTGGTGTTTGCCATGGGCGTGGTCTCGGGCATCGTCATGTCCTACCAGTTCGGCACCAACTGGGCGGTGTTCTCCGACAAGGCCGGACCGATCATCGGCCCGCTGATGGCCTATGAGGTGCTGACCGCCTTCTTCCTCGAAGCCGGTTTCCTGGGTGTGATGTTGTTCGGCATGAACCGCGTGGGCAAGAAGCTGCACTTCACCGCCACGCTGATGGTCGCCTTGGGCACTTTCGTATCGGCGTTCTGGATCCTCTCGGTCAACAGCTGGATGCAAACCCCGGCGGGCTACGCGATCAACGCCAACGGGCAGTTCATCTCTGCTGGCAGCTGGCTTGCCATCATCTTCAACCCCAGCTTTCCCTACCGGCTGGTGCACACGCTCTCGGCGGCCTATTTGACCACCGCCTTCCTGGTGGGCGCAGTCGGTGCCTGGCACCTGCTGAAAGACCGCGCCAACCCGCGCGCCCGCCTCATGTTCTCCATGGCTATGTGGATGGCAGCCATCGTGGCACCACTGCAGATCTTTCTGGGTGACTTGCACGGGCTCAATACGCTCGAACACCAGCCGGTCAAGGTAATGGCCATGGAAGGCCACTACCAGAGCCACCCGGAAGGCGCACCCCTGATCCTGTTCGGCATTCCCAACAGCGCCGAGGGCAGGGTCGACTACGCGGTGCAGATTCCCAAGCTGTCCTCGCTAATCCTCAAGCACGACCTCAACGCGCCCATGCAGGGTCTGGACACCGTGCCGGTGGCCGACCATCCGCCGGTGGGCATGGTGTTTTGGGCGTTTCGCATCATGGTCGGCCTGGGCTTCCTGATGGCCGGGCTCGGTATGCTCAGCCTGTGGGCCCGTGCCCGCGGCCGCCTGTACGAATGGAAGTGGTTGCACCGTTTTGCGCTGGCCATGGGCCCCTCGGGGTTGGTGGCGGTGCTCGCGGGCTGGATCACCACCGAGGTGGGCCGCCAGCCCTGGACCATCCAGGGTCTGATGCGCACGGCCGAGTCGGCTTCACCTCTGGCAGCACCGGCCGTGGCAGCTTCGCTGGTGGCCTTTGTGGTCGTGTACTTCGCGGTCTTCGGCGCCGGTGTCCTCTACATCCTAAAGCTGATGGCCAAGCCGCCGGTGGTACACGAGTCGGCACCGCCCAATATCCCCGCGCGCGCCGCTGGCACCACTCCCGCCGTAGCGCTGCACCCCGATGCCCTGGCCAACGAATAAGGGGAACCGTATGAACATCGACCTGACCATCATCTGGGCCCTCATCATTGTGGTGGCCGTCTTCATCTACGTGGTGCTCGACGGTTTCGACCTCGGCATCGGTATCCTGTTCAACACCTTCAAGGTGGGCCACGACCGCGATACCGCTATGAACAGCATCGCACCGGTCTGGGACGGCAACGAGACTTGGCTGGTGATGGGCGGCGGCGGGTTGCTGGCTGCCTTTCCGCTGGCTTACGGCCTGATCTTTTCCGCCCTGTACGCGCCCATCATCGCCATGCTGTTGGCCCTGGTGTTCCGCGGTGTCGCCTTTGAGTTCCGGTGGCGAGATCCGGGTCATCAGAAATTCTGGGATTTGGCCTTCACCGGTGGATCGTTTTTGGCCGCGTTCTCGCAGGGAGTCATCCTCGGCGCGCTGCTGCAAGGTGTGGCAATCAGCGGACGATCCTATGCGGGTGGCTGGTGGGACTGGCTCACGCCCTTCACGCTGCTCACCGGCTTGAGTCTTGTGGTGGCATACGCGCTGTTGGGTTCGACGTGGCTGGTAATGAAGGCGGAGGGTTCGCTGCAACACCAGGCCAGATCCATGGCGTGGTGGCTGGGCGGTGCCACGCTGGCAGCTATCGTGGCAGTCAGCATCGCAACCTTGTTCCTGAGTGCGGACTATTTCAGTAAATGGCTCAACTTGCCCAACTTGTTTTGGGTGGCGCCCGTGCCGTTGATGGTTGCACTGGCCAGCGTGGCCTTTGTACGCAGCCTCAAGGCCGGCCATGAGACCGCGCCATTCCTACTCACGCTGGGAATTTTCCTGTTGAGCTTCGTGGGCCTGTGCATCAGCGTGTTCCCGTATGTCGTGCCCGGTGCCGTGACCATCTGGGAAGCCGCCACCGACCGCAGCGGCCAGGTCTTCATGCTTTGGGGTACGGCCTTCGTGCTGCCCATGATCCTGGGCTATACCGCCTGGTCCTACTGGGTGTTCCGCGGCAAGGTCAACGCAGACGGGTACCACGCATGAAAACCCCTCTGCTGCGCTGGCCTGCTATCACCGCGAAGTGCGCCGACGAACCGCTGGCACCGCTGTGGATCCGCTTGCTCTGGATGGCCGGCATCTGGCTCGCCAGCATCGCCGTACTAACCCTCGTTGCAATGGCACTGCGCTGGGTGCTCAAGACCTAGTTCACGCAGATGCGGACAAGCGATTGAGTGTCCGTCAAACCCTCATCGTCAAATACCTACACATAAGGAGACAAAAATGACGAACGTTCAGATCGACCCTGCTGTTGACACTACGCGTAGGCAATGGCTGCAGGCCCTTGCGGCCGCCCCCCTCGTGGCCAGCGCCACCGCGCCGAAGTCGGCAAAAGCAGCGATCAAGACCAGCGCACGCATAGTGATTGCCGGCAGCGGCCTGGGTGGCATCGCCGTGGCCAATCGACTGACGCAACTACTCGACGGTGGGAAGATCACCATCATCGACCGCAAGGAAGAACACAACTACCAGCCGGGATACACCCTGGTCGCATCAGGTGTTTGGCCGGTGTCCAAGGTACGGGACCGCAACGCCGACTTCCTACCTGCTGGCATCGAATGGGTGAAAGACATGGTGGCTCACTTCGATCCCGTGGCAAACACCGTCGTCACAGCGAGCGGGCAACGCATACCCTACGACTTTCTGGTGGTGGCCACCGGCGTGCACTTGGACTATGCGCAGATTACCGGCATGGATGTGTCTGCCATTGGACGCGAAGGTCTGACCAGCGTCTACCCCAGCCCAGAGGCCGCTCAGGCCACCTGGGCAGCCATGCAGACTTTTACCGCCCGAGGTGGCAACGCCGTGATGACGCTACCCGCCACACCGCTCAAATGCGCTGGTGCGCCCCTGAAGATGACCTTCATGCTACGTGACCGACTGGCGAAGGCGGGCACCCTAGGGGCATCAAAAATTCATTTCGAGTCGGCACTGGGCAATGTATTTGGTGTCAAGGTGGTCAACGACAACGTGCTGCAACGATGGCAAGGTCTCGGCATAGATGTGGATTTCTCACGCAAACTCACCGCCATCGACATCGGTGCCCGTCGCGCCACCTTTGCGTTATCCGAGGGCGGGACAAAAGAGATGTCCTACGACTTCATCCACGTGGTTCCCCCCACGCGAGCGCCCGACGCGGTGAAGAACAGCGAGCTGGCCTGGAAGGAAGGCCCTTTTGCCACCGGTGGATGGCTGGAGGTGGACAAGAGCACGCTGCAGCACCGCCGCTTTCCCAACGTGTTCGGCATCGGCGACATCAATGGCACGCCGCGCGGCAAGACCGCCGCCACCGTTAAGAAGAGTGCCCCGCTAGTGGCGCACAACCTGGTGGAGGTGATCGCCGGGCGCCAGGCCAACGAGAGCTTTGACGGCTACACGTCCTGTCCGCTGATCACACGCGAAGGATCGGCCATGCTGATCGAGTTCGACTACGAGGGACGCCTTACACCCACGCTGCCGGTGATCGATCCTCTGCAGGATAGCTTCTTCGCATGGTTGATGAAGGTCCGCATGCTCAAGCCGGCTTACATGTCCGTTCTAAAGGGCCGGGTCTGAAATCCCTTCGGCTGAACCAACAACTCAAGGAAACCAATCATGTACGAAATCTGGCTGATGCTGAACATCTTGTGGGAAATTGCGCTTGGTGTCTGGCCCCTACTGGTTGGGGGAGCGTTGCTTTGGCTGGCGCTAATGGGCATGGCTTGGCGAGCTGCTGGCGCCCGATGGAGCGCAGGCTTTCTGCCTGCGCTGCTTACCGGAGTGGTGGTCGCCGTTGCAGCTTTTATGGTGTTGCCAGGGTCGCTGCACTCAACTCTGTCGGACATGGGCTACTGGCTCGACTGGGCCGCTCTGCTCGGTCTAGCGGCGGCCGTGGGTGGCGCTGTGTCGGCCTTTGCCTGGCCACTGCTTGTCTGGCGTCGCGGTCGCGTCCAAGCTTGAGTCTAGCTAAGGGACATCCAGCTTTCCTGACCGCAACGTCCTCACCACCGTTATGTACTTTCGAATCCTCCCCGACGAGACCAGTGGCGCAATGAGCTATTTGCTTGCCGACCTGGATACCCGCGAGTGCGTACTGTTGGATGCACGCGGCTCCGACGTGGCGCTGCTCAAAGCCATGCTGCAGGAACACCATTTGCATTTGTGTTGGCTGCTACGCACCCACGAACACGACGCATTCCTTCCTTGTGAATCCGCTGCGTTGGACGCGCTCGGCGCGCCACGCATCCAGCAGGTGGTCTCTGCCAAGGCCAATCCGCAGGGTTGCGAAAGCAGTGCACTGATGTTTGGCAACGAACTGCTTCGAGTTATTCCGACGCCAGGCCACACAGCAGGCTGCGTGAGCTATTTGTGGCGAGATCGGTTGTTCTGCGGCGATCTGCTGTCGGTGGATGCTTGCCCGCACCAACTTAGACCGGCTCAGCCAGAAGCTTTATGGGAGAGCGCTACGCGTCAGGTGTTCACCTTGCCCGGTGAAACCTTGTTGTTCTGCAGCCACGCCAAGCAAGGTCGCGCCGTATCGAGCGTGCTGGAACAGCGTCGCTGGCATCCCTGGTTCGGCGGATGCACGCGCGACGAGTTTCTGGCACGCGTGCGTGCACCTACGGAGGATGCCAACGCCCTCGAATCTCGCTATGCGGAACTGTCCTCTCACACCATATGACGTCTTTTTGCGCTTCTGCCAGCACCACCGCAGCCGCCAGCATCTACGAATGCTTGGGTGGCGCACCCGCCATCCAGAGACTTGTCGACCGGTTCTACAGGTTGATGGACGAGTTGCCCGAGGCGCACGCTGTGCGTCAGCTCCACCCGAGTAGCCTTTCTGGCAGCGCCGAAAGCCTGTTCAAGTTCCTCAGCGGTTGGTTCGGCGGTCCGCCCTTGTACTTGCTGGAGCGGGGTCATCCCCATCTGCGCAGACGCCATAAGCCCTATGCCATCGACGCAGTAGTGCGCGACGAGTGGATGTTGTGTATGCAGCTAGCGCTTGCCGAACAAGTAGATGACTTGGCCTTGCGCGCATCCATCCAGCGTGCGTTTTCTGGTATGGCCGATCACCTGATCAACACCGACCACGTCACTGCGTCCCGCATTGAATGCCCATCACCTTGCGATTCCTGAAATGAGCACCATCAACCTCGCATCCCAGAATCAACTCCGAAGCGCGTGGCGTGCGCTCAGCGCTTACACGGTGCTTTGCGCCGTGCTGCTATCGCAGCACGGAATACTGGCTGCTGCACCACTTTCAGTGGGGTCGGCGCTTCCCGAAATGAAGTTCAAGGATCAGCATGACAAACCGGTGGTCATTCCGCCTGACACCCGGTGGGTGCTGATGGCCAGCGAGAAACCCGTCAGTGACATGGTGAGCGCCGTCTTGTCGGCTGAACCCGCCGGCGTGATGACACGCATGCGCTTGGTCTATATAGCCGATATCAGCGGCATGCCTGCACTCATCACGCGTATGTTCGCGCTGCCCAAGCTTCGAGAGCTTTCTTATTCGATCGCTCTGGTGCGCGAGGCCGATGAAGTGGCCGTTGTTGCCGATTTTCCCCGCCAGACGGGTACCGCCACATTGCTGCGTCTTGAAAACGGTCGCATTTCAAGTCTCGGCGCAGTGCGCACCGCCGCCGAGCTTCGCTCGGGGCTGGGGCTTCCTCCGGCTACTTACGTTCCCGAAAACCAGCGCTGACTTCCCTGCCGCGGCTTTGAGTCCGCGTTCCCTGTTCCCTGTTCCCTGTTCCCTGTTACTTAATATTCAATCCACCTGAGTCTCCCACCATGAAGAAATCTTTCCTGATCACAGCCGTATTGATGTCAGCCGCTATTGCGGCCCAGGCCGACGAGTTGTTTGTGTCCATACATTCCGGCGCAGCTATGGCCCAGGGCGCAGGTCTTGTCCTTGCCGGACAGGCGCTTGAACAGAAGGTCGACGTGCGCGTGCTGCTATGTGACGCAGCTGGTGACATAGCTGTCAACGGCCAGAACATGCCCAGCTTGAAACCGCGCAACGTCACGCCGCAGCAGATGCTTCAAGGCTTGATCAAAGCGGGAGCCAAAGTAGAGGTGTGTGCCCTGTACCTGCCGAATACCGGTCGTCAGCCCGCCGACTTGCTGACAGGCGTGACAGCCGCAAAGCCCGCCGAGATCGCGGCACACCTACTCAAGCCCGGCGTACGGACACTTGCGTTCTGAAACTGCATCGGGAGGGGTACTTTGAAATATCCCTTTCGATATCTGTGTGCAGCGCTTGGCGCATGCGCCGTAATCCCATACAAACCGATTTAATTGCCACACCATGAAAACAGCACACGATCTTGTCCTCGCCGCCAAGGCTCAATGCACCGAGATATCCGTAAAAAATGCCTCGGATGTGCTTCAGTCAACCGATGTGATCATTGATGTCCGTGAGGCCGATGAATTCGCTGTGGGGCACTTGGTCGGCGCAATCAATATTCCACGGGGATTGCTGGAATTCAAGCTGTCAGGAACACCTGCGTTGGAGAGGCGTGACATGAACGTGTTGTTGTGTTGCAAAACGAGCGGACGTTCAGCACTTGCCGCAACCACTATGCAAGCCATGGGATACCTGAATGTAGTGTCGATGGCGGGTGGTTACGACGCCTGGGTTGCTGAGGGTCAACCGGTCGTAAAGCCAGCTCAACCCGCCTTTGACTAACGAGTAAGTACGCAAGTAGCTTGTTTATTTTTGTCATTGAGGCTGAGCCACTCCGGGCTTGCCCGCCAGGCAGAGCGCAATCAAGGCCGTTTCGTTTGCCTTCCCATCGCGCAAACCGCGTGACGGAGCTTCTTCCCCATAGGTGGGGGTCGTAAAGTACCAAGCCTGGTGGCGTTGCCACGCCCGCTTAGGCCCTGCGCTTGGCTGCCGGTCTACAATACTTGCGTGCTGCAACCCATGTCCAAGTGCTCCGAAGCCACGGTGTTCATCCCGAACCGTGAGCTGCCGCTTGGGTATTTCTGCTCCGTCACTCCGCCATAGCCTGGCGCGCTTCAAGTCCCTGTTCTAGCGGACTTTCCCTCTCTTGCTAATTGCTTCCTCGCTGCCTTTTGGCGGCTTGACGCTGCGCATTTCTCTCGTTGTTTCCGCAGTCTGCAGCGCATCGGCTGTCGTCGGTGGCGTTGCCTTTTTCCCATGAATCTTTCTTCCATCCGGCAAACCTGGTTTGCCAATGTCCGGGGCGATCTGCTCGCGGGCATCGTCGTTGCGCTGGCCCTCATTCCCGAGGCCATTGCGTTTTCAATCATCGCGGGCGTAGACCCCAAGGTAGGGCTGTACGCCTCGTTCAGCATCTGCGTGATCATTGCCTTTGCCGGGGGCCGGCCGGGCATGATCTCGGCGGCCACGGGCGCCATGGCGCTGGTCATGGTTATGCTGGTCAAGGACCACGGCCTGCAGTACCTGCTGGCGGCCACGGTGCTCACGGGCGTGCTGCAGATCCTGGCGGGCGTGCTCAAGCTGGGGGCGCTGATGCGCTTCGTCTCACGCTCGGTGATCACTGGCTTCGTGAATGCGCTGGCCATCCTGATCTTCATGGCCCAGCTGCCCGAGCTCACCAACGTGAGCTGGGTGGTGTACGCCATGACAGCAGCGGGCCTGGCCATCATCTACGGCCTGCCCTACATCACCAAGGCGATTCCCTCACCCCTGGTGACCATCGTCGTCCTTACCGCTGTCTCCATTGCCATGGGACTGGATATACGCACCGTGGGCGACATGGGCGAGTTGCCTAGCAGCCTGCCGGTCTTTCTGTTGCCCGACGTGCCGCTGAACCTGGACACGCTCAAGATCATCTTGCCTTATTCGATGACCTTGGCTGTGGTTGGTTTGCTGGAGTCGATGATGACGGCCTCCATCGTGGACGACCTCACCGACACCCCCAGCAACAAGAACCGCGAGTGCATGGGCCAGGGCGTTGCCAACATTGCCACGGGCTTCATCGGCGGCATGGCGGGCTGCGCCATGATCGGCCAATCGGTCATCAACGTGAAGTCGGGCGGGCGCGGGCGCCTGTCGGCGCTGACGGCGGGCG
>NZ_AGTS01000018.1 GCF_000238595.1 Acidovorax sp. NO-1 | reverse complement strand
CATGTAGGCTTCGTGAGCGCCCCCGGAAACACCCCCACGGGCGTGGGGAAGACTTGCCCTGCAGGCCGCTGAACACCGCAGACGCGGAAACACCCCCACGGGCGTGGGGAAGACGGCAAAGCTGGGGCTGCACAAGTCACCCGAGTAGAAACACCCCCACGGGCGTGGGGAAGACGCCGTGGGGCTGCTGCGCAGGCACTGCCGACTGGAAACACCCCCACGGGCGTGGGGAAGACCCTCCCGCGTAGCGATTGCGTCACCACCCGGCGAAACACCCCCACGGGCGTGGGGAAGACGAACGCCACACCTACGGCGAAAAGAAGGGCACGGAAACACCCCCACGGGCGTGGGGAAGACGCTTCAATCACACCTTGCCGCGAGCCGCCGAAGGAAACACCCCCACGGGCG
>NZ_AGTS01000019.1 GCF_000238595.1 Acidovorax sp. NO-1 | reverse complement strand
AAACTTGGAGGTATAGCCCTTGGCGCCTGCATTGCGTTGGCATTCTCGGCTGATGGTGCTTTTGCAGCGCCCCAGGGCACGGGCTATGGCGCTGAGGCTTTGCTTTTGCTGCAGTCCAAGGGCTATCGCATGACGTTCGCTCTGGCTCAACTGCTGGTAATTCTTCTTTGACATCTTGGCCTCAATTCTCGGTGTTGCACTTCAGAATTGAGGCCGCCAAGCGCTGGAGCCTGTTTTGGCTTGAAATCCGCTCCCTGGCCGGGGGGCGGATGCGTTGGTGCGCGCGCTGCCTGCGTGCGGCAGCTGTCCCGGCTTTGCAGACCATAGTTCTTTCGAACGATGCGCACCTGCTGCCTTGCCTGCGCGAACTAGTTCTTTTGCTGCGGTGCAGATGTGCTTGCGGAGGATGTTCACGGCGGTCCGGAAAACCGACCATACAGCCTACGCAAAAGAGAAGAACAGGAACCGCGCAATGGCCCATACCCCCTTGCCCCCGGGCGACAGCCCGCAGCGCACCCGCCAGGCCTGGTCGGTGCTCATCGTCAGCACCTTCGCCTTCACGGTGTGCTTCATGGTCTGGATGATGTTCGGCGTCATCGGCATCCCCATCAAGAAGATGCTGGACCTGAACTCCACACAGTTCGGGCTGCTCATGTCCATGCCCGTGCTCACGGGCTCGCTGGTGCGGGTGCCGCTCGGCATCTGGACCGACAAGTACGGTGGCCGCATCGTGATGACCGCGGTCATGGCCACCACCGTGCCCGCCATCTGGATGATGGGCTACGCCACCGAATACTGGCACTTCCTCACCATCGGCCTGTTCGTCGGCCTGGCCGGCGGCTCGTTCTCGGTCGGCACGCCCTATGTGGCGCGCTGGTTTCCCAAGCACCGCCAGGGCACGGCCATGGGCGTGTACGGTGCGGGCAACTCGGGCGCGGCCGTGAACAAGTTCGTGGCGCCGGTGATTCTGGTGGCCTTCGGATGGACCATGGTGCCGCAGGTGTACGCGGCCATCATGCTGGGCACGCTGGTGCTGTTCTGGTGCTTCAGCTACAGCGACCCGGCCCACCTGGTGCCCAGCAATGTCAAGTTCACCGACCAGCTCAAGGCGCTCAAGGACCCCAAGGTGCTCAAGTACTGCCAGTACTACAGCATCGTGTTCGGCGGCTATGTGGCGCTGTCGCTGTGGATGGTGCAGTACTACGTGGGCGAGTTTGGCCTCGACATCCGCGTGGCCGCGCTGCTGGCCGCCTGCTTCTCGCTGCCCGGCGGCGTGCTGCGTGCCATCGGCGGCATGCTCTCTGACAAGTACGGCGCGCACAGCGTGACCTGGTGGGTGATGTGGGTGAGCTGGATCTGCCTGTTCCTGCTGAGCTACCCGCAGACCGACTTCACCATCGTCACCGTCAACGGCCCCAAGACCTTCCACATCGGCCTCAATGTGTACATGTTCACCGGCCTCATGTTCTTGCTGGGCATCGCCTGGGCTTTCGGCAAGGCGAGTGTCTTCAAGTACATCAGCGACGACTACCCGCAGAACATCGGCGCCATCAGCGGCATCGTGGGCCTGGCTGGCGGTATGGGCGGCTTCATCCTGCCCATCCTGTTCGGCGCTCTGATGGACCTCACCGGCATCCGCTCCAGCGCCTTCATGCTGATGTATGGCGTGGTGTGGGTCTCGCTGATCTGGATGTACTTCACCGAGGTGCGCCGCACCGATCTCATGGGCACACAGACCGCCGCCACCACCGCGTCTGCGCCCCGCTGAACCCTCAATTTCCAAGGAACCACCATGTCAGCCACACCCGCCAGCAGGCGCCAGGGGCGTCTGCTCACCCTCTGGGCCCCCGAGGACAAATCGTTCTGGGAGCGCGAAGGCGAAGCCATCGCCAAGCTCAACCTGTGGATCTCGGTACCCGCACTGTTCCTGGCCTTCGCCATCTGGCAGGTCTGGAGCGTGGTCGCCGTGAGCCTGCCGGGCCTGGGCTTCAAGTACTCCACCAACCAGCTGTTCTGGCTGGCCGCAGCGCCCGCGCTGTCGGGCGCCACGCTGCGCATCTTCTACTCGTTCATGGTCCCGCTGGTCGGCGGCCGCCGCTGGACGGCGATCTCCACCGCCAGCCTGCTGATTCCCGCCATCGGCATCGGCTTTGCGGTGCAGGACAACACCACGGCCTACCCCACCATGCTCATCCTGGCGCTGCTGTGCGGTCTGGGCGGCGGCAACTTCAGCTCCAGCATGGCCAACATCAGCTTCTTCTTCCCGAAGGAGCGCAAGGGCTCGGCACTGGGCGTGAATGCGGGCCTCGGCAATCTGGGCGTGTCGGTGGTGCAGTTCCTGAGCCCGCTGGTGGTCACTGCCGGCATCTTCGGCATCTTCGGCGGCGAAGGTCAGACCATCGTGAAGGACGGCAACACCGTGCAGGTGTGGACGCAGAACGCGGCTTTCATCTGGGTGCCATGGATCGCCATCACTGCACTGGCCGCCTGGTTTGGCATGAACGACATTGCCGACGCGCGTGCCTCGTTTGCCGCGCAGGCTGCCATTTTCAAGCGCAAGCACAACTGGCTGATGTGCGTGCTGTACCTGGGCACCTTCGGCTCGTTCATCGGCTATGCCGCAGGCTTTCCGCTGCTCATCAAGAGCCAGTTCCCCGGCATCAACCCGCTGGCCTACGCCTGGCTGGGCCCGCTGGTGGGCGCCGTGATCCGCCCTTTTGGCGGCTGGCTGGCCGACAAGCTCGGCGGCGCGCGCGTCACGCTGTGGAACTTCATCGTCATGGCGATTGCCGTGGCGGGTGTCACGTTCTTCCTGCCCTCGGAGGGCAATGAGGGGCAGTTTGCTGGCTTCTTCGTGTGCTTCCTGGTGCTGTTCCTCACCACCGGCATCGGCAACGGCTCCACCTTCCGCATGATCCCCGTGATCTTCCTGACCGAAGCCATGCGCGGTGTGGACAAGCACAACGCGGCTGCCGTGGCCCAGGCCAACAAGGAGGGCAACACCCTGGGCGCCGCAACGCTGGGCTTCACGGCCGCCATGGCGGCCTACGGCGGGTTCTTCATCCCCAAGAGCTATGGCAGCTCGATTGCCCTGACCGGCAGCCCCCACGCGGCGCTGTGGACCTTCTTTGCGTTCTACCTCGTCTGCATCGTCATCACCTGGTGGTACTACGCCCGCAAGCAGGCCGAAATGCCTTGCTGACACCCCGCACACCGAACAGAAAAAGGAGCCCCCGATGAGTCATTTCCTCGATCGCCTCACGTACTTCTCGCAACCCCGCGAGACCTTTGCACAAGGCCACGGCGAAACCAACGGCGAAGACCGCACCTGGGAAGACGCCTACCGCGACCGCTGGGCGCACGACAAGATCGTGCGCAGCACCCACGGTGTGAACTGCACGGGATCGTGCTCGTGGAAGATCTACGTCAAGGGCGGCATCGTCACCTGGGAAACCCAGCAGACCGACTACCCCCGCACCCGGCCCGACCTGCCCAACCACGAGCCCCGTGGCTGCGCACGCGGCGCCAGCTACAGCTGGTACCTGTACAGCGCCAACCGCGTGAAGTACCCCATGGTGCGCGGCCGCCTGCTCAAGCACTGGCGCGCCGCGCTGCTGCTGGCCAAGAGCCCGGTGGACGCCTGGGCCAGCATCGTCGAGAACGACGCGGCCAAGAGCGAGTGGCAAAAGCAGCGGGGCCTGGGTGGCTTCGTGCGCAGCACCTGGGACGAAGTCAACCAGATGATCGCTGCGGCCAACGTGTACACCATCAAGAAGCACGGCCCCGACCGCATCATCGGCTTCTCGCCCATTCCGGCGATGTCGATGATTTCGTATGCCGCTGGCAGCCGCTACCTGAGCCTCATCGGCGGCGTGTGCATGAGTTTTTACGACTGGTACTGCGATCTGCCCCCCAGCAGCCCGCAGACCTGGGGGGAGCAAACTGACGTGCCCGAGTCGGCCGACTGGTACAACAGCTCCTACATCATTGCCTGGGGCTCCAACGTGCCCCAGACGCGCACGCCCGACGCGCACTTTTTGACCGAGGTGCGCTACAAGGGCACCAAGGTCGTGTCCATCACGCCCGACTACTCTGAAGTGGCCAAGCTGGGCGATCTGTGGATGCACCCCAAGCAGGGCACCGACGCCGCCGTGGCCATGGCCATGGGCCACGTGATCCTCAAGGAGTTCTACTTCGACAAGCGTTCGGCGTACTTCGATGACTACGCCCGCCGCTATACCGACCTGCCGCTGCTGGTGGTGCTCAAGGAAAAGACGCTGCCCGATGGCCGCACGGTGATGGTGCCCGACCGCTATGTGCGCGCGAGCGACTTTCCCGGCCAGCTCGACCAGTCGAACAACCCCGACTGGAAGACTGTGGGCTATGACGAGCTTGGCCAGGTCACGCTGCCCAACGGCTCCATCGGCTTCCGCTGGGGCGCCGACGGCCGCGCCGACCAGGGGCTGTGGAACCTGGAAAACAAGGACGCACGCACGGCCAACACCGTCAAGCTGAAGTTGTCGGTCATCGAAGACGGTGCGCAGGCGCACGAGGTGGCCGACGTGGCCTTCCCGTACTTTGGCGGCGTGCCGACGCCCAACTTCACGGCCAACGAACAAGGTGGCGATGTGATGGTGCGCCGTGTACCGGTGTCCCACCTGGAGCTGGCCGGGCACGAAGCCCAGGGCCGCGTGATGGTGGCCACGGTGTTCGACCTGCTGGCCGGCAACTACGGCGTCGACCGCGGTCTGCCTGGCGAGGTGCCCGGTGGCGGCTACGACGCCGACCGCCCCTACACCCCCGCCTGGCAGGAGAAGATCACCGGCGTGCCGCGCGACCAGATCATCACCGTGGCGCGCCAGTTTGCCGACAACGCCGACAAGACGCATGGCAAGTCCATGGTGATCATCGGCGCGGCCATGAACCACTGGTACCACAGCGACATGAACTACCGCGGCATCATCAACATGCTGATGTTGTGCGGTTGCATCGGCCAAAGCGGTGGCGGCTGGGCGCACTACGTGGGCCAGGAGAAGCTGCGCCCGCAGACCGGCTGGACCGCGCTGGCCTTTGCGCTGGACTGGATCCGCCCACCCCGCCAGATGAACAGCACGAGCTTCTTCTACGCCCATACGGACCAATGGCGCTACGAGAAGCTGGGCATGGAGGAAATCCTCTCGCCCCTGGCCGACAAGAAGGCCTACCACGGCGCGCAGATCGACTACAACGTGCGCGCCGAGCGCATGGGCTGGCTGCCATCGGCACCCCAGCTCAAGACCAACCCCATGCAGGTGGCCAAGGATGCCGCTGCAGCGGGCATGGATGCGAAGGATTACGTCGTCAAGTCGCTGAAGGACGGCACGCTCACGATGAGCTGCGAGGACCCCGACCATCCGTCCAACTGGCCGCGCAACATGTTCGTGTGGCGCTCCAACATCCTGGGTTCGTCGGGCAAGGGGCATGAATACTTCCTCAAGCACCTGCTGGGGACCACCCACGGCGTGCAGGGCAAGGACCTGGGCAAGGACGAAGCCAAGCCCGAGGAAGTGCAGTGGCACACCAACGCACCCGAAGGCAAGCTGGACCTGCTGGTCACGCTCGACTTCCGCATGAGCACCACCTGCCTGTATTCGGACATCGTGCTGCCCACAGCCACCTGGTATGAGAAGAACGACCTCAACACCAGCGACATGCACCCCTTCATCCATCCGCTGTCCACGGCGGTGGACCCTGCCTGGCAGGCCAAGAGCGACTGGGAGATCTACAAGGGTTTCGCCAAGGCAGTGAGCGAGGTCAGCGTGGGCCACCTGGGCGTGGAAAAGGATGTGGTGCTCACGCCCATCATGCACGACACGGCAGGCGAAATGGCCCAGCCTTACGCCGTGCGCGACTGGAAGCGGGGCGAGTGCGAACTCATCCCCGGCAAGACTGCGCCCCAGGTCACCGTGGTCGAGCGCGACTACCCCAACCTGTACAAACGTTTCACGGCCCTCGGCCCGCTGATGGACAAGGCAGGCAACGGCGGCAAGGGCATCGGCTGGAACACCCAAACTGAAGTTGGCCAGCTGGGCGACCTGAACGGCCGTGTGAAGGAAGAAGGTGTGACGCAGGGCATGCCCCGCATCGTTAGCGATATCGACGCCACCGAAGTGGTGATGATGCTGGCGCCCGAGACCAACGGCCACGTGGCCTGCAAGGCATGGGAGGCCCTGGGCAAGCAGACCGGCCGTGACCACGTGCACCTGGCGCTGCACCGCGAAGACGAGAAGATCCGCTTCCGTGACATCCAGGCGCAGCCGCGCAAAATCATCAGCTCGCCTACCTGGTCGGGTCTGGAAAGCGAAAAGGTCAGCTACAACGCGGGCTACACCAACGTGCACGAGTACATCCCATGGCGCACCCTCACGGGCCGCCAGCAGTTCTACCAGGATCACCCGTGGATGCGTGACTTTGGCGAAGGCTTTGTGAGCTACCGCCCACCGGTGCACCTCAAGACGCTGGAAGAAGTCGAGGGCAAGAAGCCCAACGGCAACCGCGAGATCGCGCTGAACTTCATTACGCCGCACCAGAAGTGGGGCATCCACAGCACGTACAGCGACAACCTGATGATGCTCACGTTGAACCGGGGTGGCTCGGTGGTATGGATCAGTGAAGACGACGCCAAGGTCGCCGGCATCGTGGACAACGACTGGGTCGAACTTTTCAACGCCAACGGCGCCATTGCGGCCCGCGCGGTGGTGAGCCAGCGTGTGAACCCCGGCATGGTGATGATGTACCACTCACAAGAGAAGATCATCAACACTCCCGGCTCCGAGATCACCGGCACCCGTGGCGGTATCCACAACTCGGTCACGCGCATCGTGCTCAAGCCCACCCACATGATTGGCGGCTACGCGCAATACAGCTACGGCTTTAACTACTACGGAACCATCGGCACCAACCGCGACGAGTTCGTGCTGGTGCGCAAGATGGACCGTATCGATTGGCTCGACGATGAGCCTGTGTCCGGCACTGCCGCCCACGCCTGAGCACCGCAAGGAGAAACACGATGAAAATTCGCGCACAAATCGGCATGGTGCTGAACCTGGACAAGTGCATCGGTTGCCACACCTGTTCCGTCACCTGCAAGAACGTCTGGACCAGCCGACCCGGGATGGAATATGCCTGGTTCAACAACGTGGAGACCAAGCCGGGCATTGGCTACCCCAAGGAATGGGAAAACCAGGACAAGTGGAACGGCGGCTGGGTACGCAACCCCGACGGCTCCATCGCCCCCCGCCAGGGCGGCAAGTGGAAGCTGCTCATGCGCATCTTCGCCAACCCCAACCTGCCGCAGATCGACGACTACTACGAGCCCTTCACGTTCGACTACGACCACCTGCAGTCGGCTCCGGAAAGCAAGGCCGCCCCCACGGCCCGCCCGCGCAGCCTGATCACCGGCAAGCGCATGGAGAAGATCGAGTGGGGCCCGAACTGGGAGGAAATCCTGGGCGGCGAGTTCAGCAAGCGCAGCAAGGACAAG
The DNA here is from genome assembly GCF_000238595.1 of Acidovorax sp. NO-1. GTDB lineage: Bacteria > Pseudomonadota > Gammaproteobacteria > Burkholderiales > Burkholderiaceae_C > Acidovorax. The sequence continues at coordinate 49,515 of NZ_AGTS01000019.1, read as the reverse complement.
AACTTCGACGATGTGCAAAAGGACATCTACGGCCAGTTCGAAAACACCTTCATGATGTACCTGCCGCGCCTGTGCGAGCACTGCCTGAACCCGGCGTGCGTGGCATCGTGCCCCAGCGGTTCGATCTACAAGCGCGAGGAAGACGGCATCGTGCTGATCGACCAGGACAAGTGCCGCGGCTGGCGCATGTGCGTGAGCGGCTGCCCCTACAAGAAGATCTACTACAACTGGCAGTCGGGCAAGGCAGAGAAGTGCATCTTCTGCTACCCGCGCATCGAAGCAGGTCAGCCCACCGTGTGCTCCGAGACCTGCGTGGGGCGTATCCGGTATCTCGGCGTGCTGCTGTATGACGCAGACCGCATCCAGGAAGCCGCCAGCGTGGAGCGCGACCGCGACCTGTACCAGGCCCAGCTCGATATCTTCCTGAATCCCAACGATCCCGACGTCATCAAGCAGGCGCGCATCGACGGCATTCCGGACAGCTGGATGGACGCCGCCCGCAACAGCCCCGTCTACAAGATGGCCGTGGACTGGAAGGTGGCCCTGCCGCTGCACCCCGAATACCGCACGCTGCCCATGGTCTGGTATGTGCCACCGCTGTCGCCCATCACGGCGGCTGCCAACGCCGGCCATGTGGGTGTGAATGGCGAGATCCCGGACGTGTCGCAGCTGCGCATCCCCGTGCAGTACCTGGCCAACCTGCTCACCGCCGGTGACACCGGGCCCGTGGTGCGGGCGCTGGAGCGCATGCTGGCCATGCGCACCTACCAGCGCGACAAGCATGTGGAGCAGCGCCAGAACCTGTCGGTGCTCAAGCAGGCCGGCCTGTCGATGGCGGAGGTGGAAGAGATGTACCACGTGATGGCGATTGCCAATTACGAGGACCGCTTTGTCATCCCATCGGCCCACCGCGAGTACGCAGAAAACGCGTTCGACATCCGGGGCGGCTGCGGCTTCTCGTTTGGCAACGGTTGCTCCGACGGCGCCACCGAGACCAGCATGTTCGGCGGCAAGAAGCCCCGAACGATCCCGATCAAGGCCACGGTCTGATTGCACACAGGAAGGAATCACCATGTTCAAGAAGAACCCGACCTCCGTGCGCCTGACCCTGCGCGCCCTGGGCTACCTGCTGAGCTACCCCGACGCGCAGCTGCGCAGCGTGATGCCGCAGCTCATCGACGCCTTGCAGACCGAACAGGCCCTCTCGGCAGACCGCATGGACGAGCTGAAGGCAGTGTGCGAGCACCTGGCCGCACTCGACACGCTGGAAGCCGAAGCCCGCTATGTGGACAACTTTGACCGCGGGCGCCAGACCTCGCTGCACCTGTTCGAGCATGTGCACGGCGACTCGCGCGACCGGGGCCCGGCGCTCATTGACCTGATGCAGACCTATGAAAAAGCCGGTCTGCAGTTCGAGGCCGAAGAGCTGCCCGACCACCTGCCCGTGGTGCTGGAGTTCGCATCCACCCAGCCGCCCGAGGTGGCCAGGGAGTTTCTGGGCGAAATGGCCCACATCCTGAACGCCTTGTTCAGCGCATTGGTCGCGCGCAATAGCCCCTATGCCAGCGTGATCGCTGCGGTGCTCGAAGTTGCCGGGCAGCGTGTGCAGTCGGTGGCGCTCACGCCCGAGCCGCCAATGGACGAGGTCTGGGCCGAGCCCGAAGCGTTTGGCGGTTGCAGCACGCAGGGCCAGTCCAGGCCCGACCAGCCGCAACCGGTGCATTTTGTTCGTAACGCCCGCACCGAGCGGGCTCCAGAAGGAGTCTCAGCATGACCGCCTGGCTTGATACCCTGTTGTTTGGCATTTATCCCTATATCTGCCTGGCCGTTTTTTTCATTGGCAGCTGGGTGCGGTTTGACCGCGACCAGTACACATGGAAGAGCGATTCGTCGCAGCTGCTGCGCACCGGCAGCCTGCGCTGGGGCAGCAACCTGTTCCACATCGGCGTGCTGTTCCTGTTCTTCGGGCATACCTTTGGCATGCTCACGCCACACTTCATGTACGAGGCCTTCATCAGCGCTGGCACCAAGCAGATCATTGCCATGGTGACGGGCGGTATCGCGGGTGTGCTGGCCTTCATCGGCCTGTCCATCCTGCTGCACCGCCGCCTGTCGGACCCGCGCATCCGCGCCACCTCCAAGACCAGCGACATCCTGATCCTGGTGTTGTTCTGGTTGCAACTGGCGCTGGGCCTGGCCACCATTCCACTGTCTGCCCAGCATCTGGACGGTTCCATGATGATGAAACTGGCCGAGTGGGGCCAGCGCGTGGTGACCTTCCGCAGCGGTGGTGTGGAGTTGCTTGCAGAAGCCGGCTGGATCTTCAAGGCCCACATGTTCCTGGGCATGACGATCTTCCTGGTCTTCCCGTTCACACGACTCGTGCATGTGTGGAGCGGCTTCGGCACCCTGGCATACCTGCTGCGCCCTTACCAGGTGGTGCGTGCGCGCCGAATGAACCTTCCGGCCGGCCACATGCAGTCGCAGGACCGCCGCGCCTGAACCCCATCATTGCAAGGAGTACCCCATGAGCGGATGTGGAACCGGGAGCTGCGGATGCAGCTCCACAGACAGCAGTGCGTCGGCAGCCCCGGCCAGCACGTTGACCCCCACGCAGACAGCGGCCTATGAGGCACTGGCGGCAACGATGGGCCAGGCACCCTCGATGGCTGCACGGCAGTTCGATGCCGTGAGCCCCGGCGGTGCTGTGGCAGGGATAGCGCGCATCAACGGCATCGCCCTCAATGCAGCCAACGAGCTGCTCGATGAAGAAACGCTGCGTCAGCGCGCCTGCACCGAACTGCTGCGCCAGGCCGCACAGCAGGCGGGTTTGCTTTCTGCGGATGATGTTCCGGGTGTTCAAGGGGCAATCAGCGCCGAGGCGTCCCATGCCATCGAGCAGCTGCTGGACCGCGAACTGCAGGTTCCGGAGCCGTCGGAAGAGGCGTGCCGCCGATACCACGATGCTCACCCTGCAGCGCATGCGCAGGGCGAGCGTGTTCAGTTGCGCCATGTGCTTTTTGCCGTGACGCCGGGTGTGGATGTGAAACAACTGCGCCTGCGCGCCGAGGCCATGCTGATCGAGCTGCGCTGTGCGGACGATGGAGGGGCAAAGTTCTCCGAGGCAGCGGCGCAGTGGTCTAACTGCCCGAGTGGCCAGCAGGGCGGAGACCTGGGCTGGCTCACCCGTGGGGACTGCGCGCCCGAGTTTGCCCGCGAAGTGTTTGGCAGTGCCGAGATCGGCGTGCTGGCACGTCTGGTGCACAGCCGTTTTGGCTTGCATGTGGTGGAGGTGGTGGCGCGCGACCCGGGGCAGCAGCCCGTGTTCGGGGAAGTGCGCCAGGCCATTGCACTCACGCTGCGCCAGCAAACGTGGGTGAATGCCTTGCGCCAGTACTTGCAGCTGCTGGCGGGCGCTGCCGTGGTGGAAGGCGTGGCACTGGATGCGGCCGATTCGCCCCTGGTGCAGTAGCTGCACTACCGACTGACCGCACCATGCCCGACGAATTGCTTGACCGATTGCGCCGATTTCACGACGACGCGTTTCCCCAGTACCGCGAGCAGTTCAAGACGCTGGTGGATGAGGGGCAGCATCCCACCACCCTGTTTATCGGCTGCTCCGACTCGCGCCTGGTGCCCTACCTGCTGACTGGCGCGGGCCCTGGTGAGCTGTTTCTGGTGCGCAACGTGGGGGCCTTTGTGCCGCCTTACGACGGATCACACGGCCACCACGGCACCACGGCGGCCATCGAGTTCGCGGTGCTTAACCTGCACGTCAGCCGCATCGTCGTGTGCGGCCACAGTCACTGTGGGGCTATCAAGGCGATGTATGGTGAGGTTTCGCCCGAGGCGCCCAACCTGGACCGATGGCTGGACCTGGGGCGCGAAGCCCTGCTGCCCATGCAGGTGGGGCCCGAGGTGCTGCGGCGCACCGAGCAGCGCGCCGTGGTGCTGCAGCTGGAGCGCCTGATGGAGTACCCCATGGTGCGCAGCCGGGTGCAGTCGGGTCAGATCAGCCTGCACGGCTGGCACTATGTGATCGAAGAAGGAGAAGTGCATGTGTTTGATGTCAAGACGGGCGGCTTCGTGCCGGCCTCGCGGGCTGACAACAGCGGCACCGGTCCTTACCACCCGTATGTGGAACACGACGGGCAGGTACTTCTGGACGAGCTTTGACCTTGCCGGGTATTTTTCGCGGTAGTCCGTGGTGAATACGCCCTGCTTGATGGAACGCAAGACCCCACCGGCGTGAAACCCAAATCATCGGCCCCCATGAAACGCGAACCCCAGCCCCCCCTCAAACCCACCGCCCCCCTGCAGCCCATCAGCCTGGATGTTCTGCGGGAGAAATACCTCAAACCCGGCGAAACCACGGCCGACGAGCTGTACCAGCGCGTGGCGCGGGCCCTGGCCTCGGTCGAAAAGCCGGAGCTGCGAGAAGAATACGAAGTCCTGTTCCTCGCCAACCTCAAGGCCGGCGCCATCGGTGCGGGCCGCATCATGAGCGCAGCGGGCACCGATATCCAGGCCACGCTCATCAACTGCTTCGTGCAGCCCGTGGGCGACTGCATCCAGGGTGTGGACGATGAGGGCTTTCCGGGCATCTACGAAGCGCTGCGCGAAGCGGCCGAGACCATGCGCCGTGGCGGTGGCGTGGGCTACGACTTCTCCCGCATCCGTCCCAAGGGCGCACAGGTGAAGGCCACAGCCTCCATGGCCTCGGGGCCGTGCAGCTACATGAACGTGTTCGACCAGTCCTGCTCCACCGTGGAAAGCGCGGGCGCACGCCGGGGCGCGCAGATGGGCGTGCTGCGCATCGACCATCCCGATGTGCACGAGTTCATCACTGCCAAGCGCACGCCCGGCCGCTGGAACAACTTCAACGTGTCGGTGGGTGTGTCGGACGAGTTCATCCAGGCGGTTCAGAACAACGCACCGTGGGAGCTGGTGCACAAGGCCCGCCCCGGCGCCACCCTGCTGGCCCAGGGCGCCCGCCAGCGCGTCGATGGCCTGTGGGTGTATGCCACCGTCCCCGCGCGCGATTTGTGGGACACAATCATGAAGTCGGCCTACGACTTTGCCGAGCCGGGCATCCTGTTTTTGGGGCGCATCAACGAAGACAACAACCTGCATTACTGCGAAGACATTGCGGCGACCAACCCCTGCGTCACTGCCGACACCTGGGTGATGACCTCCGAGGGCCCGGCGCAAGTGGCCGACCTGGTGGGCAAGCCGTTTGCTGCCGTGGTGGACGGGCGTGCCTACCGCGTGGAAAGCCAGGGGTTCTTCAAAACGGGCACCAAGCCTGTGCTGGAGCTGCAAACCCGCGATGGGCACTCGCTGCGCCTGACGGCAGACCACCGTGTGCGCCGCGTGGCGCGCAAAACCCGTTATTGCCTTGAGGTGGAATGGACGCCAGCAGCTCAACTACAGCCTGGCGATGAGGTGCTGCTTCACGACCACCGGGCTTTTGCGGGCTGGGGCGGTGCGGGAACGCAGGAGGAGGGCTACCTGCTCGGCCTGTTGATTGGCGACGGAACGCTCAAGGCAGACAAGGCCGTGATTTCGGTGTGGGCCCCTGAACTCAAAGCCGTGGGGCAGGGCACCATGGCTTTCGCCGCCACCGGGGCGGACGGCATCATGCGGGCCGCCACCGCGGCGGCGGCCACGTTGCCGCACCGTGCGGATTTCAAAGGGTTTCAGCGCCCTGTGGCGGGGCGTGGCGAGGTTCGCCTGGCCAGTGCGGCGCTGTGGAAGCTCGCACATGAGATGGGCATGGCGCCAGGTCACAAGACCATCACGGCCACCATGGAGAAGCAATCTTCTGCCTTTGCGCAGGGGCTGCTGTCGGGGTTGTTCGACGCCGACGGCTCGGTGCAGGGTACGCAGGACAAAGGGGTGAGTGTGCGTTTGTCGCAGAGCGACGATGCGCTGTTGCAAACCGTGCAACGCATGCTTGTGCGCATGGGGATTGTGTCCACGCTATACCGGAACCGCCGCATTGTGGGAACGCGCGACTTGCCCAATGGCAAAGGCAGCATGCAGCCCTACCTCACCCGGGCGCAGCATGAGCTGGTCATCAGTGGTGACAACCTTGAGTTGTTTGCCGAGCGTGTCGGCTTTTGCGACACGGAAAAATCAGCGCGCCTGCAGGAAGGGCTGGCGCAATACCAGCGTGCGCTCAATCGCGAACGCTTTACCGCTACTGTGCAGGCGCTGGTCGATGCGGGAATGGAGGATGTGTACGACGTCACCGTGGCTGATGTGCATGCCTTCGATGCCAATGGCCTGGTGGTCCACAACTGTGGCGAGCAGCCACTCCCGTCGTATGGCTGCTGTGACCTGGGCCCCATCATCCTCACCCGCTTTGTGCGTCACCCCTTTGGATTTGGCGGCGTGGCCGCGTTTGACTTTGATGCCTTCACCCAGGCCGTAGCGCTGCAGGTGCGCGCGCTCGACAACGTGCTCGATGTGACCTACTGGCCCTTGCCGCAGCAGCGCGACGAGGCGATGGCCAAGCGGCGCATTGGCGTGGGTTTTACCGGCATGGGCAACACGCTGGCCATGCTGTGCCTGCGCTACGACCTGCCCGAGGGCCGCACGATGGCGGCACGCATTGCCGAGTGCATGCGCGACGCCGCGTACGCCGCGTCGGTGGATCTGGCGCGCGAGAAAGGCGTGTTCCCGAAGTTCGACGCCAGGGGCTATCTGGCCGAAGGCACCTTCGCCAGCCGCCTGCCGGAGTCGCTCAAGGCGGCCATCCACCAGCACGGCATCCGCAACAGCCATCTGCTCTCCATCGCGCCCACGGGCACGGTGAGCCTGGCCTTTGCCGACAACGCCTCCAACGGCATCGAGCCACCGTTTTCGTGGATGTACAAGCGCAAGAAGCGCGAGTCGGACGGCAGCACCTCCGAATACGCGGTGGAAGACCACGCCTGGCGCCTGTACCGCGAGCTGGGCGGCGATGTCAATGTGTTGCCCGATTATTTCGTCTCGGCCCTGGCCATGCCTGCGGAAGGGCACATCGCCATGATGGAGGCCGTGCAGCCCTTTGTGGACACCGCCATTTCCAAAACCGTCAACATCCCCGCCGACTATCCGTACGAAGGGTTCAAGGACCTGTATCTGCAGGCCTGGCGCGCCAAGCTCAAGGGCCTGGCCACCTACCGGCCCAACAGCATTCTGGGTTCGGTACTCGAAACGCATGCAGAAGCTGCACCAGCGCCTGCTGCCGTGGCAGCGCCCACGCCCGCCGCGCCGCCCGTGGACCCCATGCGCACCGTGATCGAAAGCCGCCCACAAGGGGGCCTCTCGGCGGTGGCAGAGAAGCTTGAATACTGGACGCAGGAAGGCCACAAGACCCTGTACCTCATCGTGTCCTTCCTGCCCGTGCCCACGGGCGTGGGCAACGGTACGGTGGACCGCGCCATCGAGTTCTTCATGCCCGTGGGCCAGAGCGGCGAGTCGCAGCAGTGGATCACGTCCAGCATGCGCATGCTGTCGCTGGCGGCACGGGGCGGCTTTCTGGAGCGGGCGCTGTCGGACATGCGCAAGGTCGCCTGGGACCGCGGCCCGGTGCGTCTGGGCACACACCGCAAGGACGACGGCACGCTGGTGCCCATGTGGCACGACTCCGAAGTGGCGGCCATGGCCTTCGCCATCCAGAACATTCTGGCGCGCCGTGTGTCCGACCCGGTGCAGCAGCAACTGCCGCTGGATGAACCCGCACCCTCACCCCTGGCGGTGCCGCAGGCCATGGCGGGCAAAAAATGCACCGAGTGCGGAGCCCATGCCGTGATACGCAAGGACGGATGTGACTACTGCACCCAGTGCGGCCATCTGGGAAGCTGTGGGTGACCCAGGCACGGCCCTCCATCCCTATCCGCACGGCTTCGGGCAAACCCTCCGCGCAGGCGCTTGCGCAGATGGACAAGCGCTGGCGCTGGCGCTATGTGATGCTGGCGCCCCACCGGCTGGGCTTCTTGCTGGCGATGGTGGTGCTGGTGGCTTCCGGCGTGTGGTGGGCGCTGGTGCAGCTCGATCGCTCTACAGCATGGCTGGGGATGTCGGCCGCGGTGTCGTCCACACTGGCGCACTCCGCGGTGATGGCGTTTGGTTTTATTCCGCTGTTCTTTTCAGGCTTTCTTTTCACCGCAGGCCCCAAGTGGCTGGGCGTGGAGCCCTTGCCGGTACAGACGCTGCAATACCCGCTGTTGGCGCAGGCGCTGGGCTGGCTGCTGTGGCTCGCAGGCGCGTACCTGCAGGCGTGGGTGGCTTATGGCGGGCTCGCGCTGGCGTGCGCGGGGCTGTTGTGGATGAGCGCGCTGTTCTGGGGCCTTGTGCGGTTGAGCCGGGCGCAAGACCAGCTGCACGCGCGTGTGATTGCCTGTGCGTGTGCGCTGGGGTCCGTCAGCCTGGCGGGTTTGTGGCTGAGCCTGGTCGGCGGGCAGGGGGCGCTGGCGCGCGTCTGGGTGTTCACGGGGCTCTGGGGGTTTGTGGTCGTGGTGTATGTGACGGTGGCGCACCGCATGATCCCGTTCTTCACGTCCAGCGCCATGCCCATGGTGCAGTCCTGGCGGCCGTTCTGGGTGCTGTGGCTCATGCTGGCGGCAGCGTTGATGCAGGTGCTGGCCGCGTGGCTGGAGTGGGCGGGAGTTTCCGCCAGCCGGGCGGGGCCTGTCTGGGGGCTGTTGCATGGCACGCTGCAACTGGCGGTGGGGGGTATCCTGATCTGGCTTGCCGTGGTGTGGGGGCTGGTGCAAAGCCTCAAGAACAAGTTGCTGGCCATGCTGCACATCGGATTTCTGTGGCTGGGGCTTGCTTTTCTGCTCGGGGGTGCGGCGCAGTGGCTGGCCTGGGGGCTGGGCCTGGGCGGTCTGGCGCTGGGGGCGCTGCATGCGCTCACCATGGGGTGCCTGGCCTCGCTGATGCTGGCCATGGTCACGCGGGTCTCCTGCGGCCACAGCGGCCGCGCGTTGGTGGCCGACCGCATTGCGTGGTCGCTGTTCTGGCTGCTGCAGGTGTGCACCGTGCTGCGGATTGCCGCTACGGTGCCCGGTGTTCCCGGCGCTGTCACGCTCTGGCTCCTGCCGTTGGCTGCGGTGCTGTGGGCTGGCACCATGGGGGTCTGGGGTACACGCCTTGGCCGGTGGTATGGCTGCCTGCGGGCCGATGGTCGCCCGGGCTAAGACTTTTCCAGGAGCTGAAATGGCTGTCATTCCCTGGCCTCTGAGCCCCGCTGCAAAAACACTGCCCCCGGCTGCACGCCCGCCGGTGGCCGACGATGTGGCGGGCATGGCGGCAGCGTTGATCCAGTCGCGCCAGACCATCTTGCCCAAGCGCCTGGGCGCCCCGGGCCCGGGCACCACCGAGCTGGCCCAGATTCTGGGGGCGGCGGCCCATGCGCCCGACCACGGCCAGATCCTGCCCTGGCGTTTCATTGTGGTTCCGCAAGCCTCGCGCCCGCCGCTGGCCGAGGTGTTTGCCCAGGCGTTGCTGGAGCGCGACCCTGACGCTACGACCGTGCAGGCCGAACAGGCGCGCGAAAAGGCCTACCGCTCTCCGGTGTTGCTGCTCGCCGTGGTCGATGCCGCGCGTGGCGATGCCGACATCGACCTGGCCGAGCGCACGGTTTCCGCGGGTTGCGCCGTGCAGAACATGCTGCTCATGGCCACAGCGCAGGGCTATGGTTCGGCATTGACCAGCGGCAAGGCACTCAAGTCGGCCAGCCTGCGTGCGCTGTTCCGGCTCGCCCCGTCAGAGCACGCGCTGTGCTTCATCAGCATCGGCACCGTACATTCACGCAAGGCCGCGCGCGCGCGGCCGCCCGCTGAGGCCTATGTCAGCACGCTGGATGCCCAGCACGGCGTAGTGCCTGGTTTCTGATTTCCTCCTTTCCTCCTTTCCTCCTATTCCCCGACTGCGAGACTTGTTCATGGATATTTCCAGCTTTGACGATTTGCTCCAGGCCGCACGCATGCAGCCAGAACCCCAGCGCCTTCTGTTTGTTTTTGCAGCGGTGGAACTGCCCGACGACGCAACCCCTGCGCAGCGCGCACGCTTTGAAGCCGGGCAGGGCGGGGCGCTGGTGCCGCTGATGTGCGTGGACAAGACGCCGCAGGAGCTGCCATCCTTCGCTGCGCTGGTGGAGGAAGCGCGCCAGTTCACGGCGCCCGGCCACGACTGGGCCATGGTGTTTGCGGCTGCGATGTCGGGCACCCTGAACAAGGCGCCCACCAGCGCCGATGCCGAAGCACCGCTGCAGCGCATGGTGGATTCCATCAAGGGCGGCGCGCATGGCGCCTACATTCCGTTTGACCGCCAGGGCCACCCGGTGCGGTTTGGGTGAATCGGGCCATGGCGTCCATCCCTGCTTCGGTTTCCGTACCCGTGCCCGCGCCTGTGTCTGCATCAGCAAAGCACGTGCCGGGGTTCAGTGCGCCCGCCGTGGGGTTCGAGCAGCCCTTTGCCATGCTGGAAGCCTGCCATGAACGCGTCCAGCGCACGCTGGGCCTGCTGGGCCGGTTGCGCACCCACGTGCGCGAGCACGGTGCCGACGACGACGCCCGGCAGGCCGCGCGCGATGTGCTGCGGTACTTCGACATTGCGGCGCCACTGCACCACCAGGACGAGGAGCTGCATGTGTTTCCGCTGCTTCTGGCCCGGGCACCGCCCGATGTTCGCGCCCTTGTGCAGCAACTGCAGCAAGACCATGTTGCGATGACGGCCGACTGGGCGGCGGCCCGTGGGTGCCTGCAGGCCCTTGCCGACGGTGCTGCCTGCGCCTTCAGCGCTGACGACGAGGCCGCCCTCGACCGGTTTGCCGGGCGTTACGGCGCGCACATTGCCGCCGAAGAGGGACTGGCCTACCCCACTGCTGCCGCACTGTTGGCCCCGCAGGCCCTCGCCGCCATGGGGCAGGAGATGGCCGCCCGGCGTGGGGCTGTGTCGGTATCAAAATGATAGCTGTTGGCGCTTTGCTGATAAGCGCTAGAGGCCAATTTGGCTTGAAATTCTCAACCACTGCCCGGTACCGCTGATCCTGCTGTTCGGCGATGCCCGGCATGCCATCCGGGCAGCACGGCGGAGGCTTCACTGCAGGGCGCGCGCGCCATACTCGGCGGCTTGCCACCTTCGCCTTGCCTTGCCGTGTTCCGTATTCGCCCGTCCTTTTTCATTCGCACCCTGGCCACCCTGGCGCTGGCCTGGGGTGCCGCAGCACTGTGTGAGGCGCTGCACACGCCTTTGCCCTGGATGATCGGTCCCCTGCTGGCCACGTCGGTCGTGTCGATCGTGGGCGGCCCCACGGAAAGCTGGGGGCCGCTGCGCAACGCGGGGCAGTGGACCATTGGCGCAGCACTCGGCCTGTATTTCACGCCGGAGGTGGTCGTGCTGATTGGCGGCTTGTGGTGGGGCATTGTGCTGGGCATCGTGTGGGCGCTGTTCCTGGGCTGGCTTTTCGGGGCCTGGCTGTACCGGGTGCACGCGCCGCGCATGCACGGCGTGCCCGCACCCATGCTGCGCGCCACCAGCTACTTTGCGGGGGCCATCGGTGCCGCGTCGGAGATGACGCTGCTCTCCGAGCGCGAGAACGCCCGCACCGACCTGGTCGCCGCCAGCCACAGCCTGCGCCTGCTCATCGTCACGGTGACGATTCCGTTTGCGCTGCAGTTCAGTGGACTGCACGGCCTCGATATCCTGCCGCCCACGCTGCGGGTGGTGAACGGGCCCGGGCTGGCGCTGATGGCGGTACTGACCGGTGCCGGGGCGTTGCTGATGGACCGGCTGGGCCGCGCCAACCCCTGGTTCATGGGTGCGATGCTGGTGTCCATGAGCCTCACCATGGCGGGCCTGAGCCTGTCGGCGGTGCCGCAGGGGCTGGTCAATGCGGCCCAGCTCGTGATCGGGGTGAGCCTGGGCGTGCGCTTTCGCAGGGATTTCCTGCGCACCGCGCCCCGCTGGCTGGCCACGGTGGCCGTGGGCACCCTGGCGCTCATGGCGGTGTGCGCACTGTTTGCCGGGGCGCTGGCATGGGCCACCGGGCTGCCCTGGGTGACGTTGCTGCTGGGCACCTCGCCGGGCGGCATCACCGAGATGGCCATCACCGCCAAGGTGCTGCAGCTGGGTGTGCCGGTGGTCACGGCGTTCCAGGTGTGCCGGCTGATTGCGGTGCTGATGCTGGTGGACCCGCTGTACCGGCGGATCTATCCAAGGGACGAAAAAAAGGCACCTTGAAGCGTGTGAGAAGAGGAGCTGCGCGGCAAAACTGGCACGCCCCAACGCCAGGGACGCCTGGCAAGGGCCGCCCCGCAGCGAGGGCGTCGTCCCCCTGCCCGCGCAGCGCAGCGTAGCAAGAGCGGGGGAAAGCCGCGAAGCGGCTCAGGGGGGTGTCGCTGTCAATGCACCACGACCGGGTTCTGCGCCAGCCCGGCATAGCGGTCCAGCGCATCTTCCACTTCTTCCTGCGTCGGTGTGTCGCGCTGCCAGGCCAGGATCTGTTCCTGGAACATCTCGGCCCAGGATCCGTCCAGGTAGACCTCCTTGCCGGAGCGCTTGTCCACGATTTCAAAGCCATGGCGCGCAAGCTGGGGAGCGGCGGGGGCGGTGTCGTTGAGCACCGGGGTGCTCTTTTTCTCCACGGCGTCAGGCAGCATATGGACCACCACGAAGGATTCTGAGTCGTAGAGCATGTGCATCGTGTTCCCCTTGTCGATATAGATGTCAGATGACAGCGGGTGTGCAGAGTTCAAGGGCCTTAGAACCTGTTCAAAGTCTTTTTGGAGATTGCATTGGAGTGCAATCGGGATGAGTGGAGGCTTCGGATGCGCCGCATGGGCTCGTGCCCATGCAAGCAGCCGGGGCGTTCAATCGCCCGATTTCACTCCAACCCTTCGGGCAAGTGCCTTGCTGGGCGGTCTGCGGCGTTGCGACGCTTGTTGATAGCCGAGCTATCAACTGCGCACCGCGCCTTGCATCCCATCCCGGTAAGGTACTTGTGCAACTCCAAAAAGACTTTGAACAGGTTCTTAGGTAAACCACGGCTTGTGTCCCCTGCTGCGATGCAGTATTTCATGAAAAACGGGGCACGCCGGGTTCGCGGGGCTTTTTTGCCCGGATGGCGTCTGGGCGCAACACCCCGTGCATGGCAAGCGGGCGCGTGGTCAGGGCGGGCTGCTGGTGCGCAGCTGCAAGTCGGCGTAGTCCCCATTGGCCTGGGTCAGCCGGATGCGCACCGGCAGGTAGCCCAGCGCGGGGGCCACCCACAATTCGGCTTTCTGGTCATAGTCCTTGCGGGGCAGGCGCTGCAGCTTGAGGGTGGGTGTGGTGCCCACGGGCAGTTCGAGGGTTTCGGGCCCTTCGATGGTGAAGGTCCAGCGGTCGGCGCTGCGTGCGCTCACGGTGTTGAGCGTGATCCGCGTGCCGGGCACGAAGCGGCCCGGATCGGCGGCGAGCAGGGCGCCCAGCTGGATGAAGACGCTCAGGCGGTCCTGCACGCCCGGCGCGGCCGGGGCCTCTGGCGTGTTGGCACTGAAGGTGACGCGGCCCTTGGTGTAGTCGAAGTGCGCCGCCTGTTCGCTGCGCGCCCGGTCCGAGAACCGCTCCGGCAGCAGCCCCTGCGCGGTGACGGCGCCCGCGCTGCGCTGGGCCCGGGTGCCGACCAGAAACGCGCTGATCTCCTGCCGCGCCTCGTAACGGCTCCCGTCGTGCTGCCACAGCAGCTCGGCGCGCGCGCTGTAGGCAAATTTCTTGGCCTGCCCGTTCACGTCAAACGCCAGCCGGGTGGAGGGGGGCAGCCGCACCGGCGGGGGCGCTGTGCTGGCGGGCGTGCCCGCGCCAGCCCCCGGGGCGGCTATGTCCACCCCTGCGGCGGGTTCTGCGGGTTCGGGCACCGAAGCGGGCGCGCCCGGCGCTGATGCGGCAGGCGCGGGCGCAGTGGCCACCGGCTCTGCCTGGGCCACCGGTGAGACATCACCGTCATGCGTCGCGCGTTCCACAGGGCTGGCGCCTGCAGCATCCGGCTCCGACGGGGATTCGGGCAGAGCGGGCGCTGCAGGGGAGGGCGCCTCGGCGGCGGTTTGCTGCGGCGTGGGGCGTGCGGGTGGCCGGGGGCGCGGGGCGGGCCGCGGCTTGGCAGCAACCGGTGCAGGCGCCACGGCAGCCACAGCGGCAACTGCGGCCACCGGTGCCGCGGGGGGCGGCGGCAGGGCGATGCTGCGGGTGCTGAACACCTTGCCAGCGGTGGGGGCCGGGCTGGTGTCCCACGCCAGCGGGATGCCGCCCAGCACCAGCCAGTGCAGCGCCAGCACCAGCGCGGTGATCGTCAGGAGGGCGCGGCGCGGCATCGGCCTGCGTGCCAGGGGCGTGGTCAGGCGCTGCCCGCGCCCAGGTCGCTGGACAGCCGGGCGGCGGCCGCACGCAGCGGGGCGTCGATGGCGCCGCCCCATTCGGGGTCGAAGGTGGCAATCGAGCCGAGGGTGGTGATCCCCAGCTCCAGGTGCCCGTCTGAATCAAATACCGGCGCGCAAAACGCCACGATGCCAGGCAGCAAGGTGTCCACCACCCGCGCGGCCCCCCGTTTGCGCACCTCGTCCAGCAGCGCGTGCACCTCGGCCATGGTGGCGGGCAGGTCGGTGCGGCGCATCTTCACGGCGCGGGCCAGTTCCTCCTTGAGCAGCGGGGCCACCACGTCAGGCGACATGAAAGCCGCAAAACAGCGGCCGGTGGCTGACGACAGCAGCGGCATCACGTCGCCCAGGCGCAGGTTGGCGGTGACGGCCTGGGGCGACTCCTCCCAGTGCACGATGGTGGGGCCATGGTTGCCCCACACGGCCAGCGCCAGCGTGTGGCCGATGCTCTCCATCAGCTCGGGCATGCGCTCGCGCGCAAGGCGCACGGCGTCCAGTCGCGCCAGCGAGGCCAGCCCCAGCTTGAGCGCGGCGGGCCCCAGGTCGTAGCGCGCGGTGCGGGGGTCCTGCGTGACCAGGCCCAGGCGCTGAAAACTCACCAGATACCGGTGCGCCTTGGCCGCGCTCATGCCGGCCGAAGCCGCCACATCCCTGAGCATCAAGGGCCCGCGCGAGCGCGTCAGCCCTTCCAGCAGGGCAAACCCCACCTCCACCGACTGAATTCCTGCACGTTCTTTGTCCATGTGCACTAAAATTTACGAGTTTTGTTTAGTTAAATCAATTTACCCAAGCGTAATTAGTGCTGGGTGATGCCCCCAATCCCTCAAATCCCTTGAGACCGAAGGTTCTGCCACCATGAAACTTGCTACCTACAAAGACGGCTCGCGCGACGGCCAGCTGGTTGTCGTCTCCCGCGACCTGGGCACGGCCCATTATGCGACCGGCATTGCCAGCAAGATGCAGCAGGTGCTGGACGACTGGGGCTTCATCTCGCCCCAGCTGCAGGACCTGTATGACCAGCTCAACAGCGGCCGCGCGCGCCACGCGTTCCCCTTCGACCCTGCCCAGTGCATGGCCCCGCTGCCGCGCGCCTACCAGTGGGCCGACGGCTCGGCCTACATCAACCATGTGGAGCTGGTGCGCAAGGCGCGCAACTCCGAGGTGCCCGAAAGCTTCTATACCGACCCGCTGATGTATCAGGGCGGCAGCGATGATTTCATCGGCCCCTGCGACGACGTGGTGGTGCCCAGCGAAGCCATGGGCATCGACTTCGAGGCCGAGATCGCCGTCATCACCGGCGACGTGAAGATGGGCGCCACGCCAGAGCAGGCGCTGGACGGCATCCGCCTGGTGATGATTGCCAACGACGTGAGCCTGCGCAACCTCATCCCTGCGGAGCTGGCCAAAGGTTTTGGCTTCTTCCAGAGCAAGCCCGCAACCGCCTTCGGCCCCGTGGCCGTCACACTGGACGAGCTGGGCGACGCCTGGGACCACGGCCGCGTGAACCTCACCGTGCAATCCACCTGGAACGGCCGCAAGGTGGGCATGTGCGACGCCGGTCCCGAGATGACCTTCCACTTCGGCCAGCTCATTGCCCACGTCGCCAAGACGCGCAATGTGCGCGCCGGCTCCATCATCGGCAGCGGCACCGTGAGCAACAAGGGCGTGACGGACGCCCACGGCCGCACCGAATGGCCCAAGGGCTACAGCTGCATTGCCGAAAAGCGTTGCATCGAAACCATCCAGGACGGCAAGCCGAGCACCGAGTTCATGAAGTTCGGCGACACCATCCGCATCGAGGTCAAGGGCAAGGACGGCGCGAGCATCTTTGGTGCCATCGACCAGACGATCGCCGCACCGGCGGCCTGAGCCCGCCACGGCAAGCCGCGCGCCCTGACCCGCCCGGGCTGAGCCCGTCGAAGCCGGGGCGTAGCGCGGCGATCCACACGAAAATACAAGCAAAATCAGGCTCTGGCGCTTAATGGGTAAGCGCGAGCAGCTATTAATTCGATAGTAATCTCAAGGAGACAGCTTCATGCAACGCCGCACCCTCTTGTCCGCTTTGGCCGCTGCAGGCGCCACCACCGCCGCGCCCTGGGCCGCCGCCCAGTCCACCTGGCCCGACCAGCCCCTGCGCTGGGTGGTGCCGTACCCGGCCGGTGGCGGTACCGACGTGCTGGCCCGCACCGTGGCCGAAGCCATGCGCCAGACCCTGGGCCAGCAGATCGTGGTGGACAACCGCCCCGGCGCCTCCACCAACATCGGCGGCCAGATGGTGGCCACGGCCAAGCCCGACGGCAACACCTTCATGTCGGCCGACAACGCCATCCTGGCCTACAACGAACACCTGTTCACCAAGCTGCCGTTCAGCCCCGAAAAAGATTTCACCTACGTGGGCGGCATCAGCCGCTTTCCGCTGGCGCTGGTGGTGCACCCGGCGTTTGAAGCCAAGTCGGTGAAGGAATTCCTGGCCTATGCCCGCGCCAACCCCGGCAAGCTCAACTACGCATCGCCCGGCAACGGCTCGCCGCACCACCTGGCGATGGAAATGTTCAAGAACCGCACCAAGACCTTCCTCACGCACATCCCCTACCGCGGCGCAGCGCCCGCCATGCAGGACGTGATGGGCGGCCAGGTGCCGTGCATGTTCCTCGACCTGGCGGCCGGCCTGCCCGTGATCCAGTCGGGCAAGGTGCGTGCCCTGGCCATCGGCTCGTCCAAGCGCGTGGCCGCATTGCCCGACGTGCCCACCCTGGCCGAAGCGGGCGTGCCCGATACCGAAGTGTTCGCCTTCCAGGGCATCCTCGCGCCCGCCGGTTTGCCCGCCGCGATCACCACGCGTTTGAACGCCGACCTGAACAAGGCCCTGCTCAACCCCGCCGTGGTCAAGCGCATGAACGACTTCGGCATGGAAGCCCTGCCCGGCACGCCCGAGCAGTTCCGCGCCATGGCGCGCGCCGAATCGAAGCGCTGGGGCGAGATCATCAAGGCGGCTGGCGTGAAACTCGACTGACCCCCCTGAGCGGCTGCGCCGGTTCCCCCCAGGGGGACGCACCCGGTGGCCTGGCAAAGCCAGTTCCACGGGCGCACTCGCTTGGCGACGCACCCTCTACGGGGGGCTGCGGTGTTTCTTACTCCGGCAGGTGGCACACCGCTTCGATGTTGTTGCCTTCCGGGTCGATGACAAACGCGCCGTAATAGTGGGGGTGGTAGTCGGGCCGCAGGCCCGGGGCTCCGTTGTCTTTGCCCCCGGCTTCCATGGCGGCGCGGTAGAAGGCATCGACCTGAACCCGCGTGGCGGCGCGCCACGCCAGGTGGCAGCCCGTGGTGGCCGGCGGGCCACCGTACGGCGAGGGGCCGTCGATGAACCACACATCGGCCTTCTTGCCGTCCGGCTCGGACGCATCGGGGTAGGCGAAACCCAGCATGTTGGCGCCGTAGTTGCCTTCAAAACACAGGCTGTAACCCAGTGGCGCCAGGGCGGCGCTGTAAAACGCCTTGGCGCGGGCGATGTCGGTGACGCGGAAGGTCATGTGGTCGAGCATGGGGTGGGGCTCCTCAAAACTGGTGTTCGGCTTTATATCTGAAGACTGTGTATATAACCAGTATTTTGGCTGGCGGCGTGGCAGCGCCCGTGGGGTTATCGCGCGTGTGACGGGTGCTCCGCGTGGCGGCGCCGCACAATCGTTGTTCCCGGCCCGCCAGCGGCAAGCGCCCTGCAGGCAGCCCCCACCAGAAACACCCATCCCATGCTGAATTTCGACTTCCACAACCCCACCCACATCGCCTTCGGCCAGGGCCGCATTGCCGACCTGGCCAAGCTCGTGCCCGCTGCCGCCAAGGTGCTGATCCTCGTGGGTGGAGCCAGCGCCGAAAAGACCGGCACCCTGGCCGAGGTGCGCGCCGCGCTGGGCGAGCGCCAGCACGCCACCTTCAGCGGCATCGAGCCCAATCCGAGCTACGAAACCTCCATGAAGGCCGTGGCGCAGATCCGCGAGGGCGGGTTTGACTTTTTGCTGGCCGTGGGCGGCGGCTCGGTGATCGACGCCACCAAGTTCATTGCGGCCGCCGTTCCGCTGGAGGGTGAGCCCTGGTCAATCCTTGAAAAATACGGCCGCAACGTGAAGAGTGCGCTGCCGTTTGGTGCTGTCCTCACGCTGCCTGCCACAGGCTCGGAGATGAACAGCGGCAGCGTCATCACCCACCGCGCCAAGGGGGCCAAGCTGCCTTTCAGCAGCCGGCACACCTACCCGCAGTTCTCGGTGCTCGACCCCACCAAGACCTACACCCTGCCGCCCCAGCAGCTGGCCAATGGCGTGGTGGATGCGTTTGTGCACACGGTGGAGCAGTACCTCACCTACCCGGTCAACGCGCCCGTGCAGGACCGTTTTGCCGAAGGCATCCTGCAGACGCTGATCGAGGTGGGCCCGCGCCTGCTGACAGCACAAGAGCCGGTGTATGACGACCGCGCCAACCTGATGTGGGCCGCCACCATGGCGCTCAACGGGCTCATCGGCGCCGGCGTGCCGCAGGACTGGGCCACGCACATGATCGGCCACGAGCTGACCGCGTTGCACGGCATCGACCACGCGCGCACGCTGGCCATCGTGCTGCCCGCGCTGCTCAACGAGCGCCGGGTGGCCAAGCGCGAAAAGCTCTTGCAGTACGGCGAGCGCGTGTGGGGCATCACCACGGGCACCGACGACGAGCGCATCACCGCCGCCATCGAGCGCACGCGTGATTTCTTTGAAAGCATGGGCATCGCCACGCGCCTGTCGGGCTACGGTCTGGGTGCCGAGGTGGTCACCACCGTGGTGGCGCAGCTCGAAGCGCATGGCATGGTGCAGCTGGGCGAGCAGCGCGAGATCACGCCCGCCGTGAGCCGTCGCATCCTCGAAGCCGCCCTGTAAGCGGCCCGCCCAGGGCCGTCAATACCCTTGGGGCCGGGTTTGGTTTGTGCGCGTGGGTTAGAGTAAACCCTTATCTTGCGGGAGAGAGGGGCGGCACCGCCCCCGCCGAAGGCGCAAACTCCCATCATCGCTCAGGCACACCGGACCGCAAGAGACCATCGCCGACTGGAGAGAGGCCGCCGCACCGCGCAACGCGAGCGGGGGCCCACCGAAGGGGCTGGCTGCCACCGCAGCTGAAACTCTCAGGTACCAAGGACAGGGGGAGAGGCGCCGCAGGCCCGTCATCGACGGGTACTGCTCAGCCCGAAATCCCTCTGGATGTCTTCATCACCCTCTGCTGCCGCGCCTGCCGTGGCGCCCAACAAGCGCTCGGCGCTCAAATTTCTCTGCGGCTTCCTGGCCGGTCTGGTGCTGGCCGGCAGCGCCGGTGGGGCCTGGGTGCTGCACCTGCTGTGGCAACAGTTACCCACGGTAGACCACCTGGCCGACTACGACCCCATGTTGCCCCTGCGCATTTATGCCGCCGACGGCAGCCTGCTGGCGGAGTTCGGCGAAGAGCGCCGCGATTTCGTGCCCATTGGCCACATACCGGCGCACGTGCGCCAGGCGCTGCTGGCGATTGAGGATGCGCGGTTTTACGAGCACGGCGCGGTGGACTTCACCGGCCTGGCGCGCGCTGCGCTGCGCAATGTGGTGTCTGGCGAGCACGCCCAGGGCGCGAGCACCATCACCATGCAGGTGGCGCGGGTGTTCTTTCTGAGCCGTGTCAAAACCTACAGCCGCAAGCTCATGGAGATCCTGCTGGCCTACAAGCTGGAGGCCATGTACAGCAAGGACAAGATCCTGGAGCTGTACATGAACCAGATCTACCTGGGCGAGCGGGCCTACGGGTTTGCAGCGGCCGCGTCGGTGTACTTCGACAAGACGCTGGACGAGCTGACAGTGGCCGAGGCCGCGATGCTGGCCGGCCTGCCCAAGGCGCCTTCGGCCTACAACCCGGTGGCCAACCGCGAACGCGCCACCGTGCGCCAGCAATACATCCTGCAGCGCATGCACGCGCTGGGCTACCTGGACAGCGCCGCCTACGCTGCGGCCAACGCAGAGGTGCTCACGCTGCGCACGCAGCCGCGCTCCATCGACCCGGCAGCGGCCTTTGCCGTGGAGCAGGCGCGCAAGCTGGTGGTGGAACGGTTTGGTGAAGAGGCGTATTCGCTGGGCCTGGATGTCGTCACCACCCTGCGCCTTGCAGAGCAGCAGGCCGCCACGCGGGCGCTGCGCACTGGGCTGCTGCGCGCGCAGGACTCTTTGGGCTATTCGGGTCCCGAGGCCCGGCTGCCCCACGCCGGGGCGGCAGCTGGCGCGCACCCCCGCGCTCTGCGTGCAGCCCTGGCGCCCTACCGGGACAGCGGCGAACTGCGGGTGGCCGTGGTGGACCAGGCGTCGCCCACGCAGGGCATTGCCGCCCTGCTGCGCGATGGCACGCGCGTGGAGATTCCGCGCAGCCGGTTGAGCGCCAGCGCCCGGGCGGCTCTGGCGCCTGATGCGCCCCCGCGGCGGCGCATCGCGCCGGGCGCGGTGATCCGCGTGGTGTCCGATGCGCGCCAGCAATGGAACCTCGCGCAGTTGCCCGCCATGGAGGGCGCCTTGGTCTCCATGGACACGGAAACCGGGGAGATCCTGGCGCTGGCCGGCGGGTTCGACCAAGCGCTGAACCAGTTCGACCATGCGGTGCAGGCCCTGCGCCAGCCCGGCTCCACCTTCAAGCCGTTCATCTTCTCTGCCGCGCTGGAGAAGGGCTATGCACCGGGCACGCTGGTCGACGATACGCAGCGCGTGGTCACCCCCGCCGCACGCGGTCGCGCCGCCTGGAGCCCGCGCAACTATGGCGGCAATTACGAAGGTTTCATTTCCGCGCGGCGCGGCCTGGTGCGTTCCAAGAACATGGTGGCCGTCAATCTGATGGAGGCGGCGGGTGCGCAGTATGTGCAGCAGTTCGCCACCCGCTTTGGTTTTGACCCCGCGCTCAACCCGGCCCGGCTGCCGCTGGCGCTGGGCGCGGGCGCCGTCACGCCGCTGCAGCTCACGCAGGCCTACGCCGTGTTCGCCAATGGCGGCACGCTGGTGCAGCCCCGGCTGATCCGCACCGTGAGCGAGCGCGGCGGCGAGGTGCTGTACGAGGCGCAAGGGTCATCGCCCCGCGCCGCCGTGGTGTCCGAGCGCAACGCCTTCGTGCTCGACAGCATGCTGCGCGACGTGGTCGAGCACGGCACCGGAAGGCGCGCCAGGGCGCTGGGCCGCCCTGATGTGGCGGGCAAGACCGGCACCTCCAACGACGCGCGCGACGTGTGGTTTGCAGGCTACTCGTCGGGCGTGGCCTCGGTCGTGTGGATGGGCTACGACCAGCCGCGCAGCCTGGGCCGGCACACCGGCGGCACGCTGGCGCTGCCGGTATGGACGGACTACATGGCCGTGGCCGTGCAGGGGCGCAAGCCGGTGCTGCGCACCATGCCACTCGACCTGATGCGTTTTGGCGACGACTACCTGTACCCCGAATACGTGTTTGGTACTTGCGTGGATGACCGTACCGCCTTTGTGCAAAGCCCGTTCGAATGCGGCGCTAACGGACGCCGCGATTCGGCCGTAGCGCTGGAAAAATAGGGATGAAAATGGCCTCTGGCACTTGATGGATAAGCGCTGAGAGCTATCAAAATTGAAGTGATACGGCGTCGCCGCACCGCGTTGGTTTCAAGGTGCGGTCGCAGGGGACCCGGCTGAGGCTTGCTTTCCCCGACCTGTGGCGCACTTTCTGGCGCGGCACCTGAGTTGAACGGCGATGGGTGCGGAACGCGCGGCAGCGCCATGCTGTAAGCCAATGCCGCAAACCTGCCGGCATTGCGGGACAACGGGCCTTGTGGCTGGTACGGTGCCAGTTTGGTTTTCCACATCAACCCCCTAACGAAAGCGACCTCCATGGCACACATCCTCATGGTTCTGACGTCCCACGACCAACTGGGCGACACCGGCAAAAAGACCGGATTCTGGCTGGAAGAATTTGCCGCACCGTACTACGTGTTCAAGGATGCCGGCGCGCAGATCACGCTCGCGTCGCCCCGCGGCGGCCAGCCTCCGCTGGACCCCAAGAGCGACGACGAAGACGCCCAGACCGACGCAACGCGCCGCTTCAAGGCCGATGCCGAGGCCCAAAAGCAGCTGGCCAGCACCGTGCCGCTGTCCAGCGTGAAGGCCGAGGACTTTGATGCCGTGTTCTACCCCGGCGGCCATGGCCCGCTGTGGGACCTGGCGGAAGACGCGCAGTCCATCGCGCTCATTGAAAAGACCTTTGCGGCCGGCAAGCCGCTGGCGCTGGTATGCCACGCGCCCGGCGTGCTGCGCCACGCCAAGGCGCCCGACGGGTCGCCGCTGGTCAAGGGCAAGCAAGTGACCGGCTTCACCAACAGCGAAGAAGAGGCCGTGCAGCTGACGCACATCGTGCCGTTTCTGGTGGAAGACATGCTCAAGGCCAACGGTGGACACTATTCCAAAGGCACCGACTGGGCACCCCATGTGCTGACCGATGGTGCGCTGATCACGGGGCAGAACCCGGCATCGTCGGAGCCGGGCGCAAAGGCTTTGCTCAGCCAACTGGGCAAGTGACCAACGCAAAGAAAAAGGGGCTTGGGCCCCTTTCATGGAGCTGTGCGCTGCCGCAACGGTGAAGAATAATTCAAGCCAAATTGGCTTGTAGCGCTTGATGTACAAGCGCTGGCAGCTATCAATTTTGCGTATCTGGTTGCTGCCTCAGAGCCCTGGCTTCGACAGGCTCAGCCCGAACGGTTTGGGGCCAATCCGACGCATCCAACCAGCCAGGCAATCCGCACCCGCCCGTCGGCGTTGTGAAGCTGCTATCAGGCAGAGGCCGGCGCCGGTGCATCCACTGCGCTGGCCTCCACTTCCACCAGACAGTCGTAGAACGTGGGCGCGCGGCCCAGGTCGGTCAGTGCCTGGCTGGTCACCTCGTTCACGTTGGTGCCGTTCAGCCCCAGCTTGCGCCACCAGATGCCCAGGCCGTTGACCACACCGGGCCTTGCGCGGCGCGAGACGGCGGCGTGGCACAGGTAGCTGCCCCGGTCGTTGAACACGCGCACCACGGCGTCGTTGGCGATGCCCCGGGCTTCGGCGTCGTCGGGGTGGATTTCGAGCAGCGGGCGGCCCTCGATGGTGCGCAGGCTCTGCACGTTCACAAACGTGGAGTTCAGGAAGTTGCGCGCGGGCGGCGAGATCATGGCCAGCGGGTAGCGCGCATCCGTGCCCTGCAGCTCGTAGTTGGGCAGGTGGTCGGGCAGGCCGTCCAGGCCCTGAGCGGCCAGACGGGCGCTGTAGAACTCGCATTTGCCGGAGGGTGACGGAAAGTTGCCGTCCGCAAACGGCGCATCGGGCAGTGTCAGCGTGGCAAAGCCTTGCGATTCGAGCAGCGCGTAGTCCACGTCATTGCCAAAGGCCTGGCGGCACAGGGCTTCGTCGCTGTCGGCAAAGCAGGGGTTGGTGAAACCCATGCGCGCGGCCAGGTCGCGGAAGATCTGGGCGTTGCTGCGGGCTTCGCCCAGCGGCGCGATGGCGGGGCGGTTGAGCACCACATCGGTGTGGCCGTAGGAGAGGTGCACGTCCCAGTGTTCGAGCTGCGTGGTGGCGGGCAGGATGTAGTCGGCGTAGTCCGCCGTGTCGGTGTGGAAGTGCTCCAGCACCACGGTGAACAGGTCTTCGCGCGCAAAGCCCTGCACCACCTTGCCCGAGTCCGGTGCCACGGCCACGGGGTTGCTGTTGTAGACCACGACGGCCTCGACCTTGGGGCCGAACGCGGGCGCGGCCTCGCGCAGCAGGTCGTCGCCAATGGTGACCATGTTGAGGGTGCGGGCCGTACCACCCGTTGTCCGTTGAGGCATCAGGTCGGGCCGCTGCAGCACCGCGCGCTGCACGGGGAACTGACCGGAGCTCGACAGCAGCATGCCGCCCGCGCGGTGGCGCCAGGCACCGGTGAGCGCGGGCAGGCAGGCGACGGCGCGCACGGCATTGCCGCCGCCGCGCACACGCTGCATGCCGTAGTTCAGGCGGATGGCGGCGGGCTTCGTGGTGCCATAGTCCTTGGCCAGCTGACGAATCTGTTCTACCGGAATGCCACAGACCTCCGCCGCGCGTTCGGGTGGCCATTGCAGGGCGCGGTCGCGCAGCGGTTCCCAGCCCAGCGTATGGCGGGCGATGTAGTCGTGGTCCAGCCAGTCGTGCGTGATCAGTTCGTGCATCAGCGCCAGGGCCAGCGCGGCGTCGGTGCCCGGGCGCAGGGCGATGTGCTCATGGCATTTGTCGGCCGTCTCGCTCTTGCGCGGGTCGATGCACACCAGCTTGGCGCCGTTGCGTTTGGCCTGCTGGGCATAGCGCCAGAAGTGCAGGTTGCTGCCAATGGAGTTGCTGCCCCAGATCAGGATGAGCTGCGATTCGGAGAAAAACTCCACCTTCATTCCCACCTTGCCGCCCAGCGTCTGCGTGAGCGCCTCGGCCCCGGCCGACGCGCAGATGGTGCGGTCGAGCTGCGATGCGCCCAGCTGGTGGAAAAAGCGCCGGTCCATGCTCTCACCCTGCACCATGCCCATGGTGCCGGCGTAGCTGTAGGGCAGGATGGCCTCGGGCGCGCGCGCGGCGATGGCCTTCAGGCGCTGTGCGATGTCCGTCAGGGCCTCGTCCCAGCTCACCGGGGTGAACTTCCCGCTGCCCTTGGCACCGGTGCGTTTGAGCGGTGTGAGGATGCGCTCGGGGTGGTAGGTGCGTTCGGTGTATTTGCTCACCTTGGCGCACAGCACGCCGTCGGTGTGGGGGTGTGCGGGGTTGCCTTGCACGCGGGTGGCGATGCCGTTTTCCACGGTGGTCAGCAGCGCGCAGGTGTCCGGGCAGTCGTGGGGGCACGCGCCCCGTACGGTGGAGGAATCTGCCGATGGGCGGGTGGGCGAAATGGGCATGGCTATTGCTGTGGGGTAACGGTCAGTACACTTAGGGTTATTACCAAGGCGCACCACCGCTGCGGTTACAGAGCGCCGTGAGCAGGCGGAATCATGGTTGCGGGCGTCGGCACTGGCGCTGTCCGTGTTCCGGCCCCCAAAGGGGCCATGCCTTGCAGTGGCAACCGTTTTACTTTCAGATAGACAGGATTTCACCATGAACCACAAGGGCTTGGGACGCAGGCAGTTTTCCGTTGGCCTGGGTGCCGCCGCGCTCGGGGGCTTTCACCTGGCACACGCCCAGAGCGAAGGCCGCATCGTGCTCGGCCAGTCTGCCGCCTTCACGGGCCCCGCAGCCCAGCTGGGCGTGCAGTTCAACCTGGGTGCCAAGCTGCATTTTGACCAGCTCAACGCGCAGGGCGGCGTGGGCAAGCGCACGATCGAAATCCGCACCATGGACGATGGCTACGAGCCCGACCGCTGCGCCGAAAACACCCGCAAGCTCATTGCCGAAGATGTGTTTGCCCTGTTTGGCTATATCGGCACGCCCACCAGCCTTGCAGCCCTGCCGATCTTCACCAAGGAGCGGGTGCCGTTTTTTGGCCCCTTCACGGGTGCCGAGGCGCTGCGCCAGCCGTTCAACCGGCTGATCTTTCATGTGCGCGCCTCGTACTACGACGAAACCGCGCTCATCGTCCGCCAGCTGACCAATCTGGGCCTGCAGAAGATCGCGGTGTTCCACCAGAACGACGCCTACGGCAAGGCGGGGCTCGACGGCGTGACCCGCGCGCTGGCGGAACTCAAGCTCGCGCCGGTGGCCACGGCCACGGTGGAGCGCAATTCAACCGACGTGAAGATGGCGGTGGAAAAGCTGGTGGCTGCCAAGCCCGATGCCGTGGTGCAGATCTCGGCCTATTCCGCTGCGGCTGCGTTTGTGCGTGCCGCGCGCAAGGCGGGGTATGGCGGTACGTTCTACAACGTGTCGTTTGTGGGCACGCAGGCGCTGGCCGACGAGCTGGGCAAGGACGGTGCGGGTGTGGTGGTGTCGCAGGTGGTGCCCTCGCCCTACCAGCCCTCGCGCCAGATCACGCGCGAGTTTCTGGAGGCCATCAAGAAGGGCGGCGACAAGGTGCAGGCCAATTACTCCAGCATGGAAGGCTTCCTCGCCGCCCGCATCTTTGCCGAAGGCCTGCGCCAGTCGCAAAACGGCGGCAAGCTCACGCGCGAAGGCCTCATCACCGGCATCGAGTCGCTGGGCAGCCAGGTGATCTCGGGGTTTCCGGTAACGTTCAGCTCGACCAGCCACGCGGCATCCAAATTTGTCGAAATGTCGATGCTGACCGGCGACGGGCGCGTGAGGACCTGACGGGACGCCGGGGTGCCCGCCGAGGCCCCCCGGCACCGGCAGGTGATCAGCCCAGGGTGCGCGTGCGCGCCAGGCCTTGCATGAAGGCCTCGCAACGTGCGAGTTGCTCCAGGCTCACATACTCATCCGGCTGGTGGGCCTGCCGGATGCTGCCGGGGCCGCACACCACGGTGGAGATGCCTGCGTTCTTGAACAGGCCCGCCTCGGTGCCAAAGGCCACCAGGGTGGTGTGCTTTTCGCCGCTCAGCTCCTGCGCCAGGCGCGTCACCGGGTCGTCCTTGCTGCCCAGAAAACTCGGGATCTCGCAGATGGTCTCGAACTCGAAGCCCGCTGCGGGCGCCACCTTCTTCATCGCAGGCTCCAGCGACTTGGCGTAGGCCACCACCTCGGACTGCATCTGCGCCGCATTGGCCGTGGGCAGGTCGCGGAATTCGTAGCGGAACTCGGCATCGCGCGGCACCACGTTGTCGGCAATGCCGCCGTGGAACTGGCCCACGCTGGTGGTCGAGAACGGCACGTCAAAGCCCTCGAAGCGGGCCTCGTTCTTTTCAAAGTCTTCCGCCATGTCACGCACCCGGCCCACCACGCGGGCGGCCATCTCAATGGCGTTGACCGAATGCGGCGTGAGGGACGAATGCGCCTCCTTGCCACGCACGCAGCACTTGTAGCGGTACACGCCTTTGTGCGCGATGGCGGGAATCATGCTGGTGGGCTCGCCCACGATGCAGGCCAGGGGCTTGATGTTGGCGTCGCGCAGGTCGGCGATGAGTTCCTTCACGCCAAAGCAGCCAATTTCCTCCTCGTAGCTGAACGCGTAGTGGAGGGCGAACGGCGCATCGCTGTTCAGGAACTGCTCGGCCTGCGACACGGCCACGCCGATGAAGGCCTTCATGTCGGCACTGCCGCGCCCGTACAGGCTCGGGCCTTCCGGGCCGTCCTTGATCAGCGCACTCAGCGGGTCCATGGTCCAGTCCTGCCCGTCCCACGGCACCGTGTCGGTGTGGCCCGAGAGGATCACGCCAGCGGGTTTGCCCTCGCCCAGCGTGGCGAACAGGTTGGCCTTGGTCTTGTCCTCGTTGAAGGTCAGGCGGCTTTTCACGCCCAGCCTGGCCAGGTGGTCGCGGATGAAATGGATCAGCTCCAGATTGGAGTTATGGCTGACGGTGTTCATGCGCACCAGGGTTTGCGCGAGTTCGAGGGCGTGGGGGGAGAGTGTCATGTTGCAGTGCAAATAAACCCGGGGTGGCGCAAGGGGTGGTCAGCGGGCTAGACTGTGAGATCGTAAGGACACATATCATGAACGTTATCGACTCCATCGTCACCCAGGCGGCCAGTATTGCAGCGGTGCGCCGGGATATTCACGCCCACCCCGAACTCTGCTTTGAAGAGGTGCGCACCGCCGACGTGGTGGCGCAAAAGCTTACCGAGTGGGGCATTCCCATCCACCGGGGCCTGGGCAAGACCGGCGTGGTGGGCATCGTCAAGGGGCGCGACGGTGGCGCCAGTGGCCGGGCCATTGGCCTGCGCGCCGACATGGACGCCCTGCCCATGCAGGAGTTCAACACATTCGCCCACGCCAGCAAACACCAGGGCAAGATGCACGCCTGCGGCCACGACGGCCATGTGGCCATGCTGCTGGCCGCAGCGCAGCACTTTGCCAAGCACCGCAACTTTGATGGCACCGTGTACCTGATCTTCCAGCCGGCAGAAGAGGGCGGCGGCGGTGCCCGCGTGATGATCGAAGACGGCCTGTTCGAGCAGTTCCCCATGGAGGCCGTGTACGGCATGCACAACTGGCCCGGCATGCCGGTGGGCACCTTTGCCGTGAGCCCCGGCCCGGTGATGGCATCGACCAGCGAGTTCAAGGTCACCATCCGCGGCAAGGGCGGCCATGCGGCACTGCCGCACACCGGCATCGACCCCGTGCCGATCGCCTGCGGCATGGTGCAGACCTTCCAGACCATCATCAGCCGCAACAAGAAGCCGGTGGACGCGGGCGTGATCTCGGTCACCATGATCCATGCGGGCGAGGCCACCAACGTGGTGCCCGACAGCGTCGAGTTGCAGGGCACGGTGCGCACCTTCACCACCGAGGTGACGGACCTCATCGAAAAGCGCATGCGCCAGATCGCCGAGCACCACTGCGCCGCGCACGATGCCACCTGCGAGTTCGAGTTCGTGCGCAACTACCCGCCCACCGTCAACTCGCCTGCCGAGGCCGAGTTTGCCCGCAAGGTGATGGCCGGCATCGTGGGCGAAGAGCGCGTGGTGGCGCAAGAGCCCACCATGGGCGCCGAAGACTTTGCGTACATGCTGCAGGCCAAGCCCGGCGCGTACTGCTTCATCGCCAACGGCGATGGCGCCCACCGCGAGATGGGCCACGGCGGCGGCCCCTGCATGCTGCACAACCCCAGCTACGACTTCAACGACGACCTGATCCCGCTGGGCGCGACCTACTGGGTCAAGCTGGCCGAAGAGTGGCTGGCTCAGCCGGCGGCCTGAAGTGAAACACCCCCTGAGTCGCTTCGCGCCTTCCCCCTCTCTCGCCTCGCTGCGCGAGCCGGGAGGGGGACGCCCCCAGCGCGGCGGGGCGGCCCTTGCGCGGGGGCGCTGGTTTAGAGCGCGCCAGTTTCATGCGTCGCGGGTGGCGCACAGCGCAACGGGCAACTGATACCCGTTGCGGTTTTTGTCCTAAAGCTCTGGCGTCCCTGTGTGCTCCGGGTGTTCTTTTTTGTTTCCAATCCTGTTCACGAAAGCAACTGCCCATGATCGGCATCGTCGACGCCTTTTCGCCCAGCTACGCGCAGGCCCGGACCAAATTCCTTGAAGCCGCGGCCGCAGCCGGGCTGCCCATCGAATCGCACGCCCACCCCCTGAAGGGCCGCGACGGTGAAGACCTGGCCATGGACGTGGTGCGCGACGGCCCGCTGGACGCGAAGAAACTGCTCATCGTGAGCAGCGCCTGCCACGGCGTGGAAGGCTACTGCGGCAGCGGCGTGCAGGTGTTTGCGCTGCACGACCAGGAGTGGCGCGACAAGGCGCATGCAGCGGGTGTTGCCACGCTGTACATCCACGCGCTCAACCCGTATGGCTTTTCGCACATCCGGCGTTTCACGCACGAGAACGTGGACCTGAACCGCAACTTCCAGGATTTTTCAAAACCCCTGCCGGTGAACGAGGCCTACCGAGAGGTGCACCCCCTGCTGCTGCCCGAGCAATGGCCGCCCGGCCCGGAGAACCAGGCAGCGGTGGCGGAGTACATCGCCACCAAGGGCGAGGCGGCCTGGCAGGCCGCCATCTCGCAGGGCCAGCACGAGTATCCGGACGGCATCTTCTTTGGCGGCACCGCGCCCACCTGGAGCAACCGCACCTTGCGCGGCGTACTGCGCCAGCACGGTGCAAGCGCACAGGGCATTGCGTGGATTGACCTTCACACGGGGCTCGGCCCCAGTGGCCATGGCGAACGCATCTATGCCGGCAAGGACGACGCCACGTCGGTCGCCCGCGCCCGCGCCTGGTGGGATGGCGGCGGCGCCACACCTGTGACCTCGATCTATGACGGTTCGTCCACCTCCGCCTTTCTTACCGGGCTGATGTGGGGCGCCATCTATGACGAATGCCCGCACGCCGAGGCCACCGGGATCGCGATGGAATACGGCACCGTGCCGGTGCTTGACGTGATGAATGCCGTGCGCGCCGAGCAGTGGCTCCACCTGCACCCCGAAACGCCCGCTGACAAGGCCGCGCAGATCAAGGCGCAAATGCTGGCAGCGTTCTACACCAACACCGACGCGTGGAAGGGTCAGATCATCAGCCAGGCGCGGCAGTCGATGTTCCAGGCGGTGGATGGGTTGACGGCCTAGAAATATGCATCAAATTGGCCTCTGGCGCTTTATGGATAAGCGCCAATAGCTATAAATTTAGTAGCAAATGAGCCCCCGGTGCGCAGCGCACGGGTGCGGCTGATCACTCCAGCCGCGCGCCCTGCGTGGCGCCGTGGGCTGTGCGCTGGTCGTACGCTTTTTCCCGGTCGGTGTACTCCCGAAGCAGCCGGTGGCCCAGGGCGTTGGCCGTGCGTTCGAGCGTGGCGCAGTCTTCGAGAGCGGGCAGCCGGGCAATGCCCTCATCAATGGCCTGCGCCGCATCGCGCCCGAACTGCACATGCCCCTGTTCGTGCCGCGACAGGGCGGGCAGGTAGCGGTCAAACACGGCCTGCTGCGCGGGTGTGGCGGTGCGCAGCTGCGGCAGCTGCACCTCGGTGCGCAGTTGCGTCTGGACCTCCGTGATGGTGCAGCGCCCCGAGGGCTCGCGCCACCAGCGAAAGGTCCAGCGCACGTTCCACCGGGTGTAGCCATGAAAGCGCTGGCCGTTCACGGCAATCGGGGTGGCCCGGTTCAGGGCCTGGCGCAGGCTCTCGCCGGGCTGGGCATCCACGGTGTAGGGGCGCTGCAGGTTCTGCTCGGTGACGTCTGCCTGGGCAGACGTGATGCAGCCCAGCGCCACCAGGGCGCAGCGCAGCCCGGCCATGAATCCCGAAGCCCTCATAACGGGCTCATTCGCCCCAGGGCAGCATCAGCGTCAGCAGCGAGAGCTGGTCGAACTCGGGCGCAAAGGCGTCGATGATCTGCTGTGGCTCGGGGCACAGCGTGGTGTCGGTGATCACGCCAAACTGAACGCCGCCACCGTAGCTCAGGATGGACACGCCGAGGCCGATGCCGCCCGACTGCGGCACCCAGAACATGCACTGCGTGACGCGCGCGCCGCACAGCGTGAGCTGCTCCTTGGGGCCGGGCACATTGGTCATCACCGCCGTGGTCTTGCGGCCAAACAGGTTGAGCAGCGCATCCTGCGCGGGCTTGATCATCAGCCCCGCCACCGCCAGCATGGCAAACGCCAGGATGGGCTGGGTGCTGCCCTTGAGTGCGTTCATGCGCTTTCGCACCTCGTACACCCGCTCGATCGGGTTGGCCATGCCGATGGGCAGCACCAGCGGCACCAGGCCAAAGCGGTTGCCCAGCTTCCACGCGTCTTCCATGGGGCGCAGGTTGACGGGGATCATCGCGCGGATCTCCTGGCCCGAGGGGTCGTCGCCCTGGCTGCGCAGGTAGCCGCCAATGGCGCCCGCCACGCACGACAGCAGCACGTCATTGACCGAGCAATTGAGCGCCTTGCCAATGGCCTTGACCTCCTCCAGCGGAATCGGCGGGCACCAGGCCACACGCTTTTCGCTGCCGGGCTGGCCCTTCAGGCGCGTGGGCGAATCGTCGGGCATCAGCGCCAGGGCGGCTGCATCGGCGGCCAGCTGGTAGGCCACACGCGCCATGTCCATGGTGCCTGCCAGTCCGTGGTGCATGGCTTTTTCGGGGTCGCCCAGCATCTTGAGCGACCGGGCGGCGCCATCGCCCGCCAGGTCCAGGGCCTTGATGGTGAGCCCGGTGAAGGGCTTGATGAGCGCATCGGCAATCCAGTCCTCGGCCGTGGCGGCCTGCTCGCGCTGCCTGCGGGAGCGCCGGGGCGGCTCTGCGCCGCCGTCCACGATGGACATCGTCACCGAGATCAGCGCAATGCCATCGGCAATGCAGTGGTGGATGCGCACAATGAGCGCGCTGCCCGGCTGCCCGTCATCGCCCACAAAGTCTTCGATCAGGTGCATCTGCCACAGCGGGCGGCGCGTATCCAGGGGCTGCATGGCCAGTTCACCGACCCGGTCCTGCAGTGCACGCTGCATGCTGACGCCCTTGCGGTGTGGCAGCTTCTCGCGCAGCACATGGGCCGTGATGTCGAAGTTGCGGTCTTCTACCCAGGTGGCGCCGGCTGCGTCTTCCACCACCCGCTGGTGAAAGCGCGGGTACTGCAAAAGGCGCTGCTGCACACGTTCGCACAGGGCCTCCCAGGTGATGCCGGGTGACAGGGTCCACACCCCGTTGATCATCATCAGGTTGCTGGGCGAATCCATGCGCAACCACGCGGTATCGACCTTGCTCATGCGCTCGCCCGACAGGCCCAGCATGCCGGTGGCGGCGCGGCGCACGTTCTTTTGCACCACGGTGGCCGCCTTGCGGGCGGCCGGGGGCAGGGCCTGGGCGGCGCGGCGCGCCACTTCGGGGGCCTGGGCACGCGCCTTGCGCAGGCGGCTGGCGGCCCCCTGTGCAGCGGTGGCGCTGGGGGCTGGGATGCGGGTCACCATCGGATGTACACCTGTTGTGGTTGTTTTTGGGGGCTTGCCTCTATGCACGGCGCCACTTGGCGGGGCGCGCAGCCCGTAAGATACAACGCAGCAATCCTTTGCCGATACCGTTCTTTCCCTCCCCTACGAACCCAAGGAGCACACAGACATGGCCGACCTCAACGCCACTTTCGAAGCCGCCGTGGCCAATTCCAAGAACCTCAGCGAGCGCCCTGACAACGCCACGCTGCTCAAGATCTACGCGCTGTACAAGCAGGCCACCGCCGGTGACAACAGCGAGAAGAAGCCCAGCTTCTCCGACATGGTGGGCCGCGCCAAGTGGGACGCGTGGGAAAAGCTCAAGGGCACCGGCGCCGACGAGGCCAAGCAGCAGTATGTGGACCTGATCGCGTCGCTGAGCTGATACGGCACGCGCTCCCCACAGGCGACATCGGGTCGCCTTTTTTTGGCCCGCACGGGGGCAACTCCGAAGGGCGGGCCCACCGGAAGGTGAGCAAAGTGCCAGTTCTCTCTGCCATTGCGGCAAAGGGCGCTGCATTTGGCGGCAGTTTGGGCAATTCCCATTGTTTTGCCGCTCCCGGACACTGG
The DNA here is from genome assembly GCF_000238595.1 of Acidovorax sp. NO-1. Lineage (GTDB taxonomy): Bacteria > Pseudomonadota > Gammaproteobacteria > Burkholderiales > Burkholderiaceae_C > Acidovorax. The sequence goes on along the minus strand of NZ_AGTS01000019.1, from coordinate 16,069 downwards.
TTTGAGTAGCGGCAGGAGCCTGTTGGGGCCGCCGCAACCATTCCCTTCCGGAGACAAACACCATGGCTTCCCGTCACCCCTTTTCCACCCTTTACCTCAGTGCGCCCGATGTCATCGCGCTGGTGCAACGCAAGGGCATCGAACAATGCCTGCGCGGCATCGCCGACAACATCCATGCAGACTTTCTGCGCTGGAGCGCATTCGACAAGACCGCCCGCGTGGCCAGCCATTCGCGCGACGGCGTGATCGAGCTCATGCCCATTGCCGACGAGCAGACCTATGCGTTCAAGTACGTGAATGGCCACCCCAGGAACACGCGCTGGGGCCTGCCCACGGTGATGGCGTTTGGCGTGCTGGCCGATGTGGCCACCGGCGCGCCGGTGATGGTGAGCGAGCTCACGCTCACGACCGCCCTGCGCACCGCCGCCATGTCGGCCGTGGCGGCCCGCGCACTGGCACGCCCGGGCGCGCGTACCATGGCGCTGATCGGCAACGGCGCCCAGAGCGAGTTCCAGGCGCTGGCCTTTCACCACCTGCTGGGCATCGATACCCTGCGGCTGTTTGACACCGACCCGGCCGCCACCACCAAGCTGCAGGCCAACCTGCAAGGCACTGCGGGCCTGCGCACCGTGGCCTGCGCGAGCACGGCCGAGGCCGTGCGCGGCGCCGACATCGTGACCACCGTGACGGCCGACAAGACCAACGCCACCATCCTCACCCCCGACCTGCTGGCGCCCGGCATGCACGTCAACGCCGTGGGTGGAGACTGCCCGGGCAAGACCGAGCTGCATGCTGACGTGCTGCGCCAGGCCCAGGTGTTTGTCGAATACGCGCCGCAAACACGCATCGAAGGCGACATCCAGCAGCTGCCCGCCGACTTTGCCGTCACCGAGCTGTGGGAAGTGCTGGCAGGTCAGCACACCGGTCGGGCCGGCGATGCGGCGGTAACGGTGTTCGACTCTGTGGGTTTTGCGCTAGAGGACTTTTCTGCGTTGCGCTTCTTGCGCGATGCGGCCACCGATCTCGGCATGGGCCAGCCGATCGAACTGATTCCTGAACTGTCAGACCCCAAGGATCTGTTTGCGGTGCTGCGTTCGTGCAGCCCTGCACTGCGCGCCGTGGCCTGAGAGGCCGCGGCGGGTCAATCCCGCCACACCACGCTGCTGGCCGGGTCTGCGCGGGTGGTGCGGAAATGGTTGGCTGGGTGTGCCAGGTCTGCCATGCCCAACGAGATGCCGCAGACGATGGTGCGGTCGTCGCCAATGCCCAGCACTTCGCGCAACACCCCGGGGTACGACGCCAGTGCCGCCTGCGCGATGGAGCCCACGCCCAGGCTGTGCGCGGCCAGCATGAAGTTGCTCACATAGGCGCCGCAGTCCACCGCGCCGTACACGCCCAGCGCCTCGTCGCTGGTGACGATGGCCACGTGCGGCGCGCCAAACATCGTGAAGTTCTGCGCGGCCTGCTGCGCTGAGGCCTCGCGGTCGCCCTTGGCAATGCCCAGGGCTTCGTACAGGCCCCAGCCACATTCACGCCGCCGCTCCTGGTACACGCCCCGGTATTCGCGGGGCCAGGGCAGGTCGGGCGCCGGCGCTGCGGTGGCCATGTGCGACTGCAGTGCGCTGCGCAGGCGTTTCAGCGTGGCACCGCTGGCGATGGTGAGCTGCCAGGGTTGCGCGTTGCACCATGAGGCGGTGCGCTGTGCAGTGGCCAGGATGGACTCGATGGTGCTGCGCGGCAACGGCTGGGGCAGAAAGGCGCGGCAGCTGTAGCGGGTGTGGAGCAGCCCGGAAAGCGTGTCAAAGGCCGGGCTGTGGGCGGCTGTATCCGTGGGCGACATGGTGAGCATCCCGGCGGCTACGCCTTGCGGGCCTTGGCGGCGGGCTTGGCGGTGGTCTTGGGCGCCGGCTTGGCAGCGTCAGCCTCTGCCGCCGGTTTCTTCTTGCCGGCAGCGGGCTTCCTGGCACCGGGGTGGGGCGCGTTGAGCAAGGCATCGAGCTGCTCGCCAATTTCGGCCTCGATGCGGTCCTTGAACGCACCGAACAGAAAACCGAGCTGCGCCTTCATCTCGAACTGGTGCGCATCCACCAGCAGCGTGCCCTTGACGCCCGAGCGGGTGAAGGTGAGCAGGTCTTCCTTCTCACCCTCTTCATAGGTGCATTCCATGTCGAATTTTTCCTCGGCCTTTTTCGGCCCAGGAGAAAGCCACTTTGCGGGCTTCCTTGAAGCCCAGGTGGTGGTCGCGGTGGATATGGATGTCAGGCACCGGGTGTCTCCTTGAAGTGTCGGGGTTCAGGTAAAAGGGCGCGCAGGGCCTGGTGGCGCTCGGGCGGGGGCTGCTGCGTCAGTTGTCGTACGGCATCATAAAACCGGGGCCAGTTGCGGCCCTCGCGTTCAAACAAGGCCTCGAACGCGGGCACCAGTTCATCGTAGGCGGCCTGGGCGGCAAAGCTGGCGTTATTGGCCTGGGCCACCCAGCGGTCGTAACCTGCCACCTGGGCCGTGGTGGCCACGGGTGCGGGGCCGCCCGGGGTGCCCAGCCAGCGCGCACGCAGGGCGGCGTAGTCGGTGCGAAAGGCGGTCATTGCTTCACTTTTCATAGCTGTTAGCGCTTTGCCATCAAGCGCTGGAGCCCCTTTTTGTTCATAAATTGCTGCGAGCCGGGCCCGTGTGGCCCGCGTCAGCGCGCGGAAGGCGCTGCGTCGCACCTCGCTGGTAGCAAAGGCTGCGCGCGCCTCGGGCGTGGACTCGGTGGCCAGCCACTGCGCAATGCCGATGCGCTCCACCGCCGTGGCAAACGATTCGTTGAACAGGGTGTCGTTCTTGGCGTACACCACCTGGTGCGCCAGCTCGTGGAACAGCAGGCGCACAAAGTCGCCCTCGGGCCAGGCGATGAAGGTGGACAGCAGCGGGTCGCCACCCGCCCAGTTCATGTAACCCAGCGTGGAGTAGGCGGGCACGCCGTACACCTCCACCTCCAGTCCCTGCGCGGCCAGCTCCGCCGCTTCGGCTTGCGCGTCGGACTCGGTGAAGTAGCCCCGGTAGCCGATGCAGCCCGTGACCGGAAAACACCAGGTGTGCAACGTCAGCGCATAGGGCGGCGCGGCCACCACGTTCCAGACGGCTGCGGTGCGTTTCAGGTCCGCATAGCGGCGGTAGCTGGCGTTGTCGGGCAGACCCAGCTCGGCCACGGCAAAGGCGCGGGCGCGCTGCGCCAGTTTTAGCCGCTCGCGCAGGGCGGGTGGGATGTCGGTGCGGGCGATCCAGCGGTCGATGGGCTCGGCCGCGTGCATCAGCTGCAGGTGGCCGCGCACCGATTGCCAGTAGTAACCCAGCGCGCTGGTGGGGCCCGTGGTGCTGGCACAGCCCGCCAGGGTCAGGCTGATCGTGAGGGTGGAAAAAGCCCAAAGGCGGGAGAAAGGCTGGCGCATGCAGGCAGTTTATGGGCAGATGGACAGCGACGTTGCCACGTTGTCAGCAGCCTGGCCTTGGCGGTTTCTAGAATGCAGCGCATGACTGCTGAACCCACCCCAGAACCGCAGGTCTTGCCCGAAGGCCTGTTTGCCGACGAGGCCGGCTGCCCGCGCTGCACCTGGTGCCAGGCCACGCCGTTTTACCGCCAGTACCACGACAGCGAATGGGGATTCCCGGTGGCGGACGACCGCAGGCTGTTTGAAAAGATCTGCCTGGAGGGCTTTCAGTCGGGGCTGAGCTGGCTCACCATCCTGAACAAGCGAGAGGGTTTTCGCGCAGCGTTTGCCAACTTTGATGCTGAAAAGGTTGCCGCGTTTGACGCGCATGACGTGGAGCGCCTCGTGCAGGACGCTGCCATCGTGCGGCACCGCGGCAAGATCACGTCCACCATCAACAACGCCCAGCGTGTGCTGGAGCTCCGGCGCGAGTTTGGATCGCTGGCGCACTACGTGTGGCGGTATGAACCCGCTGCCGCCGACCGGCCCGAGCGCATCACGCGCGAAGTGGCGCGCACCCTGTCCACGTCGCCCGCGTCGATTGCCATGTCCAAGGACCTGAAGAAACGTGGCTGGAGCTTTGTGGGCCCCACCACGGTGTACGCCTTCATGCAGGCCATGGGGCTGGTCAACGATCACCTGGAGGGCTGCCATTCGCGCGCCGCAGCGCTGGCTGCGCGCAGGGCGTTTGTGGTGCCGTGCGGCTGAGCGATGGATCGATAGATCGTTCAGGCCCGCGCCACGGGACGCAGCAGCCACAGGGCGGCCAGCGCAGCCAGGCCCAGCAGTGTGGTGAGCCACAGGGCGGCTGCCCCGGCACTGTCCAGCAGCATGCCAAACAGCACCGGTGCAAAGGCCTGTGCCACGCGGGCGGGCACCATCATCAGGCCCTGGCGGGCGCCATAGCCTGCTGGCCCAAACAGCACCAGTGGCAGCGTGCCCTTGGCAATGGTCAGTATCCCGTTGCCTGCCCCGTGTAGCACGGTAAATGCTGCCGCGGCAGGCCCGCCCAGCACCATCAGCAGGCCCGCGCCCACGGGGTGTGCGGCGGCAGCCAGCTGGGCCGACAGCAGCGGGTGCAGGCGGCGCAGCAAGCCAAACTCCAGCAGGCGCGCCGCCACCTGCGCGGGGCCCACCAGCGCGGCCATTGCCACAGCCGCTTGCAGCGACGTACCGCTGGCCTGCAGCAGGCGCGGCAGGTGGGCCGCCATGGCGGTGCTGGTGAACCAGGTGACGGCAAACACAAACGACAGCAGCACGGTGGTGCGCAGCGGGTGAGCGGAAGCGGGCGGTGCGGATGCCGCCGGTTCCGTGGTGGCCGCCGCAGGTGCATCCGCTGAAGGTTGGGGGAGCTTTTCTGCAGTGTCGGCGCGTGGCAGCCAGCCGTTGAGCGGCACGCCCACCAGCAAGTGCAATGCCGCCCAGCCGGCACATGCGCCACGCCAGCCCCATTGCACCTCCATCCAGGCCGACAACGGCCAGCCCACGGTGCTGGCAAAGCCTGCAATCAACGTGATGCCGGTGATGGCGCCGCGTGCGCCCTGGCCATACAGCCGCACCAGCGTGGCAAATGCGGCCTCGTACAGGCCGGAGCCCATGGCCACGCCCATCAGCACCCAGGCGGCAAACAGCCCCACCGGGCCTTGGGCCAGCGCCATGCCGGTCAGGCTGGCGGCAAACAGCAGGTTGGTGCCCACCAGCACCGGGCGGCCACCATGGCGGTCGATGGCCCGGCCTGCGAAAGGCCCGAGCAGCGCCGACACGATGAGCGCCACCGAAAACGCTGCGAACACCGTGGGTGTGGCCACGCCCAAGTCGCGTGCCATGGGCGCGGCCAGCATGGCGGGCAGGTAATAGGACGAAGCCCAGGCCAGCGTCTGGGCCGTGCCCAAGCGCGCCACCGTCCAGCGTTGTGACGCGGCACTCATGCGGTGCCGAGCGCCATGGTGTGGTCTATGGCTTCAGGCACGCTGGCCCTGCGCGTTGATGACGACTTCGCCATCTTCTTTGGTGAAAGCGCCTCGCTGCGGCGCAGGCAGGATGTCCAGCACCTTCTCGGACGGGCGGCACAGCCGCGTGCCCAGGGGCGTGACCACAATGGGGCGGTTGATGAGAATGGGGTGCTGAAGCATCGCGGCGATGAGCTGCGCATCGGTGACGCCCGGTGCGTCCAGTTGCAGCTCGGTGAAGAGCGCCTCCTTGGTGCGCACGGCGTTGATCACTGGCTCGCCCGTGGCAGCAATCAGCGCCACCAGCGTGGCGCGGTCGGGCGGGGTTTTCAGGTATTCGATGACCTCGGGCTCCACGCCGCTGTTGCGGATCATGGCGAGGGTGTTGCGGGACGTGCCGCACTTCGGGTTGTGATAGATCGTGATAGTGGTCATGGCGTGCTGGAAAGTAAGGGAGCAACGGGCGAAAGTTTGCCACTGCGCCGGGGCCAGCCCGGTAAATTTTCCAACGCGCTCAGCAGCCGCTGGCCTGCATCGCTCAGCGCGCCGTCGTTGTGCACTTCCAGGCTGACAGTGCCTGGGGGCGGTGTGTACGCCAGCGCGCGCTGCACCCGGGCCTCCACTTCTTCGCGCGTCTCGCGGCCCCGCGACAGCAGCCGTGCGCGCAGCACCTGCGGGCTGGCGGTGATGTGCACCGCTACGAGGTCCGGGAAGCGCGCCAGGGCCTGGGGCAGGTAGGCACGCGAGCCATTGAGCAGCACCCAGTGCCCTTGCGCCAGCGGCGCCAGTTGCGCATGCCGTACGCCGTAGCCCAGGCCGTTGGCCTGCCAGTGCAGGGCAAACGCGTGCTCGCTGCATAGTGCAGCAAACGCTTGGGGCGAAACGCTGTCATGCGCTTCGCCGCCGGATGTGGCGGCACGGCTGATGGTGCGCTGCGCCCAGTGCACGGTGCAGGGCTGGGGCAGGTGGGCGCGCAGCCAGTCCAGCAGGCTGTCCTTGCCCGCGCCCGAGGGGCCCATGCAGTAAATCAGTCTGCCGGTGGTCATGCGCCCATCTCCAGGTGATCCAGCAGCACAAAGTCTGCACCGGGCGTGGGCTCTGCGAACAAGGCGAGGCTGTTGAATTGGAGGTTGGGCAGGTCCGAGAAGAATTCCTGTGCAGCCTCGAACACCAGCGCCTGCGTTGGCGGGTCCACCTGCGCCAGACTGCCGGTGAGCGACATGTGAAAGCGGAACTCGTCCAGCACAAACGGGTAGCCCCATTGCTGTAGCAGTGCGTCCTGCCGGGCGGTGAGCCCTGCCGCGCGGCGCCGCTCCAGGTCCGCGTCAGAAAGAGGGGCGGCCAGGGGCTGCAGCGCGGTTACGCAGGCGGCGGCGGTCTCCTGGATCTGCGCATTGGCGGGGTGCAACGCCGGGGGCACCAGCGCCAGAAAGTCGTCGATGCGTTGCACCTGCAGCGGCGGCAACACAAAGGGTTGCAGCCCGCGTGCGACGGACTGCACGGCCTGGTGCAGCGTGATCCAGTCGGTGCCGGGTTCCAGGGCAAACGGCGCCTTGAGCGTGGCGTGCCAGCCGTAGCGGCGGGGCGCTGCGGTTAGGCGGTGCAGGTCGTCCGCCGCCACGCCGTCGATGGCGAGCTGCTGCAGCGGCTGCAGCAGCGCGGCGCAGCGCCCCAGCCAGTGGCTGCCAGCCAGCCAGCCCAGGCTGCCCGGGTTGGGTGCGAAATAGACCGCATAGCGGTGGTGGGTGGGTGGCATCTCAGGCGTGTTCATCGTGGTCAATGGTCAGTTTCACGCGGTCGCCCGCAAACCAGGCGCGGGCCCATTCGATGGGCGTGCCTGCGAGGTCCACGTTCAGGCTTTCTACCTGCAGCACGGGGCGTGAGGTGGGTTGGCGCAACTGGGCGGCCACTTCAGCGCTGGGCAGCTCTGCGGTGATGCGGCTTTCGCGGCGTGTGTAGTCGGCCACGCCGTGGGCGGTGAAGCCGGCGGTGATGGAGCCTGTCTCGCGCACCACGGCCGCCAGGTTCTCGAAGCGGGGCAGGGGAAAGTAGCGCTCGCTGATGTGCAGGGGCTGGCCCTCGGCGTCGCCCCGCACGCGCAGCGCCAGCAGCGGGCTGCGCGCGGGTACCTGCAGCGCCTTGGCCAAGGCAGCCGTGGCCCGCGTGGTCTGCGCCTGCAGCACCACAAGGCTGCCGCGCAGCCCCGCCTGTGCCAGGCCCTGCTGGTGGCGCGTGCGCTTGCCCAGCACCAGGTCCACCGCAAAGTCTTCGACATAGGTGCCGCTGCCCTGCGTGATGCGCACCAGCCCCTGGCTGCACAGGCTGGCGAGCGAGCGGCGGATGGTGTGGCGGTTCACGCCGAACTGCTCGGCCAGCGCGTGCTCCGAGGGCAGGCGCTGACCGGGAGGGTAAACGCCGCTGCCGATGGCCTCGGCCAGCTCGGCGGCAATGCGCGTCCAGAAGCTGTCGCGCGCAGGGCGCAGTGGTGGTGCTTGCGGGACCTGTAGCGGGGTCGTGAGAGAGGTGGTGCTGGCTGTCATGAAACCTACATGCGCGCTCTTTAAGCTGGCGCCAGTTGTTCAATTTGTCTATACAACTTTCAGGGTACCACTTCCATGTTTCAAGCCTTTGACAACCCGGGGCCGGGCCGCCCCCTGGGCCGCGCGCAGTGGATGGCGCTGCTGGCCCGGGCGCCGCTGGGGCTGCTCGAATCTGCGTTGCACGAGCATGCCACGCGCCCCGCGCGCTGGCTGCGAGCGCCCGAGACCGGCCTGATGATGGTGCAGGGCCGCGCCGGTGGCACGGGCGAGCGCTTCAACCTCGGCGAGGTCACCGTCACCCGCTGCGCGCTGCGCGTGGCCGACGCATCGGACGCCGCCGAGGCCACTGTGGGCGTGGCCTACGTGCTGGGCCGATCGCACCGTCAGGTGCAGCTGGCGGCCTTGGCCGATGCCCTGCTGCAAGACCCTGCCCAGCAACAGGTGCTGGACGCACAACTGCTCGAACCCATCCGCAACCACCTGCGCAATACGCAGGCCGAGCGCCAGGCGCGGGCTGCCAGCACCAAGGTGGACTTCTTTACCGTGGCGCGCGAAAGCGGTGCCGACAACGACGAGGACACCGAATGAGCACGAACCCCTTGGCATCGCTGGGTGCCGGATTTTCGAATGAAGCCTTTGGCAGCCAGGCGGTGTTCCGCGCGGTGCTGCAGGCGCTGTCGCACCCCTGCCGCACGGTGGCGGTAGAACACGACGCGCAAGCTCCTGCCGTGGGGCATGCCGCATCGGCTGCCGTGCTGCTGGCGCTACTCGACAGCGACTGCACGCTGTGGCTCTCGCCCAGGCTGGCAGCCCGTGATGCCGGTGCCTGGCTGCGCTTTCACACAGGCTGCACTGTGGTGGCCGACGCTGCGCAGGCTCGTTTTGTGTGGGTGGCGCAGGGTGATGCGCTGCCTGCCCTGAACCGTCTGGCCCTGGGCACCGACATCTACCCCGACCAATCAGCGACTTGCGTGGTCGATGTATCGCGTGCCGCCGCCACCACGGTGGACGCGAGTGATGCGTGGCACTTGCGTGGCCCCGGCATCCAGAAGGTGGCGGCCTTGCAGGTGGATGGTTTGCCCGACGACTTCGAGGCCCAGTGGGCGGCCAACCATGGGGTGTTTCCACGCGGTGTGGATCTGCTGCTGGCCACTGCAGACCACATCGTGGGTCTGCCACGCACCACGCGGGCAACGCGCGGTGCCACTGCCCTTCAGGAGGCCTGAGCATGTACGTAGCCGTCAAAGGCGGAGAAGCCGCCATTCTCAACAGCTACCAGTTGCTGGCCCGCCAGCGCCGGGGCGATGCGGCACAGCCTGAACTCTCGGTGGCGCAGATCCGCCAGCAGCTCAAGCTGGCGGTGGACCGCGTCATGACCGAGGGATCGGTGTACGACCCCGAGCTTGCGGCCCTTGCCATCAAGCAGGCGGCGGGCGATCTGGTGGAAGCCATCTTCCTGCTGCGCGCCTACCGCGCCACGCTGCCGCGCCTGGGCACCACGTGCCCGCTCGATACCAGCCGCATGGCGCTGGACCGGCGCATCTCTGCCACCTTCAAGGACCTGCCCGGCGGACAGGTGCTGGGCCCGACCTACGACTACACGCAACGGCTGCTCGACTTCACTTTGCTCGCGCAGGGCGAAGCAGTTGCAGCACCTGCTGCGCAAGGCAGTGCGGCGGCCTTCACGCCTCCCAACACACCGCGTGTGGTGGACCTGCTCAACCATGAAGGGCTGATCGAGACCCGCCCTGTGCCGCCGGGTGATCCCATGCCCACCGATCTCACTCGCGAGCCGCTGCGTTTCCCCGCCAGCCGGGCCACGCGACTGCAAAACCTGGCGCGGGGCGACGAGGGCTTCCTGCTCGCCATGGCGTATTCCACCCAGCGTGGCTATTCGCACTCGCACCCGTTTGTAGGCGAGGTGCGCCTGGGCACGGTGGCCGTGGAGATCGAACCCGAAGAACTGGGCTTTGCCATCGACATTGGTGATATCGAGATCACCGAGTGCGAGATGGTGAACCAGTTTGCCGGCAGCAAGAGCCAGCCACCGCAGTTCACACGCGGCTACGGCCTGGCCTTTGGCCACAGCGAGCGCAAGGCGATGGCCATGAGTCTGGTGGACCGCGCCCTGCGCGCCGACGAGTTGGGTGAGCCCGTCGAGTCCCCTGCGCAGATGCAGGAGTTCGTGCTGGGCCACAGCGACAGCCTGGAGGCCTCAGGCTTCGTGCAGCACCTGAAGCTGCCGCACTACGTGGACTTTCAGTCCGAGCTGGAGCTGGTGCGCAAGATGCGCGCCGCTGCCGCCCACCCCACAACCCCCGCAGAGGAGGACGCCGCATGAACGCCCCCATGGAACCCGCCGTGATGGGCTTGCCCGCCGACGCAGCGCCGGTGGACGGCCACTTCAACTTTGCCTACCTGGACGAGCGCACCAAGCGCATGATCCGCCGCGCCATCCTGAAGGCTGTGGCCATCCCCGGCTACCAGGTGCCGTTTGGCTCGCGCGAAATGCCGCTGCCCTATGGCTGGGGCACGGGCGGCATCCAGGTCACCGCGTCCATCATCGGCCCGCAGGACTGCCTCAAGGTCATCGACCAGGGATCGGACGACACGGTCAACGCGGTCAACATCCGCCGCTTCTTCGAGCGCACCACCGCCGTGGCCACCACCACCCGCACGCGCGAGGCCACTCTGATCCAGACGCGCCACCGCATCCCCGAGACACCGCTGGCCGAGGGCCAGGTCATCGTCTACCAGGTGCCGGTGCCCGAGCCCATGCAACGCCTGGAGCCGCGCGAGACCGAAACGCGCACCCTGCACGGCCTGGCCGAGTACGGGCTCATGCATGTCAAGCTCTACGAGGACATTGCGCGCTACGGCCACATCGCTACCACCTACGACTACCCCGTGCTGGTCAATGGCCGGTACGTGATGGCGCCGTCGCCCATCCCCAAGTTCGACAACCCCAAGATGCACATGAACCCCGCGCTGCAGCTGTTTGGTGCGGGCCGCGAAAAACGCATCTACGCCGTGCCGCCCTACACACCGGTGGAGAGCCTGGGTTTTGAGGACCACCCGTTCGAGGTGCAGCGCTGGGACGCCGCCTGCGCGCTGTGCGGCGCCACGGACAGTTTTCTGGACGAGGTCATCACGGACGATCAGGGCGGGCGCATGCACGTGTGTTCGGACTCGGACTACTGCCAGGAGCGCCAAGCACAGCAGGTGCAGCAGGCCGAATCTGCGCAGGTGGAAGGCGGCGCCGCATGAGCGCTGTGCACATCCGCGAAGCCGGGCAGGCCGACCTGGAGAGCGTGCTGGCGCTGTATGCCGCCATTGAAGACAGCCCGGCCGACGTGCTGACCCTGGAAGAAGCCCAGGCCGTGTGGGCCCAGTTCGCCCGCTACCCCAGCTACCGCCTGTGGGTGGCCTGCGACCCCGCGCAGCACGGCGCCGTGGTGGGCACCTATGCGCTGCTCGTCATGCACAACCTGGCGCACCGGGGCACGCCCTCGGCCATCGTGGAAGACGTGGTAGTGGCACAGGACCAGCAGGGCCGAGGCATTGGCCGCCAGATGATGGCCCACGCCATGCAGCAGGCGCGCGACGCGGGCTGCTACAAGCTCGCGCTCTCGTCCAACGCCCGCCGCAAGGGCGCGCATGCCTTCTATGAATCCCTGGGCTTTGCGCAGCATGGCCTGAGCTTTGTTGTCGAGACCCTCACATGAATCACCCCGAACCTTCTGCGCCGCTGCTGAGCGTGCGCAATGTCAGCAAGCGCTATGGCGACCGCGTGGCGCTGCAAGGCGCGTCCTTTGATCTGTGGCCGGGCGAGGTGCTGGCCGTGGTGGGCGAGTCGGGCTCCGGCAAGTCCACGCTGCTCAACGCCATTGCGGCGCGCAGCGCCCCGGACGAAGGCACGGTGCAGTTCCGCCAGCGCAGCGGCGAGCTGCAGGACATCTATGCCATGTCCGAAGCCCAGCAACGCTTGCTGGCGCGCACCGACTGGGGCTTTGTGCACCAGAACGCGGCGGACGGCCTGCGCATGGATGTGTCCGCCGGTGCCAACGTGGGCGAGCGCCTGATGGGCCTGGGCGAGCGCCACTACGGCCGCCTGCGCGCCACGGCCACGGAATGGCTGCAGCGCGTGGAGATCGATGCCGCGCGCATCGACGATGCACCGCGCACGTTTTCAGGCGGCATGCGCCAGCGCCTGCAGATTGCGCGCAACCTGGTCACGCAGCCACGTCTGGTGTTCATGGACGAACCCACCTCGGGCCTTGATGTGTCGGTGCAGGCGCGCCTGCTGGACCTGCTGCGCCAGCTCACGCGGCAGATGCAACTGGCCGCCATTGTGGTCACGCACGACCTGGCCGTGGCGCGCCTGCTGGCGCACCGCATGGTGGTCATGCAGCGCGGCCGCGTGGTGGAGGCGGGCCTGACCGACCAGGTGCTCGACGACCCGCAACACCCCTACACCCAGCTCCTCGTTTCTTCGGTACTGCAGCCATGAACCAGCCTTCCATTGCGCCCATCCTTCAGATGCAAGGGGTGGCCAAGCGCTTCACCCTGCACCACCAGAACGGCATCGAACTACCCGTGCTCGCCCAGGTGGACCTGGCCGTGCAGCCGGGCGAGTGTGTGGTCCTTGACGGTCCCTCGGGCATGGGCAAGAGCACGCTGCTCAAGATGATCTATGCCAACTACCGAGCCAATGCGGGCCGCATCACGGTGCGCTCGGCCGATGGCACCGTGGTGGATGTGACGCAGGCCACGCCGCGTGCGCTGGTGCAGCTGCGGCGCGACACCGTGGGCTATGTCAGCCAGTTCCTGCGGGTCATCCCGCGCGTGTCGGCGCTGGACGTGGTGGCAGAGCCGCTGGCCGAAGACGCGGGGGACGACCCTGCAGGTATCGAGGCAGCGCGTGAGGCCGCCCGCCAGTGGCTGACCCGCCTGCGCATTCCCGAGCGGCTGTGGCACCTGCCGCCCGCCACCTTCTCCGGCGGTGAGCAGCAGCGCATCAACATCGCCCGCAACATGATCAAGCCCAAGCCGCTGTTGTTGCTCGACGAGCCCACCGCATCGCTCGATGCGGCCAACACCGAAACGGTGATTGCGATGATCCGCGAGGCGGTGGAGCGCGGGGCGGCCTTGGTCGGCATTTTTCACGACGCGCAGGTGGGTGCCGCCGTGGCCACGCGCCGCGTGAACGTGGGCGATTTTCGGGGAGCATCGGCATGACCGGGATTGTGTTCAAGAACGCCCGCATGGTGCTGCCGGGCGAAGTGGTGCAGGGCAGTCTGCATGTGGATGCTGGGCGCATCGCGTCGCTGGACAGCGGGGCCACCGCGGCCCTGCAAGGCATCGACCTGGGGGGTGACTACCTGTTGCCGGGCCTGGTGGAAATCCACACCGACAATTTTGAGCGCCACCTCATGCCGCGCCCCAAGGTGCAATGGGCCGAGATGCCCGCACTGCTGGCGCACGACGCAGAGATTGCGGCCGCAGGCATCACGACGGTGCTGGACGCGCTGGGCGTGGGCGAGGCCGATGTGGACAGTCTGCGTGGCAGCGCCTGGAACCGCGTGCTCGACACCATCGACACCTGCACCGAGCGCAACCTGCTGCGCGCAGACCATCACCTGCATGTGCGCTGCGAGCTGCCCGCACCCAACACCATAGACCTGTTCGAGCCCTTCCACGGCCACCCGCGCCTGTCGCTAATCTCGCTGATGGACCACACCCCGGGCCAGCGCCAGTGGGAGAACATCGAGCAGGCGCGCACCTACTACACCGGCAAGAAGGGCTGGAGCGCCGATAAGTTCGAGCGCCAGGTGGCGCATGCGGCCACGCTGCAGGCGCAATACGCCGAGCCGCACCGCGCGTACTTTGTGGACTACTGCCGCACGCATGGCATCTCGCTGGCCAGCCACGACGACACCACTGTGGCGCATGTGGAGCAGGCCCATGCCGAGGGGGCGGCCATGTCGGAGTTCCCTACCACGTTGGCCGCTGCCCAGGCCGCGCACGAGCGCGGGCTGCTCACCGTGATGGGCGGGCCCAACGTGGTGCGCGGCGGTTCGCACTCGGGCAACGTGGCGGCGGCTGATCTGGCGCGCCGCGGGCTCTTGGACATCCTCTCGTCCGACTACGTGCCCGGCAGCCTGCTCAGCGCGGTGATGCGGCTGGTGCAGGAGGGCATCCTGCCCCTGCCACAGGCCGTGGCCACCGTCACCCGCAGTCCGGCCAAGGCGGCGGGCATGGCTGATCGCGGTGAGCTGTCGCCCGGCCTGCGCGCCGACTTGGTGCAGGTGCACATGGCCGAGCTGCCGGATGGCAGCCGCCAGGCCGTGGTGCGCGGCGTATGGCGCGAAGGCCAGCGCGTGCTGTAGAAAAAATAAGCCAAATTGGCATCCAACGCTCTCACAGCAAGCGCTACTAGCTATTGAGTTTGTAGTGCGCAGGGTGCTGCATCCGCTCACTTGCGCTGACACCCAAACTTCCCGAAACCGTCAAGCCACTGTCACGCAAGCTCCGCACACTGCGGTTGTCTAGACAGATTTTTCAGGAGATCCACCATGTCCACTGCCCTGCGCATCCAGCGCCTGAACAAGCACTTTGCCAATGGCAAGCACGCGCTGCGCGACATCGACCTGACGGTGCAGTCGGGCGAAATGGTGGCACTGATCGGGGCCTCGGGTTCGGGCAAATCCACGCTGCTGCGCCATGTGGCCGGCCTGGTGGTGGCCGATGGCAACAGCGAGTCGCTGGTGGAGGTGGATGGCCGCTGCGTGCAGCAGGGCGGACGCATCCACAGCGACATCCGCAAGGTGCGTTCGCAGGTGGGCTTTGTGTTTCAGCAATTCAACCTGGTGGACCGCCTGCCCGTGTTGATGAACGTGCTGGTGGGCCTGCTGCACCGCACGCCCTCGTGGCGCGGCTGGCTGCGCATGTTCAAGCCGCAGGAGCGCGCCCTGGCGCTGGAGGCCCTTCACCGCGTGGGCATTGCCGAGTGCCATGCGCAGCGCGCGTCCACCCTGTCGGGCGGGCAGCAGCAGCGCGCCGCGATTGCGCGCACCCTGGTGCAGGGCGCCAAGGTGGTGCTGGCCGACGAGCCCATTGCGTCGCTGGACCCCGAGTCCTCGCGCAAGGTCATGGACATTCTTGCGCGCATCAACCGCGAAGACCGCTGCACCGTCATCGTGTCGCTGCACCAGGTGGATGTGGCCATCAAATACTGCCCGCGCGTGGTGGCGTTGCACCACGGGCAGGTGGTGTACGACGGCCCCTCGGCCGCCCTTACGCCCGCACTGTTGCGAAGCCTGTATGGCGTGCACGCCGACGAAATCCTTGCGGACGCCATGCCCTTGCATCCGGTGGCTGCGCCGGT
The DNA here is from genome assembly GCF_000238595.1 of Acidovorax sp. NO-1. Lineage (GTDB taxonomy): Bacteria > Pseudomonadota > Gammaproteobacteria > Burkholderiales > Burkholderiaceae_C > Acidovorax. The sequence continues at coordinate 723 of NZ_AGTS01000019.1, read as the reverse complement.
TGCTGCACCAACCCCTCAGTGGGCACCTGCCATGGTTCGCGCTGCCTGATCGGGCAGTGATTCTTTGTCTTCCCTCTGGAGTTTCCCCATGTTCAAAAAACTGCTTTCCGCGCTCGCTCTGGGTTTGGGTCTTTCCGGCGCCCACGCCCAGGACATCAACTTCGGCATCATCTCCACCGAGGCCACGCAGAACCTCAAGGCCGACTGGCAGCCACTGCTGGACGACATGGCCAAGCAGACGGGCTTCAAGATCCGCGCCTTCTTTGCGCCGGACTACGCCGGCATCATTGAAGGCATGCGCTTCAACAAGGTTCAGGTGGCCTGGCTGGGCAACAAATCGGCCATGGAGGCGGTGGACCGCGCCAACGCCGAAGTCTTCGCGCAGATGGTCAATGCCGACGGCACCCAGGGCTACTACTCACACCTCATCGTGCACAAGGACAGTCCTCACAACACGCTCGACGACGTGCTCAAGAACGGCAAGTCGCTCAGCTTTGGCAATGGCGACCCCAACTCCACTTCGGGCTTTCTGGTGCCCGGCTACTACGCGTTTGCGCAAAACAAGGTCGACGTGAAAACCCACTTCAAGATCGTGCGCAGCGCCAACCACGAGACCAATGCGCTGGCCGTGGCCAACAAGCAGGTGGACGTGGCCACCAACAACAGCGAAAACCTGGACAAAATCAAGGAGCGCCAACCCGAGAAGTTCAAGGACATCAAGGG
>NZ_AGTS01000020.1 GCF_000238595.1 Acidovorax sp. NO-1 | reverse complement strand
CCTTAACGGCCGTCACGGTCGGAGTCGCCGGGGATGGCGCGCTCTACGGTGTTGCTCACGCGTTGCCAGGCATCCCGCGAGGCGTGCTTGGCGCGCTCCCATTCCAGCGACGAACGCCCGCGGGCGTTGCCCCAGTCGCGGCTCAGATCGGACTCGACATCGTCGAACGAGCGGTTGGGGTAGCGCGAATACGCGTCGAGGCCGTAGCGGTAGGCCGGCTGATAGTCGTCATAGGTGGCGTCGGGGGCGATGTAGGGGCGCGACGTGTAGTTCTCGCGCCAGTAGGTGTCTTCGGCTACCGGGTCCACCTTGACGCTGCGGCCCATCACGGCACCTGCCACGGCGCCCACCACGGCACCCACGGCTGCGCCCACGGGGCCCGTTACGCCGCCCGCCAGTGCGCCGGCCGTGGCGCCACCTGCCACGCCACCCACGGCACCGCCCAGCACGGCACCGGTGCCTGCCTTGGTTTCGGGCTCCAGGTGGGGGTTGTGGGTCATTGCATCGTTGCGATCGCTCATGGTCGTTCCTTTCAGGATGTCCGGGCCGGCCCTTGGAGATGGCGCGCTGCCCGGTATGGGTTGGAAAGCCTTTACCGTAAAGGCGTGCCAGCCCGGCCGGTCGCTGAAACTTCCCATACGCATGCAGGTGCTGGCCTACAGCAGCCCCGACTACCGAAACGCTGAGTTCAACCGCGAGCGCATGCCTAACAACCCAGCAACGCAGGCAATTCGGCCATGCTGCGAAAGACGTGAGATGCACCTGCAGCCCGCAGGGCGCCGTCGCTGCTGTCGTGCGGGGCATAGGCGTACACCGTAGCGCCCGCCGCGACGCCTGCGGTGACGCCGGTGACGGTGTCTTCCACCACTGCGCAGCGCGCGGGCGCGGCCTGCAGGGCGGCTGCGGCAGCCAGATAGACATCGGGCGCAGGCTTGGTGGCGGGCATTTCGTGGCCGCTGAAAACGCGCCCGGCAAAGTAAGGCGCAAGGCCCACCTTGGCCAGCTGCAGCTCGACCTTGAACCGGTCTGCGCCCGAAGCGCAGGCGATGCGCCCGCCGTGGTGCGCATGCACACGCTCGACCGCACCATGGATGTGTTCGATGGCGGTGAGCTGCGCGTGCAGCGCGGCATTGCGGCGCGCGTAGAAGTCGGCCATCCACGCATCGGTGAGCGGGCGGCCTGTGTGGTGCTCGATGCGCGCGGCCTCGCTGCGCACCATCTTGCCGATGAAGATGCGCATGCACTCCTCCGGCGTCAGTGCCCAGCCGGCTTCCTCCAGCATGTCGCGCAACACGCCGTTGGTGATGGGCTCGCTGTCCACCAGCACGCCATCACAATCAAACAAGATTGCTTCAAATTTCATAGCTGTTAGCGCTTACTGGATAAGCGCTAGAGGTCATTTTCATTAAAAATTCAGGGGCTGATGTCGCCACCCACGTACAGCCAGCGGCCATCCTCGCGCACAAAGCGGCTGGTCTCATGCAGGCGCACCGCACGCCCGCCCACGCGGTAGCGCGCGACAAACTCCACCTCGGCCCGGTCTTCCCCCGTGGCGCGGTGGCTGCGCACTTGCAGCCCCAGCCAGCGGGCGCCGGGCTCGAAGTCGAGGGCCGCGGGCCGCGTGCCGGGGTGCCAGGTGGCCTGCAGGTAGTCGGCCCGCTCAGAGACGAAGGCGGTGTAGCGCGAGCGCATGAGGCTTTCGGCATCCGGTGCAGGGGCAGCATCGGCCCCGGGTGCCGGCAGGTAGCGGCCGCAGCAGTGGGCATACGCCAAGGGGGCGGCGCCTTTGCCCTTGCTGCCACCCCGGCCCATGGGCGACAGGCGCCCGCAGGGGCACGGATCAGCGGGCAGGGGCATGGGCATGGGCATGTGCAGCGGCCCCTTTCAACGCAAGGCGCCAAACACCTTGCGCGCGATGGCGCTGCCTGCGGCGGCCGGGTCCTGTCGGATACGGCGCTCTTCCTCGCCAATCATGAAGTACAGGCCGTCCAGCGTCTTGCCGGTCACGTACTGCGCCAGGTTGGCGTCTTCGGCCTTCAGCAGCCCAAAACTCGCGGCCTTGCCCGCGAAGGCGTTGTACTTCTGCGTGAGGCCGACCTTCTCGGTGGCCTGGTTCACCACCGGCAAAAAGCGCTGGCCCAGGGGCTCGCGGGTCTTGTCGGCAAAGAAGGTGGTTACCGAGTTGTCGCCACCGGTGAGGATGTTCTTGGCGTCGGTCACCGTCATTTTCTGCACCGCACCCACCAGCAGGTCTTTGCCCATGGGCACGGCTGCTTCGGCGGCGCGGTTGATGGACACCACCAGCTCATCGATGCGCCGGCCCTGGCCCAGCGACTTCATCACCTTGGCCGTATCGCCCAGGTAGCCGGGCAGACCGATGCGCACCTTGGGGTTGCCCAGAAAACCGTCGTTGCGCCCCAGCAGCGACACCGCCGCCTGCGCGCCCTGGGTGAGCGCGGCCTTGAGGCCGCTGGACGCATCGGCGTTGGTGAGGTCGCCCAGCGACAGAGCCCAGGCGTGTTGTGCGGTGGCGCACAGCAGCGCCCCCGCGAGGCTGGCTTGGTGGAATTGGCGGCGTTGCATGGCGTGCTTCTTTCGGTAGGGCGGCTGTGGGTGCCCGAGATTTTCGCTCAGCCTGGAAACCGCAGGCGAATGCGCCTGTGCGGGCCGTGACCGGCCTGCCAAGCAAGGCATGGCGGTCGCAGCGCAAGCCGGGTGTGCGCGGAGGGCCTAGACTGCCACCATCCGAGCATCCGACAAGGAGCCTTGCAATGTGGCAAATGAGCGTGCCGTGGTGGGAGTTTGTGCTGCGCGGCGTGGTGGTGTATCTGTTTCTGCTGGTGTTCATGCGCCTGTCGGGCAAGCGGCAGACGGGGCAGTACGAGCCGTTTGATCTGATCCTGCTGCTGATCCTGTCCAACGCGGTGCAGAACTCGATGAACGCCGGCGACAACTCGCTGACGGGCGGGCTGATATCGGCCAGCACGCTGCTGCTGCTGCATGTGGTGCTGGCGCGGCTGGCGTTTCACTTCCCGCGCATCGGGCGCTGGGTGGACGGCAAGGCCCAGGTGCTGATCCACCAGGGTGAGCTGAACAAGGTGCTGATGCGCAATGAGCTGCTGACCCAGGACGACGTGGAGGCCGCGCTGCGCTCGGGCGGCTGCCTGCACGCACACGAGGTGGAACGCGCCACCATCGAGACCAACGGGCAGATCACCGTGGTGCTGCGGCCCGCGCACCGGTCGGTGAACGCAACGTGACCACGGCGCGACCGGCCATCACGGGCGCTTGGCGTTTTACAGGCGGGTGAGAAACGCCGCCAATGCCGCATTCACGGGCTCGGGGTGCGTGAGGTTGCTGGCATGCCCGGCGCCGGGCACCACCACCAAGCTCGCGTGCGGCAGACTGTCGGCCATGGCCTGGGCGCGTGGCAGATCAATGGCGTTGTCCTGCTCGCCATGCACCACCAGCGCTGGCACGGTGATGGCGCCCAGGCGGTCGCTGATGTCGTCGCGGCTGGCCAGGGTGGTAAAGCATTGCATCAGGTTGGGCACGGTGAACCCGCGCCACTTTGCCTGCCACTGCGGGGCGCCCGCCCAGCCGTCGCCCAGGATGATGTGGGCCACCACCCCGGCCATTTCGTCGGACAGGCCGTTCTCCAGCCAGTTTTTCATCAGCACCTCATGGCCCGCCATCTTTTCCGGCTGCTCCGGCAGGGCCTGCGTGTTGATGAGCACCAGCGCCCGCACCAGGTCGGGGTGGGTGAGCGCGCAGCGCAGCGACAGGTAGCCGCCCTGCGACATGCCCGCCAGCACGGCCTGGCGCACGCCCAGGTGCCCCAGCAGCGCGGCCAGATCGTTGGCCGAATCGTAGTAGGTGAAGGGGTCGCAGCGCGCGGGGTCGGCCGTCTGCCCATGGCCCCGCTCGTCCCAGGTGATCCAGCGCCAGGTGCCTCGAAGGGCCTCGACCTGCGGCGCGAACATGCTGCCATCCATCAACAACCCGTGCGAAAACACGATGGCCGGGCCCTCACCCCCCGTGTCTTCGTAATACAGCTTCTGGCCATTGACGTGCGCGAAAGGCATGCGGAGCTCCTGAAAAAACAGGCCTCCATCCTTGAACAAGCCCGCCCGCACTGCAACCGGCGCAACCCGCGAAAGGCTGCGCACGAGTCACCCAGGCGTCAGCTGGCAGGTGTCGGCAGGCGCGCCACCCGCCAGCAGGCGGGGCCCACAGCCTCCCGCGCACGTGAGCGGGCACTGCCTGCCCCGCGGCAGAGCCGGGGGCTTCCCTTTGTCGGCTAGTCCTTCACGTAGCACGTCTTGTTGGGGATGATCAAATCCACGTAGCTCTCCACGCCCGCAGCGGTGGGGAACACCGTGGGGTTCTGGTCCGACATCAGGCACAGGCGTGGACCCTTGCGCGCCCACACCACGCGGTCGGTGCGGCCGTTGGGCTGGTTCCAGGCGCCCCAGAAGGCATTCAGCGTGGCAGTGCTGCCGGTGCGGTCAAACACAAAGCTACCCAGATCCGTGGTCGGGCCGCCCACTGTGGCAGTGCCGGTGCACTGTGCGTTGGCGTAGGCGGCAAAGGTCATAACGGCCGTGGCGCGCGTTTCGCTTTGGCGGGTAATGCGCCACACGTTGCGCCCCCATGTGCCCGGACGGGCCTGTACACAAAGCTCCTGCTTCCACTCGCCTTCGGGCAGACCGGCTGCAGCGGTGGCGCAGCGCACTTCCACCGTGGTCACGTGGCCCGAAGCGACTGTGCCCGTGCCGTTGGCCACCGTGCAGCTCTGGCCGGCGGGCTGGGTGCGCACAGTGACGGCATAGGCCGTGCCGCCGGCCTGCGCCGTGGCAAAGGTGAAGCCGCCGTTGGCCCCCACGGCCAGGTCGTCGCGCCCGTTGTTCTGCAGCACCAGGCCGGTGCCGGACAGGCCCGTGACCGAGCCCCCCACGGTGAAGGTGGCGGCGGCCAGGTTTTCGCAGCGCACCTGCACATCGCGCACATTGGCCGTGGCGGTACCCGTGCCCTGCGACACGGCGCAGCGCTGGCCCGCTGGCTGGTTCTTGATGGTGACGGCGTAGCGCACGCCGTGGTCCAGCCGGGTGGAGAACTCAAAACTGCCGTTGGCGCTGAGCTGCAGATCGTTTTCGGCGTTGTTTTGCAGCTTCACGGTACGGCCGGCGGCCAGGCCGCTGAGGGCGCCGCCTACGGTGTAGGCGCCCACCACAGGGGGCGCTGTGCCATCGTCATCACCACCGCCGCAGGCGGCCAGCATGGCAAGGGCCATCGCGGCAGGCGCTGCGCGCAGGGCGGCGTGGCGTGGGCGTGTGGAGAGGGTGGGGGTCATGGGCAGAAAACTCCTTGAAGACATGCGAGGGATGGTCAAAAGAGGCACAGCGGGTTGTCCCGGCTGGCCCCATGGACCGATGCGGAAAAGACGGCGGATTCTGTGCAGCGCTTGCTGCAGCGCGGAACCCTACCGAGGTAGGGTTTGCGCGTGCGGCACCACTGCGCACACTTGGCAGAATCCGCGCATGGCGAGGACGCCCTACCCTGGCCGCCCGCCACGGCGCATTCCGAGGTCGGTGCCGCCTTCATGCCCGACTCCTCCCGCTCTCCCGTCCTCCCGTCCTCCCGCTTTTTTCCTGCTTGTCCGCACGCCTGCCGCCCATGTCTGCCTATGCCCTCATCCTCGACGACCACCCCCTGGTGGCCCGTGGCGTGGCCGAGTTCCTGCGCGCGCGCCTGCCGCAGCTGGAGGTGGTGGTGGCAGGTGGCGCGGACGACCTTCTGCGCTGGGTGGACGAGCGGGGCACGCCGGCGATAGCGCTGATCGACTTCTGGCTGGCGGAAGGCGCTGCGGTGAGCCTCGTAGCGCAGGTGCGCAGCCTGTGTCCCGGCACGCCCATCGCCGTGATCAGCGGCGACGATGACCCGGCCGTGATGCAACAGGCCAGGCAGGCCGGCGCGCACGGCTTCATCCACAAGCAGGCGGCGCCGGAAACGTTTGGCGTGGCGGTGGAAGCCCTGCTGAGCGGGCAAACCTGGTTTGCGCCGGGCCCGCTGGGCAACCAGCCGCCGCGCAACCGCGACCTGCCGGTGACCCCGGCCGAGCTGGGGTTGTCCGCCCGGCAGGGCGAGATCCTCGCGCTGGTGCTGCAAGGGCTGCCCAACAAGCGCATCGCCTTGCAGCTCAACATCGCCGAGAGCACTGTGAAGGAGCACGTCACGGGCATTCTGGAGCGGCTGCGCGTGCGCACGCGGGTCGAGGCCATCACCCTGCTGCGCGGGCGGCGGCTGGAACTGTCGTGATACGCCTTGCCCGCACGGTGGTGCGCCGCAGCTGCGCGCTTTACCAACTCAGCCGTTGTCGCGACACGGCGCACCTACCTGGCCGCACTGGCGAACGCAGCCTTCGCGCAAGCCGGTGAACACTAGCGACCTGCACGCCGCGCTGGCACAGTGGCGCAAGAAAAAGTAGCCACAAAAGTCGCCAAATCGCTTTACCAGCAAGCGTAAAGCGCTATATTTTAAATAGCATCATGCACCTTCGCACAACCACTGCCGCAACAGGGCATGCAGTTGCTCCGGCGCCACCGGTTTGCGCAGCACCAGATAGCCTTCCTCCTCGGCCTGGCGCAGCGCGGGCGAATCCCACTCGCCGCTCACCATGGCCAGTGCTGCGTCTGGGCACAGCGCCTCCAGCCGCTGGAGCAAGGCGAACCCGCTTTCGCCCGAGCGCAGCCGCTGGTCGCACAGGATGGCCTGGGGTGCAAAGCCCTGTGCCAGCAGGTCCAGTGCCTCTGCGCCATCGGCAGCGCAGCGCACCTGCACGCCCCAGTCCTGCAGCAGCTGCTGCCAGCCTGCGGTCGCTTGGGGGTCGTCCTCCACCACCAGGCAGCGGCCGTGCAGGCTGCCCTGCGGCGCCGAAGCGGGGGCGGCGGCACGGGGGGCTTCGCCTGCTGCGGCACTGCGCAGCCGCAGCCAGAAGCGCGAGCCCCGCCCCAGGCGCGACGCCAGGCCCAGGGGCGCCTCCATCAGCTCGGCACAGCGCGCCACCACGGCCAGGCCCAGGCCATAGCCAACGTCGTCCGCATCGTCCGCCGCGCGCGGGGCGGTGTGGCTTTGGGCGAAGGGCGAGAAGATGCGCTCGCGCTCCTCATCGGCCACGCCGGGGCCGGTGTCCCACACCTCCACCTGCCAGTGCCCGGCGCGGCGGCGCACTGCCAGCAGCACGCCGCCGTGCTGCGTGTAGCGCAGCGCGTTGTGCACCAGGTTGACCACGCATTGGCGCAGCAGCATGGGGTCGGCCTGCACCCGCGTGCCGGCAGGCGGCAGGCGCAGGCGCAGCGCCAGCCCCCGCGCGCGTGCCGATTCGCCCAGCAGTGTGGTCACCTCGTGCAGCAGCGGCGCCAGCGCAACGGGTTGCAGGCGCGCCTGCACAGCGCCGGCTTCGATGCGCGACAGATCCAGCAGCGCGTTGCACATCCACTGCAGCGACTGCACGCCCTGGCGCAGGTCCTGCAGCGTGCCAGCCAGCGCCGCGTCGCGGTTGCGCAGCGCTACGGATTCGGCCAGCAGCCCCACAGCATGCACGGGCTGGCGCAGGTCGTGGCTGGCGGTGGCGAGGAACTGGTTCTTGACGGAAAGTGCCTGTTCGGCCTCGCTCTTGGCGGCGCGGAAGCGTTCGCTCAGCTCGACATTGCGCACGAAGAACTGGTGGCTAATCCGCGCATTGCGAAAGAAAACTGCAAAGAGCAGGTACATGGGCAGCAGATACAACCAGTGCTCCGGAAAAACGTACGGCACCGACAGCAGCGTGACGGCGAACCCGGACAAAAAGAAACCCTGGTAAACCGCCAGCACCGCCGACTGGTGAGTGGCATTGGCGGCAAGCACCATCATGGCTCCGCTGAGGAATGCCATGCGCATTTCGAAGGGAGCGCCAGGCCCTGCGCAGGCCGCCACGCTCATCAGCAAAGCACCGTACACCGCCGCCAGAGCCGGCACGCGCCGCAGCCAAATCGCCAGCAGCGCAGCATCGCCCGTGTGGGCCAGCCGCGGTCTGTCACGCTGCCACAGCCGCCAAACGTACCAGGCTACGCCTGCGAGGGACAGGGCGGCCACCCACCACAGCGTAATGCTCTGTGGCCACAGCCCCAGGGCCCCAAGCCATGCCGAGCCGGGCAAACCGAGCACCGGCATGATGAGACAGCCGTTGCGAACGCGCAGGAAGGCGGTGTCCAGCAGCTGCAGCCGGGCGTCCGGAGGCAGCGCAGACCAGGAGGGGACAGGCTCGGTAGGGGTGCTCATGCGGGCGATATTCGCATGGGCAGGCCTGCCCCTGAAGGTTGAACGGCTACGCCAGCGCGCGCTGGATGATGATCTTCTGCACGTCGCTCGTGCCTTCGTAAATCTGGCACACACGCACATCGCGGTAGATGCGTTCGACCGGGAAGTCGTTGACCACTCCGTAGCCGCCCAGCGTCTGGATGGCGGCGCTGCACACCTGCTCGGCCATCTCGCTGGCAAACAGCTTGGCCATGGCGGCTTCTTTCAGGCAGGGCTTGCCCGCGTCGCGCAGCGCGGCAGCGTGCCAGATGAGCTGGCGCGCGGCTTCGATCTGCGTGGCGCAGTCGGCCAGGCGAAAGCCCACGGCCTGGTGGTTGAAGATGGCGGTGCCAAAGCTCTCGCGCTCCTTCGAATACGCCAGCGCCGCATCAAATGCGCTGCGCGCCATGCCCACGCTTTGCGCGGCAATGCCAATGCGACCGCCTTCGAGCGCGCCCAGGGCGATCTTGTAGCCCTCGCCCTCGGCGCCGATCAGATTCTCGGCCGGAACGCGGCAGTTGTCGAAATTGATCTGCGCCGTGTCGCTGCTGTGCTGGCCCAGTTTGTCTTCCAGCCGTGCCACCACGTAGCCGGGGTTGCTGGTGGGCACGAGGAAGGCGCTCATGCCCTTTTTGCCCGCGCCCTTGTCGGTGACGGCGATCACGATGGCCACCTGGCCATTCTTGCCGCTGGTGATGAACTGCTTGACGCCGTTGATCACGTATTCGTCGCCCTGCTTCACGGCCGTGGTTCGCAGTGCGGAGGCGTCGGAGCCCACATGCGGCTCGGTCAGGCAGAAGGCGCCCAGCATTTCGCCGCGCGCCAGCGGCGTGAGCCAGTCGCGCTTTTGCTGTGCATTGCCGTAGCGCATGAGGATGGCGTTGACGGGGCAGTTGGTCACGGAAATCGCCGTGCTGGTGCCGCCATCACCGGCAGCAATCTCTTCGAGCACCAGCGCGAGCGTGAGGTAGTCGAGATTGGCGCCGCCAAACTCTTCGGGCACGCAGATGCCGTAGGCGCCCAAGGCGGCCAGACCCTGATGGGCCTCCTTGGGGAAATGGTGTTCCTTGTCCCAGCGCGCGGCGTTGGGCCACAGCTCGGTCTGGGCAAAGTCGCGCACGGCGTCGCGGATCATTTCCTGGTCTTGGGTCAGCAGCATGGGGTGTCTCCGGAAGTCGTTGTTCGTTGAAAGGAATTACCAGTGCGCAGCCCGACGGCCATCGTGGTGCAGCAGGCGGCCCTTGTCGGCCGGGGTCAGGCCCGCCACCGTGCTGCGCAGGCCGCGCACACTGTCTTCCACCGTGAGCGGGGCGCTGTCGCCGCCCATGTCGGTCTGCACCCAGCCGGGGTCGATGGTGACCAGCGTGGCGCCGGGGTAGTCGTGCTGCGCGGCGGCCACGGCCATATTGAGCGCAGCCTTGCTGGTGCGGTACAGCCAGGAGCCGCTGTTCGGCACGCTGCTGATCTGCGACATGGAGGACGAGATGAACGCAAACACCCCGCCCGCATCCGCCACCAGCGGCGCCACCTGCGGGATGGCCTGCATCGCGCCGAGCACATTGGTGTGCATGACGGCATCGAAGTCCTGCTGCGTGGGCGGCGTGAGCGCGTTGGGCCGGCGGATCACCCCGGCCACGTACCAGGCGATGTCGATTTTCTCGCCATCGAGCTGCCAGGCGAGGCCACTGATGCTGGCAGGGTTGGCCACATCGACGGTAAGCGCCTCGGCGCCCAGGGCCAGCACGCGCTCGCGGCCTGCGTCGTCGCGCACGGTGGCGATCACGCGGCGGCCGGCTTCGGTGTACTGGCGCACCAGCTCCAGGCCAATGCCGCGGGACGCGCCGATGACAAGTATGGAGTTCATTTTCAAGCCAAATCAGCCTCTAGCGCTTATCAGATAAGCGCGAGCAGCTATAAAAACAGAAGCATTCAAGCATCTGCACAACCACCCGGCAATGCCGGGTGGGGCGATCACACCAGTTCGAGCGCCACGGCCGTGGCCTCGCCGCCGCCAATGCACAGCGTGGCCAGGCCCTTGGTCAGGCCGCGGGCCTTGAGCGCGTACATCAGCGTGACCATGATGCGTGCACCGCTGGCGCCAATGGGGTGGCCCAGCGCACAGGCGCCGCCGTTCACGTTGACCTTGTCGTGGGGCAAGTCCAGCTCCTTCATCAGCGCCATGGGCACCACGGCGAAGGCTTCGTTGATCTCCCACAGCTGTACGTCGCCCACTTGCCAGCCGGCCTTGGCCAGCGCCTTCTGCGTGGCACCCAGCGGAGCAGTGGCAAACCATTCGGGTTCTTGCGCGTGGGTGGCGTGGCTCACGATGCGGGCCAGCGGCTTGGCGCCCAGCTTCTTGGCGGTGGACTCGCGCATCATCACCAGCGCGGCAGCGCCGTCGTTGATGCTGGAGCTGGAGGCGGCAGTGATGGTGCCGTCCTTCTTGAAGGCGGGCTTCAAGGTGGCGATCTTTTCGAGCTTGACCTTGCCGGGGCCTTCGTCCACCGACACCACGGTTTCGCCTGCACGGGTCTTGACGGTGACGGGCACGATCTCGGCCGCAAAAGCGCCCGACTCGGTGGCCGCCTTGGCGCGCTGCACGCTGGCGGTGGCAAACGCGTCTTGCTGTTCGCGCGTGAACTGGTACTTGGCGGCGCAATCTTCGCCAAAGGTGCCCATGCTGCGGCCGGCTTCGTAGGCGTCTTCGAGGCCGTCGAGCATCATGTGGTCGAAGATGCGGTCGTGACCCAGACGGTAGCCGCCGCGGCCTTTTTGCAGCAGGTAGGGGGCGTTGGTCATGCTTTCCATGCCGCCCGCCACCATTACGTCGTGCGTGCCGGCCAGCAGCATGTCGTGCGCCATCATCGCGGCCTTCATGCCCGAGCCGCACATCTTGCTGAGCGTGACGGCACCAGCGCCCTTGGGGAGGCCGCCCTTGAACGCTGCCTGGCGTGCGGGTGCCTGGCCCTGCCCTGCCATCAGGCAGTTGCCGAACAGCACTTCGCCCACGGCGTCGGGCGACACACCGGCGCGCTCGACGGCGGCCTTGATGGCAGCGCCGCCCAGGTCGTGTGCAGCCAGGCTGGAGAAATCGCCCTGCAGCGAACCCATGGGGGTGCGTGCGGCGCCGACGATGACGATGGGGTCTTGCTGGGATGTGGACATGGTGTTGGTCTCCTGAGAAAGGGGTCAGATGAAAAAAGCGGGGTGGAATCAAAGCGCCTGACTGGCGGGTGCTGCGTGCGCAAAGCGCCGGTCTGCGTCGTAAGGGAACACGTCAAACATGTGCCCCGCACGAATGCGCTCCTGGTGCGACTGCCAGAAGGCGGCATCGAGCAGGTCGGCGTGGTGCTGCATGAACACCTCGCGCACGGCGTCGTTGCCGAGCAGGAAGGGGCCAAAGGTTTCAGGAAAGACATCGCGCGGGCCCACGGCGTACCAGACCTCGCCGCTCATTTCTTCCTCTTCATTGCGGGGCGCGGGCACGCGGCGGAAGTTGCAGTCGGTGAGGTACTCGATCTCGTCGTAGTCGTAGAACACGACCTTGCCGTTACGCGTGACGCCAAAGTTCTTCCACAGCATGTCGCCGGGGAAGATGTTGGCGGCCACGAGGTCCTTGATGGCGTTGCCGTATTCGATCACGCTGCGCTCGACCTGCTGGCGTGCGCGCGGGTCGGAAAGGCCGGTGTCGAACGCCTCCTGCAGGTAGATGTTGAGCGGGATCATTCGCCGCTCGATGTACAGGTGCTTGATGATGACCTCGGTCTGGCCGTCGCCGTCGCGGTCGCTGATTTCGAGCTGGCTGGGTGCGAACTTCTCGATCTCGGCGATCAGTGTGTCGTCAAAGCGGTCACGCGGGAAGGCCACCTCGCTGTACTCGAGCGTGTCGGCCATGCGGCCCACACGGTCGTGCTGCTTGACCAGCAAGTACTTCGCTTTGATCTGCTCGCGCGTGGTTTCCTTTTGCGGCGGGAAGTAGTCCTTGATGAGCTTGAACACGAAGGGAAAGCTTGGCAGGTCGAACACCAGCATCACCATGCCCTTGATGCCCGGCGCAATGCGGAACTTGTCGCTGGAATGCTTCAGGTGATACAAAAAATCGCGGTAGAACAGCGTCTTGCCCTGCTTGGCCAGGCCCAGGGCGTTGTAGATCTCGGCGCGCGGCTTGCGCGGCATGAGGCTGCGAAGGAACTGCACGTAGGCGCTGGGGATTTCCATGTCCACCATGAAGTACGCGCGTGCAAAGCTGAACAGCATCTGCATGTCGTCTTCACCAAACAGCGCGGCGTCGATATATAGCTTGCCGCTGTCGTCATGCAGGACGGGCAGGGCAAACGGCACCTCGTTGAAGCCGTTGATGATCTTGCCCACCACGTAAGCGCCCTTGTTGCGAAAAAACAGGCTGGTGAGCACCTGCACCTGGAAATTGGTGCGCAGCTTGACCTTGTCGAGCCGGCTGCGCATGGCGGCCACCACACAGGCGGTGTCACGCGAGAGGTCAGCGAATTCGCGCTGGAGCTGGAAGTTCTCGATGATGGTCCGGAAGGTGTCGCCCAGCGTGTCGCGCGTGGGGTAGTAGGCGCGGTAGGTGGGGCGCGCGGCGGGCTCTTCGTTCTCGATGTATTCGGTGCTGACCGCAGGCCGCACAAAGATGAAGTCGTTGTGAAAGTGCGTGCGGTGCAGGATCTTGGTGGTGACCGAATTGAAAAAGGTCTCGGCCAGCTCGGGCTGGTGGTGGTTGACCAAGAGGCCGATGTAATGCAGCTTGACCTGGTGCCACACGTCCATGGGCTGTTCCCCTGCACCGAATTCTTTTTCCAACCTGCGCACGCACTCCTTGACACGCAGGTCGTAGAACTCGATGCGCTCGCGCTGTGCCCGCTGCTGGCCATGCCAGTCGGCGGTTTCGAAGCGGTGTTTGGCCCGCGCGGATTCGGTGCGGAACAACCGGTAGTGCCGATTGAAACCATCCATCATGGCCTTGGCGATGCCATAGGCATGGGGGGCATCCAGGCGTTGCGGGAACATGGGGCTTCGCGACTGGCGCAGCGCGGGGTGGTGTACCGGCAGGCTACTTGCGCTTGACGGCGGCCACGCCGGCAATGGCGGCCTTGTAGTGCGCCTCCAGGCCTTCGGTGCTGTCCACAGACATGTGCAGATTGTTGATCAGGCCGTCCTTGAGGCCATAGCACCAGCCGTGTAGCGTGACTTTTTGGCCTCGGCCCCAGGCATCGAGCATGACGGTGCTCTGGGCCACGTTCACCACCTGCTCGATGGCGTTGAGCTCGCACAGCACGTCGTGACGCCACTGCGGTTCGATCGAGGCAATCAGGTCGCGGTGGCGGTCCCGAACGTCCGACACGTGGCGGATCCAATTGTCGGCCAGACCGACGCGAATGCCCTCCAGCCCAGCCAGCACGCCGCCGCAGCCATAGTGCCCCACCACCATCAGGTGCTCCACACGAAGCTGGTCCACCGCATACTGAATGGTGGACAGGCAGTTCAGGTCTGTCGGAACCACCACGTTGGCCACATTGCGGTGCACGAACACTTCACCAGGTTCCAGCCCGGTGATCTGGTTGGCAGGCACGCGGCTGTCCGAGCAGCCAATCCACATGTATTTCGGTTTTTGCTGGGCCAGCAGCCCGGTGAAAAATCCCGGCCGCTCGCGCTCCATCTGCGCGGCCCAGGCACGGTTGTGAACAAAGAGATCTTCGACGGATGTGGGCATGTTGTCCTCAGGGTGTCAGCGGATGTGGGGGCATTGAACGGTCAGCAGGTTTCTGCAAACAGTTCTCGTCCGATCAACATCCGGCGGATTTCGCTGGTGCCTGCGCCAATCTCGTACAGCTTGGCGTCGCGCCAGAGGCGGCCCAGCGGGTATTCGTTGATGTAGCCGTTGCCACCGTAGATCTGCACGCCTTCGCCGGCCATCCAGGTGGCCTTTTCGGCGCACCACAGGATCACGCTGGCGCAGTCCTTGCGCACCTGGCGCACATGGTCGGTGCCGAGCATGTCGAGGTTCTTGGCCACGGTGTAGGCAAACGAGCGGCCTGCCTGCAGAACGGTGTACATGTCGGCCACCTTGCCCTGAATGAGCTGAAATTCACCAATGCTCTGGCCGAACTGCTTGCGGTCGTGAATGTAGGGGATCACGTTGTCCATCACCGACTGCATGATGCCCAGCGGGCCGCCGGTGAGCACCGCGCGCTCGTAGTCGAGGCCACTCATCAGCACCTTGGCACCACTGTTCACGCCACCCAGCACGTTCTCTGCGGGCACTTCCACGTCCTGGAACACCAGCTCGCCCGTGTGGCTGCCGCGCATGCCGAGCTTGTCGAGCTTTTGCGCGATGGAAAAGCCCTTCATGCCCTTCTCGATGAGGAAGGCCGTCACGCCACGCGCGCCCAGGTCGGGTTCAGTTTTCGCATACACCACCAGGGTGTCCGCATCCGGACCATTGGTGATCCACATCTTGCTGCCGTTGAGCAGGTAGTAACCGCCTTTGTCCTCGGCCTTGAGCTTCATGCTGATCACGTCGGAGCCAGCACCCGGTTCGCTCATGGCCAGCGCGCCCACGTGTTCGCCGCTGATGAGCTTGGGCAGGTACTTGGCCTTCTGCGCCTCATTGCCATTGCGGTTGATCTGGTTCACGCACAGGTTGCTGTGCGCGCCGTACGAGAGGCCCACCGAGGCGCTGGCACGCGAGATTTCTTCCATGGCCACCATGTGGGCCAAGTAGCCCATGGCGGCACCGCCGTATTGCTCGGGCACCGTGATGCCGAGCACACCCAGATCGCCCATCTTGCGCCACAGGTCCATGGGGAACTGGTCAGTTCTGTCGATTTCTGCGGCGCGCGGCGCAATTTCAGCTTGTGCGAAGTCGCGAACGGCATCGCGCAGGGCGTCTATGTCTTCGCCCAGCTGGAAATTGAGGCCTGGCAGGTTGGAAGGAATGCTCATGGTGAATGTCTCCTCGGTACGGGAAAAATGACAGGCTGTCTCAGCCCTTGATGGTGTCGCGCCCGGTGACTGCCATGAGTGTGCACCCCATGGTAGCGACCAGTTTTTCTTGGTGGTTGTCGATGGCGAAGGCTCGGCCCTCACACACTGTGATGGTGCGGCCGGGCTTGAGCACCCGCCCCTCCATCCGGAAATGCTGGCCCTTGGCCGGCGCCAGCAGGTTGATCTTGAATTCGATGGTGAGGACGGCCGCGTCTTCGCCCATCAGCGTAAAACCGGCATAGCCACAGGCCGAATCCAGCGCAGTGGCGACCATGCCCGCATGCAGGAAACCGTGCTGCTGCGTAAGCCCGGCGCTCCAGGGCAGCTCAATGTCTACCGCCCCTGGTGCCACCACACCCAGCACGGCACCCAGGGTCTTCATCGCCCCTTGGTGTGCAAAACTGTCACGCACGCGCTCCGCGAAGTTCGCACAGCGAGGTTCGAAAAGCGGCAGGCTCACGGCGTTTCCTTATTTACGTTTACGTAAACGTCAATTATGAATCATTTTCGGCTTTCGACCTTGGCCAGGAGAGCGCGAGCCTCCTCCTCATGCTCTTGCACCTCGGCCAGATTGGCCTTGAGGTCTGCAAGCTGGTCTTCCAGTTGCCTGCGGTGCACCACCAGAACATCAAGGAACTTGCGCAATTGCACGCCGGTGTCGCGCGGGCTGTCGTAGAGATCAATGATCTCCCTGGCTTCGGTGAGCGACAGGCCCAGCCGCTTGGCCCGAAGCGTCAGCCGCAGGCGGGTGCGGTCCCTCGCGCTGTAGACACGGTTTCTCCCGGCGGGCCCCGTTCGCTCGGGCTGCAGCAAACCCATGTCCTCGTAGAAACGAATGGCGCGCGTCGTGAGATCAAACTCTTTGGCAAGATCGCTGATGGTGTAGGTGTTGGCCATGGTGTGGGGTGCAAGCGGAGAGTGGGGTGCGCACCGGCGACAGTGACTGGCGCTTGCCTCTCTACAATGTGCTGCGTCTATGACGTTAACGTTAACGTCAATGCTAACCCATCGGATCGTCCACATGAATCCACTTGAACACGAGATCCACTACCCATTGGGCGATACGCTGCCGGCGGAAGGTGGAACGGTTGATGTCGCCCCGGGTGTCCGGTGGATACGTATGGGGCTGCCCTTTGCCCTGGATCACATCAACCTGTGGCTCTTGCGCGACCGTCAGCCCGACGCAAACGGCGTAGCGGTGGACGGCTGGTCGGTGGTGGACTGCTGCATCGACAGCGCAGCCACCCGCGCGCAGTGGGAAAAGATCTTCGCTACGAGCCTGGGGGGACTGCCGATCTTGCGGGTCATCGTGACCCACATGCATCCTGACCACATCGGTCTGGCGCACTGGTTGTGTTCTCTCTGGAATGTGCGCTTATGGATCAGTGCCACCGACTATAACGTGGCACGCACAGCCGTCTATGACCCCCATGGTTTCGGAGGGGAGGCGGGAGCAGGCTTCTACGCTTTGCACGGTGCAACGGATGCCGCCTTTCTGTCCCATGTGCGCGGTCGGGCGTCCTACTTTCCTACACTGGTCCCAGCTCTCCCGCCGTGCTATCGCAGAATCATGGATGGCGACATGCTCGACATTGGCGGCCGTGCCTGGCGCTGCATCAGCGGATATGGGCACGCGCCCGAGCACATGGCGCTCTATAGCGAGGAATTGGGAGTTCTTCTCAGTGGAGACATGGTGCTCCCGCGGATTTCCACCAATGTCAGCGTCCACGCGAGCGAACCCGAGGGCAATCCACTGCGTCTATTCCTGACGTCGTTGCAACGATATCTTGAATTGCCGACTGAGACCCTGGTTCTCCCGTCTCACGGAAAGCCCTTCACGGGGCTTGCCGCGCGCATCGCCCAACTTGAACGCCACCATCAAGATCGACTGGCTGACATCCTGCAGGCAGCCCAGTTGCGTTCACTCAGCGCAGCCGATATCCTGCCGATCCTGTTTCAGCGCACTTTAGACACACACCAGATGACGTTTGCGATGGGCGAAGCTTTGGCCCATTTGCACTATTTGTGGTTTACGGGTGAGTTGGAACGGGTATCGGGTGCAGATGGCGTTCTGCAATTCAAGGCATATTGATATCGCACTCACCGGACGCATCACGCGAAGGCCATTTGGCCTGACTTGCTTGCGGATGCTCTCCCGGTTCTCGTCAGGCCGACCCATTTGACCACTGCATGTTTTCTGTTGCTCTGGACGCCGAGGCTTTGTACCCCTGGGCACTAGCGTTGTGGCGAGAAGAACGGAACGGAATTTATTGTTG
>NZ_AGTS01000021.1 GCF_000238595.1 Acidovorax sp. NO-1 | reverse complement strand
TGCAGCGTTATGCACAGCACGCAGTTATGGACAGTTGGCCAGTCTGAACGCGCCAGAGGCTGTGATCGCCCTGGTAGATCGCAAGGAGGCGGTGCCGTTGAACTGGACATAAGTTCGCAGTCGGCGCATGAATGGTGATCTCACAACTGGAGATCACCATGGACTTGATTCTTTCGATGCACCCGATGGCCAGGGCATGGCTGCTCGATGGCCCGCTGTCTTCATACGTCGGGGCGTTCCAGGCATTGCTGGAGCGCGGCCGGTACGCCGAAGGCAGCTCGGAGACTGCCCTTCGTGCCTGGTCGCACTTTGCCCACTGGATGGCGAAGTGCCAGGTATCTGCCGAACAGATCGACGAAGCCCTCGTCGAGCAGTTTCTGGATTCGCATCTGCCGCGCTGCGACTGCCATCCCGCGGCTCTGCGTACACGCAGCGGCTTGAGCGCCAGTCTCGGACACCTGCTCGCCTTGTTGCGGGAACAGCATGTCATCGTGGAACTGCCAGGCCCCAGCGGTCCCATTGCAGAAGAACTGAACCGTTACAACGTCCACATGCGCGACGCCCGCGGCCTGGCGATAGGCACGCGCGAGGATCGGCTGGTACTCGTAGGTCGTCTGCTGCAATGCAAGTTCGCGGGCAAGGCCATCGCCATCGGCGAGTTGCAGCCGGAAGACGTTCGCGGCTTCATCGCAACCGAGCTCACGCGGGTCAGCAGCGGGTCGCATTCCAGCGCGGTCACTGCTGCGCTGCGGGCCTACTTCCGATACCGCGGGACCTGCGGTGACGCAGTGAACAGCCTGCTCGGCGCTATCTCGTCGCCGGTGCGATGGAGCCAAGCATCGTTGCCGCGCGCGCTGACGACCGAGGAGGTCCAGCGCCTCGAAGCGCATTGCGCCGAGGCCAAGCGGGCTCCGCTGCGCCTGCTGGCCATGGTGCGCCTGGCCTTGGATCTCGGACTGCGCGTGGGCGAGATCGCCAAGCTGGAGATCGGCGACTTCGATTGGCGTGCCGGAACGGTGACCTTGAAGCGAACAAAGTCCCAGCGCCAGGATGTCCTACCGCTGCCGGTGCTCACCGGGCAGGCTCTGGCGGAGTACATGAGACACGAGCGGCCCGCAACCACGCTGCCATCGCTGTTCGTCCGTCGGTTGGCGCCACACGACAAGCCCATCGGCGTCGATGCAGTGAGCCAGGCAATCGGGCGTGCCCTGCGAGGTGCCGGCATCTCACGCGGTTGCCATTCGTTGCGTCACACGCTGGCCTGTCGCCTGGTCAACAGCGGCAGTTCGATCAAGGAGGTCGCCGATGTGCTTCGGCATCGATCGCTGGACACCTCGTTGATCTACGCCAAGCTCGACTTGCAACTGCTTGCCGAGGTCGCTCTGCCTTGGCCTGGGAGTGCATCATGAGCGCCGCAGCATCGGCGAACATCGACCTCACCGCCAAGGTGGAGCAATACCTGACTGAACGCCTGCGCCTCGGGTTCAAGCCGTGCTCCTCTGATCTCGCTGTGCGCAGCTTCACTCGCTTCATGGTCGGAGAGGGACGCGACATCGCGTTGACGGTAGACGTGATGGTCCAGTGGGCGCACCAGGTACAGCCTCGGTATCTCGTGGGCGGCCGGGCCAATGTCGACACGGCAGCGCGCCGACTGGCAACGCTGCGCCCCTTCATGCGCTGGCTCCAGCAGTTCGATCCGACTGTCGAAGTTCCTGACGATTCCAGCTTCGGTCCGATCCCGCGCCGCGTGGCGCCTCACATCTACAGCGAAGCCGAGATCGCGGCATTGATCGTCGCTGCCCGCCGACTCGGCCCCTCGGATGGCCTTCGTGCCACCACCTATGCAACGCTGTTCGGTCTGATCGCATCGGCCGGGCTTCGGGTCTCTGAAGCGATCAACCTGGCCGACTCGGATGCAGATCTGGACGGCGGCATCCTGACCATACAGCAGACCAAGTTTGGCAAGTCCCGCATGGTGCCGCTGCACCCCAGCGTGATCGGTCCGATGGCAGCCTACCGGGCCTTGCGCCGCCAGTACGTGCCTGCGAAGCCGCAGATGACATTCTTCGTGGGCTCGCGTGGCGTGCACCGGGGTGAACCGCTGGGAGATCGGCAGGTGCATCGAGTGTTCTGTCAGCTGCGCGAGCAATTGGGTTGGATCGATCGCGGCGGCCATGGCCGACCGCGGGTGCATGACCTGCGCCATAGCTTCGCCGTGAGACGGATGATCCTGTGGCACCAGCAGGGAGCGAACCTTGACCAACGAATGCTGGCCCTGTCCACGTACATGGGCCACATCAATATCTCCAGCACGTACTGGTACCTGAGCGGCGTGCCGGAGTTGATGGCGTTGGCCGGCGCTCGATTCGAACGCTTCGCCGACGTCGCGGAGAACGACGATGAGTAGTTCTGAACACCGCAAGCCCGCTCCGCCGAGCTTCGCGACGCTGGTCCAGTCCTTCTTCGCCGAGCACCTGACGCAGCAGCGCGCGTTGAGCCCGCAGACCGTTGCGGCCTATCGGGACGCGTTCG
Organism: Acidovorax sp. NO-1; assembly: GCF_000238595.1. GTDB lineage: Bacteria > Pseudomonadota > Gammaproteobacteria > Burkholderiales > Burkholderiaceae_C > Acidovorax. The sequence goes on along the minus strand of NZ_AGTS01000021.1, from coordinate 988 downwards.
TGCTGTTCCTGGACTTCGCCCAGGCGCAACTGCACAAGACGCCCACGACGCTGTCGCTCGCCGACCTGACGCCCGCGCTGATCCTGGACTTCCTCGATCATCTCGAACGCGATCGGCACAACACCGTTCGCAGCCGCAATGCGCGACTGGCCGCGCTGCGCTCGTTCCTGAAGTTCGCGGCCCGGCGAGACGTGACGGCACTTCAGGTCGTCGAGCAGGCGCTCGGCGTGCCGATGAAGCGCTTCGAGCGGCCGATGTTCGAGTTCCTGACACGCGAGGAGATGCTGGCCGTGATCGGCGCGCCAGGAGCGGATTGGATGGGCCAGCGAGACAAGCTGCTGCTGGCCCTGCTGTACAACACCGGTGCCCGCGTGTCGGAGGCAATCGGCGTAAAAGTGGGCGACGTCGTGCTGGCACCCGCCGCCTGCGTGCATCTGCATGGCAAGGGACGCAAGCAGCGGTCGGTGCCGCTCTGGCGATCGACGGTCAAGGTGATCCGCGCCTGGCTGAAGTTCAACCCGGACCTGACTCCCACGTCGGCGCTGCTGCCCAACCGTGGCGGACAGGCGATGACGCGGTCCAACGTGACGCAGCGCCTGGCATTGGCCGTCAAGAAAGCCGCGCTCACGACGCCGAGCCTGGCCGGGAGAACGATCTCTCCACACTGCCTGCGTCACTCGACCGCTATGCACCTTCTGCAGTCGGGCGTGGACATCAGCGTGATCGCTCTGTGGCTCGGACACGAGAGTCCGGCGACAACGCATCAGTACATAGAGGCCGATCTCGCCATGAAGGAAAAGGCACTGGCCAGGCTTCAGGATCCCAATGTGGTCCCACAGCGGTTCCGGGCAGAAGACGATCTGTTGAAGTTCCTCAAGACCTTGTGATTACGTGAAGTTCAAAGACGCGACCGCAGCCCTCTTGCGAGGGCGGCGACGCCGCGCTGCCGGACCAACTGTGCATAACTGCGTGCTGTGCATAACGCTGC
>NZ_AGTS01000022.1 GCF_000238595.1 Acidovorax sp. NO-1 | reverse complement strand
GGCCTATATTGAACTTGTTGCTATAAAAAAAAGAGCGCTCAAGATGAGCGCTCTTTTTTTGGGTTTTGCATGAAGTCTTGCGGTCTAAGCAGGCGTTAGCTGTCGAGAGACTGCAAGAGGCTGATCTCCGACACTCGAACCTAACGCCTGAAAGTTCGCGTGTTGCGCAACTGGTCATTGGCCGAGCAGGGTCTCAAGCGACCGCTTTGTTGCTCAGACCGGTCACTCTATTGATGCGAGCCGGGCAAGGTAGCAGGAGCAACTGATCACACCAAGGATGAATTGGTTCTCCCGACCCGCTGCGGTCGGTGTTGATGTAGGCAACGATCCCAGAAAACCGTCCGAGAAACCGGGGGAATCCCACCCCGGATACTTGGCGGCACGGCTTATCGGAACCATTGCGAAGAGCATCCGCAGTTGGCCCGCGGGTCCGAAACACGTAGCCAAGGTCTTCTCAAAGAATTAGATCGGCCAGAACCATAGAACGTCCAAAAGCATTCTCTGGTGTGGTGACCTCATGGCTGCACCGAGCAGTGCGAAGCTGCCACATGAGCCGCTCGGTGCGATGCCTCGTAGTGTGCAAGCGGCTCATTACCATTTAACGCAACGAGCAAATTTTCAGCAGCCTGCAACTCGATGGCTCGGCGAACCTTCTTCACCGCCGAACCAATGTGGGGTGTGAAAACCGTGGAGGGGTGTTGCAAGAGTTCCGGATGAATCTGGCGTGGACGGTCTGCCAGCAGCCAGTCTTCCATCTCGTACACATCGGCGGCGTAGGCACCCAGGCGCTCGTCCTTGAGCGCCCGTGCCACGGCAGCCTCGTCCACAACCGAGCCTCGCCCAATGTTGACCAGGATCTGCCCCCGCCGAACACCTTCAAGCATGGTGTCATTGACGAGGTGACGCGTTACGTCCAGCAGCGGAACGGCCAGAATGACATAGTCGGATTGCGACAGGGCCTCACCCAGGCTCACCATGGTCAGGCGTTCGTCATCACCATGCGGGTCCACGCCCAGCAGTTGAGCGCACCCAAATCCGCAGAGGCGGTCAACGATGGCCCGTCCCACGGCGCCCAGGCCAACGACCGACACGACCGAGCCGTGCAGACCTATTCCATACAGCTGAGGACGCCAGCCGGCGTAGCCCCTGCGAATACGGGTGTCACCAGCGAGCACGTGACGCGCAGCGGCAATGGCCAGACCGATGGCCAGCTCTGCCGTGGGCTCTGTCAGAAGGTCTGGCACAAAGCTCACGCTGACCCCCGCTTGTGCACAGGCCATCAGGTCAAAATTGTCATACCCTTTCAATGCGCAAGCGATGGTCTTGAGCCGTGGAGCGTTCAACAAAGTTCGCCTGTTTACCCGGTCAGGCATGAACGCCATCATGGCGTCGGCGTCCTTCAGGTGGAGGTAAAGCTCTTCCTCGCTCCAGGGCTCAGGCCCTTGATTCATCACTACATCACCGGCGGATCGAAGACGCGCCAGAACTGCTTCATGGATGGGCTGCGTCACCACAATTTTCGGCATCATTACCTTCCTCTCTCTTTCTATTTCAGATGTTTGCGAAGCGCCGACCCAATGCCGTCGACCACGAGCACGCATATGAGGATGGACAGCAAAATGGCGGAGACCTCGTCGTACTTGATCAGGCGCAGAGCTGCCATGAGTTCGAAGCCAATGCCGCCCGCACCCACGATGCCCATCACTGCCGATGCGCGAAAGTGATATTCCCATCGGTAGATGGTGATGTCCGCCAACTGGGGCAAAACCTGCGGTAACACAGCATGGGTGATGACCTGAAACCGGCTTGCGCCCGCGGCCTTAGCGGCCTCCAGAGGTTTCGGGTCCACGTGCTCTATGGCTTCGGCGTAGAACTTGGCCACCATGCCCGTGGAATGCAGGGCCAACGCCAGCACACCAGGCAATGCCCCAAAGCCCACGGCCGCGACGAACAGAATGCCCAGGATGATTTCAGGCACAGACCGAAATGCAGCCAAGATGGTTCTGACGATTCGCCCAACCACCGCATTCGGCGCGGTGTTGGGCGCCGCCACCAGGGCCAGCGGCAACGACGCCAGAACGGTCAGCGCCGTGCCTGCGATCGACATGGCTAAGGTGTCACGCAATGGAATGACCCAGTGCTCCCAGCGCTCGAAATTCGGCGGCACCATCTCTGAGGCCAACTGCTGAATCGCTGGGCCGCCTTCGATGAAACGCTGCGCGTCAAAGAAGCCGGTGACATACAAAGCCACCACACAGACGAACAGAACGACACAGGCGGCGCCCAGCCGTTTGAGTCGCTGCTGTCCGTCGATGGCAACTATGGATTCCAGAGCAACAGACGTCACTGCATGCGCCCCAGATCAAGCTTCAGAATTTGTGCGGTGTCACGCAGAACGTCGTAGGCCTTGTCATCGGTCGCGGCAAAGGCCTGCACACGGAATGACTTGAGAATCTCGGCGTCCTTCATCTCAAGAAAGGCTGCACGGATGGCTGCTTTCAACTCGGGCGTGAGGTTGCCCTGCATCGCGATGGGGTAGTTTGGAATGGGAGCTGACAGTTCGAGTTGCACGATCTTGTTGGCATCCACCGTGCCCTTGGCGATGAGGTTGTCCAGAATGGGTTTTGACAACGCGCCAGCCGGAATTTGCCCTGCCTGAACGGCTCGGGCCACGGCGTCATGCGTGCCCAGGTAAACGGGGCGGTAGTCGGTCTCACCGTCAAGCTTGTAGTTCTTGAGCAGGTGCGCGCGCGGTGCGAGGTGGCTGGACGTTGAAGCCTGGTCGCCAAAGCCAAACGGCTTTCCTCGAACGTCAGCCAGCGTCTTCACCGGGCCGCCCGCCGTGGCAATGAGAACCGACTGGTAGGTCGGAGAGCCGCGCTCCACGCCAACGGCAAAAGGCTCAATGTTGGGCGCCTTGGACTTGGCCAGTACGTAAGAGAACGGTCCAAAGTAGGCCACCTCGATGCGGCCAAAGCGCATGGCTTCAATCATCGACGAGTAGTCCGTAGTCACCGTAATCTCTATTTCCTTCTTCAGGGTCTGTTCCAGGTACCGCTTCAGAGGCTGTGCGTTCTGAATGATGGTGGCGGCGTTTTCGTCCGGCAACAGTGCAACGCGAAGCTTGGAAGGATTTTTGCCCTCGGCATGGGCGCCAAGTGGCAACAGGGCGGCCAAAGTGACGGCAGCGATAAATTGGAAACGGCGACGATTCAGCACGGTAAAAACTCCTTGGATTGAGAGGGGGAATCAAATTGACTGCCCATGTTGGCAGGTGAGGAAGAACGGGACGGTTCGACAGGTGACGACTTCGCGTACAGGGCAGACTGGGCTTCTTCCGTCAACTGCGCTGCTGTCCCGTCGAACACCACCTGGCCCTGGCGAAGGCCCACAATGCGGTCGGCGAACATGCGCGCGAGGTTGACTTGATGCAGACTCACGATGGCCGTGAGTCGGTCTTTCTTGCAGATGTCGTGAAGCAGGGTCAACACACTCTGCGCGGTCGCCGGGTCGAGGCTGGCCACCGGCTCATCGGCCAGCAGCAGGCGGGGCTTTTGCACCAAGGCACGCGCAATGCCAATGCGTTGTTGTTGCCCACCAGACAAGGTGTCTGCCCGTGCTAGGGCTTTCTCAAGCAGGCCTACGCGGTCAATGGCCGCCAGCGCCTCCAGCTTGTCAGCCTTGCTCCAAGGCCACAACGACGCCAGAGATCCGCGGGTGGCGAGCTTGCCCATCAACACATTGGCCAGCACGCTTTGCCGCCCGATCAGGTGGTGCTGCTGGAACACCATGCCGCAGTGGCGCCGATGCTCAAGAAGGTTGCGTTTTGAGACGGTGCCGCCCGGCAGATCGGCCACCGACACCTCTCCGTCTGTGGGGCTAACCAAGCCATTGATGCTGCGCAGCAGCGTTGACTTTCCCGCGCCCGACGCGCCCAGCAGCACAAGGAACCCGCCATGCTGTACCTCCAGCGAGGTGGGCGCAAGCGCTGTGTGACCATCGGCATAGGTCACCGTGATACCCCGCAAGCTCAGATGGCTCTCGCGAATTGCAGTTTTCATAGCTCGGTTTCATTTGTTGTGGTGCGCTAGACGCACACCAGGACTCAAGTGGTCAGAGGTATCTCTCGGGAAAGAGGAGGTTCTGGAAGAAACAGCTTCAGTGGAAGCACAGCTCAAGTCTGGGTGACCAAGGTGTCATGAATATGAAACTTTCATCCCTAAAAATGAGGGCACCCATAGATCACATCAATGTCTGGACTCAGCCTCCTCGCAGCCTTGAAGGCCTTTGACGCAACGGCCCGAGCCGGCAGCATGACCGCTGCCGCGAGAGTGCTCGCTATTCAACAACCGACTGTTTCTTCACACATACAGCGCCTGGAGGTCGACTTCGGCGTGGAGCTTTTTCATCGGCGCGGGCGGCGGCTTGAACTCACGTCCTTTGGACGCACTCTGTTGAACTACACCCGGCGTACCTTCAGTGGCGAGGAAGATGCGCACGCACTGCTCGCTGCTGCGAAAAATCAATACGTAGGGCGACTGGTCATCCATGCCATCGGGCCGCACAACGTGCTGCCCGCGTTGAAGCTGTTCATGAAACAGTTCCCCCAGGTCAACGTGGCTGTTGGCGTAGGCGACTCGCGAACCATCACCGAAAAGATTCTTGACTACCAGGGAGACGTGGGCATGGTGCTCAATCACGTCGCTCACCCAGATCTATTTGGCGCGGCTTACCGTACCCAGCGATTGGTGATATTCGGCAACACCCAACACTCACTCGCGCAACGGGCCACTCTCAAACTGCGTGATCTGCAGGGTCAGAGGTTCGTCATCCGAGAGGAAGGATCGACGACCAGACGCGTGTTTGAACAAGAACTAAAGGAGCGAGGCGTCGAGGTGCAGGTGGCTCTGGAGATGGGCAGCCGCGAGTCCGTTCGAGAGGCGGTGGCGGAGGGGCTGGGCCTAGGCGTCGTGGCGGAAACAGCCTACAGGCCAGATCCTCGCCTTGTTAAGTTAACTATTTCAGACACCAGCATGGCGACACAGGTGCACTTCATCTGTAGAAAGGAGCGGCATCAAGCTCCTCTGATCTCGACCTTCCTGGGTTTGGCGCATAGCGTAAGTCAGAAAATTGCCTAGGTATGGAACTTGGATTCCATGCAGCCGTGGGGCATGGGACCGAGGGGCAACTGTTCGCCTGTAGGCCGACTTAAGTTAAGGGTTGTAGGACGCCCGTAATCGCGCGGCGATCCCATCTTGACTGCGGGGCGCGGTCGTGTATCTGAATATGCGCTGTCAGGCTGACTGCCAGCGGTATGGCAGCAGCTCGCCGATCTGGGTGGCGGGCTGCATGGGCAGGCGTGCCATGACATCGCGCAGGTAGGCGTAGGGTCGTGCCCGTTCATGGGGAGACGTGTGCTAGACCATGACTGCAGCTCCCTCGATACCGGTCATCGATGCTGCCGCGCTGCTGGGTGAGCCAATGACAGCTTTGTGCCAGGCACCGTGAACTCAGGTCACGGCCGCGACCGACAGCAACC
>NZ_AGTS01000023.1 GCF_000238595.1 Acidovorax sp. NO-1 | reverse complement strand
TAAACCATCGACATAGAAAGCCGCCTGGAGATCATAACCACGGTCGATGATGGTCCATTTGAACTTCCGTTTTGAGTCGTCAGCTGCTGTTTTGAGATCAACAATTGCGACAACGCGACCTTCATCGTCAGCGACTGGGGCATCAGGGCGGATACGCGACGCTATGCTTTGCGCGCCCAGGGTGATGTGTACGTGATCACCGGGCCGGTGTTCACCTCGGAGAGTGAACGTATCGGTCCGGGTGGCGTACGGGGGCCCACTTACATGTACAAGTTGGTCTATGACGCCACTGCGGACCGCGCCTGGACCCACTGGCAAGCCAACTAGGAGGCTGAGCGCGTGTTGCGGCCCATCAGCTACGCCGAGCTGGTGCGGCGCACGGGCATTGAATTCCTGCCGGGCCGGGCGCAGTGACACTGCATGACGAGCATGCGGTGGCCGGGCCTGCCAATTCGCTTTCTGGTCGCTGGGATTTCTTGACCTGGTGGTGGGTTCGTCCTATAAGGTCTGCATGCCTGAAGTCGTACACCAAGTTCTCGCCGATCCCATTTTGGTTGGGATAATCCTCTTTGCCGTGTTCCTCAATGCTGGGGCCCTGGGGCTGAAGTGGGAGCGCAGGCGTGAAGCTATGGGTGACACCGAGCTGCGCACCAAGAGCCAATAAGCGCGGTGCCTTTGCCTTTGGAATCAAAGCCAGGACACCCTACGAGTTCGGCGTGAAGGTCAGCATCGCTACCACGCTCAAGGAAGGCCTAGTGGTGGCATGCGCTCCATGTCAGGCAATACCTAGTCGGCCCTGCAAAACGCCGCTGACCCGCGTGAACACTGGGTTTGCGCTGGTATCGCCGCGCTGTCGATCCCCCGAGAATCACACTGCTTGACTGCTTCTTCCTTGAATTCCAGCGTAAACCTCTGGGTGCTCATCGCACTTCCTCCCACACTGGGTGTCGAATGAAGGAACACTGCCAAGGTGCCTCCTGCGCAGATATGTCCAGAAGAATTGGCAGCGTGTAGGTGGGACTGCCCCTAGGCGGTTGAACGCGCCTCGGCCTGAGACTGGGGGTTGTCCCGGGGGGCGGTCCAGCCCTCCGTTCGAAAACGCTCCGTTGTTGCTAAAATTGGGGCCAATGGTCATTCGTGTGACGACCAGGCCGCCCACAAATGACGGCCTAAATGGATAGGAAAGCCTGTCCTATACATAGTCGGGTCCTTCCATGACCCGGCATTAATATATAAGGTGACTGGCGGTTTAGACCCATCTGTCACTCAATGGGGAAGTTTCCTCCCCCTCATTTATTAGCCAATGAGCCTAGCTCATAGCGCTCATCGAAATTGACCGACGCTTTCTGCGTCGGTATTCTTTACGGCAACGATCTTTTTGGTGAAATTCCACCATTAACGTCTCGTTGTTTCAAGGCGATTATTCCGCCACTTAAATATCTTCGGCGTAGTTGGCTACTCCGACGCTCCCATGCTGGTCTCGAAATCTTCGTGGCTTGTCTAATTTGCCATTCGCATGGATGGCGCAGTCAACCCTATTCATTCTGCTCGCTTTTAGGGCAGGTGACCGTTTGTCGTGCGGTAAATAATTCTGCGACCCCTATTTGTCTGTTTATTTGGTTTGGAAGGAATATCTATGAGTTTTGAAAATGCATTGGTTTTTGAGTCAAAGAAGATTGGTGAATTGATTGTGACTTTGGAGCAAAAAGTAATTCATCAACTCACGGCAGTTGTTGATGACGAAGGCGTCGAGGTCGGTGGTGGTTTGGCGGATTTGCGATTTGGCGAGATGAATTCGTTGGCGGCGGCGTTGAAAAATATATTAACTAGCGAACATTTGTGCGAGCCTGAACTGTTGTTGATTGAATCGGCTGCTAGAAGTAAACCCGGAGGTTCGATTCTGCAGCTGCGCTTGTTTTGTTATGCCGAAGTCGGTGCTCTCGATAAGTCAAAGGCGAGTCTTCTCATACGGGCAACTCTGCAAAAAATGTTGGGGTACTCGGCGCAAAACGATCCAAACTATTTGGATGAAAATCAATTGGCAGATCGCGAGCGGGAAAATGTACAAACTGTTGCCCAAGATGCTTTGAGAAGCTTGGCAAATAGAAAAATCAAGGCCCCTATACACGTAGATTTCTTGGGATTTAATATTGACCTAGAGGGAAAATTTGCGCCACGTGCGAACCTGGCTTGTTATGAACCAAAACAGGTTTCTCTTTATGGTCGGCTGCTTGGGTTTGATACGGGAAAAAAGGTCCTACTAATGCAAGTAAAGAAAAAGGTTGTGGATATTAATTATCTGGAGGATGAACTCCCCCTTGTCCAGGTCGCAGAGCTTGCGCAATCGGGACTAGAAACACATGTCCGCGCGCGGCAAACGCTGGATCATTTGGGCCGCGAGGTTCTTTGTTACGCTTGTTTTGCGGAGCCCCGCAGGGAAGATTGATATTTTCCAACTATGTGGTCAGCTTACCTTGGTTGGCTGACCAATTTAATGCCAGAGAAATCAGAAAAATCATTAAGAATTCCTGACTTGAGCGAATGAGTCCATGGCCTCTTAATCCAATTGCTGCACTGCGATCAATAATATTTGCCAATGGAACCCCACGCCGAACTGGATCCACTTGAAGTCTAGTCTCTTCGGCTTTCAGTGTGTGCATGTTAATTAAGTTGAGCAAATTTTCATCAGCAAATTTTTGAAGAGTCATTCCCCGTGAATTTGTAAAGAGTCGAAAACTGTAACTATCAAGATCCCAGAAATTAATGACTTGTTTTAAGAATTCAAAATGTTCCTTTTGCCACAAAAGAACCTGTCGCGAGGGGCCGATGAAGGAGGTGATGTTCTCGCCATGGTACGGAAAACTGGAGAATGAGAAATCATTCTGATCCACTAATTCGGCGTGCTGCACCAATTCTGCCCAGCGCGTTGGTTGAATGCCCGACAACCAGTCAAGTGAGTGTGGTCCTATTTTGCCTTTCGAAACTATGCGGCCCGTCTCGATCAGTAAATTTTCCAAATACTTTCCATCTTTTTTTGAAATATTTGTCGCCTGCTGAGCAATGTCGAAATTCTTCCGCAGAACAAGTATCCGAACAAATTTGAGGGCTGCCGTAGGTGTGAGGGGGCTTGTAGTTGTCGGGCCAGAATCAGATTCGAATGTACTTAAGTAGTCATGGAGCAGCGTGATCCTGTCGAGATCGATAATATTTTCCTGAAGATATTTAGATCTATCCTGTTGAGTGAATTTCTGAAGCTGTACGGAGCGGTTTGCCACATCTGGAACGTAATGTAGGTAGCTTCGAAATGTTGTGCTTGGTTGTGAATGACCCAGTAGTCGGGCAACTGCCCAGGCACAGCGCCGTGTCGAGTCCGTGCTTCCTAAAAGAAGCCGCCTCGCACTCTGGGATGTTGTGCTGCCAATATCAACCGGATTCAGATTCAATGTGCTGAGGCCCAAGAACTCCGCGACCCTGTTCGCGAACGTGTGCCGGTTGTGATGAGGACTGAGTTGATCGTTGCGGGTCACCTGTTGAATGACAGAGCTGATTCTTCTGAGCAATCGTCGCCGTTCTTCCAAGCCATCCAGTCCCAACTCCGTAGGGAAGAGCTCGTCTTTGTCATTCAAAACCGGAGTGGCTTGTCGTACCAAGAACCATTGCTCAATGATTGACCTCTCGTGCGCCGTCAGGCGAAAGAGGAGTGGAACTTGGCGACGGCTTGCTGGCGATTTCAGCCTGCGTAAATGATTGCTTCGGACCAGTAGCACCACACAGTCCGGCGCCGGCTCCGTCCAGTCAGCGCGCAACAGACATGCGGCCTCCATGCCGCGCAGGCCGAATCGGTACATCAACAGATTGATGAACGCGCACTGGAGATCGGCCTCCGATGCTTGGGTCGGAATGGGCGCGAGGCAAGCGTTGACGCGGAGGTACTCCAGTTCTGTGATGCAGCCAGCCGATACCAACAAGCTGGGTCCATCAGAAATGATCTCGGACCAGTCGGGGTTCTCGATCCCCAAAGCCGCGTGCATCGTTTGATGGAAATCCTTCAGGCATTGCAGGGCTAGCTTTAAGGTCCTATAGCCATTCTCCGTACTTGGCGAGTCGGATCCTGGAGTGGTCATTGACGGCTCCGTTGCATCTGGAATTCCCGACCGTGCGTCCATCAGACTGAGGTAAAAGTCGGTGACATCTTCCTCCTCGCACGCCAGTAAATCGTGATCGAAACCGACGGCCAAAAAGCACAGTGACAAGCTGCTGAAATATCTGTCGACAGAACTGACGCGAAGCAGGGTGCCCTTGCGGGTGCTTCTGCGTAAGAGGTGCCGGACCCACTCGACCAGGAGCTGGCAACTTCTTCCGGCGGACCCTCGGTATTGATCCAGCGCCCTGCAAAGTGCCGCGTCCATATTTCTGCGGCCAATCCCACCAGCGGTAGCAGCGGCGTGCTTTCTGAATATCGCACGCACCTCACCGAATAGCTTCTTGCTTGCCTCCTGTGAAATGGCGGGATCTGGAATTGCGGACGATGCAGCAGGTATCGCCGTATCTATATCCACCATAGTGGATAGATGAACTTCATGCTGGTCCAGCGATACCTGGGGTGGGCCTTGTTCGTCCTCGAAGGTTTCCGAGTCGTTCGCCTTCTCGGAAGTTATTGGTGTTCCGAAATCGCCAGCCGCACCGCGATGCAATCTGACCCAGTCGCGATGGGGCAGTCCCACGGATGGGAGGTCGCCATTCAGATAAGCCGCAAGGGAGGCGGGATACTCCAGAAGGTTTGCTTGATGGACCAGTTGCGCGAGTTCAGAGATCGTTGCGGTGGGGGGCTTTGCGTGCAGGGTCGGTAGCCCGATCTTTTGGCAGACTGTTTGCCACTCAACGGGTGGGCTGCTCTTGTCCATGTTCAGGCCGCGTTTTGAAGTACTGGCCCGGGCCAGGAAGTTCGCTGTAGCAGCACTGATGGGGTACCGTTTGACGGCGCTGCCCGAATCGATGTCCAAGTCAGGGGAATACTCCAGATAGTAGGATTGATCGAAATGCACAAGCCGAAAATTCTTGGCCACGAGCAGGTCTCGGAGCAGTGGAGGCTCTGTCACCCTAGACTCAAGAACGGTGAGCGCCGTGCCATAGAAAAGACATTCGCGAAGCGAGGTGCGGGAGAGCTCCATCGCTTCAAGGATGGGCTGCAGAGCATGAAGTGCCGCCGCTACCTTTTGGCGGCTGCCGATAGCTTGATGCGAGAGCAACGTGCGCTCCTCCAAGGCCGGCAGGTAGCGCTTTTTGAGACGTGGTCGAGTCCCATCCGCGCACCAGCGTTGACGAATCCAATCCTGAAGCGCTTCGTATCGAAGGGAGCCGAGTGCTCGCGGGGTGCCCGAGTCGTTGAGCAGCATGCGTTGGCTCAGCATCTCCCACTCGTCGGCTGAGATTGAATCGACAGGGCGCTCGCCAACAAAACGAAGAATCTCACTTTGTGCTTCAGTCAGTGCGTCAGCGTGGCGTTTCGCGCGTCGAGTCTCACGGGCTGCGCTGCCGAATTGCGTACCCTCTACAAGGCACGAATTGCCTGGCGTCAGGTCGGGAAAATCAAGGGGTGTGGTGTCCCAGCCAGGCGTTTGAGGTGGGGCAAACTGAAGCGCGGCGAAGAGCTGTTCAAGGGCCGGGCGGATAGCTTCCAAATCCTGAAGCCTAACCCTTGCCGAGAACCGTCCGTATGTAGCCGTTCCTCCTTCTGCATGCCCGAGGAGGCCGTCGATGATCTCGGGGTCTTGCCCCAATCTGCGCAGACTCGTGCTGATCCGATGTCGGAATAGATTCCACGGCAACGGCCAGGAGAAGACCTCCATCGAGTCCAGCGACACTTCAGATACTTCGAACCAGCGCAGGCTTTTTCGTGCGGGGTCTTCCCCGAGGAAGAAAAGTGCCGGCATCGCGGCGCTGGCTGCGCCAGCGGATAAAGTCTGCAGCTCTTGAGAGAGAGGGGGATCCTGGCTGCTGAGGCAGGAAGCTAGGCGACGAAGGTGGGGCAGGTAGAAGTCTTGGCAGAGCCGGACCAACTCGCTGGGAAGAACCACCATCCGACCGTCATGACGTTGGGAGGCAACTTTGTCCACGACGAACAAATACCTTTCGTCCCAGTCGACCTGCCCGAAGGACTCCAATGGGCTGGACACCGGACGAATTGCAGTCGCGGCAAGAATTGCGGCGGTCATGTAGACCGTCACCGCGTTGTGGTGGGCTAGCCAGTTCTCGGCCGGGCCAGCCGCCAGGCGGCCAATGTGCTGACCTACCCGTGCAATTTCTTCGCGCAGCAATGGGTCAAGCGGGCTCAGTTCACTGCCGGCGATGTTTTCTTGTGCTTGCGCGTTCCGTGGGAACAAAGGAGGTGGCGCGAGACCCGCAGCGGTTATGCCTCGGTGGACTTCCGCTGTCCGAAAAGCTGCATAGGCACAAGATCCCGGCAAACCACTTCGCGAGCTGCTCGCAAGCAGGCGACCGAGTACGGGGTCACCGGTTGCCTCGAAAACGCCTTGCTCAAGGACGTGTGCGAGCGTGCCTGACCGAACGCGTTCCAAGCCGGGTGTGCGCTTGCACACTTCGTTGAACATCGCCTCTGGCGAATCTTGGGCTGGTGACGACGGCCAAAGATCCAACAGTGCGCGCGCCGACGGGCGTCCCGAGCAGTGCTGAGAAATGATTTCTGCAACTTCGTCTGGAAGTGGCACTTGAAGATGGCCCGCGAGGGGTTCCAGCCATTGCGATGTCGCAGATGAAGCCTTCCATCCCCTGGGGTGCCGGGGGGGCAATCTCTGCAAAGTCTGGGTGTCGGGGTGAATGCTCCAGTCCCGCCCACATTGACTGGAAAAGGAGATGTCGGTCGCTGCCATCCGAACGGATTTGGCCGTGTAGACCGCGATCCAAACGAGTGCGCCCAAGAGGCGAAGACTTTCGGGTGCGTCTCGCGCAATTGCAGCCTGCCACCAGTTTTCCAGGCAAGCCCGTTCAAACTGATTGAGGCGGTTGGTACTGAACGGGAGGAATTGCTGGTCTTCGATGGTGGCGAGAAGCACACCACGCGCTTCATGTTCCTGAGCCACCGGATTGAGGCGCTCATCAATCTTTGCTTCCCAGCATTCGGTCCCTTCGCCGCCATCCTGGTCGATGAACCTTCCGGTGATGGGCTGGGGGTCTTCCGCCAAGATTTCGCCTGGAGAAAAAACGGTCGGCGCTGTACTTTGAGCGGATGTTCCCCAAAGATGCTCACGACCGGGGGACAAGCGGGCATATTGAGAAAAGGCACCCTTCGCGGTCAGGGTTTCGGCTCGGCCGGCCCGGATCGGCTCAGATTCACAGTAGCTGCGCAATGTCCGGAGCAGTTTGATATGCGCCTTGACGCCGGGCCCGTCGTTGGACGCCAGTTCTAGCTTGCCGATCAGAGCTGCAGATTCCCAAGTCAGATGCTGTCTATATATAGTTAGTGATCCACTGGGGGGGCGAAGCCCAGCGAAAAGATCCCGCCAATCCCAGTCGCCAGAGACTGCTTGGCGCAAGCTCCACGACACCTCGACGAGCCGTTTGTCCGGCTCGGATCCCTCATAGATGGCTGCGATGAACTGGATGAACGTCCAGGTTCGAAATGTTTCCAACCGAAGGTGGGCGGCTGCGTCAGGGTGATAGGCCCTGGGCACGCACAGCGCGAGGAGGGCGAATTCGCGCAACGTGCCGCGTGGGAGTTGCGCGGCTACCTGTTGGGCCGGAGGCAAATATGGATACAGACGGGCAATGGTTGGGGACGCAGCTAGGGACTCCATGAGCCGGTACAACTCCGAAGCCGGCTCGGATTCGTCGGCCCATGCCGAGGCAATCTTCAACGGTACGGGCTGGCGCAAGTACTCAATGATTGATCCGACGTACTCAGGATTGGCGCCGGTTTTTGATGCATCAAGAACCGCAAGCAGCGGACGAGTCAGCCTTAGCCGGCTAGCCCATTCGAGCAAAGGATGCAGCGACGCTGGAAGCCCAAAGGTCTCAAAAGCCTGTCCGTCCTGACCGCCGAAAATCCAGGGTCCGTTGTCCATTAGGTCTCATTCGTTGAAATGCGGCGCGTTCTGCACCGACCGGAATCGTCAAAATTCCATGTGTATTCAACGTTTTACATCATTTCTAGTCAATTGAAAACGTAAGATACGTTCTCATCAGCCTAGAGCTCATAACCATCAAGCACTTAGCTTGTCTTCAAGGCCCACTTCGGTGGGCCTTTTTGTTTTGTGTCGAGGTTTGTGACGAGGTCTGTGTCGTCACAATTGCGGCCCTCCGTGCTAGTGACCTTTGGGTATGGTTCGAGTTTCTGGAGTCAAGAGCTCAAGAGTGGCGGAGCTTCGGCTGCTACTAAACATAGGCTCCAGCTCCGTTGGCCTCAAAGTAGAACCGGCGCATCTACTTCGGCATT
>NZ_AGTS01000024.1 GCF_000238595.1 Acidovorax sp. NO-1 | reverse complement strand
GATTGCTGTCTCCCGTTGCCTCCTTGCGAGCATCCGGTCATAACCACATAGCAGTCATCTAGGCAAAGACGATTGCCGCCTGACATGTTTGCAAGTCGGAGTACTGGTTTCAGCCGAATAGAAGTCATGCCCAGTATGTCGTCAGCCAAACCTCAATGACAGGTTTCAGATAAAAGCAAAATGCCCGCGAGGCGCAGGCATTTTGAGGGTCTGACATAGAAGAACTTTAAACTTCTAAAGCACTATTGCACTCGATATCGTTTTGTGCAGAGACTTCTTCTTAGTAGTTATATCGGATGTTCACGCCCGTTGCCCAAGTGCGGCCAGGCGCTGATTCATAGAAACGGCCGTTGCTGTCGCCTACGATCACAGAGCCCACATACTTGCGGTCAAACAAGTTATCAAAGCGTGCAAAGGCATTCAGTGTCCAAGCACCCAAGTCCTTGGTGTAGCCCACGCTGGCACCAGCCACGGTAAACGAAGGTGCTGCTTCTGCGTTGGCATCGTTCACAAACACTTTGCTGGCGTGCTGTGCAGAAATACCAGCGCGCCATTCAGGTGTGATTTGGTAGTTGGCAGCTACAAACAGGTTTTGCTTGGAAATGCCAGGCAACTGGTTGCCCTTGGCCGCGCTGCCTGTTTGCTCACGGAAAGTGGCATCCAGATAGGTGTAAGCCGCTTGCACAGTCCACTTGGGGCTCAGGCGCACATCGGCTTGCAGTTCTGCACCCATGCGGCGTGTTTTGCCCGCGTTGCGATACACGGTGCGGCCATCGCCAGAGTTGGCACTGTCAGAGATCAGCTCGTTGTCAGTTGATGAATGGAACACAGCCGCGCTCCACATGCCCTTGACGGAACCTGTCAGGCGCTGGCGGAAACCCAGTTCCACTTGGTCACTGACGCTAGGCTGCAGTGCCAGGTTTAAACCGCCTTCAGACTTGGAGCGGTACGACAGTTCAGCGAACGTAGGCGTTTCGTAGCCACGACCAATGCTGATATACGCGGTGTCATTGGGCGTGAGTGCGTGTGACAGCGACACCACTGGCAGTGCCTTGTGGTGAGACGCATTGCCGGAGTCATCAGGATTGTCTGCGTTGATGAACTTATCGTTAGCCTCAAACTTCACATGGCTGTAACGCAGGCCGGTATCCAGCGTCCAGGTAGGGGCCAGCTTCCACGAAGCTTGGACATAAGGGTCCACATTGGTGATGGTGTTTTCTTCATTACGGCTGAGAGCACCACGCACACCCAGTTGCTCGCCCTTGAAGTTGTAATAGCCTTGGCGGTCTTCCACCACACGATCCAACGCCAAGCCGGCAGTCACAGTCACGGGCACGGGGGCATCGGTGAACTTACCGGTCCAATGTGCATCCAGACCTGCATAGTCACGCGACATATCGATCATGCCGCCTGCATGGCGCACATTTTTTTGCTGCGTTGCTTTGGGGATCGACTGGTATTGCTCCATGGAGCGGTGGCCGGCATAAGCCGTCAAAGCCACACTGTGCATGCCACTGAGCTTGCGCTCATAAGTAGCGCCCAATTGGGTTTGCTCCAGAGATTTGCGGGTGTTGTATTGCAAAGTACCGCTGGACACGCCACGCGGGTTGTTTTGCCAATCGGTGAAAGACACACCTTGGGGGTCTTGGGCATCTGACTTCATCGTATTGGCCGTGATCGTCAAGCGCGCATCGTTGCCAATAGCGGTGCTCAGCTTCACATTGGCGGTGTTACGATCGGCTGCGCTGTGGTCGCGGTAGCCATCGGTCATAAAACGGCTGGCGCTGACCAAATAGCTCAAGCCTTGTGCAGTTTGACCGCCAGCCTTGGCTGCCAAGCGCTTTTGGCCATCGCTGCCAAAGTTCACGCCGCCTTCGACAAAAGGCTTGCCTTCAGGCGTTTCGGTAAACACGCTGACTACACCACCCGCAGAATTACCGTACAGGACCGAGTAGGGGCCACGTAGGACTTCGATGCGTTCAATACTCGCAATGTCGATGTGGGACAGCGAGCCTTGGCCATCAGGCATGGTGGCGGGAATACTATCTACATACAGACGCACGCCGCGCACGCCAAACGTCGAGCGCGCGCCATATCCGCGCATAGACAGTTGCAAATCCTGCGCATAGTTCTGGCGATTCTTGATTTGTAAGCCAGGTACGCCGCTCAGGCTCTCAGAGAGGTTGACCTGCATTTGGCGGTCATGGATTTGCTCACCATCCACCACAGTTGCAGAGGTTGGCAGAGTCTGCAAGCTAGAAACGCCTGTGGCAGAGCGAATCTCAATGCTTTGCAGAATGGGCAAGTTATCAGTAACGGTTTGGGCAGAAGCAGCCATGTAGAGGCTGCCAAGGAATAAGAAAACGGCGTGACTTAATACCGTACGAGAAAAAGAATGCATGCTAAAACAGGGGTTGTGCTGCTTGGAGTCAAGCAGAAAGTCATCTCTAAGATCTATGATTTCTAAGGCAGTGCAAGATGCACTACCTATAGGTTCGCTAAGAACGCGTGGACGATCTCTGTTCAAGCAAAAGCAGATTGTTTGCACGCGTTCTTAGAGCGATTTACTAGCAACAGCCTTCCCAGGGCTCAACTGCTGTAGAGCTCTAGCTGCGCTATCTAAAACTTCATGTAGATGCTTGCTGCACCGCACCCATGACGGACTTGACTTCCAAATATTCACGGAAGCCGTGTTCCCCCCATTCACGGCCGTTGCCTGACTGCTTGTAGCCGCCAAAAGGCGCAGTAAAGTCCGGCCCTGCACCATTAATGTGAACCATACCGGTGCGTAACCGAGCGGCTACCCTGCGTGCCCGCTCTATGCTCCCTGACTGCACATAGCCCGAGAGGCCATAAGCTGTTTCATTGGCCATGCGTATGGCATCCTCAACTGTGTCATAGGGAATCATCACCAGCACTGGACCAAAGATCTCTTCACGGGCGATAGTCATATTGTTGGTCACGTCAGCGAATACTGTCGGTTTAACAAAGAATCCTTTTTCTCTGCCGCCTGCACGGCCTGTACCGCCTGCTACCAATGTGGCTCCCTCTTCAATACCTCGCTGAATCAGACCCTGAATTTTTTCGAATTGCGTGGCGTTGACTACAGGCCCAATAGGCATGCCCGTTACGTCTGCCAGTGCTTCACTAACTTCAACAGATTCAGCGGCAGCTTTGGCGGCAACCTTGGCACGCTCTTGCATTGTGCGTGGGATAAACATTCGCGTAGGCGCATTACAACTTTGGCCTGAGTTGGTGAAGCAGCCGATCACACCTTGTGTTACTGCTATTTCCAAATCGGCGTCATCAAGGATGATGTTGGCGGACTTGCCTCCCAGCTCCTGCGTTACACGTTTAATGGTGTCAGCCGATGCCTTTGCCACAGCGGCACCAGCCCGGGTGCTACCTGTAAAGGTCATCATGTCAATGCCAGGGTGGCGCGACATAGCCTCGCCTACATTTAGACCATCGCCATTAACCAGATTGAAAACGCCAGGTGGTACGCCTGCTGCATCCATCACCTCTGCCATGATAAGAGCGTCGAGCGGGGATACTTCAGATGGCTTAATCACCATGGTGCAGCCTGCAGCCAATGCGGGTGCCACTTTGCACATGAACTGGTTGATGGGCCAGTTCCATGGTGTGATCATGCCAACTACGCCGACTGGTTCGTGCAAAATGGCTGTGGTGCCCTGAATACGCTCGAACTGGAAGTCTTTGAGCACAGCCATCGCCACCTGCAGATGCGCCACGCCGACAGCAGCCTGTGCAGCACGTGAAAGCCACAGCGGGGCTCCCATTTCGGTAGAAATAGCACGCGCAATGTCTTCGTAGCGACTCTGATAGATCTCTAGTACTTTGCCCAGCAACGCCAAGCGCTCTTCACGGGTTGTTTGTGAATATGTCTCAAAGGCGCGGCGTGCAGCGACTACGGCCTTGTCTACATCGGCTGCGCTGCCCATGCTAATTTGTGCGCAAACCTCTTCATTGGAGGGATTAATGACATCGCGCGTAGCGGGCACTACTGGGTCTACCCACTGGCCATTGATATAGAACTTGAGATGTTTTTGTATGGTCATACTTTGTCTCCTAGAGAAATAGGTTTTATTGCGCGGCTTGCGGGCGAATAGAGTCTGCTACGCCCTGAATGAAGGCTTTGATTGCGTCGACTTGGTCATCTGTTAACTTGCCTGTGAAGTCAGGCATGCCACGCGAAGTCGCTGGACCATTGAAGATGAAAGTAGACAAATTTTCGATGTAGCCTGGATCTAGGTAAGCCAAGTTAGGGAGCGCTCCGCCTTTTTGTACGCCGGGCATGCCATGGCAGGCATAGCAATTGGCCACGTATAAAGCTGTGCCTTCGGGTACTTTGGCAGGGTCATACTTCACGCCCTGTATTAGCTTGCCCATACGGTACTCCACGAACTCTGGCAACTTGGCTGTTCCACCCAGTGCAAAGGTGTAAACAGTGCCAGGCATTTGCTTATCCGAGGCGCGTCCTGACAAGCCGTAGACACCACCCCAGCCCACAGCGATTGAGACATACTGCTTACCATCCACCATATAAGTACTGGGCGCAGCCACAACACCAGTACCTACGGGACTTTCCCACAGCTTCTTTCCACTAGCTGCGTCATAGGCCACGAAACGCCCGTCGGCTGTGCCCTGAAATACGAGATTGCCAGCAGTGGTCAGCGTACCGCCATTCCATGGGGAGACGTGCTCTACACGCCAAGCTTCCTTTTGTTTGACCGGATCCCACGCCAGCAGACGTCCCATAGGCTGGCTTTTAGGCGGTTCTGCTGGGATGGTCATGGCTGTATTCCAGCCAGTGCCGGAGCCATATCCCATAGGGCGTGGTTCATTGAACTTCCATTTAGGGTCATCCACCATGGCTACGGGAATGTGCTGCGCAGGCAGGTATACCAGTCCAGTGTTTGGGTTGTATGACATGGGATGCCAGTTGTGAGCACCATTGGGCCCAGGTACAGCATCCGGGTCACGACCGTCACGCGCTGCTGCTACGCCGATGGGTCTGCCTTTCTTGTCATAGCCCTTAGCCCAAGTCACGTCCACAAAATTCTTGGCAGAGATGAACTGGCCATTCGTACGATCCACAACGAAAAAGAAGCCGTTCTTAGGAGCGTGCAAAATCACTTTGCGCGTCTTACCTGCCAGCTTGATATCTGCCAAGATCATTGGCTGTGTGGAGGTGTAATCCCAGTTATCTGCTGGCGTTTGTTGGTAATGCCACTTGTACTTACCAGTATCTGGATCTAGCGCCACGATAGAGCCTAAATACAAGTTATCGCCCCCTTTGGGGCTACGCGCTTTGGCTGACCATGGCGAACCGTTGCCGACACCCACATACATAGTGTTTAGCTCAGGGTCAAAAACCATGCTGTCCCACATAGTCCCGCCACCGCCTGCTTCCCAGTATTTGCCACTTGGGTCCCATGTTTTGGCAGCCAAGCGCATTGAATCATCTTCGTAGGGCTTGGCTGGATCTCCAGGAACGCTGTACCAGCGCCACTTTTGCTCTCCCGTCTCAGCATCGTAGGCAGTGATAAAGCCTCGAACACCGTATTCAGCGCCGCCGTTGCCTATGATGACCTTGCCCTTGTAAACACGCGGTGCACCAGTGATGGTGTAGGGACCTGTGTGGCCTTCAATAGTGTTTTTCTCCCACACTACTTTGCCAGTGGCTGCATCTAATGCGATCAGTCGGCCATCGAATGCACCTATGTAGACTTTGCCTTTCCAGAGCGCTACGCCGCGGTTAACCACATCACAGCAGGCATCTTTCGCGCGTTTGGGATCAACTTTGGGATCGTAAGTCCAGATTTTCTGCCCAGTGCGTGCGTCAATGGCATGCACCACACTCCAAGACGCAGTCTGGTACATCACCCCATCAACAACTACAGGCGTAGCTTCTACACCACGCGTAGATTCGAGGTTGTATGACCATACTAAGCCAAGTTGGTTGGCGTTATCAGCATTGATCTGGTTCAGACGGCTATATCGTGTTTCTGCATAGTCCACGCCAATAGTGGGCCAGTCAAGCGTTTTTTGGGCATTAGCGCGAATGAAAGCTTCGTCCACATGCTGTACAGGATTAGTGCCGTTTTGCGCGAACGCGGACAGTGAAACCAAGGCAGCAAGCGTGATGGGAAGGGTACGAAAAAGCATGTTGTGTCGTCTCCTTAATTTTTTGCATATCAGTACCGGGCAGTGCACCCGGGCGCTACAAGCATCTCGCAGCACCTGCGTCTGGACATCTCAGGGATTTCACTAACGCATTTGTGTTCCGTAATGGAACACATTGGCGGCTATGTCCATTTCCAGTGCACCTCGCCAGCTTTTTGCAACGACGCCATCTGAGCGCATCGCTATGGCTCGCCGTAAATTTTTCGAGGAAGGACAACGTCCCTCCGGATTAGTGAGCGAAGCGGTGTTTCAGTCTTGGATGCGTTGCTATCGCCAACACCCTGATCGTTTGCGTGATGTGGCCTTTGATCCAGTTACCCCTAGTCGGGTACACAGTACGCTGGCACACAACCGTGGATTGCTACAAGCAGCTCAGCCAGAACTTGAAACGCTGGAACGATCGTTAGCTGGCACAGGTGTCAATCTGCTGTTGACTGATGGCGACGGCGTAATGCTGTATGTCAGTGCCATGCAACACGAAGTAGACATACCTACACGCCACATGGGTCGACCAGGCTCTAACCTGGCCGAGCGTGCATCAGGGACGACAGCGCCCGGTATTGTTGTTGCCACAGGCCAAGCTTGCGCGGTGATGGGCGGCGAGCACTATTTTGATGACTTGCAAGCTCTGCATTGCGCGGCAGCCCCTATTCGTGATGTACAGGGCAATTTGGCTGGTGTATTGGATCTGACAGCGATGACTCAGCCGTTTGGCTTTGATGCCCTGCAACTCGCTATTCAGTACGCAACCAGCATTGAAAATACTTTGTTGCAAGCCCAATCACATGAGTTGCTGATATTGAGCTTCCAGACGACCCCTACTTTAATAAACACACCGTTGCAAGGCCTAGCGGGCGTAGCATCTGATGGCACAGTAGTCTGGATCAATGCTTCTGGGGCGCGTCTGGCAGGTCGAGTGTCTAACGCTGAAACAATGCCCTGCCATGTCGAAGATCTTTTCGGACATGGGGTAGAGACACTACTGCATTTGAGTCGCCATCATGGCCCACACAGCCTACGGTTAGCCAATGGATTACTCGCTTGGCTAGAGGTACGGCTGCAGTCCCACGACGAGCAAGCTCAACGTTTTATTTCACCACCTGCTAGGACACTCTCTGAATTGTGTAGCGATCAAGTCCAAACGGAAGATCCTGCGCAGCAACAAACGCCAGCGACGCTGCGTGAATGTAGTCGTAAACTTATTGAGAGCACATTAGCTGCGCACAATGGCAATATTGCCAAGACAGCCCAAAAATTGGGCATTTCTCGTGGCACCTTATACCGTCGCATACGCAAGTATGGATTATCTTCAGGCTGAATTGAGCCGCCGTTTTCAATAGCTGTTCGACCCACGCAGGGAAAAACGCTGGCTGTGATGCAAGTCTGTGGTGGCTCGCAGTCCTTCAATGCGGTGAACCAAATGCGTATCTTGGGCCGCTGGATGCGTATGCTGACCATTCCCAACCAGTCTTCCGTTGCCAAAGCCTTTATGGAGTTTGGGGATGACAACCGCATGAAGCCTTCCGGCTACTACGACCGTATCGTCGATGTGATGGAAGAACTGGTGAAGTTCACGCTACTCACACGCGATGTGTCACCTTATTTGGTGGACCGCTACAGCGAGCGCAAAGAGACCGCAGCGGAGCTATCGAAACGCGTGAATCAAGCATCTATTTGATAGTTGAGCTGGAAGCAGACGAACAAATATGTTTCATGGATGGCTGCTTCTCGCCGGCTACGGCACTTTAAAGATAAGCCAGTTAGCAGTCGTTCGCCAGCGAATTCATTGAGCTGATGCTCTGCCAGTGCATCGACTTTCTGGCCAATCAAGCGCATTGTGGTACTCCCTCAACTCAATGGGAGACCATCATGGAATCCGTCACCAGCGCTATCCATCGCGAGCCGTGGAACAAGGGGAAAATCGTGGGCCAAAAGTCCCCGTTCAAGGTCAAAGACATCTGGGCACTGCGTGTGCGACTACAGATGGAGCACCGAATCCGGGAGCTTGCACTTTTCAACCTGGGTATCGACAGCAAATTGCGGGGCTGTGACCTCGTGGCGTTGAAGGTCAGAGACGTTTGCCACGGCGATCAGATGGCGACACGCGCCATCGTTATGCAACACAAAACGCAGCGGCCTGTGCAATTTGAAATCACATCAACGACACGAGATGCCCTGCAGGCATGGATCAAGCATGCGGAGCTGAAATCCGATAGCTTTTTGTTCCCAAGCAGGATCCACAGATCCCCTCATCTGGGAACACGTCAGTACGCCCGTATCCTAGCCCACTGGGTGGATGAGCTAGGGCTGGAGCGCGCAAGCTATGGTACCCATTCGATACGAAGAACCAAGCCCACGCTGATCTATCGACGAACCAAAAACCTGCGTGCCGTTCAGTTGCTGCTTGGGCACTCCAAGCTGGAGTCGACCATCCGGTATCTCGGCATAGAGGTTGACGATGCGTTGGAGATTTCCGAGCAAACCGAAATTTGAAGCAAGCTTACGGTCGTGCTGCCCTTGTCATGAACTAGGCTGCACGACTTGAGCGGCTGCTTTACGGCAAAGGCGCGGAATGACACTCCCGGCCAAAAGCAGCCATTTCATCATTGGTCTTTGGAGTAGTTGCAACAAGCTCCAATCTAGAAAATTTTAGGTTTTCCTAAAAAATTTTCTTGTGATTGCTCACTCTCAAAATCGAGGATAGATTAAGTTTTATAAGAACGATGGGCGTATTTTCCTGTCGTCTAAATGTAGTTAGTCATACCAATGAAACCCAAGCCATGATTGAAGAGATAAGAAAAGCAGTTCACGACGCAGCGCAGGGCAATCAGAAAATTGCCATGTTTCATTTTCAGGTACTAAAAAATGCCGCAGCTTTGGAAAGTGTTGACCCCGAGTCTTTCTGCCGAGAGATAGGCGTTCCAGCCACCTATAAAACTGAGTTCAGAAAAATGCTTAGTCTCGCTCGCATCATCCGCCAACAAGGTGCGCGGCTTGTCTAACTGTTCGTCGCATCCGAACGCCTACGGCGGCGGCTGAACTCAGGGCGTTAGGAGCCTTAAATGACAATGCGAAGCTATAGACATTTTGTTTGTCCAGCGGGACATCAAGGAACAGAAAAGACAAGCGAAAACGACCAGCCTTACAGCTCACCTTGGGAGGCCATTACTACTCAGGGTTTAGTAAATGCTGGAGAAGATTCGATGGGTTACAAGGCATATGTTTGTGAAGTTTGCAAGCAACCAATGGTTATTCGCAGCGCCTAACCGTTCACTCAAGCGGACTGGC
The DNA here is from genome assembly GCF_000238595.1 of Acidovorax sp. NO-1. Taxonomy (GTDB): domain Bacteria; phylum Pseudomonadota; class Gammaproteobacteria; order Burkholderiales; family Burkholderiaceae_C; genus Acidovorax. The sequence goes on along the minus strand of NZ_AGTS01000024.1, from coordinate 1,136 downwards.
CTTCGGCCATCCGCTTAATTTTTTCGTTAGCCATCTGAATACACGTATGTCGAACACCACAGTTATAGATTGCACGCAATGCTCGGTTCGAGTGAAGGCCGATATCAAATTCTGGGTAGGAGACGCGCAGGAAGAGGCTTACTTCGTCGTCGAATGCCCAGCGTGTAAAAAACCGCTCTTCGGAAAGTCATTTGTTTACCAAGACGATCACAACAACTACGAGTGGGACAACGCTGAGAGGCTTTGGCCAGTGCCATCCGCAACTGAAGTTTCATCATCAATACCAGAGGCGGCGCGACGCGATATCAAGGATGCTCAAAAATGCCTGTCCCATGGCATTAACTCAGCAGCCACAGTTCTATGCGGGAAGGCCCTAGAGCGTCTCATCAAAGAGAAATCTGGCGCGAACATGATCGCTAAGGGACTCGCTGATTTAAAAGCAAAAGGGGTGATTGATGAGCGTCTGTTCAATTGGGCAGAAGCTCTACGAAGAGAGCGCAATATCGGCGCTCACGCTTCAGACCAAGAAACGACCAAAGAAAATGCTCAAGATGTCATCGACTTCACGATTGCGATTTTTGATTATGTCTACACGCTCAGTGAGAAGTACGAAAAATACGTCGCCCGCAAAGCTTCACCTTCAACAGATGGCTAACCCGTCATTGCAGCCGACTGCCTTCGGCAGCCGCTGAACTGCAACGTCTGTGGATGTCTGTTCTGGGTCGATAACACCAATTCAGCTCATGCAATAGCTGTCACTTGGAGTGGGGCAAATTTCTGCGACTACTTTGAGGTGCAGTGCGGACCTACAAGAATGAAGCTGTGGAATGACTGCTTTGGTTGGCAGCAGTCATTCACTCTGTTGAGTTGAACGGCAGCAACCAGCCTAAACCTGTCCGATCGCGACTCGTCCACTGGCACGCACTGTCACTCCTTTGCCACACGAACGAGCAACCCGTAGGAAACGGGTAGGGGCGCCGTTGCTCCCAGTTCTTGGACCGGCAACGAAAGGGGAAATTTCTCACCAATTTCCTCCCAATGACCGAACAGAGAAAGCAAGCACTCACAAGCAATGTGCATTCAACTGGTGGCTAGGCCGCATTGCGGAGCAATCAACGCGCGATTCGCGGCTCTAA
>NZ_AGTS01000025.1 GCF_000238595.1 Acidovorax sp. NO-1 | reverse complement strand
CAATTCCTTCAACCGCGGGCAAAGATCAAAGCCCAACAACCGGGCCAGTGCCATCGCAAAATCGGTGTAGCCGTGGGTGTCCACCGCCAGTTGGCTGGTTTCAAGGCGTTCCTGACGTATGACGCCTTCAATGGCCACGCCAGCTTGGCGCTCATTGAGCACGAAGGGCTGTGCGTGAAAGATTCCCCAGCGGTCGCGTACATGGGAGTAGATGCCAATGGAGGGCGTGTTGCGCCGGGGATCAAGCCGGGCCTGCCATACCCGCTTGGTTGTCTCCATGCTCATCATGTCAGAAGACGCCAGGTCTGAACGGCCCCAAGTGGTGGCGATCGGGTGGCGTTGCATAAACTCCAGCACCGCCTGGCAAGCCTGACTCAGACGGCGTTCGTCCCGTGCCCAGCGCATGGCCTGGCGGATGCTGGTGGCAGACAACTGCGGAATCATGCGCGCGCATTCGATGGCTGTCAGACTGGTGCCGTGGGCCATGATGCCGGCATAGACCATCAGCAGTTCCGCTGTTGACCGTGGTTCACGGCCGAGCATGATCCAGCTGAAGCGCACCTGGGCGTCAACGGCCAGAATCACTTCAGGCAATTGCACTTCGCCGATGCGGTGATCCAAAGCCGCCCGTAGCTTGGTGACTTCGGGGTCTTCGTCTTCGGCGGGTAAAACTGAGAGGTGGAGTTCATCGTCGACGCGCAGTACGCCACTGCGTGCCGCCGCAGCCACAGCATCGACACCTGCAGTTACCTTGGCCAACAATGGCTTCAGAAAGGTGGCCGCCTTGCCGGGCAGCGACAGACGGGCATAGTGCTTCTTGGACTCGTCCTTCCAACGTTCGTCCGTGAAGAACAGGCGTGCACGGCCCCTAAAACTCAAGCTGTGCTCGATCCAGACCGATCCATTGCGCACCGCGCGGCGCAGGGCAAACAAGGTGGCAACCTCCAATGCCCGAAACGCCCGTTCCCGGTCTGGGCTGGATATGGCGGCTTGCCAGACCTTCCCCAGGCCTGGCGCGACAACGCCATCCGGCAACTTTCTGATGTTACTGGCGTAATAGGCGCTCAATTTCGTCAGGGCGTCGATGGTGGGATGCTCTCCGGTGGCTTGCCATGGAAGCTTTGCAATTGCCACAAGCAGTGAGCGTACGGGGCGAATGACATCAATCAATCCTTCGCGCACAAGGGAGGCCCGACTGGGTGGCTTGCGTTTCTGGGTTTCGATGACCAAGGCTTCAAGCCGTGCGCGCAGCTCGGCGTCCGGCACAGCGCCCTGGGCGCTCAAGGCCACGAGTTCGGCCAGTAGCGTTTTGTACATCGCCGCCCAGTTGACGGTGGCGGGGACCTCGGCAGCGGTCTGGCGCCACAGATCGGCAATCCGGCGCTGCACCATCAAAATCAACTGGTCCGTGGTGGTGAACAGGCAATACCGCAGAAAGCAGGCGACCTCCACGGTGCGCGCGGGTTCCTTGATCTTGGCGCCGGCAGACGGCGGCCGAGAGACTAGTCGGCGCGCGTAACGGCGCAAGATGAGATCGGGGATGTCGGTCAGGTGTTTATGAACGTCCAGCTCGTACAGCAGATCGATGCGTTCAAGTACCTCGCTGATTTGGCGGGTTGAGTGCTTGGCCGGCGCCGACCACAGCCAGCTTTGTTGGGTTTGTCCATCTGGGCGCAGCTCTGCAACCGAGGTTCGCCACCGATCAAGGGTTGCCGGATCGACGCTGGCGGCGATTGCAGCACCTGTCTCCGCTTCGAGCTGGGTGAGTGCGCTCGCAATCAAAGTCCGGATGGCCCGCTCGTGCACGATCACCAGCTTATTCTTGTACAGCCATTGGCGGGCCCTCCCGAGCAGTTGATCGCGGTCGGCGCAACGGGCCACTTCGTCCCGCAGTTCACGCACCAGGGAGCGGCGTTGGTGCTCGCTCA
>NZ_AGTS01000026.1 GCF_000238595.1 Acidovorax sp. NO-1 | reverse complement strand
TCCACCGAAAACCAAGGGCCGTGCACGCTACTTGCTGGTGATCGAACAGTGTCTTCTCCCGCCCGTACAGCGTGCGCAGCGAAGCCACATCAGGGGTGGCAATGCCAAGTTCCTCGCTCAAGTGGCGCCACAGGGCGACGGGAACCACCCGAAAGGCATACAGCAGGCGGCCACTCATGCGCAAAAACCCGATATGCAGCGCCAGACCGAGCTTGTGGGCGTCACCCCGGCGCGCATTGATTGCCTCGCGCTCTGCACCATCGAAGGTGAAAAACGCCTTCATCTCGAAGTCACTGATATCGCGGGGCAGCTCACGCATCCCCAAAAACGTCGTTTGCCAGTCCTGCATCGTGAACCCCATTAGTGGGAGGCCACGATACCCGTTTGAG
>NZ_AGTS01000027.1 GCF_000238595.1 Acidovorax sp. NO-1 | reverse complement strand
CAAATCCGGGATTCGTGGCGTCAAACCGTGATCGGTTTCATCCGTTGGTGCCAGTTATCGGTGCTCCCTGCCGCGAGGGCAGGATTTGGTCGGCATAACGGTCAACAGGAAAGCGGAACACGCCTCGCAGGTTGATGCTTTCCAGCCTGGTGGGAGCAATTTTTCCGATCAGTTCCGGCGGAATGGCCTGGCGGCGGTTCGACCAGCGATCCAGAACAGCCTGCATTTGTGACGTGTTCCACGCCATGACGATGTTGGCCAGCAGACTCAACGCGTCGGCCACAGCCTGCATTTCGTCCACACGTTTGGCCTGTGCCGGGCTGATCCGGCCGGTGTAAATGGCGCGCTTGAGGGCGTTGACCGCCTCCCCCCGGTTGAGCACCCGGCGCAATTCATTCCTGAAAGCGTCCTTAACAAAGTAGTCGGCAAGGAACGCGGTTCGCAGCAAACGTCCCAATTGCACGCCAGCGTCATAGATGGGGTCACCCTGGGCAGCAGAGCCAAACCGCGCCAGTGCTGCCACCGCACTGGCGTGACCACTCATGACCGAAGCCGCCAGATGCACCAGGCTGTCCCAATGCTTTTCGATCAGGGCAA
>NZ_AGTS01000028.1 GCF_000238595.1 Acidovorax sp. NO-1 | reverse complement strand
TCCATCGTCAATAAACACCACGGCTCCAGCGCCCGGGCACGACGAAGCGGAACCCACAGGTGTTTCAGCTATCGGCCTGCCGGTGTCAGTACAGCCCCGCGCCTCGGCCGCCCCAATGCCTGACCAGAGCGTCTACGCCCAAAAAAACGGGGATAAGCGATATGAGCGGCCGGTGACGCCCATGACCCACGAACCGGTGCTGCCTTTCCATCTGCGCCTGGCGCTTGGGCAGGCCGCGCGGGACCAGACGCCCCTGCCTGCGGAATTCGTGCTGGAATGGGTGAGGCTGGCGCCGCAGATTGCGGTGCGCAAACCGATGAAGCGCGCCCCAAAGGTGTTCGCAAGGTTGTTCGTGCAGAAATACGTTGAGCGCTTTGACGTTGGCATGGTGCTTCCGCGCAGCAAGACGGGCCTGGAGCTCACTTACCGAGCAGCTTCCGCTGGCATGCTCGAGGACATTGACCGCGGCTTTGGTGGTGCACCTGACGCCGGGGACCTTATTGAGCCGCTCGCGGAACTGCAAGCCATCGCAGACGACGTCTCGAACGAACTGGAAACCTACCTCCGCTACCGAGAAGAAAGCCTGGATTCTTTGAGCGAGCTGAAAGCAGTCCACAAGCTGACCAGCGACTTGTGGACCTGCGAAACGCACGCACCTCACCGCGCACCACCGCCGCCGGTTGTCGCAACCACGCCTGAACCCGCGCAGACGGCTGCTCCCCAGCCGGTAGCGGCACCCGCGCGAAAGGTCGTGCTTGATATGGGCAAGGTGGCCGCCCTCCAGAAGGACACAGCGCAGGTGACGGCGCGCTTGGGAGATATCTTTGCTGATACAACCTCTGAGCCTGTGCCTGCACCAGTCACTGCGCAGCTGAAACCAGGTCTCCAGTCGGTTAAGCCTGCCCTGGCTGTTAAGGGGCCGCCCCTTGCACCTTCATCGACGGTGGTGCTTGACATGTCCCGGGTAACTGCTCTCCAGATGGAAACTGCCCGAGTGACGGCCCTCTTGGCCAACATCTTTGTTGAGGAGACCCCTCCACCCGCTCTCGACCAAGCCACCCCTGCGGAGGAGGCCCCAGTGGAGGGAGTCCTGGGACTCGACCCGAGCCACTCCGCCTTCACCCGCATGCTGCTGTCGCGACCAGCCTGGACCCGCGCCGAACTTTTCACCGTCGCCCTTGACTGCAACGTGATGCTCGACGGTGCATTGGAGCGTACCAACGAGGCGGCACTTGATGCGTTTGATGAGGCCCTGACGGAAGGTGAAGACCCAGTCGTGGTCAATCAGGAGGTACTGGAGAAGCTCTTGTCGTGAAGTCTTTCAGTTGACGCGCTGGGATGTGTGCAGGCAATTCGATTGCCTCCCTTGATGGGAGCCGAAGAAAAGCTTTTCATCGTTGGTACCGTCCCCTTGAGGCCGCGCCGAGTTGCTAAGTCCGCTTTAGGCTGAAGGACTAAACCGCTCGCGCGGTAGTCCACCGCGAAGGCCCTGACACAGAGTAAACATCGCGCCCCTGTCTATGTTGGCGAGCGAGGCAATCGGCCTCGTTCTTCGACAGGAGCGCGATCATGATCCCTTCGACCCCCTCCATCTCGCCGCTGCGCCAACGCATGCTTGAGGACATGCGAATGCGCAAGCTGGAGCCTCGCACGCAAGAAGCCTACATCCGTGCCGTGCGCAAGCTGGCCGCTTACCTCAAGCGCTCGCCCGACGTGGCCACGGTGGAGGATCTGCGCAATTTCCAGCTCCATCTGGTGGACACGGGCTCATCGCCCATGACGCTCAACGCCACGCTCACGGGCCTGAAGTTCTTCTTCGACATCACGCTGGGACGCATCGAGCTGATGGCCAAGATGCAGCCCGTGAAGCTACCTCGCACCTTGCCTGTGGTCCTGAGCTGCGAAGAAGTCTCACGCCTTCTGGCTGCGGCCCACAACATCAAGCACCAGGTGGCTCTATCGGTTGCCTATGGCGCAGGTCTTCGCGCCAGCGAGGTCGTCAGCCTGAGGGTCACCGATGTCGACAGCCAGCGCATGACGCTGCGCGTGGAGCAAGGCAAGGGTGCCAAGGACCGCTACGCCATGCTCAGCCCTGTCCTGCTGCGGCGCCTGCGCACCTGGTGGCACCTGGCCCATGCCCAGGGCAAGATGCTGCCTGGCGGCTGGCTGTTCCCAGGCATGACGCCCTTGGAGCCTCTCTCGATTCGCCAGCTCAACCGCGCCGTTCATGCGGCAGCCGATGCCGCTGGTATCAACAAGCGGGTCACTACCCACACCCTGCGCCACAGCTTTGCCACGCATCTGCTGGAGCGCAAGGTCGATATCCGCGTGATCCAGGTGCTGCTGGGGCACAAGAAACTGGAGACCACATCGATCTACGCCCACGTGGCGACTGACCTGCTGCGCGAGGTGATCGGCCCCTTGGAGCCCATGCCTGCCGCCTGAAGGTGCGCGCGTGCAGCGGCCCACTCTGGAGGTCGCCGACATCTTCCACAAGCATGGTGCCGCCTGGCGTGACAGCCAGCGCGGTCACTTGAGCCTGTCTCAGCTCAAGGTCATGTCGGCGATTGAGCAGTGCCGCACAGCGGCACTGGGGGGACATGTGTTGCGCTGCGATAGCTGCGCCACCGAGCTGGTCTCCTACAACTCCTGCCGCAACCGACACTGCCCCAAGTGCCAAAGCGCTGCAGCCAAGCGCTGGCTCGATGCCCGCCAGGCTGATCTGCTGCCCGTGGAGTATTACCACGTGGTCTTCACGCTTCCCGCGCCCATTGCAGATCTGGCGTACCAGAACAAGGTAGGACTCTATGGGTTGTTGTTTGATGTCGCCGCCGAGGTGCTACAGACCATCGCTGCTGACCGCAAGCATTTGGGTGCACGCATCGGTGCCACGCTGGTGCTGCATACCTGGGGTTCTGCACTGACGCATCACCCGCATGTACATGGCATCGTGCCAGGCGGTGGACTGGCTCCTGACGGCAAGTCCTGGGTGGCTTGCCGATCGGGCTTCTTTCTGCCGGTGCGCGTGCTGTCCAGGTTGATGCGACGGCGCTTCATCGAAGAGCTGTTGCGCCTGCACCAGGCGGGGCGGCTGAGGTTCTTCGGCGAACTGGCGGCGCTGGCTGATGGTGCCTGCTTCAGCCAGTGGCTGGCTCCGATGCGCCAATGCGAGTGGGTGGTCTATGCCAAGAGGCCGTTTGCCGGCCCCCAGGCGGTGCTGGCCTACCTGTCTCGCTACACGCACCGGGTGGCTATCACGAGCAGCCGGCTTGTTGCGATGGATGAGCGCGGGGTAATTTTTAAATGGAAGGACTACCGTGCCAAGGGGAGCACGCGCCACAAGACCATGACGCTGGCGCCCCAGGAGTTCATGCGCAGATTCCTGCTGCATGTGCTGCCCAGCGGTTTCCATCGCATCCGCCACTATGGCTTGCTGGCCAATGGCAACCGCAGGGAATGCCTTGCGCTGGCGCGCCAGTTGTTGGGCGCCGCTCCCGGGCAAGCCGCAGTCCCATCGGGCAACGACGGGCAAGACGATGGGTCGTCCAGCGCAGCGCCACCAGTCTTTGTCTGCAGGCACTGCGGCCACGCGATGGTCATCGTGCAAAGTTGGATGAACGGGCAGGCCATTCGGGCGCCACCTCCATCATGAACAGTCCCCTGAACCACCACTTGTCTTGGATGTCGATGCGATTGGGTCCGTCGGCGGGGTTGGTGCATGCCCGGCGCTGGAAATGGCGGTCCAGAACGCATGCCGCCCCCTGTGAAGGGTGCAACACCGCAGTTGCGCCAGGCCCCACCCACACACAATGGCACACTGGCGCCGCTTGCCTGCAGGTCTTGGTCGTCAAGCCGCTGCCCAAATCCCCATAGCGTTTGCGCCCTGAACACCTGCGTTGGCGTTCTCCGCGGTTTCCTCCCCCGAGGCTTGTGCGACACCTGCCCTCAGGTCGGGGGCGCTTGTCGCTCGGGGGGTGTTCCGGGCAGGTATCCCACAACCCTAAACAGGAGCTACCTGTCGCACGAATACTCTAAGTGGCCGCTTGTTTTGCTAAAGCCGTCAATCGCGCTTGAAGGCGATTTGAGCTTCCTTGGCTGAACTGAAGCATCCATACGCCTGTCTACCGAACAAAAACAGCGATGTGCGTTATGCGTTGATCAGCAAGCCTGTGCACGCTCAGCCTCCACTTGTGCTTCTCGTTGGCATCGGGAAGAGCAACCTGACCGTACGAATGAATCTCGCAGAGGGTTCAGCAAGCTCCATAGCGAGTAACTTTCAAAACCATCAGGTACCAATGTCCAGGCGCTACGAGTGCATACTGGCTCCATAAGGCGCAAACCCGCTGACATTCTCATTCACGTCCAATGTCCTGCCTACGTACGGAAAGGCGCGCTGCGGGCATTCCGTGCGCTCGCAAACCTTGCAGCCCATGCCGATGGGAGTCGCTGCATCGGGGTCTGCGAGGTCCAGTCCCTTGGCGTAGACGAGCCGGGACGCATGGCGCACATCGCAACCCAGGCCGATGGAGAACATCTTGCCGGGGGAGCCATAGCCGCGCGATGGAGCACTCGTCACCGTGCGAGCGATCCACAAGTAAGTGCGGCCATCGGGCATGCGCGCCAGCTGTGGGAGCACACGCCCGGGCTGCGCAAAGGCTTCGTAGACATTCCAGAGTGGGCAGGTGCCGCCCGCACGGCTGAAGTGGAAGTGGGTAGCCGATTGGCGTTTGGAGATGTTCCCCGCACGGTCCACACGGACGAAGAAAAAAGGCACCCCAGGTTCGCTGGGGCGCTGCAGCGTGCTTAGCCGGTGGCACACCGTCTCAAAGCCCACGGCAAAGCGCTGACCAAGCAAGTCGATGTCATAGCGCAGCGCTTCCGCCGCGCTCAAAAATGGACCATAGGGCAATAGCAGAGCACCCGCAAAGTAGTTGGCCAGACCGATGCGCGCTAAACGCACCGTGGGCATGTCCCCCGCAAAAGGTGCTGTCCGGGTCAGCCCCTCAATCAACATGTCTGCCTCCAACAGCGCAAGCTGGGTCGCCATCTGAAAGGCTTGCTGCCCCACATCCAGCGCGCGGGACAAGCGCAGTGTTCGGTTGCTCGGGTCGTACTGACGCTTGCCGTCCCCAGCGCCATCACAGGCCACAAGGCGGACGTGGTGCTGTTCCAGCAAGCGCTGCGCCAACCAGGGCGCCAGCGCTGCGCCCTCATGCCCCGCCTGTTCTGCCAAGGCCTCAGCAGCCCGGTCCAGTACGTCAAAGTGGTTTTGGTGTGCGAAGAAGAAATCACGCACCGCCTCGAACGCCATAGCCCGAGCGGCAGGAGCCGCATCGGTACGGTCGTCGCCCATGCGCAATGCCATGGCTTCAAGCTGAGCAGCTGCATCCAAGTTGCGTCGGTACAGCGTGACGATGGCGCGACCCAGCACCGGCATCTGGGTCGCAACTTCCTTCAGCTCGGGCAGGCTGACCGGCTCTGGAGCATCCGCCAGCGCCTCGCGCAATGCAGCGATCAGGCGCGCCTCCTCGTCTTCTGAAAACTGCTGAATGTCCACGCCTAGTGCCCGGTTCAGCTTGAGCAGCAAGCTGACCGTGAGCGGACGCTGGTTTTGTTCCACCTGATTCAGGTAACTCGGCGAAATACCCAGCGCGTGTGCCAGTGCGATCTGCGACATGCCGCGCTCTGATCGCAGCCTGCGCAACTTCACTCCCATAAACGTCTTTGCCATCACTTGCCTTTCACACGCGAATTTTTCACAAAACATTCGCAAATTTCGCAAAACCAGCCACTGCCGTTCGCAACAATTCGCCCTTTTAGCCCTGTTGCTCTGGATGTATTTTGCGTAAATTGCGAATCATGACAACACCCCCTGGAACTGTTGAGTTGCGCGAGCTGGTTCTGCCCGTATACGCCAACCACCACGGCACGCTGTTCGCGGGCCAGGGTCTGCAGCTGATGGCCAAGGCGGCTTTCCTCGCGGCCCGCGGACTCGCTCGCCGTGAGGTCGTGATGGCCGGCGTGACTGGCGTGCAATGCCTTGCGCCTGTGCCTGTGGGCTACCAGCTCACGCTGCAAGGCTGGGTCAGCCGTGTCGGTCGCAGTTCGATGACGGTCTGTGTGCGCGGATTGGCAGATCGCCCGGATGTGCCCGCAGAGCACGTCCTCACGGGTGTGTTCGAGATGGTCGCGGTGGACTCCACCGGCCGTCCTGTCGCCATTGATTCTTCCTACCTGAACCCGGAGACCTCGCATGAACACCACAACCACTGAGCCCACGGCCACCACCCCGTTCAAGCCGAAAAAGTCGGTCGCCCTGTCGGGCGTCACTGCGGGCAATACCGCGCTGTGTACGGTTGGGCGAACCGGCAACGACCTGCACTACCGAGGCTATGACATCCTGGACATGGCGGAGACTTGCGAATTCGAAGAGATTGCCCATCTGCTGGTGCACGGAAAGCTGCCGACACGCGCTGAGCTCAAGGCATACAAGGCCAAGCTCAGGGCCCTGCGCGGCCTCCCGGGTAGCGTAAAAGCAGCGCTTGAACAACTGCCGGCGGCAAGCCATCCCATGGACGTGATGCGCACCGGCGTGTCGGCCCTGGGCTGTGCACTGCCCGAAAAAGACGACCACAACCTGCCCGGTAGCCGCGACATTGCCGACCGTCTAATGGCCAGTCTGGGCAGCATGTTGCTGTACTGGTACCACTTCAGCAACTCGGGCCGCCGCATCGACGTAGAGACGGACGACGACTCCATCGGGGCCCACTTCCTGCACCTGCTGCATGGCGAAAAACCGCCGGCAGACTGGGTGCGTGCCATGCACACCTCGCTGAACCTGTATGCCGAGCACGAGTTCAACGCCAGTACCTTCACCGCACGCGTGATTGCGGGCACAGGCAGTGATATGTATTCGAGCATCGCGGGTGCTATTGGTGCGCTGCGTGGCCCCAAGCACGGCGGCGCGAACGAGGTGGCTTTCGAGATCCAGAAGCGCTACGACAGCCCGGACGAGGCAGAGGCCGACATCCGTCGCCGAGTAGAGGCCAAGGAAGTGGTGATCGGTTTTGGTCACCCGGTCTACACCGTGAGCGATCCGCGCAACGTAGTCATCAAGGGTGTGGCCAAGCGACTGTCGGACGCGGCTGGCTCCACCAAGATGTACGACATTGCCGAGCGGCTCGAGGCGGTGATGTGGGAAGTCAAAAAGATGTTCCCCAACCTCGACTGGTTCAGCGCCGTGAGCTACCACATGATGCAGGTGCCCACCGCCATGTTCACCCCGCTGTTCGTCATTGCGCGCACCAGTGGCTGGGCGGCACACGTGATCGAGCAGCGGGTGGACAACAAAATCATTCGCCCCAGCGCCAACTACACCGGGCCGGAAGACCAGACATTCGTGCCCATCGAGGCCCGCAGCTAAAAAACCATAGCAGCTCGCGCTTACCAATCAACCATTTCAGACCATATTGCCTTGAAATCTTGATGTAACAAGCGCCAGCAGCTATCAAAAAAAGAGTGAATCCCGCGAAATGATGAACACCGCCCACCGCAAGCCGCTGCCCGGCACAGCCCTGGATTACTTTGATGCACAGGCTGCCGTCGATGCCATAGAACCCGGTGCCTGGGCCCGGCTGCCCTACACCGCCCGCGTGCACGCCGAGAACCTGGTGCGCCGCGCCAACCCGGCACAGCTCAATGACTTTCTGGGCCAGCTGATCGGACGCAAGCGCGAGATCGACTTCCCCTGGTTTCCGGTGCGCGTGGTGTGCCACGATATCCTGGGCCAGACGGCACTGGTTGACCTGGCCGGGCTGCGCGATGCGATTGCGAAAGAAGGCGGCGACCCGGCTGCCGTGAACCCGGTGGTGCCGGTGCAGCTCATCGTGGACCACTCGCTGGCCGTGGAGTGCGGTGGCTACGATCCCGACGCCTTTGCCAAGAACCGCGCCATCGAGGACCGCCGCAACGAGGACCGCTTCCACTTCATCGAGTGGACGAAGAAGGCCTTTGCCAATGTGGACGTGATCCCGGCGGGCAACGGGATCATGCACCAGATCAATCTGGAGAAGATGTCGCCCGTCGTGTACGTTCAGGATGGCGTGGCCTTCCCCGACACCTGCGTGGGCACCGACAGCCACACGCCGCACGTCGATGCGCTGGGCGTGATCGCCGTGGGCGTGGGCGGGCTGGAAGCCGAGAACGTGATGCTGGGCCGCGCCTCGTGGATGCGCCTGCCCGACATCGTGGGCGTCAGGCTCACCGGCAAGCGCCAGCCTGGCATCACCGCCACTGACATTGCTCTCGCGCTGACCGAGTTTTTGCGCAAGGAAAAGGTGGTCGGCGCCTACGTGGAGTTCTTCGGCGAGGGCGCGGACAGCCTGTCGATCGGCGACCGCGCCACCATCTCGAACATGTGCCCCGAATACGGCGCCACCGCCGCGCTGTTCTTCATCGATGCGCAAACCACGGCCTACCTGCGCCTGACCGACCGCAGCCCCGAACAGGTGCAGTTGGTGGAAACCTACGCCAAGGCCGCTGGTTTCTGGGCCGACGACCTCAAGACTGCCGAGTACGAGCGCGTGCTCGCGTTCGACCTCTCCAGCGTGGTGCGCAACATGGCCGGCCCGAGCAACCCGCACCGCCGGCTGCCCACCTCGGCGCTGGTGGACCGCGGCATCGCCGGCGCCATCAAGCTCGAAATGGCCCGCGCCGAGGAGGCCGAGGGGCTGACGCCCGATGGCGCCGTGATCATCGCCGCCATCACCAGCTGCACCAACACCAGCAACCCGCGCAACGTCATCGCCGCCGCGCTGCTGGCGCGCAATGCGCGCCGCCTGGGGCTGGCGCGCAAGCCGTGGGTGAAAACCTCGCTCGCGCCCGGCTCTAAAGCCGTGGAGCTGTATTTGAAGGAAGCCGGCTTGCTGGCCGACCTGGAGGCGCTGGGCTTTGGCATCGTCGCCTTTGCCTGCACCACCTGCAACGGCATGAGCGGCGCGCTGGAGCCGAAAATTCAGCAGGAAATCATCGAGCGCGACCTGTACGCCACCGCCGTGCTCTCGGGCAACCGCAACTTTGACGGGCGCATCCACCCCTATGCCAAGCAGGCGTTTTTGGCCAGCCCGCCGCTGGTGGTGGCCTACGCGCTGGCGGGCACGGTGCGCTTTGATATTGAAAACGACGCTTTTGCCGTGGTCGATGGCCAGCCCGTGCGCCTGAAGGATCTGTGGCCCAGTGACGAAGAAATCGATGCCATCGTGGCCCAGGCCGTCAAACCCGAACAGTTCCGCGCCGTGTACGAGCCGATGTTCGCGCTTCGCGTGGACGATGGCACGCGCGTAAGCCCGCAGTACGACTGGCGCCCCCAGTCCACCTACATCCGCCGCCCGCCTTACTGGGACGAGCAAGGTGTGGGCGCGCTGGCGGCCTACCCGCGCACGCTGAAAAGCATGCGCCCCCTGGCCATCCTGCCCGACAACATCACCACCGACCACCTGTCGCCGTCCAACGCCATCCTGGCCGACAGCGCGGCCGGCGAGTACCTGGCCAAAATGGGCCTGCCGGAGGAGGACTTCAACTCCTACGCCACGCACCGCGGCGACCACCTCACCGCCATGCGCGCCACCTTTGCCAACCCGCAGCTCGTCAACGAGATGGCCGTGGTCGATGGCCAGGTGAAGAAGGGGTCGCTGGCGCGCATCGAGCCCGAGGGCAAGGTGGTGCGCATGTGGGAGGCCATCGAGGCGTACCTGAACCGCCGCCAGCCGCTCATCATCATCGCCGGGGCCGACTACGGCCAGGGGTCGAGTCGCGACTGGGCCGCCAAGGGCGTGCGGCTGGCGGGGGTAGAGACGGTGGTGGCCGAGGGCTTCGAGCGCATCCACCGCACCAACCTCATCGGCATGGGCGTGCTGCCGCTGGAGTTCAAACCCGGCGTGAACCGCCTGACGCTGCAGCTGGACGGCACCGAGACCTACGACGTGGAAGGCCAGCTCACGCCGCGCGCCGACCTCACGCTGGTCATCCACCGCCAAAACGGCCAGACCGACCGCGTGGCCACCACCTGCCGCCTGGACACCGCCGAGGAAGTCTCGGTGTACGAAGCGGGCGGCGTGCTGCAGCGTTTTGCGCAAGACTTTTTGGCATCGAATCAGGCCTGAGCCCTTACCAGGCAAGCGCAAGCAGCTATCAAAATGGATATGACCCAGCACCTTCCCCAAATACGCATTCCCGCCACCTACATGCGTGGCGGCACCAGCAAGGGCGTGTTTTTCCGTCTGCAAGACCTGCCCGAAGCCGCGCAGCAGCCCGGCCCGGCGCGCGACAAGCTGCTGCAGCGCGTCATCGGTAGCCCCGACCCCTACGGCGCGCAGATCGACGGCATGGGCGGCGCCACCTCCAGCACCAGCAAGTGCGTGATCCTGTCAAAGAGCACACGGCCCGATCACGACGTGGACTACCTCTACGGCCAGGTGTCCATCGACAAGGACTTTGTGGACTGGTCGGGCAACTGCGGCAACCTGTCCACCGCCGCTGGCACCTTTGCCCTTCACGCGGGCTTCGTCGATGCGGCGCGGGTGCCGCAAGACGGTGTGTGTGTGGTGCGTATCTGGCAGGCCAACATTGGCAAAACCATCATCGCCCACGTGCCCGTGGCGGGCGGACAGGTGCAGGAAACCGGCGACTTCGAGCTGGACGGCGTGACCTTTCCGGCGGCGGAAATCGTGCTGGAGTTCATCGACCCTTCGGACGATGGCGATGAGGGCGGGGCCATGTTCCCCACGGGCAACCTGGTCGATACGCTGGATGTGCCGGGCGTCGGCACCTTCCAGGCCACCATGATCAACGCGGGCATTCCCACCGTGTTCGTCAACGCCGCCGACATCGGCTACCAGGGCACGGAGCTGCGCGAGGACATCAACGGCGACCCGGCGCAACTGGCGCGTTTCGAGCAGATCCGCGTGGCCGGGGCGCTGCGCATGGGCCTGATCCAGACCCCCGAGGAAGCCGCCATACGCCAGCACACGCCCAAGATCGCGTTCGTCAGCCCGCCCAAGGACTACACCGCCTCCAGCGGTAAAACCATCGCGGCGGCGGATGTGGACCTGCTGGTGCGCGCCCTGTCCATGGGCAAGCTGCACCACGCCATGATGGGCACCTGCGCCGTGGCCATCGGCACAGCGGCAGCCATACCCGGCACGCTGGTGAACCTGGCCGCCGGTGGCGGCGCACGCAACGCGGTGCGCGTCGGCCACCCCTCGGGCACGCTGCGCGTGGGCGCCGAGGCAAAACAGGACAACGGCCAGTGGACGGTGACCAAAGCCGTGATGAGCCGCAGCGCCCGCATCCTCATGGAGGGCTTCGTGCGCGTTCCGGCGGGCTGTTTTTAAGGAAAATTGGCATCTAGCGCTTATCCAACAAGCGCTAGCAGCTATCAAACCAATAGCATCTAGATCGGCAATCCATGAACACAAAGCAGCGACTCAAGCAACTCGTCGAGGCCCGCAGCGGCCTGATCGTCCCGGGCGCGTTCAACGCGCTCTCTGCCAAGGTGATCGCCGACCTAGGCTTCCAGGCCATCTACGTCACCGGCGCGGGCGTCACCAATATGTGGTTCGGCATGCCGGACCAAGGCTTTATGGGCCTGCATGAAATTGCCGACCACACGGCACGCATCCGCGACGCGGTCGATGTGCCGCTCATCGTCGATGCCGACACGGGCTTTGGCAACGCGCTCAACGTGGTTCACACCGTGCGCACGCTGGAGCGCGCCGGCGCCGACTGCATCCAGCTCGAAGACCAGGTGGCGCCCAAGCGCTGCGGGCATTTCAGCGGCAAAGAGGTGATTTCCACCGAGGAAGCGGTGAGCAAGATCAAGGCCGCCGTCGATGCACGGCGCGACCCCGATTTCCTCATCATGGCGCGCACCGACGCCGCTGCTACGCACGGCTTCGAGGCCGCCGTGGAGCGTGCGCAGAAGTTCGCCGAGGCGGGCGCGGACATCCTGTTCGTGGAGGCCGTCACCAAGGCCGAGGAAGTGCGCGCGCTGCCGCAGCGCCTGGCCAAGCCCCAGCTCATGAACATGGTGATCGGCGGCAAGACCCCCATCTTCAATGCCGACCAGTTGGGCGAGCTGGGCTTTGGCATCGTGCTGTACGCCAATGCCGCGCTGCAAGGCGCCGTGATGGGCATGCAAAAAACCCTGACCACGCTGCGCGATGCCAAGGAAGTGCGCGAGGACAGCGGCCTGGTGACGCCCTTCGCAGAACGGCAGCGGCTGGTGAACAAGCCCGCATGGGACGCGCTGGAGCAGCGCTACACCTGAGCGTTCCGCGCAAACTGGATGAAGGCCTGCAGATAGTCCGTGTCCCTGTCCTGCTCACGCGTTCCCAGGTGAATCTGCTTGGCGATGCCGTGTCGGCCCAGCTGGACGGGCACCACATCCATCTTCTCGGCATACTCCAGTGCAAGCCAGCGCGGCAACGCTGCCACTCCGCGGCCACTGGCCACCATCTGCAGCATGATGTCCGTGGTTTCGATGGTCTTGTGGCGGCGTGGTGCAATGCCCGCCGGGGCAAGGAACTGCGTGTACACGTCCAGCCGCTCGGGGCTGACCGGGTAGGTAATGAGCGTTTCGCTCACAAGCTGGGCAGGCTTCACATGGGCCTGTTGCGCAAAGGCATGGTTTCCAGCAACCACCAGCACCTGCTCGTAGTCGAACACCGGCTCGAAATGCAGGCCGGGCTTGTGCAACGGGTCGGGGGTCACCAGCAGGTCGATCTCGTAGCCGAACAGCGCACCGATGCCCCCGAACTGGAATTTCTGCTTCACGTCCACATCCACATCCGGCCAAGCACTCAGATAAGGCGACACGATCTTGAGCAGCCACTGGTAGCAGGGGTGGCATTCCATGCCGATGCGCAGGGTACCGCGCTCGCCCTGGGCGAACTGCCGAAGTGTGCTCTCTGCCTGATCCAGCTGCGGGAGCACGCGGTTGGCAACCGCCAGCAGGTACTGCCCCGCCTGTGTGAGCCGCAGGCTTCGACCCTCGCGCAGCCAGACATCGGTGCCCAGTTGCTGCTCCAGCTTTTTCATGCTGTGGCTCAGGGCTGACTGCGTGAGGTTCAACACCCCGGCAGCCGCGGTCAGCGACCCCTGATTCTCTACCTGCTGGACGATGCTGAGATGGATGCGTTCTAGCATTCTTATGAAATCAGTTCATTGAACCATGAGATAAGACCATTTTACTTCATGGATTGATCGCCCTAGCATCCGCTCCTTGATTCGCTTGTCTCTGTCGCCATCCATGAAACAAACAACGCAATGCCCACTGCGTGTCGTCGCAGTCTCCGGCGGGCTGCAGCGCCCGTCCAAATCGGCAGCGCTGGCCGAACATCTCCTGGCACTGATTTCGGCTGAAGTCCCATGCCGCCCACATCTGACGGAAGTCGGAGAGCTGGCATCGCAGCTTTCGGGCGCGGTCCGAAGGTCCGAATTACCACCGGCGGTGGAGCGAGAACTGATGGCGGTCGAACAGGCCGACGTGCTGGTGGTGGCCACGCCGGTGTATCGCGGCTCCTACACAGGTCTGTTCAAGCACTTCTTCGACCTCATCCACCAGGACGCATTGATCGACACGCCCGTGTTGCTGGCGGCAACCGGCGGCAGCGAACGGCATGCGCTGGTAATCGATCACCAGTTGAGACCCCTGTTCAGCTTTTTCCAGGCGCGCACCTTACCGCTGGGTGTCTACGCGACCGACAAGGATTTTGTGGACCAGCGATTGCGGGATGAGGCGCTGCTGGACCGAGCCCGGCTGGCAGTGCGGCGGGCACTGCCGCTGATCACAGAGGCACGTCACGCCAGTCCGGTTCTGGCCGACGAACTGCTGCTCGCCTGACACAAGCCCCACTCCACTTGAACATTTGAATCGCCCCATCGCCATGCACGAAGAATTTGCCTTTCACATCAACAGCACCCGCTTTGATGAAAACTACCAACCCTCAAGCAGCACGCGCCTGACCACGAACTTTGCCAACCTCGCCAGGGGTACCAGCCGGCAACAGAACCTGCGCGACACGCTCAGGATGATTGACAACCGGTGCAACGAACTGGCGCATTGGGACAATCCGGCAGGAGACCGCTACACCGTCGAGTTGGAGATCATCTCCGTCGAAATGTGCTTGGACGCGCAGGCAAGTGCCAGCGGCTTCCCCTTGATCGAGATGCTCAAACCCTGCATTTGGGACGGGAAAGAGAACAAGCGAATCGATGGCATTGCGGGGAACAACTTCTCCTCGTACGTGCGCGATTACGACTTCAGCGTGTTGCTCCCGGAGTACAACGCGGATCGCGCGGAGTTCGGGCTGCCGGTCAACTTTGGCGATCTGCATGGCAAGCTTTTCAAACAGTTTGCCAACTCCAGCGAGTACAAGGCCCGCTTTGGCAAGCCGCCTGTAATCTGCATCAGCGTGTCCACCAGCAAGACCTACCTGCGGACCGACAACCAGCACCCCGTACTGGGTGTCGAATACGAACAAAGCGAACTGTCTTCCACAGACCACTATTTCGCAAAGATGGGGATGCAGGTTCGCTTCTTCATGCCACCCGCCGGTGTTGCGCCCTTGGCCTTCTATTTCCAGGGCGATCTCTTGGCCGACTACACCAACCTGGAGCTCATCGCCAGCATCAGCACCATGGAAACCTTTCAGAAGATCTATCGCCCCGAGATATACAACGCCAACTGCGCAGCGGGAAAGCTCTACCAACCGAGCTTGAAGAACCAGGACTATTCGTCGACGCAAATCGTCTACGACCGGGAGGAGCGCAGCCAGTTGGCTGTCCAGCAAGGCAAGTACACCGAAGAACACTTCATCAAACCCTACAAAAACGTGCTCGAACAATGGACCCGCCATTGCGCGCTGTGACCCTCTCCCTCTTTCTTGAAAGGACCCCCTGATGTTTGAAACCTCCATCGCCGGCAGCCTGCCCAAACCCGCCTGGCTTGCTGAAACCCACAAGCTCTGGCCCCAGTGGAAGGCGGAAGGCGATGCATTGCGTCAGGCCAAGGCGGACGCGACCCTGCTCTGGATCAAGGCCCAGGAGGACGCAGGTCTGGACATCGTGTGCGACGGCGAACAATCCCGGCAGCACTTCGTGCATGGATTCCTCGAACAAGTCGATGGCATCGACTTCGAAAACAAGGTGAAGATGGGCATTCGCGACAACCGGTACGACGCGATGGTCCCGCAGGTCGTTTCGAGCCTGCGCCTGAAGGGCCGGGTACATGCCTTTGAAGCCCAGCTGGCGCGTGCGCACACGAAGAAGAAGCTGAAGTTCACGCTTCCCGGTCCGATGACCATCATCGATACCGTCGCAGACCGCTTCTACGGCGACCGCGTCAAGATGGCCTTCGCGTTTGCCGAGTTGCTGAACCAAGAGGCCCTGGCACTTCAGGCCGACGGCGTGGACATCATCCAGTTTGATGAACCCGCCTTCAATGTCTACATGAAGGACGCCGCTGACTGGGGCGTGAAGGCGCTTGAGCGCGCAGCGCAGGGACTGACCTGCACGACCGCCGTGCACATCTGCTACGGCTATGGCATCAAGGCCAATACCGATTGGAAGAGCACCCTGGGTGACGAATGGCGCCAGTACGAGGCCGTGTTTCCGGCCCTCGCCAAGAGCAGCATCGACCAGGTGAGCCTGGAGTGCATCCACTCCCATGTTCCGCCAGAGCTGATGAAACTGCTGGTCGGCAAGGACGTTTTGGTCGGTGTGATCGATGTGGCCAGCGATGTGGTCGAGACACCCGAGGAGGTGGCAGACACCATCGGTCGGGCGCTGGAGTTTGTGCCCAAAGAGCGCTTGTTCCCCTGTACGAATTGCGGCATGGCTCCGATGGCACGGCACGTGGCTTGGCGTAAATTGGAAGCACTTGCAGCGGGCACGAGACTCGCAAAGGAGCGACTCACCACGACATGACAATCGCTCAGCCATGGCGCCTGCTCATCCCGGCCGCGCCGTCGGTGGCGCGACATGTTCCGAGCCAAGTGAATCGACCAACCGTCTTCAGGTATCTCTGGTAACTGTCAATTGTTGGATTTCTCATCGCTGCTCAGAAGCCAATGTCTGCCGTCTCCATGAGCAGTCATTGATAGCTCAGAGTTAAACGACCGCAACCAGCCTGAGTCGCCCCGGGTTTGCTAGACACCTCTGAGCCTCAAACCTGATGCCCAATAGGAGGTGCCATGAGTAAACAGAGATACCCTGAAGAATTCAAGACCGAAGCGGTCAAGCAGATCACTGAGCGAGGTCACAAGGTGGCCGACGTGTCCGTCAGGCTTGGCGTGAGCCAGCACAGCCTGTACCAGTGGATCAAGACCTATACATCGCCGGCCAGTGATCGGCAGATGCAGATGTCGCAAGCCGACGAGTTGCGCAAATTGAAGGTCGAACTCAAGCGCGTGACCGAGGAGCGCGACATCTTAAAAAAGGCCGCAGCGTACTTTGCCAGGCAGTCCGGGTGAAGTACGCATTTATCGAGCGGCACGAACGTGAGCACAGCGTGCGGCGCATGTGCGTGTGTCTGCAGGTGCACCCCAGCGGTTATTACGCCTGGAAGACCGAGCCTGCCAGCCCTCGCGCCAAGGACGATCAGCGATTGCTGGGTCTGCTCAAGCAAGCCTGGCTGGAGAGCGGCGGCGTGTACGGCTACCGCAAGCTCACGCTGGACATGCGCGATCTGGGCGAGAGCTGCGGCAAGCACCGTGTAGCCCGCTTGCTCAAGCTCGAAGGACTGCGCTCGCAGACCGGCTACCGGCGCCGCCCTGGCGTGCGTGGTGGCAAACCTGCCGTCGTGGCACCCAACCACCTGCAGCGCCAGTTCACTGTGGCCAAGCCCAATGAATCCTGGGTGACCGACATCACGTACATCCGCACCCATGAGGGCTGGCTGTACCTGGCTGTGGTGGTCGATCTGTTCTCGCGCCAGGTCGTTGGCTGGTCCATGGACAGCCGCATCGATACCGGCTTGGTGCTCGGCGCGTTGCTGATGGCCTTGTGGCGTCGCCAGCCCACGGGGCCGGTCACGGTTCATTCCGATCAGGGAAGTCAGTTCACCGGTCATGACTGGCAGGACTTTCTGCGCGATCACAACCTGATCTGCAGCATGAGCCGCCGGGGCAACTGCCACGACAACGCTGTGGCCGAGAGCTTCTTTCAGTTGCTCAAGCGCGAACGCATCCGCCGACAGATCTACCCCACCCGCGATGACGCCAGAGCCGATGTATTCAACTACATTGAAATGTTCTACAACCCCAAACGGCGCCACGGCACTGCCGGAGATACTTCACCGGTAGAGTTCGAGAGACGCCATTTCCAACGGCTCAACTGTGTCTAGGAAAGCCGGGTCGATTCACCCTGAAGCCGCCGCATGGCCAAATCGCTGCCCTTCGCGTCAAGCGTTTAGGCGCGGCGCCGAGTAGAAAGATCCCGAGCTGACTGCGTACCGAACGGCCCGACTGGAAAAAATACAAGACTCAGTGAGAAACGCCCGGGAAAGTACAACACTGAAGGAATAAAAAGTACAAAGGTAGGCCCTTGGTGTTGTTCCAAGTCGTTGATTTCTCGAATTCGGCAGTACAACACTCAGCGCATATCGACATCTCGCTCGACAGGAGCGAAAACTGTCGATTCCACTCGAGTTTTGTATTTTTCTCATTGAGTTTTGTACTTTTGGGGCGCGAAAATATCGCGTAACTATTTGATTTTCAATGGGAATTTTCTTACTGGTGACGTTTCGCCTATCTTCTCAGCCTTCTTTTTAAGCAATTTTCAGAAATTTTGCCCCACCCC
>NZ_AGTS01000029.1 GCF_000238595.1 Acidovorax sp. NO-1 | reverse complement strand
CTAATGCAGCTCCAAGGAACCAAAAGTTCAGGCACCCAAGTGACTGCTCTCAAACGTGCAAAAAGTGCATTTGCTGCAATTGCTAGCACCGTGCAATCCGGCGTTTCATTTAACAACTATTCCGTACTCATCATGGACCCGGCAAGGGAGTTGGGAGTCCTTCGCCAAGAGGCACCAACGCTCGATCCGTTGGTATTCGAAAAATTGCAGGCCGCAGTCGCTGCTTACAACGACGCAGCTAGCGTTTGGCGCGCCAGCATTTATCAAAGCCAAGATGGAGGGTTCATGGGACGTGTCTTAAACCCGGAGCGAACGGGCTTAATGCCGATCGTTCACAAGTATGGGCTGTATACGACCACCGTACTTTTCAACACGCATCTGCCCGCAGATGCCGCAGTCGGGAAAATTTGGCGATACGCGGAAATGACCGCGACGGAGGCTTTCGAAATAGCAGAGGGTACCCCTCGGCAAAAGCTTGAACCGGCAGGAGCGTTGCCCACTGTAGCGGCTCCCCCTTCCACAGAGGAAGAATCGACAGTTGAACGCTTGGCACGAGATAGCGGATGCAATACTCATCCTGTCGCAGCTAAGACGGGCGTCAAGGATGGGCAGACAGAGTACGCCGTCTATTGCACCAAAGGACACACTCAAATTTACCGATGCTCATCCGGAAACTGCACTACTCGGTGAATTGTATTTTTGAGGAGACACAACCCCTATAGGTCAAGTTAACCCACGAGGGCAGTGTCCGATCCTTGTAAATTCATCACCTTGCGATCAAGTTGCACGGATGAAAAGTTAGCCTACACAACTCCGCGTCACGAAACGACCTCGGGCTGTAACCCCAACATCCCCCGCGCCGCCTGCGGCGAAGCCACCTCCCGCCCCGCATTGCGCGCGTATTGCGCCAGCTTCTCAATCAAGGGCCCGTTCGAATCCGCCTTCATCCCGTCCGGCAGATAGAACGTGTCCTCCAGCCCCGTGCGCAAATGCCCGCCCAGTTCCGCCACGCGCTGGTGCACGGGCCAGATCTCGCTGCGGCCGATGACGGTGGCTTGCCAGGGGGCATCCTTGATTTTTAGCTTGAGCAAGATGGGCAACAGGTCCGGGTCGGCAGGCATGCCGGATTCAACGCCCATCACAAAGTTGTATTCGGGCAAGCGCTCGGTGTACATGCCGGTCTGCACATACATCTCCACGCAGCGCACGATGCCCACGTCGAAGCACTCAAACTCGGGCAACGTACCGGTCTCCAGCATTACGTCGATGAAGTCCTTGACCTTGGCGGGCTGGTTGTCGAACAGCATGGGCGGCCAGGCCCAGGTGCCGTTGCTGCGCACCTTCAGGTAGTTGAGCGAGCCGGCGTTGCACGCCGCCATCTCGGGGCGGGTGGCGCGCAGGCAATCCAGCGGGCCCTGGTAGTTGGGGCCGACCACGCCGGTGGTCTGGTTGATGATCAAACCTGGGCAGGCCTCGCGCATGGCCTGCACGCAGTCGCGCGCCACCTGCGGATCCCAGCTGGGCAGGTGGCCCTTGCCGGGCTCCTGGTTGCGAAAGTGCACGTGGACCACGGCGGCGCCAGCGTCGTAGGCGCGGCGGGCCTCTTTGGCCAGTTGCTCGGGTGTGACGGGCACGTGGTGCTGGCCGGGGTCGGTCAGCACGCCGGTGATGGCGCAGGTGATGATGGCTTTGTTGCTGTGGTCGGTGCTGTGCATGGTGCCTGTCTCCTTCAAATGCCGAGCTGCTTGGCAGCCAGGTCTTTCATGATTTCTTCCGCACCGCCGCCGATCATCATGACCTTGACCTCGCGGTAGATGCGCTCGCTGACGGTGCCGCGCATGAAGCCCATGCCGCCCAGGATCTGCACGGCCTGGTCGGCGCAGAACTGCATGGTCTGGGTGGCGTGGTTTTTCAACATGCAAACCTGCGCCACCCAATCGGGTCCGGCACGCCCCGCGTCGGCCTGCGCGGCCACGGACTCGCACCACGCGGCGGTGGACTGGATGCGCATTTGCATGTCCACCAGCTTGTGGCGGATGACTTGGTGCTCCACCAGCGCGGCGCCAAAGGTCTTGCGCTGGCGCGCCCAGGCCAGGGCCTCGTCGTAGCAGGCCTCGGCAAAGCCCAGGGCCGATGCGGCCAGGCCAAAACGTTCACTGTTGAAGTTGGCCATGATGATGCGAAAGCCCGCGCCCTCTTCGCCCAGCAGGTAGCGGGCGGGCACGCGCACATTGTCGAAGCGCAGGTGGGCGGTGTCGGAGCACAGCCAGCCCATCTTGTCGAGCTTGCTGCGCGACAGGCCCGCGCTGTGGCCGGGGATGAGCAGCATGGAGATGCCTGCGCTGCCCTTGCTTCCTGCCTCCCCGGTCCTCACAGCCACTGTGATCCAGTCCGCGCGCATGCCGGAGGTGATGAATACCTTTTCGCCGTTGACGATGTACTCGTCACCCTCGCGCCGCGCTGTGGTCTTGAGTTGGGCCACGTCGGACCCGCCACCGGGCTCAGTAATCGCCAGTGCCGCGATCTGCTCGCCCGCCAGCACGGGCGGAATAACCTCGGCACGCACCGCATCGCTGCCATGGGCCAACACGGGCGGCAGGCCGATGTTGTGCGACAGCAGGCTGGCCAGCACGCCGCCGCTGGCGCCGTGGCGGCTGAGCGCGCGCCACAGCGGCAGGCGCAAAGCGTAGCTGGCTGGCGTGCCGCCGTACTGTTCGGGGTAGCCCAGGCCCAGCAGGCCCAGGTCGGCCGCGCGGCGGTACAGGCTGCGGGGGAATTCACCGGCCGCGTCCCACGCGTCCACATGCAGCGCGATCTCGGTGCGGGCAAAGCGGGTGACGGTGTCGGTGAGGGCAGTACGGTCTTCGTTGCTCACAGGGGTCGCGTCGGACGTGGCGGTCATGCGGGCGCTCCTTGCGTGGCGGGTGCAAAGCGGGCCAGCACCTGGCCGGGCGACACCTGCTGGCCGGGCGCTACCAGCAGCTCGGCCACCGTGGCGGCTGCGGGGCTGGCCAGGCTGTGTTCGAGCTTCATGGATTCGATGACCACCACCGTATCGCCCGCCGCCAGCGCCTGGCCTGCTGCCACGGGCAGCGCGACCACCTTGCCGTTGAAGGGGGCGCGCAACTCCGTCGCACCGCCCGCCGCACCCGAGCGCGCTGCGGGCTCCCACGAGGCGTCTTCCATCCAACCGTCCACACCGCCGGTTTGCCAGTGCCAACGCCTCGGCCCCACCGCCACGGAATACACACCGCGCTGGGGCAGTTGCAATGTCACAGGTTCTGCCCCGGCCTGCTCCACCTGCAGCCGCCCACCGCCCAGCTCGCGCACGGCGACCGCGTGCACCTCGCCCTGGTGACGCAGGCGCAGCGACCGGGCCATGAAACAAGGCAAATCTGACGCAGGATTTGAAGCAAAAATGGCCTCTAGCGCAGGAGGAACAAGCGCTGATAGCTCTTCATTTAATAGCAACTCCTGCAGGCCAGCAGCGTACTCCGCCAGGAACGGCACCAGCGCCTGTCCACTGGCAAACACGGGGTGCTGCAGGCAGGCCGCCAGAAACGCGCGGTTGGTGGGCAGGCCCAGCACGCGGGTGTTGTGCAACGCAAGCACCAGCGCGGCAATGGCCTCGGCCCGCGTGGGAGCGTGCACGATGAGCTTGCCCAGCATGGCGTCGTAGTGAGGCGTGACCTCTGCCCCCTCCTCCAGCGCATGGTCAAAGCGCAGCGCGCCCGGCGCAGCCCGCTCAAACGCGGCGGCCGGTGGTGCGCTGAACTGCAGTACACGACCGGTATGGGGGCGGAAGTGCGCGTCTTCGGGGCACAGGCGCACCTCGATGGCGTGGCCTTGCAGATGCACCTGATCTTGCGTGAGCGGCAGCGGCTCACCCCGCGCCACGCGGATCTG
The DNA here is from genome assembly GCF_000238595.1 of Acidovorax sp. NO-1. Classification (GTDB taxonomy): domain Bacteria; phylum Pseudomonadota; class Gammaproteobacteria; order Burkholderiales; family Burkholderiaceae_C; genus Acidovorax. The sequence continues at coordinate 58,240 of NZ_AGTS01000029.1, read as the reverse complement.
CCACTCCACCAGGTCTAGCCCCGTGAGCGCTTCGGTCACCGGGTGCTCCACCTGCAGGCGGGTGTTCATCTCCATCAGATAGAAATCACTGCCATTGAGAAGAAACTCCACCGTGCCCGCGCCCACATAGCCCGCAGCCTGCGCCAGCGCTACGGCGCAGGCGCCCATACGCTCGCGCAATGCTGCGTCTACGGCTGGGCTGGGGGACTCTTCGATGATCTTCTGGTGGCGGCGCTGTACCGAGCAATCGCGCTCGCCCAGGTGGATGCATGCGCCGTGAGCGTCGGCAAAGATCTGCACCTCCACATGGCGCGGCTGCAGCAGTGCGCGTTCGATGAGCAGGTCGCCACAGCCAAAGCCCGCCAGCGCTTCGGACCGCGCGCCGGCTAGCGCTGCGGGCAGTTGCGCCGCATCGGTGACCAGCCGCATGCCACGCCCTCCCCCACCCGCCACGGCCTTGACCATGGCGGGGTAGCCGATGCGTGCTGCCTCCTGCGCAAAGCGTTCATCGCTCTGGTCATCACCGGCATAACCCTTCAGGCAAGGCACGCCGTGCGCCGCCGCCAGCGCCTTGGCCCCCGCCTTGCTGCCCAGCGCGCGGATGGCGGCAGGGGGCGGGCCGATCCAGGTCAGGCCGGCATCGACGACGGCCTGGGCGAAGTCGGCGTTCTCGCTGAGGAAGCCGTAGCCGGGGTGTACGGCATCGGCGCCGGTGGCGCGCGCCGCGGCCAGGAGCTTGTCGGTGCGCAGGTAGGTGTCGGCACTGGCGGCGCCGCCCAGCGCCACGGCCTGCGTGGCTTCGCGCACATGCAGGGCGTTGGCATCGGGGTCGGAATAGACCGCGACCGTTGCGATGCCCATGCGGTGGGCGGTGTGGATGATGCGGCGGGCGATCTCTGATCGGTTTGCGATGAGTATCTTTTTCATACGCAGTGGCCCCGCGGCTCCATTGCCCGCCTGCATGCGCCACCTACCCGGCGCCCTTGATCTTGGGAAACCCGTTCGGGCTGAGCTTGTCGAAGCCTTGCGCGGTGCTTCGACAAGCTCAACGTGAACGGTTTCGAATGGGCTGTTACCCATCCCGCAACGACGATGAATCTTTTCATGTCTTCGCACTCCACGGCGGTGGTTTGCGCGCAGCAAACGCAGCCAGCCCTTGCGGCGCCTCCGACCCGCGCAGCGCCTGCGCAAAGGCGATGGCCGCGTCGTCGAGCAGCGCGGGCAGCGGCGTCTCCGCCTGGGCCAGCAACAAACGTTTGGTAGCGGCCACGGCCTGCGACGCTGTGGCGGCATGGCGTGCGATGGCTGCTTGCACAGCAGCCTCCATGTCGCCAGTCACCACCTCATCCACCAGCCCCGCGCGTTGCGCCGTCGCAGCATCCCAGCGCTCACCCGTCAGCAAACAACGCCGCGCAGCAGCGGGGCCGAGGTGTCGCACCACAAACGGCGCGATCTGCGCGGGCACGATGCCCAGCGTGACCTCGGGCGTGGCGAACTGCGCGCTGGTGTGGGCCAGCACACGGTCGGCGCAGCACACCAGGCCAAAGCCACCGCCCATCGCCGCGCCCTCCACCACCACGATGAGCCACTGAGGCAGCGCGCACAGGGCCTGCAGCAGCGTGCCGAATCGGCGGTTCAGGGGCACTAGGGGGTCGGCTTCGCCCGCATCCAGAGGCTGGCCGATGGTCTTGGCAAAGCCGCCCAGGCTGCCGCCTGCGCAGAAGTGCCCACCCGCCCCGCGCAGCACCACGCCGCGCAGGTTGGTATCCGCAGCTGCCCGCTCGCAAGCAGCAAGCAGGGCGTCCACCATCGCCACCGACAGCGCATTGCGGCTGACGGGGTCGTTCAGTGTCCAGGTCTCCACAAAGCCTCTGGCCAGCGGCGCGTGGTGAATCAACAGCGCCTCACTCATGGCGTCAGTGCACAGGCTGCTTGGCGATGCCCATCAGCTTGGACAGGATGCCGAGCATGACTTCATCGGCACCCCCACCAATCGACGCCAGCCGCCCGTCGCGGTACATGCGCGAGACCTTGTTCTCCAGCGTGAAGCCCATGCCGCCCCAGAACTGCAGGCACATGTCCGGCACCTCGCGGTTCAGCCGGCCGGCCTTGAGCTTGGCCATGCTGGCCAGCTCCAGCACGTCCTGCCCGTTCACATACAGGTCGCAGGCGCGGTAGGTGAGTGCGCGCAGCGCTTCCACCTCGGTCTTGAGTTCGGCCAGCTTGAACTGCACCCACTGCTGGTCGGCCAGCGTAGCGCCAAACAACTTGCGCTCCTGCGCGTAGTCGATGGTCCACTGGATGCAGTGGTTCAGCGATTCGAGCGTGCTGGCGGCGCACCACAGGCGCTCCTCCTGGAACTGCTGCATCTGGTAGATAAAGCCCTGCCCTTCGGCACCGATGCGGTAGCGCTGCGGCACGCGCACCTCGTCAAAGTAGATCAGGCCCGTGTCGCTGCTGTGCATGCCGATCTTGCGGATCTTTTGCGCCACCTCGATGCCCTTGGTGAGCTTGCCGCCCGGGCCATCCCGCATGGGCACCATCACCAGGCTCTTGTTCTTGTGCACAGGCCCTTCGCCCGTGTTCACCAGCATGCACATCCAGTCGGCCTGTAGGCTGTTGGTGATCCACATCTTCTGGCCGGTGATCACATAGTCGTCGCCGTCCTTGCGCGCCACGCTTTTGATGCCCGACACATCGCTGCCCGCCGCAGGCTCGCTCACACCAATGCAGCCCACCATGTCGCCCGCAATGGCGGGGGCGAGAAAGTTGCGCTTGAGTTCGTCACTGCCGTAGCGCGCCAGCGCCGGGGTGCACATATCGGTCTGCACGCCAATGGCCATGGGCACGCCGCCGCAGTGGATGTGGCCCAGCGCCTCGGCCATGGCCAGGCTGTACGAATAGTCCAGCCCCTGCCCGCCGTATTCCTCGGGCTTGCACAGGCCCAGCAGGCCCAGGTTGCCCATCTTCTTGAAGACCTCGTGCGCGGGGAAGATCTCGGCCGCCTCCCACTCGTCCACATGGGGGTTGATCTCTTCGTCGATGAAGCGTTTGAGGGTTTTCTGGATCTCGCGGTGCTCGTGTGTGAACTGCATGGTGCTTGTCTCCTGCTGTTGCGTTTGTATGTTTGTGTGCCTGCAAACCTCGATCACGAAAGCTGAAATTGCCCCAGCGGCTGTGGCCGCCCGTTGAGCACCAGCTCCACCTGGTGCGCGCCGGGGTAGTGGGTGCGTGTGGTCATCTGCTGCAGCGACAGCGTCTTGCCCACGGCCACGGTGGCGCCGGGCGGTATGTCCAGCGTTTGCAGCTTGAACACCTTGGGCGCCGCGCCGCCGTGGGCCTTGACGTAGTGCACCTTCAGGTCCGCCAACACGCGCTGGGGCTGGGGTGTGGGGTTGTGCAGTTCGACCTCGATGCGCACCTTGTCGCCGATGCGTGCGCGGGCGGGCAGCACGCGCGCGGCCCGCACGTCCAGCGCCACGGTATGGCCCACGCCCAGGGCATCGAGCGCGCCAGCGTCGCCGCGTTTGATGAGAAAACGCAGGCCGTGGCGCACCAGGGCTTCGCGCGGGGCGGGCGCGCCCTGCAGCCAGGTGCGCGCGGTGCCCACGGCGAGGTCGGGGTGGTCCTTGGCGATATCGCCCAGGTGGTTGGCGACGGAGCGACGCACGTAAGACGATGGGTCGTCCTTGAGCGCATCGAGCAACGGCAGGGCCAGCTGCGGGTTGGCCTGGAATGCAGGCAGGCGCGGCGCCCAAGGCAGGCGGGGCCGCATGCCTTCGCTCACCAGGCGGCGCACATGGGCGTTGTCATCCTGCGCCCAGTCACGCAGCCGCGCGAGCGTGGCCTGTTGGTGGTGCAGCAGATAGGGGCGTATGCAGAACTCGGCGGTAAACCGCTGGGTCAGCGCATGCTGCGCGGCCATGGCCGCCTCGAAATGCTGCAGGCCGTGTGTGCCGATATAGATGCTGTGCGGCAGGTACAAAAAGGCGCTGTAGGGGCGGTCACCCGCATCGGGCTCACCGGCGGCATCGAGGCCCATGGGTGGGTCCATCGAATCGACCAGCACGCCCAGCGCACGCGGCACGTCTTGCGGCAGGTGGGCCTGCAGGGCGTGCGCAATGCGCTGGCCGCGCGCCATCAGCTCCAGCGATTCGTAGCCGGGCTGTACTTGCTGCAGAAACGCGGTGGTATCGAACTTGCGCCACGCACGGCGCACCATGGCCGCAATGCGCGGCGGCACGGTGTCGTTGAGCAGGTATTTGAGAGGCTCGGCCATCGTAGGGATTGCGTGCGAAGCGCTTACATCCGCGCCACGCCAAAGCTCAGGGGCCGCAGCGTGCGGGCCTGGGCCTCGGCGCAGGTGTCCAGGCAAAACGCCAGCACGGCGCGCGTGTCGCGCGGGTCGATCACGCCGTCGTCCAGCAGCAGGCCGCTGGTGTAGAACGCATCGGCCTGGGCCTCGAACATGGCGACGATCTTGTCGAATTGGGCCTGCGATTCGGCCGGGTCGGGCGTGATGCCTTTGCGCGCCAGCGCCGCCTCGGTCACGATCTGCATGGTGCGTGCGGCCTGCTCGCCGCCCATCACCGCCGTCTTGGCACCGGGCCAGCTGAATAGGAAGCGCGGCGCATAGCCGCGCCCACACATGCCGTAGTTGCCCGCACCAAAACTGGCGCCGCACTGGATGGTGATCTGCGGCACGGTGGCGTTGGTCACGGCCTGGATCATCTTGCTGCCGTGCTTGATCATGCCGCCCTGCTCGCTGTCCTTGCCCACCATGTAGCCCGTGGTGTTCTGCAGGTAGATGATGGGGTGGCCCAGCTGGCACATCCACTGGATGAAGTGCGTGGCCTTGTTGGCGCCCGCCACGTCGATGGGGCCGTTGTTGCTGATGAAGCCCACGGCATGGCCCTGGATGTGGCCCTGGGCGCAGACGGTGGCCATGCCGTAGCGGGCCTTGAATTCGAGCAGTTCCGAGCCGTCCACCAGCCGCGCCATCACCTCGCGCATGTCCACGGGTTGGCGCAGGTCGGCAGACATCAGGGAGAGCAGATCGTCTGCGGGCAAGGTGGGCCCAGGTGCGCTGGGTCGCCGGGGCATGTTCCACCCCAGCTGCGCGACCACATCGCGTGCCAGGCCAATCGCTTCACGGTCGTCCTGCGCCAGGTATTCGCCTAGGCCCGAGACGGCGGTATGCATCTCGGCACCGCCCAGTTCTTCTTCCGTCGCAATCTCGCCCGTCGCAGCCATGAGCAGCGGCGGCCCGGCCAGGAAGGCGCGCGAGCGGCCCTGCACCATGATGACCACGTCCGACAGCCCCGGCATGTAGGCGCCGCCTGCGGTGCCCGAGCCGTGCTGCACAGTGATGACCGGAATGCCCGCCGCCGACAGCCGCGCGAGGTTGCGGAACAGCGTGCCGCCGTGCACGAAGCCCTCCACCCGGTAGCGCATGAGGTTGGCACCCGCGCTCTCCACCAGGTGGATGAACGGCAAGCGGTTTTGCAGCGCGATTTCCTGCACGCGCAAGATCTTTTCCAGGCCCATGGGCTGGATGGCGCCGGCTTCGATGCCTGAATCGCTGGCCACCACCATGCAGCGCACGCCGCTGACAAAGCCGATGCCCGCAACCATGCCGCCACCGGGCACGGACTTCTCGGGGTCTTTCACGTCCTGCAGGTAGCCCGCCAGCGTGCACAGCGGCAGCCAGGGCGCACCGGCATCCAGCAGCAGCGCCACGCGCTGGCGCGGCAGCAGCTGGCCGCGCTTTTCAAACTGGGGCAGCGACCGGGCCGAGGCGGCGGCGGCACGCTCTTCCAACGCGCGCAGGGCGTGAAGGCGGGCCTGCAGCGCCGCGCGGCGTTGGGTGGCCTCGGCGCTGCCTGGGTTGAATCGGGAAGTGAAGACGGCGGTCATGCGGCCTCGGTCTTGGGGGGTGTGGGAAGGGGCAAACACCTGCGGCACCTGCGCGCGGTGAAAGCCGCCAAATGGCCGCACGGCCGGGTGTGCAGCAGCGGTGGCACCGGGCGGGCGCTGCGGCCAACCCATGCGCACCTGGGGCCGTGCGCCGTCCACCCGCAACGTGGTGCCACTGATGAAGTTGGCTGCCGGGCTGAGCAAAAAGGTGATGGCTGCCGACACCTCGGCCTCGTTGCCAAAGCGGCCGAGCGGCACCGTGCCCGGCATGGCGCGCAGCATGTCGCCCGCCTCGGGCGGGTAGTTGTCCATGCCGCTTGAGGCGACGTAACCCGGCGCCACGGCGTTCACGCGCACACCGCTGTGCGCCCATTCCAGCGCCGCCGTTTCCGTCAAGCTGACCATGCCCGCGCGGGCAGCGCCACTGTGCCCCATGCCCGGCATGGAGCCCCACATGTCGGCCACGATGTTGACTACTGAGCCGCCGTGCTGCGCCATCCACTGTCGATAACACTCACGCGCCATCAGAAAGCCGCCGGTGAGGTTGGTGTTCAGCACCGCCTCCCAGCCCTTGGCACTGATGGATTCAAGCCGCGACATGAACTGCCCGCCCGCGTTGTTGACCAGCGCATCGATGCGCCCCTGCGCAGCGACGATCTGCTGCACCAACGCGACCACGCCTTCTTCGGAGCGGATGTCGCACACCTGGCAAGACACGCGGCCGCCATCGGCAGTGATCTCTTCGGCCACGGCGAGCAGCTTTTCAGGCTTGCGCCCCACCAGCACCACATGCGCGCCGAGGTGCGCCAGCTCGTGTGCCGTGCAACGGCCTATACCCGAGCCGCCGCCGGTGACCACCACCACCTGCCCCTGGAACAGGCCCGGAGCAAACACAGACTGGTAGGCGTTGCGCGCGGTGGGGTCCATGGTGACTCTGCCTTGATGGGGTGGTTTGTTATGAACGGGTGAACAAGGCCAGCGCCTCGTCGGTGAGCGCGTCAAGCGACTTGCCCTTCTTGGGCGAGAACCACTGCACCGCCCAGTTGAGCGCCCCGAAGATGAACAGCCGCGCCACACCGGGCTCGGCCTGCAGCGCGCCCTGCTGTGCCAGCGCTTCCAGCACGGGCATCCAGGTGGCCTCGTAGCTGTCCTTGATGCGGGCAATGCCCTTGCGCTGCGCAGGCGTGAGCGAACGCCACTCGTAAAGCATCACTGGGATGAAGCTACTGCGCGGCCCGAGCAGGATCTCAAAGTGGTGGCGAATGAGCGTGTGCAACTGCTCGCGCGGTGTGGCCGTGGTGGGCAACGCATCGAGTGCCTGCTGCTGGCTTTGCGTGGCCATGGTCATGCCCTCGCTCATCACGGCGTAGAGCAGCGCGCTTTTGCTTTCGAAGTGGTAGAACGGCGAGCCACTGTGCATGCCTGCGGCCGCAGCAATGTCGCGCGTGCTGGTGGCGGCGAAGCCCTGGGTGCGAAAGAGCTTGGCCGCGCCGTCCATGAGCTTGCGGCGGCGGTTGCCGTCGTCGAGTTCTTCGGCGGTTTTGCGCGGGCGGCCGCGGGGGCGTCGGGTGGGTTCTTCAATGGGGGATTGTGTTGTGGTTGCCGAGTTGGCGCTGAGGGGCGCTACGGCCTTGCTGCGAGGGCGGGCCGGGGGTTTCTTGGGAGCGGAGGCTCTGGCGTTGGGGCGCGGCACGGGTGAATCCATGCAGGCACGATAGCAAAACTGCTTATTTTTAGCAAGCAAGTGCTTTGTAAAAATAGATAGCTTGTTCGATCGTGATTGCTACGGGTGCTTTTTGAGGTTAAGCGCCAGTATTGACTACCTGATTTGCTATGTGTTTGTAATCAAGCGGCGTGATTGTGCGAAGGGCGGAGGCCGGGAGTCGCCCGGCGTGCGAGTAACTTTCTTTCGCGTCGCCGAAAGAAAGTCACCAAAGAAAGGGCGACCCTGCTGTCTGCGACCCCTTCGCTGCGCTGCGGGGCAACCTGGGGTGCTCGGTCACGGGGTGCACCGCAGAACTCGCTGCGCGCCTTTGGCGCTCCGCTCGGACAACTGCGGTGAGTCAGATCACGAAGCATGCGCGCTCCGACGCGCATGCCACCCCGCGCCCTGCGCGCCCCAGGCGCATCCAGAAGGGAACCCGCGAATCGGACATCCACACGGGCCTTTGCTTCGCTCGGCCCAGCTCTCGCAGCGCGTGGCGCGTGCGCCCGCGAGATGGGGCCGAGCGCAGCAAAGGCCCGTGCGGCTGCTTGGCTGTTCGGCTGTTGGATGTTTGACTGCCCAACCCCCTGCTGGCTGCGCCTGCGGCGGGGCGGTTGTGGGGTGAGCATGGGCGTCGGAGCGCCCATGCCTTGTGAACTGACTCGCCGTGGTTGTCCGAGCGGCGCGCCGCAGGCGCAAAGCGAGTTCCACGGCGCACCCCGCAACCGCCCCGCCGCAGGTTTGCCCCTTCGCAACGCGAAGGGGTCGCAGACTGGGGGTCGCCTTTTCTTTGGTGACTTTCTTTTGGCGAAGCAAAAGAAAGTTACTCGCACGCCGGGCGACTCCCGGCTCCCGCACTCCACACGGGCATGCAGTAGCCACCGCCAAAACAAGCTTCGGTAGGCTCAACCCGAAAGGATGGGGCGAGAACGAGCTATAAAAACAATAGCTGCCAGCGCTTTATATACAAGCGCCAGCAGCCCAAAATGCCTCAGAACTAGCGAATCAAACCGCGCTGAAATCAGGCTTTCTCTTCTCCATAAAAGCCGAGAACGCCTCCCGCGCCGCAGGCTCACGCAGCATGCGCCCAAAGCTCTCGCCCTCTTCGGCCATCACTTCCAGCACTTTCGACTGCTGCCCACCCTTCATCAACCGCTTGGTCTCGATGAGCGACGACAACGGCTTGGCCGCCAGCTTCTTGGCCTGCGCCTGTGCGACGCCATTGCACTCGGTGGGTGGCACCACGCGGTTGACCAGGCCGACTTCCAACGCGGCCTCTGCCATGAAAGGCTCGCCCAACAGCAAGGCTTCCGCAGCGCGGTGATACCCCAGCATCTGCGGCACCAGCAGGCTCGATGCGGCCTCGGGGCACAGGCCCAGATTGACGAACGGCATGGAGAACGCCGCGTTGTCGCCCGCGTAAACGAGGTCGCAGTGGAACAGCATCGTTGTGCCAATACCCACGGCCGGGCCGCAGACGGACGCAATCACGGGCTTGGGGAAGGCGGCGATGCCTCGCAGGAAGCGGAACACAGGCGAGTCCTGCGTGGCGGGCGGCTGCTGCAAAAAGTCGCCAATGTCATTGCCTGCGCTGAAGATGGCCACGTCGCCCTGGAATACGACCACACGCACGCTGGCATCGGCCTTGGCGGCATCGAGCGCATCCGCCATGGCGGCATACATGTCGCGCGTGATGGAGTTCTTCTTGTCCACACGGTTGAAGGTGATGGTGGTCACGCCTGCTTCGGAGTGAACGAGGATATCTTGGGTGGTTTCTGTCATGGTGGTGAGTGTTTGGTGTTTGGGGTCTGGGGATGGATGGACGGATAAATGCAGGAAAAAGACGCGCAGCAACGCCAGGCTCCCGCCTGCCGCGCTGAGGCTGGCTATTCCTTGTAGTACACGATCTGGTGGCTGGTGGCGAGCATGGTGCCCGCCTCGTTCCACAACTGCGCGGTCTGGTCGAAGAAACCATTGCGGAACTCCTGCCCGCGCGCCTGCCCGAGCAGGAAACCGGTGCCAGTGGCCCGCAACTGCTCCGCCGTGGCGTGAAAGTACACCGTGATCGACACCGTGCCCGCTGGCACATGGCGCGCGCGCCGCAGCCACACGCGGGGGAAGAACACATCGGCCAGTGCCGTCAGCGCAGCAAAGTCGAGCGGGCGCGGTGGTGTGTCGCGCATCCAGAGCTGCGTCAGGCTGTGGTCGCCGCTATCGTCCCAGGTGCGGGGAATCAGGCCGGCCACGGGGCGCATCTCGTAGCGGTTGACCCACTCCACCGCACCCGATGGGGCGACAAGGGGCTGTTGTTCTTCCGCGGCGGGCACCTTCGGCATGGGTACGTCGCCCACGCTCCAGGTCTCACGGCGCACGGCCGTGACCGCAGTGGCCGTGGTGGCAACCACCTGCGCGCCGTCGGCGCCGGCCTGCAGGATGGACAGTGTCCAGTGCTGGGTGGATCGGTTGGTGCGCACCGGTGTGGCCTGCACGGTGAACGCACCCGCCGTCAAAGCGCCCGCGTAGTTGACGGTGAGCGACAGCGGGTCGCCGAGCCGGTCGGGGTGCTTCAGAACGGCCTGCAGCAACGTGGCGGCGGTGATGCCGCCAAACGGGCCGACCATGTTCCAGTAGCTGGGGTGGGTGTGCCCTTCGTACTGGCCGGTCGCGATGGACGAAGCCGTCAGTTGCAGCGCCTCGTCCAGCGGATGCAGAGATGAAGACGAAGAAGTGGATGCAGAGGAAGTCATGCTGCGAGTGTGCCGCGAAACGACCGCTCAGACCGTCGTACCGGAGACTTCACCGCGGGGCATTCCGCCCCCGCCCAGGGCGGCCAGCGCAGCCGCAGCACGCGGCCACAGGCTCTGGCGGAACTGGTCGCGAAAGAACCCGAAATGGCCGATGCGCCGCACCTGCAGGTCAGCCGGGGTGATGCTCTCCACGCGGCGCTCGGTGTTGGCGTACAGGTTCACGAGGTTGTGTGTGCCGCGCAAGGTCATCAGCTCGTCGTCAGCCATCGACAGCGCCAGCACCGGGAACCGCACCGCACCGTAGCTCTGCGCCACCGCAGGCCCCTCGGCACCGACGCTGTAAGCGGGGTCCAGACACCAGCGCCGCCACTGCAGGATCACCCCCGCAGGCAGGTCGCCCACCTTCTTGAGCGTGCGCCCCGGAAAGTACCCGCACAGCCGCGTGGCCAGCGGCACCAGCACCCACCAGAAGTACGGAACGATGCGCTTGAGCTGCGGCGCGTTGTCACGCCAGTAGCCGCTGCCTGCGGCCACGCTGAGCAGGCCCGCCACCTGCTCGGGCTTTTTCAGCAAACCCGGTAACTGCGCGCCCAGGCTGTGGCCCAGCAAATACAGCGGCTGCGACGGGAGCGCGGCCTTGGCGGCAGAAATCACCGCCTCGTAGTCCTGCGCCCAATCAAACAGGTCCGCCTTCACATCGCGCATGGCGCCCTGCAGCGAATCGCCGTGGCCCCGATAGTCGAACGTGGTGACCCGAAACCCCTGCTGCGCCATCCACAGCGCAAAGGCCTCGTAATACGACTGCCGCACCCCCATCGCGCCGCCGATCACGACGCTGGCGCGCGGAGCGCCCTGGGGTTCGTAGACACGCAGTGCCAGCGACACCGCCCCATCCACCTGCAAGGTTTGCTTGTTCATGTCTGTCTCCTTGGTTCGAAACCGATCTTCGCCGGCTTGAAGAGAAAGAAACTATCGCTGAGGAACAGGCCCCGGCTTCGACAAGCTCAGCCCGAACGGTTGGGGGCATACGCCCCGGCTTCGACAGGCTCAGCCCGAACGGGCGGGGTCGGGTAAAGGTCGGGACAAGACCATCCAAATACCTGCCCCGGTTCCCCTGCCTTCACACCCCACCCTCCAGGGCGTACCGAGCGGGATCAGCTGCTAGGCGGACGGAGCACAGGAACCGGAACGTACTTGAAGTACGTGAGGATTCCGACGGCAAGGGGGTGGGGCCCCTTGCCTCCCCACTCGGCCCAACGACGCAGATGGCCCGCGCAGTAGCCAGCTAACTCACAAAGCTTCGATGATGCCGGCGGCGCCTTGGCCTGTTCCTACACACATCGTGACCATCCCGTACTTCAGCTTGTGCCGACGCAACGCATGCACCACCGTCGCCGCCCGAATCGCACCCGTAGCCCCCAGCGGGTGCCCCAGCGCAATCGCACCACCCATCGGGTTCACGTTCGCAGGGTTCAGCCCCAGCGTATTGATGACGGCCAGCGACTGCGCCGCAAACGCTTCGTTCAGCTCGTACCAGCCAATGTCATCGCTCTTGAGACCCGCATAACGCAGGGCCGCAGGAATGGCCTCGATGGGGCCAATGCCCATGATCTCCGGTGGCACGCCGCGCGCTGCATAGCTCACAAAACGCGCCAGGGGCGTCAGTCCAAACTGCTTCACGGCCTTTTCGCTGGCCACGATCAGTGCACCCGCGCCGTCGCTGGTCTGCGAGCTGTTGCCCGCCGTGACGCTGCCGCGTGCCGCAAACACGGGCTTGAGCTTGGCCAGGCCTTCCAGGGACGTGTCGGGGCGCGGGCCTTCGTCCAGGCTCACGGTGCGGCGCTTTTCCACCACTTCGCCGGTAGCGAGGTTGGGCGACCGCTCCACGATTTCGAAAGGTGTGATTTCGTCGGTGAACTCACCCGCCTTTTGTGCCTTGATGGCACGCAGGTGGGATTCGAGGGCGAAGGCATCCTGCGCCTCGCGGCTCACCTTCCACTGCTGGGCCACCTTCTCGGCCGTGAGGCCCATGCCGTAGGCAATGCCCACGTCTTCATCGCGGGCGAACACCTCGGGGTTGAACGACGGCTTGTTGCCACCCATGGGCACCAGACTCATGGACTCGGCGCCACCAGCGATCAGCACGTCGGCCTCGCCCACGCGGATGCGGTCGGCGGCCATCTGCAGCGCGGTGATGCCGGATGCGCAAAAGCGGTTCACGGTCACGCCGCCCACGGGGTGGTTGAACGCCAGGCCCACGGCAATGCGGGCCATGTTCATGCCCTGCTCACCTTCAGGGAAGGAGCAGCCAATGATGGCGTCTTCAATCGCCTTGGGGTCGAGCGTGGGCACCTGCAGCATGGCGCTCTTGATGGCGGCGACCAGCAGGTCGTCGGGTCGGGTGTTCTTGAAATAGCCGCGGCCCGAGCGCCCGATGGGCGTGCGCGTGGCAGCAACGATGTAGGCGTCCTGGACTTGTTTTTGAGCCATGGTGTTGACACTCCTTCAATTCTTGGGGGGGCGGCTGGAAGGAACCCAGGCCCACGTAAATACACATTCGACCGGCTCCACACCGGCTTCGTCGGTCACGGTGACTTTCACCTGAACCTCGCCCTTGTCGCTGGCCTGCATGGCAGCGCGCTGCTCGGCTGTGAGCGTGGCCACGGCCTTGAGGCCGCCCGTGGCGCGCTTCTTGAACGCCATGCTCAGCTCCTTGGCCAGCGGGATGCAGTCGTCGCGCACGTTCATGCCCACCACCATGCCCGTGGCTGTTTCGGCCAGCAGGTTCATGGCCGAGGCATGCACACCACCGATGTGGTTCTGCACGCGGTGCTCGTTGGCGAGGTGCACCTCGACCCGCTCGGGCGTGAGCGACACGAACTTCACCCCGGCCGTACCGGTAAAGGGCACGGCCCGGCGCAGGATGATGTTCTGCACGAAGCCGCGCATGAAGGCGGGGGCTTCGTCCAGACGCATCAGCGAGCGCTGGAGTTTGTTGGGGGCTTGGCCCGTCATGGTGATACCGGTCAATTGCGGACAGGCTTACCCGTGGAGAGCATTCCGAGAATGCGCTCGTGCGTCTTGGGCTGGGCGATCAGGTGGCAGAACACCTTGCGCTCCAGCGTGAGCAGGTATTCCTCGCTCACCAGGGCGCCCGCATCCACATCGCCACCACAGACCACCTCGGCGATCATGGCGCCGATCTTGAAGTCGTAGGCGCTGATGAACCCGCCGTCGCGCATGTTCACCAGCTGGGCCTTGATGGTGGCCAGGCCGCTGCGGCCCGCCACGGGGAACAATCGCTTGTGCGGTGCACGCCAGCCGCTCGCGGCCATGGACTTGGCTTCGTTGATGGCGACGAACAGCAGCTCGTCCTTGTGCGGCACGATGATGTCGCTGTCCAGTAAAAAGCCGAGCTTGCGCGACTCCAGAGCGCTGGTGCCCACCTTGGCCATGGCCGCGGCGGTGAAGCCTTCGGTCAGGAACGGAAGGATGTCCTTGCCCGTCGAGGCCGCCATGTTCTCGGCCGCACGGCGGGCGATGTAGGTCAGGCCACCGGCGCCGGGCACCAGGCCCACGCCCACTTCCACCAGGCCGATGTAGCTTTCCATGTGGGCCACGCGCTTGGCCGAATACACGGCCAGCTCGCACCCTCCCCCCAGCGCCATGCCGTGGATGGCAGCCACCACCGGCACCTGCGCGTAGCGGATGCGCATCATCAGGTTTTGCAGCTCCTGCTCGATGCTTTCCACAGCATCGGCACCGCCGACCATGAAAGCGGGCATGGTGGCTTCCAGGTCAGCACCCACGCTGAAAGGCGCGTCGCCGGACCAGATAACCATGCCCTGGTATTCGGCCTCGGCCAGTTCCAGGCCTTCCATCAGCGCTTCCATCACTTCGGGGCTGATGGCGTGCATCTTGTTCTTGATGCTGGCGATCAGCACCTGGCCATCCAACGTCCAGGTGCGCAGCGCCTTGGACTCGGCGATGGTCGTGCCTGCGGTGCGCCAGTCGGGCAGGTTGGACTCGCCCAGCAAGGCCTCGGGAAAGATCTGGCGCTCGTACACCGGCAACTGGCGGCGTGGCACAAACTTGTTCTGCGATGCACTCCACGAACCTTGTGCCGTGTGCACGCCACCGGCGTCGGCCACGGGGCCTTTGAACACCCATTCGGGCAGCGGCGCCTTGGAGAGCGCCTTGCCGGCGTCGATGTCTTCCTGAATCATTTTCGCCACGTCGAGCCAGCCCGCTTCCTGCCACAGCTCGAAGGGGCCCTGCTTCATGCCAAAGCCCCAGCGCATGGCCTGGTCCACGTCGCGGGCGTTGTCGGCAATGGTGCCCAGGTGCACGGCTGCGTAGTGAAAGCTGTTGCGCAGGATGGCCCAGAGGAACTGGCCGGGCGCGCCTTCGGCATTGCGCAGCAGGCGCAGGCGCTCGGCAGCGGGCTTCTTGAGCATGCGGGCGTACACCTCGTCGGCCTTCTGGCCGGCGGGCACGTACTCTTCGCTTTCCAGCTCGAAACGCATCACATCGCGGCCGACCTTCTTGAAGAAGCCTGCCTTGGTCTTCTGGCCCAGGTTGCCCAGCTCCAGCAGCTTTTTCAGCACGGCGGGCGTGCCAAAGCTTTCGTAGAACGGGTCCGTCTCAATACTCAGGTTGTCCTGCAGCGTCTTGATGACGTGGGCCATGGTGTCCAGGCCCACCACGTCGGCAGTGCGGAAGGTGCCGCTGGATGCACGGCCGAGCTTCTTGCCCGTGAGGTCGTCCACCACGTCGTAAGTCAGGCCGAAGTTCTCGACTTCCTTCATCGTGGACAGCATGCCGGCGATGCCCACGCGGTTGGCGACGAAGTTGGGCGTGTCGTGCGCGCGCACCACGCCCTTGCCCAGGCCACTGGTGACAAAGGCTTCGAGCTGGTCGAGCACTTCAGGCTGGGTGGTGGGCGTGTTGATCAGCTCCACCAGCGTCATATAGCGCGGTGGGTTGAAGAAGTGGATGCCGCAGAAACGCGGCTTGATGCTCTCGGGCAGCACTTCGGACAGCTTGGTGATCGACAGGCCCGAGGTGTTGGACGCCAGGATGGCGTGCTTGGCCACGTGGGGCGCTATTTTTGTGTACAGGTCAAGCTTCCAGTCCATGCGCTCGGCAATGGCCTCGATCACGAGGTCGCATTCCTTGAGCATGTGCATGTGCTCTTCGTAGTTGGCCTGCTGGATCAGCGCCGCGTCGTCGGCCACGCCCAGGGGCGAAGGCTTGAGCTTCTTCAGGCCTTCGACGGCCTTGGTGACGATGCCGTTTTTCGGGCCTTCCTTGGCAGGCAGGTCGAACAGCACCACGGGCACCTTCACGTTGACGAGGTGGGCGGCAATCTGCGCGCCCATCACGCCTGCGCCGAGCACGGCGACTTTTTTCACTTGAAATCTGGACATGGTTTGAATAGGTTCAATCAATCCGTTCGGGCTGAGCTTGTCGAAGCCGTGGCGAGGGGGTTGCATCCAGGCCCTTCGACAAGCTCAGGGCGAGCGGGGTTTTGTGAAAGACGAGCAGCGCTACTGCACGCGGATCCAGGTCTGCGTGCGACCGAAGGGGCCGATAGAGCCCCGCACTTCGAGCTTCTTGCCGCCCTCGATGGGGGTCATGCGCAGGGTGTAGTTGCGACCGTTCTCGGGGTCGAGAATCTTGCCGCCTTCCCACACATCCTTGCCCTCGGCCTTCTTGGCGGCGCGGATGATCTCCAGCCCCAGCAGCGGCTTGCCCTTGCGGTCGTCCGTGCACTCATTGCACACATCCTCGGGCTTGGCGTCTTTGGTCAGGCGCTTTTCCAGCGCCCCGTTCAGCACGCCGCCGCCGATGTCGCGGATGCGGATTTCGGCCTTGGCCTCACCGGTCTTGTCGTCGACGTTGCGCCACAGGCCTTCGGGCGTCATCTGCGCCCAGGCCGGCAAGGCACTTGCTACCAAAACAATAGCTGCTACCGCTTTATACATAAGCGCTCCGTGGCAAAAAGACTTGAAATCCGCACCCATGACTGATCAGGCCAGTGCCAGATCGGTGTCCATCAGCACCTTGCTGCCGGCACGCGCCGTGCGCATCAGCGTGGCGGTTTCGGGGAACAGCTTGGCGAAGTAGAAGCGGGCCGTCTGCAGCTTGGCGCCGTAGAAGGGGTCGGTGTTGCCAGCGGCGATCTCGCGCAGGGCGACCTGGGCCATGCGGGCAAACAGGTAGCCAAACACCAGGTGGCCGGCCACGCGCAGGTAGTCCACGGCGGCAGCGCCCACTTCGTCGGGGTTCTGCATGCCCTTGAAGCCGATCTCGGTGGTGAACTTGGTCATCTGGTCGCCCAGCATCGCAACCGGGTTAATGAACTCGGCCATCTTCTCGTTCACGCCTTCTTCTTCCACCAGCTGGCCGATCAGCTTGCCCAGCTTTTTCAGCGTGGCGCCCTGGTTGCCCAGCACCTTGCGGCCCAGCAGGTCCAGCGACTGGATGGTGTTGGTGCCTTCATAGATCATGTTGATGCGGTTGTCCCGCACGTACTGCTCCATGCCCCACTCCTTGATGAAGCCGTGGCCGCCGAAGACCTGCATGCACGAGTTGGTGGCAATGTGGCCGTTGTCGGTGATGAAGGCCTTCACGATGGGGGTGAGCAGGGCCACGAGTTCTTCGGAGTCCTTGCGCACCTTTTCATCGGGGTGGCTGTGCACCTTGTCCAGCAGCAGCGTGCAGAAGATCTGTAGCGCGCGGCCACCCTCGGCATACGCCTTGGCAGTGAGCAGCATCTTGCGCACATCGGGGTGCACGATGATCGGGTCGGCATCCTTGTCCTTGGCCTTGGTGCCGCTGAGCGAACGCATCTGGATACGGTCCTTGGCGTAGGCCAGCGCATTCTGGTAGGCCACCTCGGTCAGGCCCAGCGACTGGTTGCCCACGCCCAGGCGGGCGGCATTCATCATCACGAACATGGCGGCCAGGCCCTTGTTGGGCTGGCCCACCATGGTGCCAATGGCGCCGTCCAGCGCGATCTGCGCCGTGGCGTTACCGTGGATGCCCATCTTGTGTTCCAGGCCGGTACAGAAGATCGGGTTGCGCTCGCCCAGCGAGCCGTCTTCCTTGACATGGAACTTGGGCACGACAAACAGGCTGATGCCCTTGCTGCCCTTGGGCGCATCGGGCAGGCGGGCCAGCACCAGGTGCACGATGTTGGCGGCCATGTCGTGCTCGCCCGCGCTGATGAAGATCTTGTTGCCGGTGAGCTTGTAGGTGCCGTCGGCCTGGGGTTCGGCCTTGGTGCGCAGCAGGCCCAGGTCGGTACCGCAGTGGGGTTCGGTCAGGCACATGGTGCCGGTCCACTCGCCGCTGGTCAGCTTGGGCAGGTACAGCGCCTTCTGTGCGTCGGTGCCGTGGGCGTGCAGGGCTTCGTAGGCGCCGTGGCTCAGGCCGGGGTACATCGTCCAGGCCTGGTTGGCCGAGTTCATCATCTCGTAAAGGCACTGGTTCAGCACGAAGGGCAGACCCTGGCCACCGTAGGCCGGGTCGCAGCTCAGTGCCGCCCAGCCGCCTTCGACGTACTTGGCGTAGGCATCCTTGAAGCCCGTGGGGGTCTTCACTTCGTGGGTCGCCTTGTCGAGCACGCAGCCTTCGGTGTCGCCGCTGATGTTGAGCGGGAAGGCCACTTCGGCAGCAAACTTGCCGGCTTCCTCGATCACCGCGTTGATGGTGTCCACATCCACGTCAGCATGGGCAGGCAAGGCCTTGAATTCATCACTGACCTTGAACACTTCGTGCATGACGAATTGCATGTCGCGCAGGGGCGGCGTATAGGTAGGCATGGGTTTACTCCTTGGATGGGATGGTTTGGGTGGAAACTTTGCGGCGCCGGGAGCCAGCCGGGTCGGCCGGCGCGGCAGCAGCCTGCGCTCCGGCGCTGTAACGCGCCAGGATGTTGTGAAAGCCCTGCACGGCGCGGCCCATGGAGCCGGGGGTCTGCAGGAACCGTGCTTCATAGTGCAGCGCCAGGATGAGGCCGTGGATCTCGAACAGCATCTGCTCGGCGTTGGTGTCTGCACGCAGCTCACCCAGGCCTTTGCACTGCTCTATGGCACGCTGCATGGCGGCATGCCAGGTCAGTACCGAGCTGGCCAGTGCGTCGCGCACGGGGCCGGTACGGTCATCAAACTCGACCGCACCACTGATGTAGATGCAGCCCGAGTCGATTTCGATGGAGGTGCGCTTCATCCAGTTGTCGAACATGGCCGACAAGCGCGCCAGGCCGCGCGGGGCGGACATGGCGGGGTAGAACACCTCCTGCTCGAAGCGCGTGTGGTATTCGCGGATGACGGAGATCTGCAGCTCTTCGCGCGAGCCAAAGTGGGCAAACACGCCCGACTTGCTCATGCCCGTGACATCCGCCAGCGCCCCGATCGACAAGCCCTCCAGCCCGATGTGCGTGGCCAGCCCCAAGGCGGCCTCGACAATGGCGGCCTTGGTTTGCTGGCCTTTTTGCAGGGCACGGCCGGTCCCGCTGCGAGCGCGCGGGATGCGGGTGACCGGGCTGGGGGAAGAGGTGGGAGGCATGCAGGCAAATAAAAACGAACGTTCGTTCTATTTTGCAGCAAATTCCGCCCCCGCCAAAACCCCCGGGAAAAATAGGGAGCCCGCCCAAAATCCACCGTTGTTGCCACGCCACCCCGCCATGGGTCAGCCAGCAGCTGCCCGCGACAGGCCTGCCCGGCCGCCTGGCTACAGGATCAGCGCGAGGCTGGCGTCCAGGTGCTCAGTGGGCAGGCGCTTGAACCCCGAACGCGCATACCGCTGCAGGCGACCCACGGCAAACGCCGCCAGCACGCTGGCCGCCACCTGGGCATCGACCGTGGGGGTGGCAGAGCCCGCAGCCCCCGCACGCAGACACTGGCGCAGGGTGGACTCGATGCGGTCAAAAAACTGGTTCATGCGCTGCTGCAGGCGCTCGTGCTCGAACACCAGCGCATCCCCCACCATCACCCGCACCATGCCAGGGTTGCGCTCGCCAAACTGCAGCAGCAGCGCCACGATGCGTGCGGCCTGGCGCCTGCCGACTTCGGCGGGTTGGTCCGGGTCGGGCACGTCGCGGCCGGTGATCTGCTGGACCAGGGTGAACACGGTCTGCTCGATGAAGTCGATCAGCCCCTCGAACATCTGCGCCTTGCTGGCAAAGTGGCGGTACAGCGCCGCCTCGCTGACCGACAGGCGTGCAGCCAGCGCGGCCGTGGTGATGCGCTCTGCCCCCGGCTGCTCCAGCATGGCCGCCAGCGCTTGCAGGATCTGCTCCCGCCGCTCGCCGGGCTTGGGCCGCTTGCGTGCCGCGGGCGTTTCACCCACATCGTCGGTACTGGCTGGCTCTGGAAGGGGCAAAAGTTCAGACATGCAGGAACAGGGGCTGGGATGGGGCCATGCGGCCAGTGGCGCCCTGTGCCCGGCGTCACGCCACAGGGCATGCGCCGGTCTGCGGCAGGGCGTAAATCATGTGTGGAAATGATTCTCGCACAGGGTTCAAACAGTCCCCACGCTGGCTCGTGCCACACCGGCACGTCCCAAAGAACTGCTTTGTATCGGCTGCGCGCTGACCGCTACGTTGCAAACAGCACCGTTACGAGCAGCCCCCGACCATGCGCGCCAGCCCCCAACTTGAGGGATGCCCCGTGCACGCGCGCAATTTCGTCGGCAATGGCGAGCCCCAGACCTGTGCCCTCGCCCAGTGTGCCGGGCACCCGGTAAAAGCGTTGCATGACCCGGCCACGCTCGGCGTCGGGTACGCCGGGGCCGTCGTCCTCTACCGCCAGAAACACACGGGGCGTACCCGCGCGTTGGCGCATGCCGCAGCGTATGGTGACCACGCCCCCTGGCGGGGTGTATTTGATGGCGTTGTCCACCAGGTTGGAGAGCAGTTCGCGCAGCAGCCAGCCGTGGCCGGTGACGTGCACGGGCTCGACTTCCAGGCCCAAGTCCAGCCCCTTGCCCGTGGCGGGGTCGAGAAACGTTTCCAGCAGGGTTTCGCACAGGTCTTTCAGGTCTATGCGCTGGGGGGCCTGCGCGTCCAGGCTGCGCGCATCGGCGCGCGACAGCGCCAGCAACTGGTGCGCGAGCTGCGATGTGCGACGCGTGGCGTTGCGCAGCTTTTCAATTTGCTCAACTCCTAAAATAATAGCGCCTTGCGCTTTACTGTCATGCGCTGGAGGCACTTTTCTATCAGAATTGGGAATCGCAACCCGGGGCGGTGCCGCCGCCTTGGCCATCATGGCCCAGGCCTCGACCTGCGACTGCAGGCCGGCCAGCGGCGTGCGCAGCTGGTGGGCCGCATCGGCCACGAAACGGCGCTGCGCCTCGGCCTGGGCATTGACCAGCGCAAACAGGCGGTTGAGCGAATGCACGAGCGGGCGCACTTCGGCGGGGGACGAGGCCTCGTCGATGGGGCTCAGGTCGCGCGGCGATCGGTGCTCCACCGCCTCGGCCAAGTCCACCAGCGGCTTGAACGCACGCCCCACCGCCCAGTGGATGGCCAGCGCCGCCGCGGCCACCAGCACCAGATTGGGCAACAGCACCCGCAGCAACAGCTGCTGGGCCCATTGCTGGCGCGGGTCGGAACCGTCGGCCAGCGCCACCACCAGCTCCCCCGCCCCGGTTCGCCCGCGCTGCACCGCCACGCGGTAGGTCACGCCGCCGTATTCAGCGCTGTGGAACTCCGGCTCGTGTGTGCCCGGTACCGCGCTGTTGACCCAGGCATCGCCCAGCAGCAGGCGGCCCGAGGTGTCGCGCACGCTGTACGCAGCAAACCCGGCGTTCTGGCGCAGGAAGTCCTCGACCGGCGGTGCCAGCAACAACAGCGGGGGCTCGCTGTCACGGATCGAAGGCGCCAGCACCGAATCGGCCAGCGCCGGGAGCAAGCGCAGCAGGCGCTGGTCATGCCGCCCGGCGGCCTCGTCGGCCGAGCGGTAGTCCAGCCACACCCCCACCAAAGCCAAGGCAAACAGGGGCAGCACCAGCAACAGGAGCAACCGGTTGCGCAGATCGGAGGTCATCGCGCGCAACCCAGGCCGCTGGAAGGGGGTGGTGCGGTCCAGCTTCGTCATGCGCGTCACCGGGATGGAGGGCAGCCTGCCGGGCCCGGTTCAGGCAGCCGCCTGCAGCTCCAGCCGATAGCCAAAGCCGCGGATGGACCGCAGCGCCACGCCATGAGGCTCCAGCTTGCCGCGCAGGCGCGAGACATACACCTCGACCGCGTTGGGCGTGATCTCCTTGTCCCAGCCGGTGAGCGCCTGCAGCAGCTTGTCTTTGCTGGCAGGCTTGGGCGCGTTGATGAGCAGGTATTCGAGCACCGTCCACTCCCTTGGGCCCAGTTCGATGACCTGTTCACCCTCTGCGGTGCGCACGCTGGCACGGCGGCCTGCCGTGTCCAGCTCCAGCGGCCCGAAGTTCAGCACCGCCGTGGTGGCGGCCTGCGAGCGGCGCAGCAGGGCACGCAACCGCGCCAGCAGCTCGGGCAGCTCGAAAGGTTTCACCATGTAGTCATCAGCCCCCAGGTCCAGGCCCTGCACGCGGTCGTGCAGCGCGTCGCGCGCTGTGAGGATCAGCACCGGCATCGCCGGGCTCACCATGTCGGGGCGGCGCAGGCGGCGGGTCAGCTCCAGCCCGTCCATGGCAGGCAGGCCGATGTCGATGATCGCCGCGTCGAACGATTCAGCGCGCAACACCTCCTCCGCGCGCTCCCCGCTGCCCACCCAGTCCACGGCATAACCGGCGTCCGTGAGCCCCAGCTTGATGCCGCTGGCCACCATGATGTCGTCTTCGACCAAAAGCAGGCGCATGGTTCATCCTCTGCGTCTAATGAGTCGCATTGATGCGGCCCATGCAACAGGCACAGCGCTTGCATTGCACGCGACCCAAGCCAGCGACCGCCGCGCAAGGGCAGCCCCGCCGCGCTGGCGGTGTCCCCCCTCCGCGTTGCGCAGCAATGCAAGAGAGGGGGGAAGGCGCGCAGCGACTCAGGGGGGTGTTCATCAATGACTACGGATCATGGTGCCGTAGGCCTGATCGGTCAGGATTTCCAGCAGCATGGCATGCGGCACCCGGCCGTCGATGATGTGCACGGCATGCACCCCCGCCTTGGCAGCATCCAGCGCGCCCGCAATCTTGGGCAGCATGCCACCCGAAATGGTGCCGTCAGCAAAGAGGGCATCGATCTCGCGGGCAGTCAGGTCGGTGAGCAGATTGCCTGCCTTGTCCAGCACGCCCGGCGTGTTGGTCAGCAGCATGAGCTTTTCAGCCTGCAGCACCGTGGCGAGCTTGCTGGCCACCACGTCGGCGTTGATGTTGTAGCTCTCGTTGTTTTCGCCAAAACCGATGGGGCTGATCACCGGAATGAAGGCGTCATCCTGCAGCGCCTTCACCACGCTCGGGTCGATGGAAACAATGTCGCCCACCTGGCCTACGTCGTGTTCGATGGCGGGATTCTTGCTGTCCACCATCTTGAGCTTCTGCGCGCGGATCATGCCGCCATCGCGCCCGGTCAGGCCCACCGCCTTGCCACCGGCCTGGTTGATCAGGCCCACGATGTCCTGCTGGACCTCGCCGGCCAGCACCCATTCGACCACCTCCATGGTCTCGGCATCGGTCACGCGCATGCCCTGGATGAATTCGCCCTTCTTGCCCAGGCGGTTGAGCGCCGTCTCGATCTGCGGGCCGCCACCGTGCACCACCACGGGGTTCATGCCCACCAGCTTGAGCAGCACCACATCCTCGGCAAAATCGGCCTGCAGGGCCGGGTCGGTCATGGCGTTGCCGCCGTACTTGATGACCATGGTCTTGCCATGGAACTTGCGGATGTAGGGCAGCGCCTGGGCCAGGATTTCAGCCTTGTCGCGCGGGGCAATCGAAAGAAGGTCGGTCATGGAGGCGGGCCATCCGGAGAAAACTGTGAGGCGCAAATTGTGCCGCATTCGCCAGCGTCGCGAGCACAGCCAGCTTCAGTGGCGCAACCAGTGCGGAACCTTGAAGCGCACGATGGCGAAATACGCCATCACATAGCTGACCACAAACAGCCCGCAAAACGCCATCAGCAGCGGCGTATTGCTCCAGAACAGCACGGCCGGCACCACAGTCAGCAAGGTAAAGCCCCACAGATAGGGGGAGGTGCGGTTGTTGCGCATCAGCATGCGGCGGGACTCATCGTCGTGGAACACCCCGCGCACGATGCGCCGGTAGATCAGCTGATGAAAGTGCAGCGCATCTGCCACCCCGGGCGACACGCCCCGCACGGCTTTGCGATATATCGAGAACACCGTCTCCCACACCGGGTAGATCAGCAAAAGCATGGGAAACCACGGCGACACATCGGCGTTGCGCTGCACCAGGGAAATACTGGCCAGCGCGATCACCACGCCCCACACGTAAGCGCCCCCGTCACCTGCAAACAACATGCCACGCGGGTAGTTCCAGACCAGGAAACCGCCGGTGGCAGCGGCGGTGCAAACCAGCATCGCCGCCAGCGCGCGGTCTCCGACTTGCAAAGCCACATGGGCCAGTGCCAGACAGACGATGAGGGCCACCATTCCCGCAAGGCCGTTGTAGCCATCGATGATGTTGAAGGCATGGGGCAGGCCGGCCACTGCCAGCACCACAATCCCGATGCCGATCCAGGGAGCAGCGCCGAGCAGTGCGTCAGCCACTGGCCAGCCGAGGCGGGGCAGCGTCAGGTCCAGCAGCGTTACCGCCAAAATGCCCGACGCCCCGGTCAGTACCAGGCGATAGCGCACCGCCAACCGCTGTGTCATATCTTCCGCGATGCCGCCTAGTACCGAAGGTAGCAGCACCACGATCCACAGAAAAACCCAGTTTCCGAGCCGCAGGGAACCGGGGTCGCCCCGGCCGGTCTGCCACACGCCGAGCAACCAGCTGGCGACGACACCAGCCAGCAGTGCTACGCCGCCAAGACGCGGCACCTCACCGACATGAAAGCGTTGCGGCATGGCGTCACCGTACTCCACACCCCGCTCCCCGAGCCACCGAACGATGGCTGCAGAAACGAACAGGGTCAAAAGGAAACTAATAAAGGACAGCCAGATCATGGAGTGCGGATGTTACGCGCCGCGCCTGTATCAAAGTGCAAGCACCTCGAAGTATTGCGCCCCCACCTTGCTCCAGGTGTAGTCCTGACGCGCCATTTCGCGCATCCGCGCTCCCGCAGCTGCGGCTTCCAGACCGGGCAATACGGCAACAGCCTCAAGCAGCCCTTGTGCATCTGCGAAATAGATCGCATGGCCTTGGGTGGTGTAGCGGTTGAACACGCAATCAAATGCCGCCACAGGCACTCCGAAATGCATCATCTCCACCAACGAAGGATTGGTACCACCGGCCGAGTGGCCGTGGACATACAGGCTCGCGCCCTCTCTCAAAGTCTTGAGCGCTCCGGTATCGTATTCAGGGTCCACCAGCACCAGGTGCCCGAAAGCCTGGTAGCGTTCGCGCAGACGCTGGCCAAAGGGGCTGGCATTCCAGTTGCCTACAAAAACCAGCGGCAACTCTGATGTGCGCGAAAACGCGTCCAGAATCATTGCCACATTGTTTTCGGGTTCGATGCGGCAAATGGCCAACGCGTAGCGAGGCGGCAAAGCAGCGGGATAGGGGCGGTTGGCCACCTGTACGGCGTGGTCTCCGCCATAGGCGATCACGCTGCATGACTTCCCATAGTGATATGCCACGTGTTCCGCCACACCTTGATTGTCGGCCACGACCGTGTGCGAACAACGCACTGCCAACCACTCTGACAAACGCAAAAAATTTCGCGCCAGCCATCCCCATTTGGCTCTATGCCACTCGATACCGTCAATATTGGTCACCACCCGAGTCCGCCCGAAGCAGCGCACCAGGGGCAACGCTATCGCGCCCGATACGCCCAGCAGCAACACCACATCGGCGCACCTGTACACCGCCAGTGCAAGGGACCACGCATCGTAGGCAACACTTGCCATGCCGTTTGCCGGGAGCGGCACATAGGCAAGCTTCGCTCCTCGGAGCGCCGACGGTTTCACTCCCCCGGTCCGCCCACTGCAAACCACGGTCAGCTCCACCGGAATTCCCTGCTGCTCCCGGTACACCACCAAGTTCTCCGCCAGGGTCTCAAACCCGCCGTACGAAGCAGGGATGCCAGCGCTGCCCACAATGAAGATTCTTTTCATGCGTCAAACACCGCACGGCGGATCTCTGACTGAAACACGTCCGGCGACAGCGCCTCAGCACGCATACGGCACTGACGCGACAAGCTTTGGCACAGCGCCTCGTCACCCGCGAGCCGCTCCACGGCAGACCACAGGGCATCGGCGTTGCGTGAGTCGACCAGGTACCCATGCACGCCGTTCACTACGAGCTCGGCCGGCCCACCCACCGGTGGCGCTATCACAGGCACGCCGAATGCCATGGCCTCCAGCAGCGTGAGCCCAAACGTCTCCTCGCACCGGTCCACGCGCGAGAAGTTGACCACCAGGCTGGCCCGGGCATAGACCTGCGAGGTGTCCGCCACCGCGTGCCTCACGCACAGGTTGGCCGGCAGAGCCTCCCGTTCGGTCCAGTACCGCTGCGCGGCATCAGCGCTGTCGCTCACCACCAACTCAAACTCCACGTCAACACTGTCAGCAAAACGACGCGCCAGCTCCACGAACTCCGGCACGCCCTTGTAATCGCGCAGGGCACACAGCATGCAGACACGAAAGACGCCTGCGCGGCGAGATGTGTAAACACATCGCATCCCTGCGTCAAACATCGCAGCGTCAACGCTGTTGGCTACCACTCGCACATTCGGCAAATCTCCAAGCCCAAGCCTGCGACGCTGAAAGTCCGACACACAAATCACGCGGTACGCAGACCAGGTGGCAACCCGCAGTAAAAACCACTGCAGCATGCGTGGGCGCAGGGACACCTCGTGCAAATGGCACACCACCCGCCGCCCACTCAGCCGGCCATACAAAGAGGCGGCAAACGGCAGTAGCGTGTTCACATACAGCAGCGCGCCGCTATCAATGTCACGTGCCCGGCGCAAACCGCGCCACAGCTCCCACTGGCTGCGCAGATAGGCCCAGAGCGTAGCCCAGCGATTCGTGCCACGCCGGTAGGCATATCGCCTCGCCTGGGGCACCATTTCGCCCAGAAATCCGTCGCCCCCACTGCCTAGATAAAGCAGTTGCATGGGGTCCTGCACCGCCAGCGCCTGCATTGCATGACCCAGCACCCTGGGGCTGCCAGAGCGGTCATTGAGCAAATGAATGAAAACGATCATGAAACCTGAACAGCGCCTGTCAGCGAACCCACGATTATCACTGCCCGCCCCCCCGGCATAATTCCGGGATGACACAGAACATCGAGGATTTGCACGTCTACCTGCGCAGCATCCGCCCGGACGAGCGCACCTCCCTTTCCGTCCTGGCCAGCCTCGTCCACGACGGCGCCACCGTGCTCGACCTGGGCTGCGGCAGCGGCGCCCTGGGCCAGTACCTGCGCGAAACCCGGCAATGCAACAGCGACGGGCTCACCTGGAGCGAAGCCGAAGCGGCCCACGCCCGCCCCCACTACCGCCACGTGGTCGTGGCCGACCTGGAAACCTGCAACCTGCTGGCGACGTTTGCCGCGGGTCAGTACGACTACATCGTCTGCGCGGACGTGCTGGAGCACCTGCGGGCCCCCGAACGCGTGCTCGCCGCCTGTCGCGAGCTGCTCAAGCCCGGCACCGGCAGGCTGCTGGTGTCCGTACCCAACGCTGGCTATGCGGGTCTGGTGGCCGAGTTGCTGCAGGGCGAGTTCCGCTACCGCGAGGAGGGGCTGCTCGACCGCACGCACCTGCGTTTCTTCACGCGCCGCTCGTTGGCCCGTTTTCTGGGCGAGGAACGCTGGGCCGTGCAATCGCTCGAGACCATCCGACGCGAAATGCCCGAGTCCGAGTTCAAGGCCCAGTTTGACCAGCTTCCGCCCGCCGTGGCCCGCTACCTGCTGGCCATACCCGACGCGCTCACCTACCAGTTCATCGGCGTCGCCCAGCCCGTGCTGGCAGTGGTCGAACACGACCAGCAGGGCACGCCCGATCCGTTGGAAGCACATGCCCTTTTCACCGCCCGGCTCTATGTAGCCTGCGGCGGCAGCTACGAAGAAGATAGCAAACAGACCGCCACCGGCATCATGGGACAAACGCAGCAGACCCTGCGCTTCACACTACCCGAAGGCAGCGCCCCCCTCACCGCGGTGCGCCTGGACCCCGCAGACCGGCCCGGCTTCCTGCATCTGCACGCCCTGCGCCTGCTGGATGCGCAGGGCCAGCCCCTCTGGCAATGGAACGCCGCCCAGTCCACGGGCTCGCTGCTGGCGAACACACCGCACCAGCAGATCCTCTGGCAAGGCCCGCTGCCCGCCTCCAGCCCGGCCCTGCTGCTGCTCACCGGGGACGACCCCTGGTTCGAGCTGCCCGCCCCCGCAGCGCAACTCGCAGGCGCCACGCACCTGGAGGTGGACCTGGGCTGGCCCTTGTCCGCCGACTACCTGGCGCTGTCCGCCACCGTGCTCCCGCTGCAAGACCGTATTGCGGAGCAGCGCCGCGAACTGCAGCACATGCACACCCTTGCCCGCGCACTGGACGAAAGCCGCGCACAAAGTGCCAGCTTTCAAAATGAATCCGCACAATTCCAGCGCAACGCCACGCGCCTGCAATACGAGCTCGCCCGCCTGCAAGCCGAGCACAGCGAACTCACCGCCCACTTCAAGACTCTGGAAAACTCCCTCGTGTACCGCGCCACCCGCCCCCTGGCCACCGCCAAGCGGGGGCTGAACCAGCTTTTGGGCCGCACGCCCCCCCAGCCGCAGGCTGCGCAGCGGCCCGCGGCCCAACCCGTGCCGCCCACGCCCCACCCCGTGGACGTGATCGTCCCGGTCTATCGCGGCCTGGCCGACACGCGCCTGTGTATCGACTCCGTGCTCGCCAGTCCTGTGCGCGCCGCGTACCGCCTCATCGTCATTAATGACTGCAGCCCCGAGCCCGAAGTCACACAGTGGCTGCGCGAGCGCGCCGCACAGGACGAGCGCATCACTCTGCTGGAGAATCCCGAAAACCTCGGCTTTGTCGGCACCGTGAACCGGGGCATGGCCTTGTCTGACAGCAACGATGTGCTGCTGCTCAACAGCGATACCGAGGTGGCCAACGATTGGCTCGACCGCATCCGTGCCGCTGCCTACGGCGACGCCAAGGTCGCCAGCGTCACCCCGTTTTCCACCAACGCCACCATCTGCAGCTACCCGCGCTTTTGCGAAGACAACCCCCTGCCCGCCGGCTACGACACCGCCCGCATGGACGCCCTGTGCGCCCGTACCCACCCCGGCGCGGTGGTAGATGTGCCCACCGGCGTTGGCTTTTGCATGTACATCCGCCGCGACAGCCTGCAGGATGTGGGCCTGTTCGACACCGAAAACTTCGGCAAGGGCTACGGCGAAGAAAACGACTTCTGCCAGCGCGCCGCCCACAAGGGCTGGCGCAACCTGCATCTGCTGGACACCTTCGTGCTGCACACCGGTGGCGTGAGCTTTGGCGACAGCAAGAGCCCGCGCGAACGCGCCGCCATGGCCACCCTTGCCCGCCTGCACCCACGCTACGCGCGCGAAGTTCACGCCTTCGTGCAGGATGACCCCGCCGGCCCCTACCGCCTGGCGCTCGACGTAGCCCGCCTGCGCGATGCCGGACTGCCCACCGTGCTCGCCGTGCTGCACGACCGCGCAGGGGGCACCGTGCGCCATGTGCGCGAGCTCGCCGCACACCTTGCAGGCATGGCGCAGTTCCTCACCCTCACCCCCGGCTCCGATGACACCGTGCGCCTGCGCATGGCCGATCCGCGCGAAGGTTTCGAACTCGCCTTTCGCCTGCAGGACCAATGGGAAGACCTGCTGAACGTCCTGCGCCACCTCGGCGTGTGCCATGTGCACTACCACCACCTGCTCGGCCACGGCCAGGAAGTGCGCGACCTGCCGGCCCTGCTCGGCGTGCCCTACGATTTCACCGCGCACGACTTCTACAGCTACTGCACCCACATCACCCTCACTGGCACCAGCGACCGCTACGAAGGCGAGCCTGCCCCCGGCCAATGCGCCTGCTGCGCCCCCGGCGACCCCGCCCCCCTGGAAGGCGATGTGGCCCGTTGGCGCGGTGCCAACGCCCGCCTTCTCAGCGGCGCCCGCCATGTGTTTGCGCCCAGCCATGACACTGCGGACCGCATCCGGGCATTTGCCCCGGCTGCCCGCCTCCACACGGTTCCGCATACCGATGTGCTACCGGGCTCCCACCTGCCTTCACCCGCGCCCGAGCCACTGGCGCCCCCGGGCCGAAAACTCAAAATCGTCGTCATTGGCGCGCTCAGTGCCATCAAGGGCGCAGAGGTTCTGGAAGCTGCCGCGCTCGAAGCCGCCCGCAGCGGCGCTCCCATCGAATTTCACCTGCTGGGCTACAGTTACCGCGCCCTGCGTACGCAACCGCGCGCCGCGCTCACGGTGCATGGCGCATACCAAGATGAGGATCTGCCCGGCCTGCTCGCCTGGCTACAGCCCGATATCGCCTGGTTCCCTG
This sequence comes from Acidovorax sp. NO-1, assembly GCF_000238595.1. Taxonomy (GTDB): domain Bacteria; phylum Pseudomonadota; class Gammaproteobacteria; order Burkholderiales; family Burkholderiaceae_C; genus Acidovorax. The sequence goes on along the minus strand of NZ_AGTS01000029.1, from coordinate 28,251 downwards.
CGCAATGGCCGGAAACCTACAGCTACACCCTGAGCGCCGCCCTGCAGGCAGGCCTGCCCGTGGCCGTGCCCGACATTGGCGCATTTGCCGAGCGCGTGGCGGATCGCCCCTGGAGCTGGGTCTGCCCCTGGGGCCAGGATGGCAGGGGATGGACACATTTTTTCTCCACCATTCGCACCCAACACTTTGCCCCGGCCGTCCCACCCGGTCTCCCAGCCGCCCAGCAGCACGTGCCTGACGCGCCGCACTGGAACTATCAGAGCAACTACCTCAAAGATCTACCACCCGCTCCGCCGACGGTGGATACCCCTCCCTTGACCGTCGCTGCCCTGGCCGCTTTCCAGGCGCAACCCACTGCCGCTGAAGGCGCGCGTTCGGGGACACTGAGCGCACTCGTTTACCTGCGGTCACTGCCCCTGTTGCGGGACGTCGCACGGGCTATTCCGGCACCCTGGCAACGGCGGGTGAAGATGTGGCTACGTGGCTAATTCTTTGATAGGTCTTCAGAAGTAATTAGAGTTTTTTCAACAAGGTCAACTATTGCGACGCTTGCGGCGGCTCACCAGTCGCTTCATAAAAATCAACGAAGACACCTCTAAACTCTCGCCCTGAGACCCACTTCAGGGCTCCGGCACACTGGCGGTTGACCATATCGAAATACAGCCGGTGCATCTGATGCTGAAACAGCACCACCTGCTCGCCAGGTGCCCACGGGTGTTGGCACAGCGTGCCGACGCCCTGCGGCACATCGTCCTGCGCGCCCACCGCTGTCAGAGCATAGGCCTTGCCCGCCTCGGCCATGAAACCACGCAGGTAATAGTTGAAGTAGATGGCATTGGGCGCCCATGTAGCCACAACTGTAGGCGTACCTTGCGCATTGTGGGCGATGTAGCGCGAAGCCTCGCGGTACTCCTCCTTCCAGGGCTTCTCATAAGACGCCAGCACCGCAGACAGGCTCACCATGCAACCCGCCAGCACCACCAAGCCCGTCAACAAGCGTTGGCGCCCGGCCAGTGAAAAAAGCACTGCGAACAGCGCCATGCCCACCGGCAACATGGCCGAAAAATACCGCTCGTGCCACACCCTTGCATGAAACGCGGTATAGATGCCATAGCCGAAGTGCACCGCCACCATGCCCGCAAACGCAACCGCCAGTAGCCAGCGCACACTCAGTTGCGGGACATGCTCCGCCTTCCAGCGCCCCCACACGGCGGCCACCACAGCAACCCCCAGCATCGCCCAAAGCGTATAGGCCCCAGGCATGAAATAGGCCGCAGCCTTTGGCAGCATCAAATCCCAGACATCTGGCCAGCCATAGTCGCGCCAACCAAAACGCCCTGTACCTGTCTCGGCCATCGAAAACCAGTTCAGGTACAGCCATGGCGCCAACAGCAATGGTACCCAGGCAAACCACCCAAACTCCCGCAAGGGCCTTCCCTGGCAGCACGCCACCACAAAGCGCAAGGCCACCAGCCCGCATGCCAGAACCAGCCCCGTGTAGTGCGTGTATGACAACAGCACATACAGCGCCACGTCCCATCCGAAGCTGGCGCCCTTATCTTGAGGGCCTGGCGCAGCCAGGGCGTAACGAACCACCCGAACCACCGCACATGTCGCCAACAACATCAGCAACCCGTACCCACGCGCCTCCTGCGCATAGGCGACCGCCGAAGGCGACAGTGCGAACAGCCACGCCGCGGCACCCGCCGCCCACGGGCCCAAGGGGCGTCTCAGCCCTACGAACAGGACCAACGGCGCCAGGCTCCCCGCCACCGCGCTCAAGGCACGCACGGCAAAATCGGACACACCGAACACCCTTGTCCACAGCCACAAAAGCGCTTCAAAAAGCGGAGGCGAGTTCTCGCCGGCCTTCCAGGTCAGCGCAGAATCCCCGATCCGCAAATCAGGGAAAAGCTTGGGTACATAGCTGTACCACGGCCTCCCATCCCCCACCTGGGTGATGATGGACACGGAAAACAGCTCATCGGACCATAGCCCCTGCGCACCCAGCGCATAAAAGCGCAACCCAGCAGACAGAACAGCCAAGACGCAGAGCATCGCTACACTCCGCCCAGTCCAGGCCCGTGCGGCCCCACCCATCATGTGCGATAGCCAGGCACTGTCCAGTAGCGCAACTGTTGCATCAACCTGCGCCGCCAGCGCTGTGCCAGCGACAGCGGCGGCTGGCGGAACACGCCCACCGTGTCGCCCCAAGGCGCGCTCTCAGGATCGGCATGGGGCTCCCAGTCGGTGCTCACCGCCAGCAGTTCCATGCTGGTGTACTTGGCCAGCGCGCGGTAAGCATCAGGATAAAACCGCCAGCAATCCTGCGGGTAACGGTGCTCTGGCCCGCGAGACGGCGCCAGCAAAAAGATGAGCCCACCCGGTTTGAGCACCCGCACCATCTCCATCCAGGTCAGCCAAAAGAACTCCACATGCTCAAAGGCCTGGCCCGACACGATGACATCCACCGAATGACTGGCAAAGGGCAGCCGGTAAGGCGACTGCAACACCACATCCACGTTCGGCCCGGCAGCCAGATCCACACCGGTGTACTGCCATGCAGGATGCAGGAAGAACTGCTTATAGCTGCCGTTGACGTCGTAGCTGCCAATGTCAATGATATTCAGCGGCGTGCTGGTGCTGGCAGATAGATATTTGTGTACCAACCCTTGCACGTGGGCCAGTGAACTCTTGTGCATTTTTTATCCTTGTTGGGCCACGAGACCTACGGTTTTTTCACTACGTACGCATCCTGGTGGTGCCAGAACTGGCGAGGCGCAAACTTGAGCAGCGTCGCACCGCGCAAATGGTCGGCGATATGCGCCCGCACATAGGCTTCAGATGTAAAGGTGGTGCCGTACTCCTGCCCATCTATCGCCTGCGACTCGCTCGAAGGCGCAAAGAAGTAGCCGTTTTCGTCCAGCACAACCCCCTGTTTGCGCACTGCTTCGGCGCCGTGCGTGGTGAACACCAGCACCCCACCGGGCGACACCATGCCATAAATCCGCTCAAGCCAGCGGGACCAGGTGGCATGGGGCAGATGGCTGAACAGGGACAGTACGAACACCAGATCGTGCTGCCGATCCCACTGCACCTGCTCCGGGACAGGAGCTGATACAAAACCCTGCACGCCAAACGTCTCGCGTGCAAAGCACACCGCATCCTCGACCACGTCTGACACCACCACACGGTCCACCCCCAAGGCCTTCACAAGATGCCGCGTGAACCGGCCATGTCCACTTGCGAACTCCAGCACGCTCTGGGCGCGCAGAAGGGGGTGGTCAACCTCTTCCAACAGCAGAACCAGTTCCGACATGGTTCGCCAGCCGTCCGCCAGGTAGTCACGCAGCGGGTTGTTGCTGAGCGGATGCGCTTCGAAGAATCGGTAAATGTCGTCCGCCTGCGCAATTTCGCACGGGCAGCCCATCCACTCGGCAAACGCCCCGGGCAGCGCGTTCCGTTCCATCAAGTTGTGCGCTACAAGACGCGACTCAGCCCACCCAAGCGCAGGGCGCAGCAATGCGGCGGCGCCCGCCTTGTCGCCCTTAGCAATCAGCGCCTGCGCTTGCGCCAACCAGTCCGGCGCAATGGGGGAGTCAGAAATCGTCATGGTGAACCCGCACTTCCATCATCAGAACATCAAAAATAATAGCTGCCAGCGCTTACTGCATAAGCGTCAAGTGCCAATTTGGCTTGAATTTCTATTGCCAATGGTGCGGCAACCGCACCAGGCCTGGCATCAGCGTGGGTGATACGAAGCTGAAATGCAGGTACTGCAGCCATTCGTCATACACCACCAACCCGCTCTCATCGAACAGGAACGCGCTCACCACATACTCACCGCTGTGCAATGGCAGATTGGGGAAGGTGAGCACCGACTGCCAGCTTCCATCCGGCAAGCGATGCGGGTGCGCGCCTTCTTCGTGCGTGGCCAACGACGTGATGCCCGAACCCCGCGACTGCTCGATCATGAAGCCGATATTCGGCCGCTCATCTCCGCGCCCCCGAACCACGATGGTGGCCACCAGGTCAGCACTTTCCAGCAGCGGTGGGCTGCCCTCGCCCAGGTTGGCGACCGTCAACGAGAGAATGCGTGCGGTGGACGGCTCGCCCACAACATCCGCAGCCACAGGCGTTGCCGAAGCCACCGCTTGCTGCGATGGGTGCGACACCGGCACTTCGGCAGACCCATCACGCTGCTGCTGGCGAAGCCGGGTGTGCATCTCGTAGGCCCCCAGCACCGGTTCGGTAGGCCCCAAAGCCCGCACACGCCCGCCCTCCAGCCAGACCGCCGTGTCGCACAGGTGGCGTATGTGATAGGGGCTGTGCGAGCAGAACAAAATGGTGCAGCCCTGCTCGCGGAACGCCATGATGCGCTCCACGCATTTCTTCTGGAAATGCTGGTCGCCCACCGCCAGGGCTTCGTCAATGATCAGCATGTCAGGCTGCACCGCCGTCACCAGCGCAAAGGCCAGCCGCACCGTCATGCCGGACGAATACGTTTTCACCGGACGCTCCAGCGCTGCGCCCAACTCAGAAAACTCGGCAATTCCGGGCTCTAACCGGGCCATCTCGTCATGGCTGATACCAATCAAGCTGCCGCCAAAATACAGGTTGTCGCGCCCACTGAACTCCGGGTGAAAACCGGCCCCCAGCTCCAGGATCGCCGTGACCCGGCCCACACGCTCCAGCGTGCCCTGACTGGGCTGCATGGTGCCGGCCAGTAGCTTGAGCAGCGAGCTCTTGCCGGCGCCGTTGTCGCCAATCACCCCAATGCATTGGCCCCGACGCAGCTCAAACGACACATCGCGCAGCGCCCAATGGCTGGTGTGCCGGGCCCGGCTGCTGAACAGCGCCTTGAAGCGCTCCCGCGGGCTGGCATACAGCCGGTATTCCTTGCCAAGGCCAGACACACGCAGCACCACCTCCGGCGCCAGCGGTGTGGGATTCTTGGCCTGCTGACGGCTGCTATCACTCATAGCCAATCCACCAGCTGGTCACGGCTACGCGCCACCACGCCATTGAGCACCAGCGCCAGCCCGGCCAGCCAGAGGCTCGCCACGCCCCACACTGCCAACGGCGGCCATGCCCCCTGCAACAGCACCGACTGCAAACCCACCACGACGGTGGTCATGGGGTTAAGCCACAACACCCACTGCCAACCCGCCGGGAACATGGACAACGGAAACAGAATGGGCGACAGATAAACGCCCACAGACAGCAGAAAACCCACCATCTGGACCACGTCACGCAACGCGGCCGCCAGAATGGCGAGCAGATAGGCCAGCAACCATACGATGGCGAGTTGCAGCAACAGAAGCGCTGGCACCGCCAGCACCGGCAGGCCAAACCGGTGCAATGGCGTATACGCCAGCACAATGAGTAACAACAGCGGCCCGAAGATGAGCGCGCTACCCAACACCGACCGGGTGACGAACAGCACCGGTGGCAGGGAGTTTTTCTGTAACAACCCACCGGCCTCCAGCAGGCTGTTCATCCCCCGCGAGACCGCATCACAGAACGCCATCCAGGGCAGCGCCCCCACGATGAGAAAGGTACCCACTGCGTGGGTGGGGGCGCCTGCTCCGAGGCGCATCGAGAAAACGATGTCAAACACCAAGTAGTAGGCCGCTACTGTCAGCAGTGGCTGCAGGTAGGGCCACACCACGCCGGCTGCGGTGCCCGCATGGCGGGCTGCCAGTTCACGGCGCACCAACACCGCCACCAGCTCACGCGCCCGCCACAGCGCAACCACATCGCGGGCCAGGGTGGGCTGCTGCATCGCTGAATCAGCGCGGCTCAACGGGCTTGAACTGCGACGAGAACGTGTTGATGGCAGCCTCGTTGGCCTGCCCTCCAGCAAGCAGTTTTTGAACCTCTTTGGCGCGTGCTTCCTTGATCAAGGCACCGCGGGCCTGCATGCGCAAACCTTCCCGTACTTCATCGAAGGGGCGCTTACCCGCGTCACGACGCTCCTCCAAACGGATGATGTGGTACCCATAAGGTGTTTCCACGACGTCGCTCAGATCGCCAGGGTTCTTGAGCACAGCCAGTGCACGCGCAAAGGAAGGGTCTCCGTCGCCTTCGGCAACGAATCCGATATCGCCGCCACGCCCTACGCTCCCCTGGTCTTCAGAATTTTCGCGGGCCAGCTGCGCAAAGTCAGAACCCGCTTTGGCCTTTGTCAACAGCTCGTTCATGCGCTCACGCGCATTGGGCGTTGCAGCCTTGACCAGTATGTGCCGCACACGGGCTCGCGCAGGGGCTTGTAGCGCTTTCTCATCCATGGTGCGATAGGTGCTTTGGGCATAGGCTTCGAGCGCTTCGTCACTGGGCTGGTGGCTCACATCAAAATCAGCCCAATACAAGTCGGCCAACGCCTTTTCCCGGGCCAGCTGCAACTGAGCTCGGGCCTCTGGGCTGCTGGCCAAGCCTTTGGCCTGCGCGAGCCCTGCCATCATGCGCTGCGCATACAGGTTGGAAGCCAATTGTTCTACGTTGGCTGGGCGCGAAAGCACGGTGGACCTTGCCAGGTCGGATATACGTGTTGCGGCATCGGCTTGCACATCCAGGGTAGACACCTGCCCCCCAGGGCCACCAAACAACACCGCCTGCGCCAAGGCTCCTGAGGCCAAGGCCGTGGCGCAAACTGCCACGCATGTGGCACGCAAAAGATATGGCACGGGAAAGAGTCGTTTTGCAGTCAACATAGTATCGAGTCAATTCAGCAGTTACTACCAGAATGGCGAATCATACCCACCACGAAAAAAGGCGGGAGCCAAGCCCCCGCCTTTTGAGTCTTGCCGCACAAGGCGGCAAGCAGCTCCCAATTAACGCGTGTAGCGGTGTTCTTGGGTGATGCTGTAGTTGGTGGACTTGCCGTCCACGGCGTTGCCGGTCATCTTCACGAAGGCGTGGCCGATCACAGGCAGACCCAGGCTGCTGTTGCCGGTGGTGGCAATGTTCATCCAGCCGCTGGCGAAGCCAGTCTGGATGTCCTTGGCAGCAATCGTAGCGCCCAGCGACGAAGTGCTGTTCACGGTCAACACGCTGGTTTCGCCACAGAACACCACCTTCTTGGCCGTGCCTGGCGACACCACGAAGTCGCTCGAAGCCGAGGTTTCTTCTTGGTCGTAAGCGGTCACGGTACTAGCACCTGCACCGGTTTCAACGCAAGCTTGGTAAGTGGGGTTACCCGAAGTACCGGCAGTACCCATCTTTGTATTCACACTGGTGAAATACTTGGAGATGTTGTCGACAACAGCCACGCCCGTACCACCCACACCAGACAGCGAATTGAACACGGCTGCAGGCTTCGTAGCTGCTGCGTAGTTCACACCCACTGCGTAGCGGCGGGTAGGCATGGAGAACACCCAGTCGGTCTGACCTTCGATCAGCGGGTTCGTGACGTATTCATTCATCACGTTCTTCACAGCCAAAGAAGCAGTCAGCAAGCGCGCTTGCACCAGCGGCTTGTCTTTATCAGCAGCTTGAGCAGCGCCAACGTTGTCGTCCGTCAGGTTAGCAGCCAGAACATAAGGCGTGGACATGTCGGGCAGGTCGTACTCGGCAGCAGCCACGATGCCGGACTCACCAGCAGCACCAGTGGGCGTGCGCAGCAGCGGGTCAGACGTCAGCAGGTTGATGACGTCGCCAGCCACGGTGGTGTCCATCTGGGGCGAGAAAACCACGCGGCCAGCAGACTTCGCAGTACCAGCACGGGCTTCCACAGCCACCATGTTGGCAGACCACGACACAAAGCCGGAGCTTTGGTTCAGGATCGTCCAGCTGCCCATCAGGCCGCTGGTAGGCGACCACAGACCCTTGTCCAAAACAGCCTTGTCGTCAGCGGCAGTAGCTGCGTTGTTCACTGCAGCAGCAGTGGCTGGGTTGGCTTGCAGAGCCAGAACAGCGGCAGGCAGCGAAACGCCGTCTGCGGTCGAGCCGCAGGGGTTCTTGCCAGCAACGTGCTTGATGGCGGTGTACAGCGGGTTAGCGAACGTGGTCGCTGCACCAACAACCACACCGCCTGCTGCCGTACCAGGCAGGGTAGGAGGAATGTCAGCCATGTTGAAGATTTCAACGTAGCCTTCCAGGGTTTGAACAGCCTTGGCAGCGTCGTCAGCACCAAACACGCGGTCGGTCTTGAACGACGTTGCATTCAGCGTGCTGCGGCGTGGCAGTGTGCAAGAGTTGTCAGGAGTGAAAATACGGGCCAGGCCGTCTTCACCCTTGTACACGTTGGCCGTCCACACGTCACCAGGCGACATCAGCACGGTAAAGTCGAACACGTCGTCGGAGTTGGCTGCACCGCGGAAGCGCACCTTCACGGCCTTGCCGCTCTTGGTGTCGGTGTTCACGATGCTCAGCAGCGTGCCGTTGCCGTTTTGCACGGAGTAGTAAGGCGTCAGCAGGTTGTGACCCACGCCGTCGGCGGACATCACCAGGCTGGTTGCAGCCGTAGGGTTAGGCATTACCGTAGCGGCTTCACCGACTTGCACGGACACACCAGCGGATGCAGCACCAGCAAAACCCAGGCCACCAATCATGGCAGCGATGCTCAGGGAGAGAACATTTTTTCTCATGAATACTCCAGTTAGAAAAAGTTGGTAAGCGCAACTACCAAGATTGATTACGCTCGAGGATGGTAGCACGCGCTAAAGAGGGAAAGCCTTCGAGATTTATGATTTGATCCGATGTGTTGATGAAATGCAACAGTTCAATTCATGGCGATACCAGTCCCTCCTTTGCGCAGAGAAGTCGGCCCGGCAAGCCGGCCCTTCAAAGCTTCTGATACAGCCACCATTTGCCGTCTTCCAGAAGCCACGTTTCATCTACACCCGTGATGATGTTACCCTTGAAGTTCATCACGCCAATGGGTTTTGATTCGATTCTGACTGATGCCGTGCATTTTTCTGCATTCTCACATCGCACCCGGGCAACCTCTACCTTGGCCCACGCGGCGCCACCGTTCAATTTCTCGTTGTAACGCTCGAACGAGGACACTGCCCGGTACGAAGGTGCCAGGTACCCATATGCGCGCTTGAAATCGTGCGCGACCATGGCCTTCCAGCGCGCCTCGGCACGGGCCTTGACGATTTCCTCGGGCGTACCGGTTTCCAAGCTGGCGCAGCCCGCCAGCAGGGTGACGGCGGCGATCACGCCGCACAGGGCGACGCGACGCCCGCTCAGGAATTTGTTGTTTGTGTTGTGCATGGGTAAATCAGTCTTTGCTGTCTTGAATGGTGAATAAACTTACGTAGCTCACTTAGTAAGTAACCACATCATTGTGGCTGGATTGGCTGAAGCAGCCCCGCAGGCGACTGGGGCACTGCCGTATCGCTGCGAGGCACCCCGGGCATGCCGCGCACTTCGATGAGGCGCAGACCCTGAAGACGGTCACGAAGTTCCTCGCCCACTTCACGGATTTCGAGGTCGGTGCGCACAACCTTGGGGGTGATGATCACCAGAAGCTCGGTGCGCCCGCTGTTGTTGGTGGTCGCGCCAAAAAGGCCGCCCACCACGGGCAGGTTGTGCAGCAGTGGCACGCCTGACTTGTTGGATGTGGCGCTGTCCTTGATCAGCCCGCCCAGCACCAGGGCCTCGCCAGAGCGCACGGCGACCTTGCTGGTGATCTGGCGCTGCAGGAAGGCGCGCTGGCCCGTGACGGCGTCTTCGTCCCCCACGTCGGTAACTGACTGGTCGATGTCCAGCGTCACCAGGTCGCCGGCGTTGACAGAGGGTTGCACGGACAATTGCACGCCCGTGTCTTTGTACTGGTACGTGGTGGTGCTGACGATGTTGCTGGTACCCGTGGTGGGGGTAGAGATTTCGCCTGACCGCACGGGCTGCTGGGTGCCTACGGCAATGGTGGCCGTTTGGTTGTCCAGCACCATAAGCGAAGGGCTGGAGATAACCTTGATAAGCGACTTGGCAGCCAGTGCATTGAGCGTGGCACGAAGACCCAAAGTGTCAGAGAGGGTGTAGGTAAAGCCGCCGCTGGAATTGGCAGGCAGCTGCCCCACGCTGCCAACGCCAAAAAGGCCGCTACGCTCTTTGTCGGTAAACGCCCACTTGAGGCCATACTTGAGGTCTTCGCCCAAGGTGACTTCAATGATGCTGGCCTCGATGAGCACCTGCGTTGGGGGAAGGTCTAGCCGCTTGAGGGTGGATTCGATCTTGTCGAACTCGGCTCGGGTGCCCCAGACCAGGATGGAGTTGTTCAACTCGTCGGCAACCACACGGATGTTGCCCAGGCTGGCAACCACGCTGCCCTGGCCGCCTGCCGCCGCACCTTGGTTGGCCTGGCTGAACCTGTTCTGGAAGCCGCTGCTGCCAAACCCGCCGCTCGCGCCCGTGCCGCCCAAGCCTGCGCTGCTGCCAGTGCGGTTGAACACACTGCCGGTGCTACCCCTGCCAATATTGCTGCCCACACCCTGTTGCTGTCCGAAGGTAGAGCCCACGCTAGTGGTCAAACCAGGTGCCACGCCGCTGTTGACGGGAGCGCCCGGCTGCGTACTGCCAAAGATGCCTGAGAGCACGCTGGCCAGATGCCGGGCATTACCGTTCTGCACGCGGTAGATGTAGAGCTGGGGCTCTGCGCCACCGTCATTGGGTTGATCGAGTTTTTCAATCCAGCGGCGGGCTTCCTCCAGATAGGCCGCGCGGGGTGTGACCACAAGGATGCTGTTGAGCCGCTCCACCGGCATGATGCGCAGCGCGCCGTAGAGCGGATTGCCTTCGCCCAGCATGGCCGCGGCGGAGCCCGCCTGGGATGCGGCTCCAGCACCCCCTGTGGCCCTGGCGGCCGCGCTAGCACCCTGCCCTGGCGCAGCTCCGGACGAGGTAGCAGGCGCAGCGCCACCACCGCTGACCAGACGCAGGGCTGCCTCCACCTCCTTGATATCGGCGTGCTTGAGGGGGAAGAGGCCCACAGACATACCCTTGAGAAGATTCACGTCGAAGGTATTGACAATGTCGAGCCAACCCTCCGCCTGCACGCGGTTACCGGCCAGCACGAGGATATTGCGCAGGCTGTCGACGCGCACCAGGGCGTCGGCGGGCATCATGGGTTTAAGGATCGTGGCCATTTCACCCGCGCCGATGTACTGCAGCGGCACGATGATGGCGCCCGAGCCTGGCTGCAGCACGGCCTTGCTGCCGGTGACTTGGCGGACTCCGGGGCTGATGTTCTTGAGGACTTCCGTCTTGCCTACGTGGTAGGAGCCTCGCGCGTCGCGCACCATAGCCAGACCATTGGCCTGCAGGGCGCTTTCCAGCAAAAAGATGGCATGGTCGGCCGGTATGGGGGTACGCGTGGCGAGGGTGATGGTGCCGGTGAGCGGCGGGTGAAGCACGTAGTTGACCTTGAGGATGTCACCCAGCATGGTGCGCACAACTTCTGCAATGGGCGCCTCCTCAAATCGAAAGGTACTGGCTGCACCCTCCAGTGCGGGTGTTGCCTGCGGAGGTGCGATGACGACGTCGTTGCCCTTGATGATGCGCGGCTCCTGCACAGCGGCGGACGGGACTGCGTCAGCGGGCAATGCCGGATCGGCGGCCCAGCCCATGCCGGGCACAGCCAGCATGATCAGGGCTTTGGTAAGTATCTGTCGGGAGAGTCGCATGGTGTGTATGGAAATACGGTGGATGTTCAGAGGCTGGGCAACGGTGGCAGGCCATTGGCGGCACGGGCGGCGTTCATCCGCTCCAGCCGGGCGCGAGTGCGCTCTTCCTGCTCTTGCTTTTGGCGCAGCACGGGGTCTGCGGTGGCCGAACCTTGTCCGGCAGGGGCCTGCCCGGCCGCTGGTGGGACGGCACCAGGGAGGGTGGGCGCGGCCGCGACGGCACCAAGCTTGGCGGGCACGAGGCGCACGACGCGCGCGTCTTCTCCCTTGGCAAAGGTGACGTTGAGGCCATCGATACCCCTGACAGTCCAGCCACCCAAGGCTGTGCCCACAGCGATGCGGCGGTCCTTGCCGTCGACGCGGGCAAAGATACCTCCACCTCCATCGTCGGTGGAGTAAACACCTTGGAGCTGAATATTGGCCAGCGGATCAGGCTCAGGTGGGGCATCGGCTTTGGTGGGCGCGGGGGGCGGGGGCGGACGCCGGTTGGGCGAGAACAGCGGGCGTTCGAGCACAGCCAGGAAGCGGCTGACGTCGGCCGCCTTGGGTGCCGCGATGCCAGAAGGCGGGGCGATCTCGGGCACGACGGCGGCCGGTGCCGTCCAGGCGGTGCCACGGACCTGCCCTTCCGGCGTGAACCAAAGAGCAGCCATACCCAACGCGAGGGCCGCATTGACCGCCAGAAGTACGGGCGTGGGGCGGATCATCATGGGCGGCCCCTCAGCACAAACAGGTCAAACTGCACGGCTAAACGCTGCGGCGCGTCGGCCCGGACGGAACCGACCGTCTGCACGTTCATGCCCCGCACCACGATGGCGGGCGTTTGGCCCGACAGGCCCACCAGTGCACCTTGCAGAGCCAGCAAGTCGCCTTCGGCGCGCACCGCCAAGGGCACGCGGTCGTAGTTCTTTTCAGCCTTGGCGGGCAGCACCTGGCTGCTGACGATTTGCAGCCCGGCAGTGGTGAACAGATTGCGTACGCGCTGCTGGGCGGCGCTGCCGATTTGGTTAGCGTCGCTTTCAGCAGGGTAGACGTACTGCGCCACCATGCCTTGTGCTTCGCTTTGGGCCTGCTGCAGCGCACTGACGCTGCTTTGCAGGCCTTGCAGGCGTGCGTGGCGGGGCTCCATCTCGGCCATGCGCCGGGCTGCCATCTGGTGTTTGTCGTGGATGTAGTAGCCAGCCCCCGCGAATGCGGCAAGCAGCACTCCCAAAACGAGTAGCAGGAGCACGCCCCCTGGGGACAGTGTGCGCATCTTCATGGCTTGGGGCTGGACGCATTGCGCTGCACTGGTGCAGCTATCGCGGCGGAAGCTGCAGATGCGGGCGATGACGCGGCAGTTGCAGGAGCTGACGCCGCGGCTACAGGCGGCTGCGTTGGAACCTTACCGGTTTCTGCGCTGTGGGTGGCATCTGCTGCGGTGGACCGTTGGAGTGCTGCGGGGTCTATCTGCGCCTCGATGGTGAAGGTGTCTTTGGTGGCGCCGGGCGGGCGGGTGGCGGCAGTGGGCGCGCGCACTTCGCGCAGCCCGGCTTCGTTGCCCAGGCGTTCCAGCAGTGCGGCGGAGTTGGCGGTCTGCCCTGTGAGGGTGACCTTGAGTCCAGAAATATTCACGGTGAGCAACGAGGAGTCGTCGGGCAGCGCGCGGGTGAGCAGGTCCATGACTTGCAGGGGGTCTGCCTGTTCGCCCAGGATTGTGCGCAGTTCAGCCAGTTGATCTTCGGAGCGCACCAGCGATTCGCGCTGAGCGAGCGCTGGCGCCGCCTGGCGGGCCAACCGCTCGTAGTCCTGCATGGCAGCCAGTGCCCGCGCGCGCAGCTGCAGGCTGGGGGTGATGGCAACTGCCGCCAGCAAAACCAAGGCAGTGGCCGCCAGCGCGAGGTTGAGGTTACGACCACGGCGCTGCACGCGCTGCCTGCGCGACTCGGCGAAGCCTGTGAGCACGATAGGCTCCGCAGCTTTTTCGGATAGGCACCAAGCTTCGCAGCTGTCCAACGCAGGCGCGCCGGGCTGGGTCGCCAAATGCTGCTGGATGAGGCGGCGCGAAGCCAGGACGATTTCCACATCCTGCCAGCCACGCCGCAGCGTGGAGGACGTGCTGCGCGCGCCCCAGACGAGCTCATCCGGAGGAAAGGGGCTGTGGGTGGTGGCGTCGAGAGCCATGGCCTGTGCAGCGGCTGCCGGGGCCAGGGCGGGAAGCGTGGTGTGGCGTCGCAGCACGATGGCGTCGGGCACCTCGATGGCGGCAAAGGGCGCGGCGCGGGCGGCGCCAGCCTTGTCCCGTACGAGGCGCCCGCCGCTGGCTAGCCAACGCTCTTCCGGGCCCTCGGCCCTGAACCAGCGCACGCGCGCCGCAGGCGTAAACCAGTCGAGGATGGGGCCGTCACGCAGTTCCGCCCAGGCCTGGGCGAAGGTATCTCGCAGTCTGTGCGTGTCCAGTCCGAAGAATCGGGGAGGTGAAGCGGTGGGCGACATTGAACAGGTTTTCAGGGGGCCGCGGTGTCTTCACGCAGGCGTTGCTCGAAACGATAAGTGTGCCATGGCATGCCGTCGCGCGCGGTAGATGTCAGGTTGACGCTGCGCGCCACAACGGCGGCAGCCCCATCGGCAAGCGGCACACGTGCGGTGAGCCGAAAGCGCTGCGTGGCGGTGTTGCTGTCGATGAACTCGCCAATAAGCCCGGTGGTGTCGATGCCCACGGCACCGGCGGCTCGCTGGACGCCTATGCTGGCGGCCTTGCCTGCGTCGCCCCCCGCCAGTACCAGCAAGACGGATTCAGGTGCGGCCAGGGGGTTGACACGGTCACCGCCCGTCTGGTCGGCGGTCAAAAGCGGCGCGATCTTAGCATAGAGGTCGTAGTCGATCCCGGGTACCTGGAGCAGGTCTTCGATGGCCTCGAAGTTCCTGGCGGCACCTTGCGGGTCGCGGGTGGAGCGCAGGTCCACGATGGCTTGGGCCATGTCCTGCGCTGCATTCTGGGGCAGGCCCGCGACGGCGAGCAGTTGCGCGAGCAGGGGAGCTCCGGCGCCGTTGATGTTGATGAGGCCGCTGATGGGAAGAATTTCGACCGCGATGTTCTGGCCGCCGTAGGTGACGGGCACGACTTCGAGGCTTTTTTGCGGCTGCCCTTGCTGTGTGCGGGCCAGCATTTCCTGCAACACGATGTGGATGGCCGCGTCACCCAGCCCTGCAGCCACGGCCATCTGCCGCGCCTGGCCGGCCAGGCGGGCTTCGCCACGCAGGTTGTGCACCAGCCCCATGACCATGATGCTGAGCGCGGCAACAAGCCAAAGCACGGCGATGAGTGCCATGCCGCCCTGTCGGCTGCTGCGAGGTAAACGGTTCCTCATCGGCGGCGCCCCCCGCCTACGGAGAAGTCGCCGCCGCTAGAGTCGGTGAGCGGCAGCTTGCGCAAGGGCACGACCAGCGTGGGCCAGTCGCCGGATGCCGTGGCAATGTCGATGGCAACGCGGCTGGGTAGCTGGGCCGGCTCGGCCCACTCGGTGCCCCAGGCCGGAGGTTCCTGGAGGTCGTTCTCGTAGCGCAGGGCGAGGGCCTGCACGTCGTCGGCCAGCACCCGGCTGTCGGCCGAGGCCCAGTCGGGGAAAGCCGTGGCTTCCGGCTGCCAGGGGGCGAAACGGAGCACGAGATGGCTCTGCGCGTCGATGTTCTCCAGCCCCAGCCGGAAGAAGTGCCGCCCGCCGCTGCCATAGCGCGCGGGCATGACGCCGACCCAGGCGACGGCGTCCGGGGCGGCGGCGAAGAGGTAGGGGCTGGCTTTTTCGTCCAGGCTGCGCGCCTGCCTGCGGGCGGAGATGCTGCCCAGGGTGTCGCGGATGAAGTCCACGGCCAGCCGGTAGTCGTCGATGCGGGTAAGTTTGTGGTCTACGCGCTCCTGGCTCTGCGCCACGGTGCGCAGCGCCGATGCCATGGCGAGCACCATGAGCGACAGCAGCGTCAGGACGACCAGGAGTTCCACCAGGGTAAAGCCCCGGCTTGCGGCGTGGCGCGTCATGGGGTGGCGCCCCCGGGCAGCGGCTTGCGCTCGGGGCGCAGGGTGCTTACGCTGAGGGTGCGCCCCGCGCCTGCGTCGGACCATTGGATTTCCACCACAACTTCATGCAAGGGCGGCACGTTGGGCTGGTTGACGCTGGTGGGGTAGGGGGCGCTGTTGATGCTCCAGGCGAACTCGGCAGTTTCGCCGGAGTCGGCCCACCCCGTTGCTGGCACGGCATCGCGAAGGGCCAGCAGGGACTGCGCCAGCGACGCTGCGCGCTGAGTGGATTCGATAGCGACCACCGACCGCAAGCTACCCCCGGTAGCCCGATAGAGCACACCCAAGGCCATGGCCATGATGGAGAAGGCCACCAGGATTTCGAGCAGAGATAGCCCCTTCTGGCGCCCCCTGCTCACGATTGCTTTCATGGGGCCAGAGGGGTTTGGGTAACCCTACCGGACAGCCAATCTACGCGTAGTTGCACCCCTGTTCCGCCCTTGCGCAAGACCTGCACACTGCCACCGGTGGCACCTCCGTCGGGCAGGAAGCGGATGGCCGCTACGCCGCTGCTCATTTCTCTGCCGGCTACCAGAGCGCGAAAACCAATGGCATCCGGCAGAGGACGCAAAGCCCCCCCCTCGACACCATAGCTGTGCTGCTCAAAATCAAGGACAAACCGCTTTTCCTGCCCCTGCAGCCGCGCTGCCTGGCGAGCTTGGCGCATGTCACTGACGATGCCACGTACCACATCGCGGTATTGAGCACCCTCCCGAGCACTGTCATACGCTGCGGGTACCACACTGATCAGCAGCGCCATGATGGCGAAGACCACCAAGAGTTCAACCAACGTAAAGCCACGCGCCGCTTTAAACATTATCCCCAGTTGAAGTTTAGAGCTCAACGAGTGTTGCGTAGATCCGCAGCCTCACCCTCACCACCGGGCGCTCCGTCCGAACCCAGGGAAAGTATCTCAATACCTCCACTGGGGCCGGGGTTGGAATACTTGTAGGGGTTGTTCCACGGGTCGGAGGGCACGCCGCCCTTGAGGTATGGCCCTGTCCAACCGTTTACAGAGCCAGGACGCTGCACTAGTGCCTGGAGCCCCTCTTCGGTGGTGGGATAACGGCCGACGTCAAGCTTGAAAAGCTCCAGAGATTTATCCAAGTCGGCAATCTGAACGGCAGCTGTTTTGGACTTTGCCCCGCCCAACTGACCCAACACCTTGGGACCGACGAGACCAGCCAGCATAGTGAGGATGGCCAGCACGACGAGCAATTCAATTAGCGTGAAGCCCCGGGCGATTTTTCGCAATGGCGCACCCTGGGCTCGCCGTATGGGGCTGCAATGTTGCATCATAAAAAGTGCGTCCTTGTTGTATTGCATTAAATGGTTATACGGCCAAATCGTTGACCGACAGGATGCCAAGCAGGATGGAGACAATGATGGCGGCAATCAACACCCCGAGCACGAGGATGAGCAGGGGCTCCAACATGGTCAATAGCCGCTTGATGCCGGTTTCGACCTCCCTGTTCAGAATGTGTGACAGCTCCAGCATGATGGGGCCGATGCGCCCCGTTTCTTCCCCCACACGGATTAAATTTATGGCCAGGGGCTCAAAAATGCCAGTGGCCAAGACGGCCTGCGCGATTCGCCCACCCTCTTTGACGATGGGTGCCACACGCGCTAAAGACTGGCGTAGGGTGACGTTGGCAACGGTGTCCGTAGCGATGTGAAGTGCAGTGAGCATAGGGACTCCATTACCCAGCAAAGTTCCCAATGATCTTGTAAAGAGTGTGAGCTCATATTTGAGCGCCAGCCGACCAACAACAGGCAGCTTCAGCAAGCCACCTTGCCACCAAGCGCGCCCCGATGGCGACTTAAGCCAACGCACCCCCAAAGACGCTGCCACGAACGTGCCGATGGCGATATAGAGACCGTATTGGGTGAATGCCTGACCAAGACCCATCACGAAGCGCGTCGGAGCCGGGAGTGCATCGCCCATGTCGGAAAAGAGTTTTTCAAACTGAGGCACGACAAAACCCAGCATGGCGATGAGCGAAAGCACCGCTACGCCCAAAAGGATGGCTGGGTAGATGGTGGCAGAAATGACGCTGTCCCGCAGCGCGCGTTGGCGCTCCATGTGCTCCACCAAGCGGTCAAGGACGGCCGACATCTGCCCACTAGCCTCCCCCGATCGGATCATGTTGACATAAAAGTCCGAAAACAGGTTGCGGTGCGCCAGCAAAGCCCGGCTAAGCGGCGCGCCTCCCTTCACGGCGTCGAGGACGCCCTGGACGAGGTTTCGGACACTGGTCTTATGGCTCATTTCGATGAGCACCCGCAGGCTGTTGTCCAGAGCGAGTCCTGCGCGCAGCATGATGGCTAGTTCCGAGGTGAGCGCCATGACGTCCGCCGAAGTGACCGGCCCCTTGTCCACGCGTACGCGGGATTGCGCAGGTAAGGCCGATGGTCGTGCGGAGGCGCTCGCGGCAGACGCGCCGTCTATTTGCAAAGGTGTCAGACCGCGCTCCTGGAGCTGGCGCATCACACCTGCAGCGCTAGGCGCGGCCATATGACCTTGTTCGACTTTTCCGGCAGCCGATATCGCTCGCCACGAAAAATCAGGCATCTGCTTGGTCCTGGGTGACGCGTGCCAATTCGTCGAGCGTGGTCACGCCGGTGGCGACCTTGCGCAGCCCGTCCTGGAAGAGGCTCAGCATGCCGCCGCGCGCGGCGATCTCGTTGAGCGTGTTGGCATCTCTGCCGTCGATGACCGCGCGCCGGATGGGCTCGTCCAGCATAAGCAGCTCGTGAATGCCCGTGCGACCGAGGTAGCCCGAGTCCCTGCACCTGGTGCACCCCACCGCGCGATAAATAGGACGGTCGGGCGGGCAAAATCTGGCAAGGCCCGTGCTTTCGCGCAGGCCCTGTTCGGGTTGGTAGGGCTGCTTGCAGTGACCGCACAGCGTGCGTACGAGCCGCTGCGCAAGGATGCCGTTGACGGCTGATGTGATGAGATAGCGCTCGACACCCATGTCCTGCATGCGGATGATGGCGCCCGCTGCAGTATTGGTGTGCAGCGTGGAGAGCACAAGATGGCCAGTCAGCGCGGACTGCACCGCGATCTGCGCGGTTTCTCCGTCGCGCATTTCGCCGATCATGATGATGTCAGGATCTTGCCGCAAGATGGAGCGCAGCGCGTTGGCGAAAGTGAGGTTGATCTGTGTATGGACCTGGATCTGGTTGATACCGTCGAGCTGATATTCCACCGGATCTTCTACCGTAATGATCTTCTGCTCGGATGCATCGATCTTAGCCAGCGCGGCATAAAGGGTCGTAGTCTTGCCGGAGCCGGTTGGGCCCGTGACCAGCAGGATGCCGTGTGGGCGGGCCAAAAGCTCGTTGAAACGGGCCAGCGTGTCGGTCTCGAAGCCCATGGTGTTCAGGTCGAGGCGGACGCTGGCGCGGTCGAGCACACGCATGACAACGCTTTCACCGTGCACCGTGGGCACAGTGGAGACGCGCAAGTCCAGCTCGCGACCCTTCACACGCGTCTTGATGCGTCCGTCCTGCGGCAAGCGGCGCTCGGCAATGTCCAGATGGGCCAGGAGCTTGACGCGGGAGTTGACGGCAGCGCTCATGCGTACGGGCACTACCTCGCCAGGGTGGATGACACCGTCGATGCGGTAACGGACGTGCAGGCCGTCGTCAAAGGGCTCCAGGTGGATATCCGACGCTCTCAGGTCAGTTACCTTGCCGATGATGGCGTTCACAAGGTGGATGACGGGCGCCTCGCTGGCCAAGTCCTTGAGATGTTCGACGAAGTCACCCCCGTCTCCCACGTCTTGCAAGCCGTCGGTATCCTCGGACGGGATAGGCTCAGCCAGTGCGGCCTCGATATCACTTTCGAGAGCCAGATAGGGTTGCACGTTGCACCCGGAGGCCAAGCGCAATGCCTTTGCGAGGTAAGCATCTTGGGGCATGACCAAGGCGGCATGCAGGACCCCATTTTCCAGGCGCAGTGGGCAAACCGCATGAGCCTTGAAAAAATCTAATGACAGGCCGGGCACTTCTGGGAGCACGGCTGGGAATTCGTCCTCCCGGATCAGGGGAATACCCAATTGCCTAGAGAGCGCCTGCGCTACGTCTGTCTCGGAAACGACTCCCAAGCGTACCAGCACGCGCCCCAGCAGCCCGCCCAGCTCCTGTTGCGCAGACAGCGCTCGCTCCAAATCGCGCGCGCCAAGCTTGCCCGACTGCACCAGCAATTCGCCAAGAAGGGGCCTCGAGGCCGCGCTGTCCTGCGCGAGGAACGCGGCTTCCGCAAGAGTTGTAATAGTATCGGTCATCGTTAATGTAAGGGAGTGGAGCGCCGCCCGGCTGTTTTTTGGCACATCCGATTCAGGGGGTCTTCCCCCGCGCCAACCCGCTCACATTTTGCCCTGCATGGAGAGGCCCGGATTTTACCGGGTCGCATCGCCCGAATTCTTTCCACAATGTCTGTTCATTCCTTTTCCAGGAATCTGCCCTGGATTCATTGGTTCGCTGCGGCCGGCGTCATTGCGGCGGGAATCTACGGAGCACAGCTGCTGGCGTCTTACGATCCCTCGTTTGGCGGCCTGCGCCGCTCTCCCATGCTGGTGGCCCCCATGGTGGGGATAAGCGATACCTGCATTAATATCCCTGACCAGGCAGCCAGCGAGCCGCTGGGCCTCAACTGCACGGGAGAACAGGGTTCTGCCGCAGCGTTGCTGGAGGCAACGCTGGCCCGGCTTGATGCCCCCTGGCTCAAGTCCTACGCGCTCGGGTATACCCTGCCAGTACCCTTGCTGCAGCTCTTTCGACAGGAAGGGGAAGCCTGGGCCATTGACCAGGAGCGCGTGCAAAGGGTGACGCGCACCATTCGCGATTCGAACCGGCCCCTCATCCTTTATCTGTTCTCCACCCATTTCTCCTCGCACTCACCACTGGAGAAGGTGCTGGCGCAAGATCCCGGCAATGTGGCACACACACCTAGCGGCGCCTTGCCCGAAGACTCCTACTATGGCGCACCCATCTACAACTGGTCGGTTGCCACGACGGACAATGGCATCTCCCACTATCGCACCCGGGCCATCCAAGCACTGGTCGAGGATATATGCCAGCTGCCTACGCGGGACGTTCGCAAGATCCGGGGCATTACGGTGCTGGGAGAACTGCACCAACTTTTCCCGTCTTTCGAGACGGGCATGGGCTTTGCCAGTGACTACGCCGTCACGGAATACAGTCCTCAGTCCGTGGCCGGGTTCCAGAATTTTCTACGCAGCCGTTTCGATCGGATAGAAAAGCTCAATCTCATACTGAAGACGCGGTATGGGACGTTCGACGAGGTGCGCCCGCCTTCCAAGGACATCCGCAAACAGGCCCTGAACCAGTACGAGGAGCACATCGATCCGTTTGCGCACGGCACTTTTCCGGTATCTGGCTGGCTCTTTGCGCCGAACAGTCCCAGCCCGCGCATCCATGTTTATGTGAATGGCCAGCGTGTGGGAACCACGGCGGCGGACTTGACGCGTCGAGACGTGCTGGAGGCCAAGCCCGCTTTTGGCCATGTCAATACAGGCTGGCGCCTAGATGTGGATTTCCGGGCGATGAAACCGGGGCTTCACGGTATTGATGTGTATGCCGAGTTGGTGCCACATCGCCTCACACACCTAGGACACCGGCAGGTTGCCGTCATGGACCGTGAACAGCGCACACCGGAACAGCAGCCCCAGCATCCGCTCCCCGCCAGCCATGCCGCGGGGCCGGGCGTCGAAGCGGCCCTCGATCAGCCGCAGGAGCATGTAGCGCTGTTTTACAACCCGCTCGTGCCGTTATGGCACGAGTTCAGGGGACAGCAGGTCGTGACGTATCTGAGCCATTTCGACCGGCTGCTGCAAAGCTCCTGCTTGGGCGCCCTGCCCCGCTATACGCACCAGTTGATTCCCTATGCCAATCCCAGCTGGGACGCTAACAAGTTCGCCGTCGATGCGTCGCTCGGCAATCTGCTGCCGTTGCGCGCGGGGATCAGCCTGTATGGGGAAGCAGCCTATGGCGATTCGCTACGGAGGTGGTTACGCCGTTCGCCGCACCCAAGTTACGGGATCACGGAGTTTCATCCACTCAAGCCCATGTCCTCCGATGAGCTGCGGCAGGTTTTCGCGGCCCACGCGGCACGGAATGCGGACTTTCTCACGTTCTTCCTGGAGCCCTACTGGGAGGGCCAGGCACTAGAGCGGACGCCCAACCTGTTCTCGTTCGACTCGCGCAATGGCGCTTTCGGTTCGGACGTGCTTTACGAAGCACTCCGCTCTCGGAGCGCGAGACCATGAGATCGACCTCGGGCCACCATTTTGTGGCGCTAGACCATCTTCGTGCGCTGGCCGCGTTGCTGGTCTTCAGTTGGCACTTCCTGCACTACAAGTCGGGCTACCCGGTTCCGTTCGCGCAGGCGCCCGCCCTGTTTCCGCTGGCGATTTTTGACGAAGGGCATGTGGGCGTGGCATTGTTCATGACGCTCAGCGGGTATTTATTTGCCAAGCTTCTGGCCGGCAAGAAAATCGCCTACGGACAGTTCCTCTGGAACCGGGTGTTGCGGCTGGCACCGCTGTTGGTGGCTGTGATACTCATTAACCTGGCCATGCTGCTAGCCCAGGGCGCGCCGGTCACGGAGTTCATGGTTTCTGTGCTGCGCGGTGCTATTTACCCTAGCCTGCCGAACGGCGGCTGGTCTATCACCATTGAGCTTCACTTCTACGTGCTGCTGCCGTTGCTGCTGGCTCTAATTACCCGGTCACCGTGGCATGCACTGGCTATCCTTGCACTGGCGACAACCTTGCGCGCCGCCATCTATCTCATGCAGGGCAGCGTGCAGCACGAAGCATATTTCACGCTGGCGGGGCGAATCGATCAGTTCACGCTCGGCATACTAGCCTATCGGATGGGGCTGGGCCAGCGGATGGGGAACAAGACAATTTTCGTCGTGGGAACTTGCTTTCTGCTGTTCTATGCTTGGTTCGACGCCCATGGCGGGTTCATGCGTTCGCCCGGCTACCCTTCGCCGCAACCGCTGTGGATTGTGATGAGCAGCATCGAAGGCGCCGCCTGCGCTTGCCTGATTGCTTGGTATGACGGCCGGCGATGGAGTTTTCTGGACGGCAGCGCGTCACAGTGGGTCGGGAAGGTGGGCGAATACTCCTATTCGGTCTATCTCCTGCACATGTTCGTGGTGTTCGACCTAGCGGCATTTGCGCATGAGCGGATCATGGACATCTCGAATTTCTACGTGGGGCTGGCTTGGGCGTTCATGTGCTTCGTGGCTTTTCTGCCAGTGGCGGCGGCCAGCTATCACTTCATTGAAAAACCATTCTTTGCCTGGAGACGGCCTTACACGGTTCAGTAAGGCTTGCTGCGGGCAAAGATCTTCCGGCTCAGGAAGAACATGAGGGGTGTGGTGACCGCGATAGCGCAGAAGGGTGCCAGAGCTGCCCAACCGCCCGCGGCAACCCACAGGTTGACGCAAGTCAGCCCGACGGCGTATTGAATTACGTAGGCCGACGCCACCCCAGCCATGCGCAGGGCACCGCCGCGGGCCTGATACACGAAGTGCCTGTACAAGACATAGGCCAGTGCAATCCCTGACAGATAGGCCAGGGTATAGGCCACCCCGTGCGAGAAGCTGCGTAGCAGCACCAAGTACAGCCCATACGAGGCCAGTGTGTTGCAACCTCCAGAGATCAGGAAGCGGCGCCAGCCACCTACTGGTAGGGCGTTGCGCACTTTCTCGCAGGTGTCCAAGAGGGTGCTCACGGTGACGTGGGACGGGTCACCGCCGCTTGGAGAAATTCATCGTAGTCGCGGATGTAGTCATGGGGCTCGTAGTGCTCCGAGGCCAGCACGAGGAGCACCGCGTCCGGTGAATACCGGTACTGCACGCCCCATGTCATGGGCGGTAGATACAGGCCTAGCGTGGGGCTGTCCAGCACGAACTCTTCGCGTCTGGCACCGTCGTCCGCCACTGCGTGCAGCCGTCCCTTGACGGCCACGAGGAACTGGGCGCAGCGGCGGTGCGCGTGTTCGCCTCGGATTTCCTCGCTGGGCACGTCGTACACCAAGAAGGAACGGCGCGCGGTGAAGGGAATGCCGTCCTCCATTTCCATGACGGTCAGACTGCCGCGCATATCGGCGACATTCTTCAGCTTGTGAAGGGTCACGCCACGCACGCCGGTGGCCCTTACAGACGGCTCTTGCTGGGACGATATCTGGGTCGCCGTGCCGCCCCCAACCTGGAAGGCTGCTTCAGCGTAGCCGACTATGCGCGCCGGATTGCCCACCACGATGGCGCGCGCAGGCACGTCACGCACCACGACGGCACCAGCGCCCACCATGGCCTTGGGGCCGACGATGATGCCGGGAAGTATGGTGGCGTTGGCACCGATCGACGCGCCTTTTTGGATGACAGTACGTGCGTATTGATCAGGTCGCTGCCTGCTCCGGGGAAAATTGTCATTGGCGAAAGTGGCATTTGGTCCGATGAACACGTCGTCTTCGACGCTGATGCCGTCCCAGAGCTGCACTCCGCATTTGATGGTGACCCGGTCCCCTACGGTCACCTGATTCTCGACGAACACATGGTCGCAGATGTTGCAGTCCGCACCGATGCGGGCCTCCGGCAGGATGTGGGCAAATGCCCATATGCGCGTGCGGGCGCCCACCGAAAGGCTTTCGCACAGGGCCTGGGGGTGGAAGTACACGCTGTCATTCATCTTTGAAGACCGTTCAAGTCGCGGCAGGCGGCATTGGCGCAAAGGATTGGGCGCACAGCACCACTGCCAAGGGGCGCTGCTTGGTGTTCTCGTACGCACGCCAAGCATATGATCCCACAATACCCAGGCCCAGCATGTTGAGCGCGCCCAGGAAGACAATAGTCAGCATGATCATGGTGTAGCCCGGTACCGTGATCGCTCCCATCAACCGCGCGGCAGCCACCACCGCGCCTACAAGGCAGGAAAAAAAGACCCCGAGCGCACCGCCCCGCATCAGCAGCTTGATAGGCAAGTCGGAAAATGAGAACAGACTGTCCGACAGGTAGTTGAGCTTGCGCCCGAACGTCCAGGCTGAGCGCCCGTGGCGCCGGGGAAGCCGCTGATAACCCACCTGGACGCGCCGGTAGCCCAGCCAGAAGATCTGCGCGACCAGGGAGCTGTGGCGCTCCTCCAGTTGCAGCAAGGCGTCGCGAAAAGCGCGGCTGCAACCGAACACGTCTACTCCGCCGGAGGGCATCTCGGTGACCACATAGCGCCGGTAGAGCGCCCAAAAAATCTGCGCGGGCCACCGCTGGTGCCAAGGGTCGTCCCGTGTCTCTCGCACGCCTACGACAACATCGGCTTCATCCGCAGCCAAGTGTTTTCGCATGCGCAAGACCATGTCTGGCGGCTCCTGCAGGTCGGCCGCCATCACCGCAAAATGGCGACCAACGCCGGCTTGCAAACCGACGCGTATTGCAGAGAACGAGCCAAAATTGCGGCTCAGCAGGATGAGCTGCGAGCGAAAGCGACATTGGGGTAACGCCTGGCGCAGTAGGTCGTAGCAGAGGTCAGGGCTGCCGTCGACCACCAGCACGGCTTCCATGTTGCCGCCCAGCGATTGGTTAAGCCCCTCCAGGGATTGAAGCAATTCTGGAATGGAGCCTTCGTTGCGATAAACCGGGACGATAAGGCTGAGCACCCGCGCTACCCGCCTTTCACGAAGAACCGGCGCACGGACTGGGCAACATGAGCCACGGCATCGTCGCTCATCCCCGGAAAGCAGGGCAGTGAGAGCACCTGTGCGCATGCCTGCTCCGTCACGGCGAGGTCCAAGGGCGTTGGGGTGCCGAGGTAGGCTGGTTGATGGTGGTCCGCGACGGGGTAGTGAACCTCTGCAGCAATGCCCACAGCTGCCAGGTGCGCACGCAGCGCGTCACGCGCTGGGGTCTGGACGACGTAAAGATGCGCCACATGCTCCGGCCCGCCCGTGCCAGGGAGCACGAGAGGCAAGTCTGCCAGCGTTTCGGCATAGCGCGCTGCGATGCGACTGCGCTCGGCATTGCAGGCGTCCAAGTACCGTAGCTTGGCGCGGAGCACAGCAGCCTGGATTTCATCCATGCGGCTGTTACAGCCATGGGGATGGACCACTGTGTACTTAGGCTCCCAACCGTATTGTCGAAGGGCGCGGACACCCAGTGCGAGGTCGGCGCGGCGGGTTACTACACACCCGCCGTCTCCCAGCGCGCCCAAGTTCTTGGTGGGATAGAAACTGAAGCACGACACGTCGCCCCAAGCTCCGGCCTTGTGTCCGCCGAGGCTGGCGCCATGGCTTTGCGCGCAATCCTCGACGAGCGGCACACATGCGGCACTGCACAGGTCCGCTATGGCACCCATGTTGGCCATCTGGCCGTAGAGGTGCGTAACGATCACGGCGGCCGGTCGCAGGCGCAGGGCCTCTTCTAGCGCTTGCACGGATAGAGTGAGCGTTGTCCGGTCCACGTCGACATACAAGGGCTCCGCGCCCAATGCGTGGATGGCGAAGCTGCCATAAAAACCAGCATTGGCCACGGTAACCACGGACTGGCCGCGGTTCACGCCCAACGCTCGCAGAGCCAGTTCCAGCGCGTCGCTGCCGCTGGCCACCGTGACGCAGTGCTCCACGCCGATGTAGGCGGCAAACTCGTCCTCGAACGCGCTGACTTCCCGACCCAGGATGAAATGGTTGCTGCGCACGACACGCCGGATTGCATCCTCGACGGACGCATTCGCATTAGCGTATTCAGTGGAGAAAAAAGGAACCAAGAGCATCTGCGACATCTTCAGTCAAACACTTCCGCCTGCGCCAGTGCCAGACCCTTATTATCCTTGGCCGACAGGCGCGGCTCGGAAGGCAGGCGCCAGTCGATCCCCAAATCGGCGTCATTCCACGCAATGCACCGCTCGTGCTCGGGCGCATAGTAATCCGTGGTCTTGTACAAGAATTCCGCCGCCTCGCTGAACACCACGAACCCGTGCGCGAAGCCGGGCGGCACCCACAACTGGCGATGATTGTCTGCACTTAGCTCCACGCCAACCCACTGGCCGAACGTGGACGAATTTTTGCGAATGTCCACCGCCACGTCGAACACCACGCCGCTGACCACGCGCACCAGTTTGCCCTGCGGCTGCTGGATCTGGTAATGCAGGCCGCGCAGCACGCCTTTGCTGCTGCAGCTGTGGTTGTCCTGCACGAACTGGTAGTCCGTACCCGTGGCCTGATTGAAGGCGCGCTGGTTGAAGCTTTCGTAAAAGAACCCGCGCGCGTCACCAAACACCTTGGGTTCGATCAGCACAACGTCGGGGATGGCGAGTCGGGTGGCTTGCATGCAGGTCTCAGTAAATGGTTTCTTGGGCAACGCGCAGCAGGTATTGCCCATAGCCGTTTTTGCTCAGGGGTTTGGCCAGGCGCTGGAGCTGCTCGGTGTTGATCCATTTGGCGCGCCAGGCTATCTCTTCAGGGCAGGCGATCTTCAGGCCCTGGCGGTGCTCCAGCGTAGCAATAAACTGCCCTGCTTCCAGCAGGCTTTCGTGAGTGCCCGTGTCCAACCAGGCATAGCCCCGGCCCATGATTTCGACGTTGAGCTCTCCCTGCTTCAGGTACAGACGGTTCAAGTCGGTGATTTCGAGCTCACCACGCGGGCTCGGTTTGAGGCCCTTGGCCAAGTCCACCACCTGAATGTCGTAGAAGTACAGACCGGTGACGGCGTAGTTGCTCTTGGGTGCCGGGGGCTTTTCTTCGAGCGACAGCACTTTGCCATGTGTGTCGAACTCGGCGACGCCATAGCGCTCGGGGTCTTGCACATGGTAGGCAAACACGGTGGCGCCCTCGGTGCGCTGGTTGGCATCGCCCAGCAGTTCGTGAAAGTCGTGGCCATAGAAGATGTTGTCACCCAACACCAGGGCGCTGGGGTGGTTGTCGAGGAACTTTTCACCAATGATGAACGCCTGCGCCAGTCCGTCCGGACTGGGCTGCACCGCATATTGCAGGTTGATACCCCACTGGCTGCCGTCGCCCAACAGCTGCTCGAAGCGCGGGGTATCCTGGGGCGTGCTGATGACCAGAATGTCGCGGATTCCCGCCAGCATCAAGGTGCTGAGCGGGTAGTAAATCATGGGCTTGTCGTACACCGGCAGCAGTTGCTTGCTGATGGCCAGCGTGGCCGGGTGCAGGCGGGTGCCAGAGCCTCCGGCAAGGATGATGCCTTTGCGGGTGGTGGCTGCGGTGGTTTCTGGTGCGGTCATGGTCTGCATCGCTGTTCAGAGAATTTCGGCGAGCATGCGTGCCACACCCTGCTGCCATTGGGGCAGCGTGATGCCGAAGGCGGCCCGCAGCTTGGTGGTGTCCAGACGCGAGTTGTGCGGGCGCCTGGCGGGTGTGGGGAAGGCGCTGGTGGGCACGGGTGCCACTTCGGTCGCTTTCAATTCAATAGCAGGTTGCGCTTGCTGCGCCTGGGCTAGAACGTATTTCGCGTACAAATGCCAGTTGGTGTCGCCACCGGCCACGCAGTGGTACAAGCCGCCGGCTTGGGGGTGCTGC
>NZ_AGTS01000030.1 GCF_000238595.1 Acidovorax sp. NO-1 | reverse complement strand
GTCCGCGCCGATCCAAATTTGAGCCACCGTGCCGACTGAATATTGAGCCAGGGGTGGAAGCCGACTTTGAGAGGGTCGGCTGTGGATAAGTGTAGAGGCTGTGCTGGTTTGCTGGTCTCCTTGGCGTGTTGTTAAATGCGATGGGCAAGCCGCGCAGGGCGTAGCCCGTAGCGGCTTGCCCA
Source organism: Acidovorax sp. NO-1 (assembly GCF_000238595.1). Classification (GTDB taxonomy): domain Bacteria; phylum Pseudomonadota; class Gammaproteobacteria; order Burkholderiales; family Burkholderiaceae_C; genus Acidovorax. The sequence continues at coordinate 2,474 of NZ_AGTS01000030.1, read as the reverse complement.
TCACCGTTTCCGATCAGAAGGGTTCGTCTCCAGCTTCGGTTTTGGCTCCCTTGCGCGCCTGCTCTCGGGCCTTGATGCGCTTCTTGGCTGCGGCCGTGCTGCGACTGAATCGGATCGATTCGTTGCCGGTCTCCATGATGTGGCAGTGGTGCGTGAGTCGGTCCAGCAACGCGGTGGTCATCTTCGCGTCGCCGAACACGCTGGACCATTCTGCGAAGTCCAGGTTGCTCGTGATCATCACGCTGGTGTGCTCGTACAGCTTGCTCAGCAGGTGGAACAGCAGCGCCCCACCGGCCTGGCTGAACGGCAGGTAGCCCAGTTCATCGAGGATCACCAGATCCATGCGCAGCAGGCTGGTAGCGATGCGACCGGCCTTGCCTTGGGCCTTCTCCTGCTCCAGTGCGTTGACCAGATCGACGGTGGAATAGAAGCGCACCCGCTTGCCGTGCCGGGTGATGCCAGAGACGCCGATTGCTGTGGCCAGATGGGTCTTGCCTGTGCCCGGTCCGCCCACCAGCACCACGTTGTGCGCCTCGTCGGTGAAGGCCGTGGTGGCCAGAGTCTCCACCAGGTTGCGGTCCACCGGCGAGACCTCGAAGTCAAAGCCCGCCATGTCGCGGTGCACCGGGAACTTCGCCGCGTGCATCTGGTGGCTGACCGAGCGCATCGCGCGGTCCGTACCCTCGGCCTGCAACAGGTGCTCGATCAGCCAGCGCGAGGACTCGATGCCCACACCGCCTGCCTCGCCACCCCCTTGCTCGACCAGATCGGCCCACGCGCCGGCCATGCCGTGCAGGCGCAGTGCCTTGAGTTCGACCAGCACATCAGTCTTCATGGTCGGCTCCTTCGGTGATGGCACCCACGGTGTCCGAGCGCAGGCTGTCGTAGCGCGCCGTGTTCGCCAGCGGCGGCGTGGTCGCTCTCAGCAGCGTGGCCGCCGTGGGCGGCACCGGCTGCGCGTTGAGCCGGTTCAGCACGTTGACCACGTGCTCCACACTGACCTTGCCAGGCGGCCCACTCTCCAGCGCCAGCTCGATGGCCACCAGCACCGCGTCCAGACCGGCGCTGAGCACAATGGCCAACACCTGCGCCATCACCCGGTCGCCGCCCGGGTTGCGCAGCAGCCCACGGCGCAGCCGCTGCAGCGGCTCGGGCATGTCGGCAAAGGGCGCGCCGTTCCTCAGGGCACCGGGCTTTCTCTGCAGCAGCGGGATGTAGTGCTGCCAGTCGTACCGGGTCTCGCCCGCGTTGCTCAGCCGGTCGTGGCGGGCCACGATGGTGTCGTCGGCCACGATGGCGACGCTGCCCGGATACAACCGCGTACTGACCATCTGGCCCACCCGTTCGCACGGCACCGAATAGCGGTTGCGCGCCACCGACACCAGACAGGTGCTGGTGACCCGAGCGGGTTTCTCGACGTAGCCATCGAACGGCACGGGCATGGGCATGAGGTGCGCGCGCTCGTGTTCGAGCATCTCGGCCACGCTGAACTGGGTGTGCTCGGGGTGGCTCACCTCGTCCCACAACGCGCGGCAGCGCTGGGCCAGCCAGGCGTTGAGTTCGGTAAAGCTGCCGAACTTGATCTTGGCCGCGTCGATCCAGATGCGCCGGCGGCTGTCTTGCACGTTCTTCTCCACCACCCCTTTCTCCCAGCCGCTGGCCACGTTGCAGAAGTCCGGGTCGTACAGGTAATGCGCGCACATGGTGGCAAAGCGCTCGTTGACGATGCGCCCCTTGCCCTTCTTGACCTTGTCTACCGCAGTCTTCATGTTGTCATAGATGCCCCGGCGCGCCACGCCACCCAGCGCGGCGAAGCTGCGGGTGTGGGCATCGAACAGCATCTCGTGGCCCTGGCTGGGGTAGGCCACCAGCCAGAAAGCCCGACTGGCGCACAGCTTCATGTGTGAGACCTGCACCCGGTAGTAGATGCCGCCGATCACCATGCCTTCCTCGCTCCAGTCGAACTGGAAAGCCTCGCCCAGCTCGAAGGCCAACGGCACGAAGGCGTTGCCCGCAGACCCCTGGCCTTCGCCCTGGCGCCATGCCCGGATGAAGTCGGTCACCCGCGTGTAACCACCCTCATAGCCCGCACGCCTGATCTCGGCGTACAGCGCCTTGGCTGTGCGCCGCTCGTGTTTGGGCCGACGTGCATCAGCCTTCAAGGCCTGCCTGAGCACGTCATGGAACGCCGTGAGTTTGTTGGGCTGCTCGCCGCGCCGGTACTTCGGTGGACCGTCCACTTCCCCGTGCAGCCACTTCGCAACCGTGTTGCGCGAGAGCCCTGTCATGCGCGATATCTCGCGCTCCGATTTGTTCTTCCGGGCATGCAAATGCCGGATCCTGCCAATCATGTCCATGGTGATCACTCCTTGTCCTCTGCTGCACAAAAAAACAGCAGAGTAGGTTGTTCACCTGGCTCAGTTTTGGGTCGGCACTACCCTCAAAAGTGGCTCAGTTTTCGGTCGGCGCCAACA
>NZ_AGTS01000031.1 GCF_000238595.1 Acidovorax sp. NO-1 | reverse complement strand
GCGCTTGATGGTAAAGCGCTGGCAGCTATTATTTTGATAGTTCATTGAACACTTCGCGGGCGGCTGCCACGGTGGCTGCAATGTCTTCGGGTGTATGGGCGGCGCTGACAAAACCGGCCTCGTAAAGCGCAGGTGCAATATAGATACCGCGATCCAGCAGGCCGTGGAACAGCTGGTTGAACCGCGCGCTGTCTGTCTTGAGCACCTGGGCGTAGTTCTGGGGCAGCTCGGGCATCAGGAAGAAGCCGAACATGCCGCCTTCGCTGTCGGTGCTGAAGGGCACGCCCTCGGCCGCCGCCGCAGCGGCCAGCCCATCAACCAGCGAACGTGTGGTGGCCGACAGCGCATCGAAGAAGCCGGGCTTCTTGATCTCACGCAGCGTGGCCAGCCCGCAGGCCGTGGCCACCGGGTTGCCCGACAGCGTGCCGGCCTGGTACACCGCGCCCAGCGGCGCCAAGTGTTCCATGATGGCGCGCGGGCCACCGAAGGCTGCCAGCGGCATGCCACCGCCAATGACCTTGCCCAGCACCGTGATGTCGGGTTTGAAGCCGGGGATGCTCTTGGCATAGACGCTTTGCGCGCTGCCCAGGGCCACGCGAAAGCCCGTCATCACCTCATCCAGCACCAGCAGCGCGCCATATTCGGTGCACAGCTCGCGGCAGCGCTTCATGAACGGCACGCTGGCGCGCACCAGGTTCATGTTGCCCGCGATGGGCTCGATCATCACGCACGCCAGTTCCTTGCCGTGCAGGGCAAAGGCTTCTTCGAGCTGGGCGACATTGTTGTATTCGAGCACCAGGGTGTGCTGCACCACTTCAGGCGGCACGCCCGCGCTGGTGGCGTTGCCAAACGTGGCCAGGCCCGAGCCGGCTTTGACGAGCAGTGAGTCGGCGTGGCCGTGGTAGCAGCCCTCGAACTTGATGAACTTGGCTCGCCCCGTGGCGCCACGTGCGAGGCGGATGGCGCTCATGCCGGCTTCGGTGCCGGAGCTGACGAGGCGGATCATCTCCATCGAAGGGACCAGGCTCAGGATCTCTTCGGCCAGCTCCACTTCTCGCTCGGTGGGTGCGCCGAAGCTGAAGCCGTCAAGGGCGGCGCTCTGCACGGCTTCGAGCACAGCGGGGTGGCCGTGGCCCAGGATCATCGGTCCCCAGGAGCCGATGTAGTCGATGAAACGCTGGTCGTTGGCGTCCCAGAAGTAGGCGCCTTTTGCACGCTTCACAAAACGCGGCGTGCCGCCCACGGCCTTGAAGGCCCGTACGGGCGAGTTCACGCCGCCGGGGATCAGCGCCTTGGCGCGTTCGAACAGGGGAATATTGAGATCAGTGCTTGGTGTCATGGGGGGGCATCACAAAGCCTTCGAGGGCCTGTGCTTCATCAATCGGGGGTTCTTCTTCGTCACCATCGGCCTCGTCACCGTCGGGCTGGGCCCAGAACATGCGGTCGGGCAAGATGTGCCCCATGCCGGGGCGAAAGCCGGCATCCAGGCAGCGGTCGAGGTAGCCCAGAGCTTCGCTGGTGGCTTCGCCCAGGTCGTTGCCGCTGGCCACCAGGGCCGTGAGGGCGGCCGACAAGGTATCGCCGGCGCCGGAGAAGGTGGCGTCGAACAGCTCGAACTTGCCACTGCCCAGCACGGTCTGGGGGGAGGCCAGCACGTTCTCGACAAACTGCTCGGGCAGGGGAATGCCGGTGACCAGGGTATAGGGCACGCCCATTTCGGAGGCGGCCCGGGCAATGTCGCGCGCCGTGGGGCTGCGGTCGCTGGTCCAGTCGGGCAACAGCCAGCGCCACAGGGTGCTGTGGTTTCCAACCAACACCGAGGTCTGCGGTAACAACAATTCGCGGAACGCGTCCAGGTACTCGTCGATCAGCTCATCGCGCCACCAGGACAGGTTGGGCATGTATGCTATCACCGGGACTTCGTCATAGTCTGTGGTTATTTCAGCGATGGTGCTGATGTTCTCCGGACTGCCCACGAAACCGACCTTGATGGCCTGGACCGGCAGGTCTTCCAGCACGGCCCGGGCCTGCTCGGCCACCGCCTCGTCGTCAATGCTGAAGTGGTCGAAAATCTGCGCCGTGTCACGGGCATAGGCACCTGTGACCACGGCAATCGGATGCCCGCCTACGGAGGCAATAGTGGTGATGTCGGCCGTCAGCCCGCCAGCGCCGCTGGGGTCGCTGGCATTGAAGACGAGCACGCATGCAGGGCTTGCGTCCTCCGGGCCGTCATCGTCGAGGTCCATGATGTCTGGGGGGGGAGTGGATGCTTTGGTGGTCATGGACCAGATCCTGCAAGAAGGGTGGCACCGAAGCCGCAGCCCACGGAGATGACTAGATACAATCGTTGCATTCTATGTGAAGGCCCTTTAAGCTGTGATCGACTCTAAAACCTGGATGTGTTTGATTTGCGGTTGGATTTATGACGAAGCAGAGGGATCTCCTGAGCACGGCATTGCCCCCAATACTCCCTGGGATCAGGTCCCGATGAACTGGACCTGTCCCGAATGCGGAGCCCGCAAGGAAGACTTCGAGATGGTTCAGATTTGAGGCGCATCAGCATCATCATGTGCTGATGCGTTGTTTATTTTTCCATCGGGAGCAGTAACAATTGACTACAACAGGCGCATCTTTCAAAGTGCTCGTGGTGGATGACAGCAACACCATCCGTCGAAGCGCCGAGATTTTTCTCAAGCAGGGGGGGCACGAAGTCTTGTTGGCCGACGACGGCTTTGATGCTTTGGCCAAAGTCAATGATTACCAGCCACAGCTGATTTTCTGCGACATCCTCATGCCCAAGCTCGATGGGTACCAGACCTGCGCCATCATCAAGCGCAACGCCCGTTTTGCGGATACTCCGGTGGTAATGCTGTCCTCCAAGGATGGCGTTTTCGACAAGGCGCGCGGGCGCATGGTCGGCTGCCAGGAATATCTCACCAAACCGTTTACCAAAGACCAGCTGTTGCAAGCGGTGCAGCAGTTTGGCAATGCCCAACAAGGAGCGATGTAATGCCCATCCAGAAAGTACTGGTCGTCGACGACTCGAAGACCGAGTTGATGTTTTTGACGGACCTGCTTCAGAAAAAAGGTATGCAGGTTCGCACCGCAGAAAATGCTGAAGAGGCTTTTCGCCGTCTGGCGGAGGAAAAGCCTGACCTGATCCTCATGGATGTCGTGATGCCTGGCCAAAATGGGTTCCAGCTCACGCGCGCCATTACCCGGGATCCGCTGTATGCCGATGTGCCCATCATTATGTGCACCAGCAAGAATCAGGAAACAGATCGCGTCTGGGGGATGCGGCAGGGAGCGCGTGGCTACATCACCAAGCCCGTGGATCCCGCCGAACTGCAGGCCAAGATCGACGCCCTGAACTGAGGCTGCGGCGCGTTCATGGCCAACCGCGAAGCCCTGCGAGAGCTCCAGACCCGACTTGCCAGCCGTCTTCAGGCCGCAAGAACCGAAGGGACCTCTGTTTCCTCCTGGCTGGCTGTAGAGTCCGCCGGGAGTTTCTATTTGCTGCCACTGGGCCAGTCCGGGGAGATCTTCCCCTGGGGTTCGATCCAGGCAGTTCCGTACACCCAGAGCTGGTTTCTGGGTGTTGCCAACCTTCGGGGTGGTCTGGTCGGTGTGGTGGATCTGGCGGGCCTGCTGGGTTCCTCTGCGCCGCGCACCGACCAGGCGCTCGCAGAGGCCAGCCTGCTTGCATTCAATGCCGCCCTGGATGTGAACGCTGCCTTGCTGGTGGACCGTCTGGCGGGGCTGCGCGGTACCGATGCCTTTGTGTCATCCGAGCCGCCCGCCGACGATGCCCCTGCTTTTTTTGGCACCGTTTACATCGATTCCAGCGGCAAACGCTGGCAGGAGCTGAACTTGCAGATCCTGTCCCAACATCCCGCTTTCCTGAGCATCAGTGCTTGAGTTTTTCTGTAAGGCCGCACCATGTCCGTTGTCAATCAATTTGGAAAACTGTTCAACCGGAAACCTGCCACTCCGGAAACCGGCGCGACCGCCGACGACGGGCAGGATCTGCTTGCCACGGGTCCGCTGGAAGGCTCGCCAATGCGCGATACCTACCAATCCGAGGCGATGAACAGCGTCCAGGGCGATCCTGATGGTTATGTGCCGGAGCTGCACTCGCCAGAGGCGGAAGAAGATCTGATCTCGCTGCCGGTATTGGGGCGGGCGACTGCGGCGGCCCACCAGCGGCGATTGCTCGCGCTGCTGCTGATCGGCGTTGCGGTGCTGGCTTTGATCGCTTTCTGGGTGCTGCAGCAGGCGGACCGGTCTGCCCAGCAGCTTGCTTCGACCGGGCAATCCCTGATGCAGTCACAGCGGCTCGCCAAGTCCGTGTCGCAGGCGCTGGTGGGTAGTCCCCAGGCCTTCCCGGACGTTGTGGAAAGCTCGGGCGTGCTGGCGCGAAACGTGCGCGCCCTGAATTCCGGCGATGCAGAGCTGGGTGTGGAGTCGTTGGGCGAACCCTTCAAGCCCGACCTGGATGCGGTGAACCCGCTCATGGAACGCGCCGAACGCAACGCCAGCGTGGTGATGGGCCAGCAAAAAATTCTGACGCAGGTGGGTGACGCGCTGCGCACGATCAACCGCCAGTCTTCCGATCTGCTGGAAATCGCTGAAACCGTGTCTTCGCTGAAACTGCAGCAGAACGCCCCGGCCGCCGAAATTTCTGCCGCCGGCCAGCTGGTGATGTTGACCCAGCGTATCGGCAAATCTGCCAACGAATTCCAGACGATGGAAGGTGTGAGCCCCGAGGCCGTGTTTCTGCTGGGCAAGGACTTGAACTCCTTCAAGGAAATTGCCCAAGGTCTGCTGGACGGAAGCCCGGAACTGCGCCTGGCCCCGACACGTGACGCGCAAACGCGTGAACAGCTGGAAGCGCTGATCAAGCTTTATGAGCAAACCCGGACCCAGGCGAGCGCCATTCTGGGCAACCTGCAGGGGCTCGTGTCTGCCCGCGAGGCCCAGTCCGCCATCATTGCCGACAGTGAACCGCTGCGCCGCCAGCTGGAAGGCCTGCAGTCCAAGCTTTCTGCCCAGACGGGTGTGGGTGGTGGTCAGCTCGCAGCAATGGCGCTGGCCGGTTTGTTCGTGATCTTTTGCGGTGTGGGCATTTCCCGGGTACAGCTGCTCGACAGCCGGGGCCGTCAGGCCGCTGCTGAAATGCAGCAAAAAGACGCCAAGCGCCAGGAGCAAGAAGCCAAGCGCGTTAACGACGCCAACCAGGCTGCCATTTTGCGTTTGATGAACGAACTGCAGTCGGTCGCCGAAGGTGACTTGACACAGGAAGCCACGGTGACCGAAGACATTACGGGCGCCATCGCCGACTCGGTGAACTACACGGTGGAAGAACTGCGCCAGCTGGTGGGCAGCGTGCAGAACACGGCGACCCGCGTGGCGCAGACGACCGCGCAGGTGGACAACACCTCGACCGAACTGCTGGCTGCTTCGACCGAACAGCTGCGCGAAATTCGTGAAACCGGCCGTTCCGTTCTGGACATGGCGACCCGAATCAACGAAGTGTCCACACAGGCGCAAGAGTCTGCCACGGTGGCCCGTCAGTCGCTGCAAGCTGCGGACTCGGGTCTGCAGGCCGTGCAGAACGCCATCGGCGGTATGAATTCCATCCGTGATCAGATTCAGGACACTTCCAAGCGGATCAAGCGCCTGGGCGAATCGTCGCAGGAGATCGGTGAAATCACCGAGCTGATTTCCGACATTACCGAGCAGACGAACGTGCTGGCTCTGAACGCCGCCATCCAGGCCGCGTCTGCCGGTGAAGCCGGTCGCGGCTTCTCGGTGGTGGCGGAAGAAGTGCAGCGCCTTGCTGAACGTTCCGCAGACGCCACGCGCCAGATCTCGGCGCTGGTGAAGGCCATTCAGACCGACACCCAGGACGCCGTGGCCGCTATGGAGCGCTCCACGCAGGGTGTGGTGGAAGGGGCTCGCCTGTCGGACAGCGCTGGTACCGCACTGACCGAAATCGACCGCGTGTCGCGCCGTCTGGCTGAACTGATTGAGCAGATTTCGTCTTCCACTTCCCGTGAAGCTGTTCTGGCCAACGAAGTGGCCGACAACATCCAGCACATTTTTGCGGTGACCGAACAGACGGGTGAAGGTACCCGCACCACTGCGCAGCAGGTGCGCGAGCTCTCGCACATGGCCGAAGAATTGCGCCAATCGGTGGCACGGTTCAAGATCGCCTGACGCAGCAGTTAGTCATCAACCAGCTGGCTCATTGCAGCCGGGGACGAATCCATGTCATCTATTGATGTCAACAATGCACCGGCCGTAGATGGGACCCAGGGAGATCAGGATCTCGGTCCCTTGGCCTGGGTGCTGGACGAACTGCGAAAGTCGCTTGATGGGGCAGTGAAGGCCATGCGGCGGTTCGTGCGCGATGCGGAGGCCGCTCGCGAGTCCGATCTGGCGGCGCTGGACGCCGGCACATTGCGCATTGCGCGGCAGCAGCTTCACCAGGCGTGCGGCGCGCTCGAAATGGTCGGCATGGGCCCGCCGGCGCTGGTGCTGCGGGCCATGGAATCTGCGGTGCAGAAGTTTGTGCAACGACCGGAAACCTGCAGCGACGACGCTGCAGCAGTGATCGAACGTGCCAGTTTTGCGCTGATTGAATATCTGGAAACCGTCCTGGCCGGCAAACCCGCATCGCCGGTTGCGCTGTTTCCGCAGTACCGCGAAGCCCAGGCCCTGGCCGGTGCAGATCGTGTCCACCCCGCCGATCTGTGGCCCGTGGAGCGCCGCTTCCGGGAACCCGAAGGCGTTGTGTCAGCACAGCCGCTTCCGTATGGACCAGAGGCGCGTGCACGTCTGGACGCTGCTGTCTTGCGGATCGTGAAGTCCGGCGACCTGAAGGCCGCACGCAGCCTGCGCGATACCTGCCTCGGGTTTGTGGCCGCGCAGCAGGACCGTCAGTCCCGCTCCTTCTGGAAGATCTGCGCAGGTTTCTTTGAGGCCTTCGCTGCGGGCCTGTTGCCTGCCGACGTGTATGTGAAGCGCGTGGCATCCCGCGTGCTGATGCAGTACGCGACGCTGTCCAAGGGTGACACCACGATCGCGGATCGTCTGGTTCAGGATCTGCTGTTTTTCTGTTCGCAGGCCAAGCCTTCCGGCACCGCAGCCAGCGACGTGCCTTCGTTGCAGGCCGTACGGCAGGCGTTTGCGCTGGACCGGTTCCAGCCGGTGGACTACGAAGCGGCGCGTTTTGGCAGGTTTGACCCCGCGCTACTGGCGCAGGCGCGCAAGCGGATTGCTGCAGCCACGGAAACGTGGTCTGCTTTGGCAGGGGGCGATCGCAACAAGCTCAAGCCTGCCGCGGATCAATTCAGCCTGGTCTGCGATTCGCTGCGCAAGCTCCACCCGGGCAGTGAAAGCCTGGCCCAGGCACTGACGCGGGCGTTGGACTCCACTACGCGCTCGGGAGAGCCTCCCTCCGCCGCTCTGGCCATGGAAGTCGCAACCTCGGTTCTGTACCTGCAGGCAGCCTTTGAAGAGCTGGATGCAGACGGCGACGAGATGCAGACGCGTGCTGCGCGTCTGGCCGAGCGTCTTGATGCGGTCAGCGCTGGCGCAGAGCCCGAACCGCTGGAACAGTGGATGGAGGAGCTGTACCGCAGGGTCAGCGACAACCAGACCATGGGCAGTGTGGTGGACGAGCTGCGTTCCACGCTCGCAGAGGCGGAGAAGGCGCTCGATCAGTTCTTCCGCAATCCCAATGACACGGCGGTGCTGGCGTCGGTTCCCGGCCATCTTGCGCAAATGCGCGGCGTGTTGTCGGTGCTGGGCCTGGACCAGGCCTCGCTGGCGGTGGTCCGCATGCGCGACATGGTGGAGCGCTTGCTTATCAATGAAGTGCCCGAGGAAGAGCGCCAGGGGGTGTTCGAGAAGTTGGGCAACAGCCTGGGTGCTCTGGGCTTCATGATCGACATGCTCAGCTATCAGCGCACCATGGCGCGCAAGCTGTTCGTATACGACGAGGAACTGGGAGAACTGCGCGTGCTGATGGGCAAAACCCGTTCGCGCGCGTCGGATGCACTGGAAGACGGTATTGCCAAGCTGGACGAACGGTCTGCTGTGCCTCTGCCCGACGTGCTGCCGCGCTTCCCCGCGACGGAGCCCGCCAGTGAACCCACAGATTTCGGTTCACTCGTCGCCCTGCCTGACCTGCCATCTGACGATGGAGGTCACCATGTGGCTGTAGCGCAAGCCGACTCGCTCGATCCCGGTATTTCGTTCGAGTTGCCCGAGCTGGCACGGGCCGTGCCGCCTTCACCTGTTCACGCTGATGCCGCTCTTGTCGCCGCGTCCGCTTCCGCGCCCGCGCAGGCACCGGAAATCGAAGACGAGCTGCTCGAAGTGTTTCTCGAAGAGGCTCGCGAGGTGGTGGCCAATGGCCTGGCGGCCATCCAGGTGCTCAACGACGAGCCAGGCAACCTCACCGAGCAGACAACCTTGCGCCGGGCGTTCCACACGCTCAAGGGCAGCTCGCGGATGGTTGGGTTGAACGAGTTTGGAGAGGCCGCCTGGTCGATGGAGCAGGTGCTGAATGCCTGGCTGGCCGAGCAGAAGCCCATGCAGCCGAGCTTGTTGCAGCTGTCCTCCGATGCGTTGCGGGCATTCAGCCGATGGGCTGATGATATTGCCGCCGGCCAGGCTGGCGCGTGGCAAGCGGACGCCTTCTGCCGCTCTGCGGACGCGATGCGTCTGGACGGCACACTGCTGCCGCTGGTCCTTCCCGCAGATGGCGGGCTGGACGTGCCGTTGGCTGGAGCTGCGGCAGAACGCGAAGTGGCTGCGCCCGACGAGCAGTTGCGGGATCTGCCGGAAGCTGCGGTCGCAGAGGCACCTCAGGCTGTCGACGAAGAGTTCGTGGCGCCCGATTTCGAGGTCACCGCCATCTCGGACCACGTGCCCCAGCCCGGCGATGCGGGAGCCGTGGCCAGCGACGTGGCGGAAGACATCGATTTTTCCGTATTCGCTGCCGCGCTCAACGATGCGCCTGCCGCTTCAGGTGCGGTCGATCCATCCAGTGCCGATTTTGTGCTGGATCTCGAGTTGCCTGACCTGGAACCCGCCCCGACGGACGCCGCATCCGACATTGCAGTAACAGCCGATGTGCCGGACGATGTGGCCGCACTGCTGAAGGTCCCGTCATCTGAAGCAACGGAGCCTTTGGAGGTGCAGAGCCTGGTGGAGCTGCAGCCGCCAGTGGTGATTGCGGACGAAGCAGAAACAGCACCAGAACTCGCCTCAGAGACGCCAGAAACCGTCGCCGTTACGTCCACCGATGCACCGCAATCACACGATGCAGTGCCCCAGGACGACGGTGCCAGCGATGAAGCGGTCAAGGTCATTGATACGCTGCGCATTGGCATACCGCTGTACAACGTTTATTTGAACGAAGCGGACGAGTGGTCGCGTCGGTTGGCCACCTGCCTTCAGGAATGGTCGCTGGAGCTGCACGAGCCGCTGCCCGACATCGCAGTCGCGCTGGCCCATTCGCTGGCAGGCAGCTCTGCCACAGTGGGTTTCACGGCCCTTTCCGAGTTGTCCAGGGTCCTCGAACACGCCTTGCAGCATGTGATGCTGCAGTCGGGTGGCACCGAGGAGCAAGCCCAGGCCTTTCTGGCAGCAGCCGACGATATTCGCCGGTTGCTCCACCAGTTTGCGGCGGGCTTTCTCAAGGAGCCAAGCGAAGAAGTGCTGGCGCAGCTGCGCCAGATACTCGAGACCGAGGTGGACAACACGCTGTCTCCTCCGGAAGACGAGGCCACCGACGCGGATCGCCCAGAGGCCGCGCACCCCGCGGTGGTTCAGGCAGAAGCCGAGCTGTCTGCAGTTGCGCCTGCATCGAACCTGGACGACGTAGACGCCACACCCGTGAATGAACCCGATGCCGTCGTAGCAAGGCATGTGGCGCCTGCATTGTCTGCGGTGGTGCACGATCACGACAGGTTCGACGAGGCGATCGCGCATGCCGTGGCGCTAGGTTCTGATGTAGACGACGATATCGACGCCATCGACGTCATTGACCCGGATCTGTTCCCGATCTTTGAAGAAGAAGCTGCGGAGCTGTTGCCGCAGCTGGGTGGCGCACTTCGCCAGTGGGCCTCGCGGCCGGACAACCTTGGTGCTCGCAGTGAGGTCTTGCGCGCGTTGCACACCCTCAAAGGCAGCTCGCGCCTCGCCGGGGCCATGCGCCTGGGCGAAATGGCCCACAGGCTGGAATCGGCGATCGAGCATCTGGATGCCGAAACGGTCACTTCGGACCAAATCGAGCCCCTGCAAGGGAACTTCGATGGCATTCAGGCCAATTTTGATGCGCTGCGTGCCATTGGTCAAGGCTCGGCCGACACGGTGGTTGCGTTGCCGGTGGAGGCGCCACGCGGGCTGTCCGAGGCGCGCGCAGACAGCCCGGCTCCAATGCCCATACCGGCTGCAGCGGCATCGACCGCGCCCGCAAATGCGGCGGTGCGTCTGCCGGGTCCGTCGCAGCTCGCGCCTTTGCGTGTGGCCGCCAACCAGTCGGTGCGGGTTCGCGCGCAACTGCTGGACCGCCTGGTCAACCAGGCTGGCGAAGTGATGATCAGCCGCTCCCGCCTCGACGTGCGTCTGGGGCAGTTCCGCAGTTCGCTCACCGATCTGTCCGGCAACCTGGATCGTCTGCGTCAGCAGTTGCGCGACATCGAGGTGCAGGCGGAATCGCAGATGCAGTCGCGTCTGGCATTGTCCAAGGATTCTGCTGCTGGGTTCGACCCTTTGGAGTTCGACCGCTTTACGCGCGTGCAGGAGCTCACACGCATGATGGCCGAGTCGGTGAACGACGTGGCGACCGTGCAGCGCAACCTGCAACGGGCCATGGAAGGCGCCGAAGACGATCTGATTGCCCAGGGTCGCCAGGCCCGCGAGCTGCAGCGCGATCTGCTGCGCACCCGCATGGTGGAGTTCGAGGGCATTGCCGAACGCCTCTACGCCGTGGTGCGCCAGGCGTCGAAGGAAACCGGCAAACAGATCAAGCTGGACATCACCGGCGGCTCCATCGAAATGGACCGCGGCGTGCTGGATCGCATGACCCCCGCGTTCGAACACTTGCTGCGTAACTGCGTGGCCCACGGCATTGAAGATCCGCAGGTGCGCACCGCAGCGGGCAAGTCCGCTTCCGGCACGATCACGGTCGATTTGCACCACGAAGGCAATGACGTTTCGGTGGAATTCCGGGATGACGGTGCTGGGCTGAACTTGCCACGCATTCGCGAAAAGGCGCTGGCCCAGGGGATTGTGGAGCCGGGCGCGGAGCTGAGCGACGCGGAGGCTGCCAACCTGATTTTCATGCCCGGGTTCTCCACTGCGTCCGAAGTGACCGGCTTGGCAGGGCGCGGTATTGGCATGGACGTTGTGCGTGCCGAGATCAATGCGCTGGGTGGTCGGATTGAAACGTCGACCGAAGCGGGCAAGGGCGCCGCATTCCGCATGGTGCTGCCGTTGACCACGGCAGTGACGCAGGTGGTGATGCTGCGCGCAGGCGATCTGGCCGTTGGCGTGCCCGCCAACGTGGTCGAGATCGTGCGGCGCACGTCGGCGGCAGACCTGGAGACGGCCTACCGCACCGGTCATTTTGATGACGGCATGGAGCAGCTCCCCTTCTTCTGGTCCGGGGCGCTTCTGCAGGCTTCTTCGCGCAGCAACGAGGCTGGCGGCAAGACGCGACCGGTGGTGATTTTCCGCAGTGCATCGCAGCGCATTGCCATGCACGTGGACGAAGTTCTGGGCAACCAGGAAGTCGTGGTGAAGAACCTTGGTCCCCAGTTGTCGCGATTGCCAGGTCTGGCCGGCATGTCCGTGCTGGCCTCTGGTGCCGTGGTGCTGATCTACAACCCGGTGGCGCTGGCTACCGTCTATGGTGATCAGGTGCGTGCCGCCAGTGCGGGTCTGCCGCCTGTCCTGGAGGCTGACGGTTCTTCGGGTGCAGGCAAGGCGGTCGTGTCTCCGCAGCTTGCGGGTCCGAGCCAGGTTCCGCTGGTGCTGGTGGTGGACGATTCCATCACGGTGCGCCGCGTCACGCAGCGTCTGCTGCAGCGCGAAGGCTATCGTGTGGCGCTCGCGGCTGACGGTCTGCAAGCGCTGGAACGCCTGCAGGAAGAGCGCCCGACCGTGGTGCTGTCCGACATCGAAATGCCGCGCATGGACGGCTTCGACCTTGCACGGAACATTCGGGCCGATGGCGCGCTGCGTGACCTCCCCATCATCATGATCACGTCGCGCATCGCCGAGAAGCACCGTGAGCATGCAATGGAACTGGGCGTCAACCATTACCTGGGCAAGCCCTACTCGGATGAAGAGCTGCTGAGCCTCATCCAGCACTACGCCCGCCTCGCGGCGACCGCAGAGGCATAGCGTCTCCATGCAAGTGCACCGCAGGCCTGCCTTGAAGTGGCGGGCCTGTGGCTTGCAGATGCGGCGTCAGATCCCGGTGCCCCTTGGGCCTGCTGCATCCCGGAGTTTGTGCTGATGATGGCTTCGCCGGTAACCGTTCCTTCCCCTGACCCTCGTTTGCTGGCCTGCCTGGCGGTGGTGGTGCGGGAGAGAGCTTCCGACCTCTTCATCATGGCGGGTGCGCCACCCACCCTCAAGCGGCAGGGCGTGTTTGTGGCCATGGGGCAGCAACAGCTGACGGCAGATGATGTGCGGCAGATGGCCTACTCCATCCTCCGTGAGGAGCAGCAGCAGGAGTTCGACGCCACCATGGAGTGCGATCTCTCCCTGCAGACACCCGAGGGTGAGCGGTTTCGTGTGAATGTGCACCGCCAGCGCGGCCAGGTGGGCATGGTGATCCGCCACGTCATCGCCCGCATTCCCAGCCTAGAGGCACTTGGCCTTCCTCCCGTGCTCCAGCAACTGGCGTTTCTCAAAGGGGGGCTGGTGCTCACGGTGGGGTCGGCAGGCTCGGGCAAGACAACCACCCTGGCTGCTCTGCTGGATCACCGCAATACCCACACCGGCGGCCATATCCTGACGGTAGAAGACCCCATCGAATACCTTCACACCCACAAGAAGTCGCTGGTCACCCAGCGCGAGGTGGGGCTTGATACGCTGTCCTATGACGAGGCCTTGCGCCGCGCGATGCGGGAAGCGCCGAACGTGATCATGATTGGTGAAATCCGCGACCGGGCCACCATGCAGCACGCGCTGCACTATGCCGAGTCCGGCCACCTGTGTGTTTCCACGCTGCATGCCAACAATGCGAACCAGGCGGTGCAGCGCATTGTGAATTTCTTCCCCGAAGACGCCCACCGCCAATTGCTCATGGACCTTTCGCTCAACCTGCGCGCTGTCGTAGCGCAGCGCCTGGTGGCGGGGCTGGCGGGTGGCCTGGTGCCTGCCACCGAGATCATGCTGCTCACGCCCTATGTGGCAGAGCTGATCCAGAAGGGCCAGATCGACGAACTCAAGACTGCCATCACCCGCAGCGGTGAGCAGGGCATGTGGAGCTTCGACCAGTCCTTGCTGGCCATGGTCGAGTCCCGCGCCATATCGCCCGAAGAGGCGATTGCCAACGCCGATAACCGCACCGATGTGCGGCTGCGCCTGCGGCTGGCAGCCGGTGCGCCGCTGGGTGGTGAGGGCATGCAAATGACCCCCGATGAGCCCACCGGGCCAGACAGCATTCCACCCCCTGCTGCGCGCCGGTGAGCGGCAGTCTCAGGCTGCAGTGGCCTTCACCACGGCATAACGTTCCAGGGTGCGGTGCCGCGCCGCGTCGTGTTCCACCACCGGCAGCGGGTAGGTATCCCCCAGCCGCACACCTGCCTCTTGCAGCTCCAGCGGGCGCGCCAGCCAAGGGGCGTGGAGTGCCTTGGCGGACAAGCCCGCCAGTTGCGGCAGGTAACGGCGGATGAACTTGCCCTCCGGGTCGAACTTTTCGCTTTGGCTCACCGGGTTGAAGATGCGGAAATACGGCTGGGCGTCACACCCGCTGGAGCTGGCCCATTGCCAGCCGCCGTTGTTGGCGGCCAGATCGAAGTCATTGAGGTGCGTGGCAAAGTAGGCCTCACCCCGCCGCCAGTCAATGCCCAGGTCCTTCACCAGAAAGCTCGCCACCACCATGCGCAGGCGGTTGTGCATGTAGCCCGTCTGGTTGATCTGCGCCATGGCGGCATCCACCAGCGGGTAGCCGGTGCGGCCCTCGCACCACGCGGCAAACAGGGCATCGGCCTCGGGGCCGGTCTCCCAGGCAATAGCGTCGTAGGCCGGTTTGAAGCTCTGGCCCACCACATGCGGGTGGTGGTGCAGGATCTGGAAGTAGAAATCCCGCCAGATCAGTTCGCTGAGCCAGGTCGTGGCCCCCGGGTTGCCCTCCTGCATCAGGCGGTGCGCCGTGCGCGCCAGCAGGCGCGGCGAGATGGTGCCAAATCGCAGGTGCACGCTGAGGTAGCTGGGCCCTTTTACTGCCGGAAAGTTGCGCGTGTCCTCATACCGCTCGACGCGGCCGAGAAAATCGTCGAACAGCTGCTGTGCGCCCCGGGCGCCCGTGGGCAGGCGCAGCTGGGACAGCGCTGTGGGCTCAAACCCAAGGTCCTGCAAGGTGGGCACGGGTTGGCAATAGCCCTCGGGGCGCGCCGCCAGATGGTGTGCGTGGCGCTCTACCGGATAGCTCTGGAGCTGGAACGCATCGATCTTCTTGAGCCACGCATTCTTGTACGGTGTGAACACGCTATACGGGTTGCCGGTCTGCGTCAGTACCTCGCTGCGCTCCAGCAGGGTATGGTCCTTGAACGTATGGAAGGCCTTGCCCGCGGCCGCCAGCCGCGTGCGTACCAGGCGGTCGCGGTCCAGCGCCTGGGGTTCATCGTCGTGGTTGGCAAAGACGGCCTGCACGTCCAGGGCGCTGGCCAGTGCTGGAATGGCATCGCTGGCCACCGCGTGCCACACGATGAGGCCTCCCCGTTCCTGCCCCGAAAGCGCGCGCAGCGTTTCGTCCAGCTCCACCAGCGACTCGCGGATGAACTCCACGCGCCGGTCGGCGCGGGGCAGGGCATCGAGGATGTCCTTGTCAAAGACAAAAGCGCAGAACACCTGCTCGCAGCGCGTCAGCGCGTGGTACAGGGCGGCCTGGTCGTGGGCTCGCAGGTCGCGGCGGAACCAGACCAGACCGCGGGGGTACGAGGGCTCGGAGGAGGGTGGCATGTTCACCGTTAAAATTGCGGAATGTCTTTCGATTCTGCGCCCATCAACCTGACGCATCACTTCCTGATTGCGATGCCCGGTCTGGAAGATGAGTCTTTCTCGCGCAGCGTCGTTTACCTGTGCGAGCACAGCGAACGCGGTGCACTCGGCCTCATCATCAACAAGCCCACCGATATCACCCTCAAGGGCCTGTTTGACAAGGTGGACCTTTCCCTGCGCCGCGAGGACCTCACCAAAGAGCCCGTCTTTCAGGGTGGCCCGGTACAAACCGAGCGTGGTTTTGTGCTGCACGAACCCATGCTGATGGACCGGGCCGAAACCGACGAGTCGGCCTACGCCTCCACCATGACCATCCCCGGTGGCCTGGAGATGACCACCTCCAAGGACGTGCTCGAAGCGCTGTCCACGGGCGCAGGCCCCCGCCGCGTGCTCATCACGCTGGGGTATTCGTCGTGGGGTGAGGGCCAGCTTGAATCGGAGCTGGCCGAGAACGCCTGGCTCACCGTGGCGGCCGATCTGTCTGTGATCTTCGATACCCCCGTGCCCGAGCGCTACGACCGGGCCCTGTCGCTGCTGGGCCTCAAGGCCTGGATGTTGTCGCCCGAGGCGGGGCACGCATGACCGGTCTGCCCGCTCAGCCCGCCGTTCCTGCGCATTTCCAGACCTTTCTTGCTTTCGATTTTGGCCTCAAGCGCACGGGAGTCGCCACGGGCAACCGCATGTTGCGCAGCGCCACACCGCAGGCCACCATCAAGGCCGAGGGCGATGCCCGTTTTGCCCAGGTGGCCGAGCGCATCAAGGAGTGGCAGCCAGACGCCCTCGTGATCGGCGTGCCCTACCACCCTGATGGCGCGAGCCACGAGAACACGGAGCGCGCGCTCAAGTTTGGCCGCCAGTTGCGGGGGCGCTTTGGTTTGCAGGTGTTCGAGGTGGACGAGCGCTACAGCACCACCGAAGCCCACGCCGAGCGGTCGCGCGGCGGAACCGGTTTCGCAGGTGGCGCCAAGGATGCCGACGCCGCTTCGGCCTGCATCATCCTGGAACAGTTTTTGAGGAATCTCCCATGACCACCCCCTCCCCCGGAGTATCCGGCAGCCTGGTGCTTGATGCCGAGGCGCTGTACCGCGAACTGCTGCGCGGCGTGCGCAGCATGCTGACCCCCACCACGCGCCTGGCGGGCATTGCCTCGGGCGGCGCCTGGCTGGCCGAGCGCCTGCAAAAAGACCTGGGCCTCGAAGGGCCCGCAGGCGTGCTGTCGTCGGTGATGCACCGCGACGACTTCGCCCAGCGTGGCCTGTCGGCCAGCGCGCAGACCGCGCTGCCGTTCGATGTGAACGGTGCCGACGTGCTGGTGCTCGACGACGTGCTCTACACCGGCCGCACCATTCGCGCCGTGCTCAACGAGCTGTTTGACTACGGCCGCCCCGCCAGCGTGCGCCTGGCCGTTCTGGTGGACCGGGGTGGGCGCGAGCTGCCCGTGCAGGCCGACTTTGCCGCTGCGCGTGTGGCCCTGCCTGCTGCCCAGTCGCTGGCCCTGGCGCGCGACGACGGCGGCACCTTCCAATTCCAAGTCAAAGAGGCCTGACCGTGCTGCACAAGCGCAACCCCCAACTCAACGGCAACGGCGAACTCATCCACCTGCTGTCCATCGAGGGCCTGCCGCGCGACATCGTCACGCACATCCTCGACACGGCGGCCAACTTCGTGAGCGTGAACGACCGCGAAGTGAAGAAGGTGCCTCTCCTGCGAGGCAAGAGCGTGTTCAACCTGTTCTTCGAGAACAGCACGCGCACCCGCACCACGTTCGAGATCGCGGCCAAGCGCCTGTCGGCCGACGTGCTCAACCTCGACATTGCGCGCAGCTCGGCCAGCAAGGGCGAATCGCTGCTCGACACCATTGCCAACCTGTCGGCCATGGCGGCGGACTTGTTTGTGGTGCGGCACAGCGAATCCGGTGCGCCGTACCTCATTGCCCAGCACGTTGCGCCCCATGTGCACGTGATCAACGCAGGCGATGGCCGCCATGCCCACCCCACGCAGGGGCTGCTGGACATGTACACCATCCGCCACTACAAGAAGGATTTCAGCAACCTCACCGTGGCCATCGTGGGCGACGTGCTGCACTCGCGTGTGGCGCGATCCGACATCCACGGCCTGACCACGCTGGGCTGCGCCGAAGTGCGTGTGGTGGGTCCGCGCACGCTGGTGCCCAGCGACATGGCGCAAATGGGCGTGCGCGTGTGCCACACGCTCGAAGAGGGCATCAAGGATGCCGACGTGGTCATCATGCTGCGGCTGCAGAACGAGCGCATGAGCGGCGCCCTGCTGCCGTCGAGCCAGGAGTATTTCAAGAGCTTCGGCCTCACGCAGGAGAAGCTGCAACTGGCCAAGCCCGACGCCATCGTCATGCACCCCGGCCCCATCAACCGCGGCGTGGAAATCGACTCCGCCGTGGTCGATGGCAAGCAGAGCGTGATCCTGCCGCAGGTGACTTTCGGTATTGCGGTCCGTATGGCCGTCATGTCCATCGTTGCTGGTAACGAGGCATGACCCCCCTGAGCCGCTTCGCGTCATCCCCCCAAGGGGGGACGCCACCCCTGGCCCGGCAAAGCCGGTTCCACGGTGGCACTGGCATTCGGTCGGCTGTGGTGCGAACGACCCGAGAAATGTCGCGTGGTGTGAGTGCTATTTATTTGATAGCTGTTTGCGCTTATCTATCAAGCGCTAGCGGCCCATTTGGCTTGAAATCATGAAGATACTGATCCAGAACGGCCGTGTGATCGACCCCGCTTCGGGGCTTGACCAGACCTGCGACATCGCGCTGGCGGCGGGCCGCATCGTGGGCGTGAACCGCGTGCCGCCCGACTTTGCGCCCAAGCGGGTGATTGATGCTGCGGGCTGCATCGTGCTGCCCGGCCTGGTGGATCTGGCCGCACGCCTGCGCGAGCCGGGCCACGAGCACGAAGGCATGCTTGAATCCGAGATGGCCGCCGCTGTGGCCGGGGGCGTGACCAGCCTGGTGTGCCCGCCCGACACCGACCCCGTGCTCGACGAGCCGGGGCTGGTGGAGATGCTCAAGTTCCGCGCCGAGAAGCTGCACCAGTCGCGGCTGTTCCCCCTGGGCGCGCTCACGCGCGGCCTCGAGGGCGAGGTGCTGACCGAGATGGCCGAGCTGACCGAATCGGGCTGCGTGGGTTTTGGCCAGGCCGAGGTGCCGCTGGCCAGCACCCAGGTGCTGCAGCGCGCGCTGCAATATGCGGCCACTTTTGGCTACACCGTGTGGCTGCGCCCGCAAGAGATGCACCTGGGCAAGGGCGTGGCCGCCAGCGGCCCGCTGGCCACGCGGCTGGGCCTGTCGGGCGTGCCCGTGGCGGCCGAGACGATTGCGCTGCACACCATTTTCGAGCTGCTCAAGACCACCGGCGCCCGCGTGCACCTGTGCCGCCTGAGCAGTGCTGCGGGCGTGGAACTGCTGCGCCGCGCCAAGGGCGAGGGCCTGAAGGTGACGGCCGATGTCAGCATCAACTCTTTGCACCTCACCGATGTGGACATCGGCTTCTTTGACAGCCGCGCCCGCCTCACGCCCCCGCTGCGCCAGCAGCGCGACCGCGATGCGCTCAACGCCGCGCTGGCCGACGGCACCATCGACGCGCTGGTGTCCGATCACACCCCGGTCGATGAAGACGCCAAGACCCTGCCGTTTGCCGAAGCCGAGCCCGGCGCCACGGGGCTGGAGCTGCTGCTGTCGCTGGCGCTCAAGTGGTCGCAAGATAGCGGCGTGCCGCTGCAGCGGGCGCTGGCCACCGTCACGTCCGAACCCGCGCGCGTGCTGGGCAACGCGCTGGGCACACTGCAGGCCAGCGTGGGCCAGATCGTGGAAGGCGGCGTGGGCGACCTGTGCATTGTGGACCCGCAGGCCGCGTGGACGGTACACAGCGATGCGCTCGCCAGCCAGGGCAAACACACGCCCTTCTCGGGCTATGAGCTGCCCGGCCGTGTGCGCATGACCCTGGTCGGTGGACAGGTCGCTTTTGACCGCAGCTGAGACGGCGCGACGCTGCGATAGCAAGGCCCGTCCGTGAAGTTCCTGCGCGCCAGCTGGCGCCTCTTGCGGCTGCTGGGCCACATTGCCAAGGGCCTGTGGATTGTGGCGCTGCGGTTTCCGTCGCTCTCGCCCGACCAGCAGCACGCCCGCGTGCAGGTGTGGTCGATGGAGCTGCTGGCCCATGCGGGCATCAGCCTGCGCATCCTGGGGCAGCCCCCGGTGACGGGGCCGGTGATGCTGGTGGCCAACCACATCTCGTGGCTCGACATCCCCGTGATGCATGCAGCGCGGCATTGCCGTTTTGTCTCCAAATCCGACGTGCAGGGCTGGCCGCTGATCGGCACCCTGGCCACGGCTGCGGGCACGCTGTATATCGAACGCACCTCCCGCCGCGATGCGCTGCGCATGGTCCGGTCCATGCAGGAGGCGCTGGAGCGCTGCGAAGTGCTGGCGGTGTTCCCTGAAGGCACCACGGGCGACGGGCGCGAGATGCTGCCCTTCCACGCCAATTTGCTGCAAGCCGCTGTGGTGGCGCAGGCTCCGGTGCAGCCCGTGGGCCTGCGTTTTGCCGACAAGGCCACGGGTGCCACCAGTTTTGCGCCCAGCTACATCGGCGACGAAACCCTGGTGGGCTCGATCTGGCGCACGCTCAGCGCCCCGCCCATAGAGGCGGTGGTGCATTACGGCACGCCCGAGCTGGCGGGCGGGCGCGACCGCCGCGCCTGGACGCAGCACCTGCACGACATAGTGGATACCCTGCGCCGCAGCTGATCGATCAACCGCTCGACAGATACGAGCTGGGTAAAAATCCAACGTCGGAGTATCCCTGACTCGGCGAACATCGACAGGTGACCTATCAGGACCTGAAGCGTGGGCTGCAGAGAGTGGAAGGAAAGCCTTTGCTGCCCACTTACTCAAGAGCTTTGAATGCGAAAAACGTCACACTTTGGGCGACGAGTTGTGAGTAAGTGCGAAAAATAATTTACTATATGATCCATTTACTTGCATATGAGCCATAAAAATCCGTTGTTAGATTATTTATGCAGGCATCGCAAAGTATTTTTGCTTCCAAAGAAATTTTATTTAATCAATCGCGTAAATTTCGATTTTTGAATAACTCTTCTAATGCTTTGCTCGATCTAGGAAATAGCAAATTCCTCTACTATATATTCGGTTCGGTTCATGCTGGAAAATGTGTGGTGAATATTGGTGATTGATAATATTATTTTTGCAATAAAATTTATGTGCGTGATTTTGTGTGAGGTTAAAACGAAATAATTGGCTGTTTGCATATTTGGTTTATAAATAAGTATTGGAAAAAATATGAATTATGTTTTGTTGATCATCGGTTTGTTTGTGATCTTTGCGAGCTGGGGCGAAAAGGTTGGTGGTGGTTTTGTTGTTTTGGGTATTGCTCTTGCTGTTTTTAGTTTGGTAAAAATATTTAAAGAAATATCGAGCAATAAGTCCGAAAATGAATTTTTGTCTCTTCCGTTTGTTCAAGCGGCTGACTACAAGCACTGTTATGACGGAACAGCTATTGCAATAAATAAAAAGGAGAAAAAACTCCTGCTCGGTAGTACAGAAAAATTGAAGTTGTACGAATTTGATCAGATCAGAGAATGGGAGTACAAGATTTACTCAGATGGATCTGTTGTGACGGGTAATTTGGCTGGAATAGCCCAAAATATGAACAATCGCCAGCAGAACGAAAACGGCTCAGGTTTTTTTGTTAGAGTAAAAGACATTGATTTTCCTGAGTGGAGGATCGCCTTTGATTTCGGAGGTGGATCGAAATCGGCAGAAAAAGAAGCAACTAAGTGGATGGAAATTTTCAGTCAATTTGTTAAAAATGACTATTGAATGAAATTGAGGGATGTCCTGCATAACCCTCGCGAGGCGGTGGTAGTGCGGATCGGGATGGGGCGCAAGGCGTCTTTTGGCAACCAATAGCCGGGCTATTGGCAAGAAGAGCAACGCAGCGAACCGCCCGAGGCCGCGCTATCGCAGACCGCAGGGAGTTATGCAGGTCATCCTGAGCGGTGTTCGTATATTTCGTTGAATGGCCGCCTGCAGCGCAGTCCGTCAAGATGGATGATGCGGGTAACGTCGTATTCGAATTGGGCGAAACAAGGGCGTGATAGACCTGCAGGGCTACCTGTCGCAGGTGGACCTGAACGCGCTGGAAGGCCTGCAGCGCAAGGGCAAATCCTGAATGGCCGCTGCGGCGGGGGTGCGTTCAATCATCAAAATTCATAGCTGCAAGCGCTTGCTGGATAAGCGCTGAAGCCTGATTTGACTTAATTTCCGGTGCCCCGTTCGCGGGGGAACGTCACCACGTGGTCCACTTGCGCGCGGATCCCGATCCACTCTCCCAGCGCGTGGTCGTGGTGGCTGGGCACATGGGCCAGCACGGTGTGGCCGCTGGCCAGCCGCAGGGTGTACAGAAACTCGGACCCCCGGAACGACTTGCGCACGATCTGCGCCTGTACGGGCGCATGGTCGTCGTGCACGATGTCGTCCGCACGCAGCAGCACGTCGCATTCCCCACCGGGGTAGCTGCTGGGCAGGGGGCATTCGTCCAGGTCGGTCAGCTCGCCCAGGGGTGTCTGCGCCACCACGTTGTTGGCACCTTGCACCAGCGTGGCGGGGGCGAACACGCCGTGGCCGATGAAGTCGGCCACAAACCGCGTGGCGGGGCGGTGGTACAGGGTGTATGCGTCGTCCCACTGGTGCAGGTGGCCTTCGTGCATCACGCCGATCACGTCGCCAATGGCAAAGGCCTCGAACTGGTCGTGCGTGACAAACAGGGCCGTGGCACCGGCGGCCTTGAGGATGCCGCGCACTTCATGCGCCAGGCGCTCGCGCAGGTCCACGTCCAGGTTGCTGAAGGGCTCGTCCAGCAGCATCAACTGTGGGCGCGGCGCCAGCGCCCGCGCCAGGGCCACGCGCTGCTGCTGGCCGCCAGAAAGCTCATGCGGGAAGTGGTTCTCGCTGCCCTCCAGGCCCACCAGCTGCAGCACTTCGGCCACGCGCGCGGCCTGCTCGGCACGGGGCAGCTGGTGGATGCCAAAGGCCACATTGCGGCCCACCGTGAGGTGCGGGAACAGTGCGTAGTCCTGAAACACCATGCCAATACGCCGCAGCTCGGGCGGCACGCTCAGGTGTGCGCTGCTGACGACACTTTTGGTCAGCCGGATCTCGCCCCCGGTCACAGGCTCCAGCCCGGCCACGGCGCGCAGCAGGGTGGTCTTGCCACAGCCCGACGGGCCGATCAGCACGCCGATGTCACCGGCTTTCAGGCTGAGCGTGACGCCGTGCACGGCGGCGTGTGCGCGGCCCGCGTAGCGCACTTCGAGTTGGGAGACCTCAAGAAACATGCCCCGATTCTAGGTGGGCGGGGGGCGAATGCTTAAAATTCGCATTTGCATTCCTGATCGTTCCCGGGCCTTTGGCCGGTGGCGGGTGTGCGTTTCATCCTTTGTCGAGCCACTCGCCTTGCGCCGCACGCCTTTATCCGCCCTTCGCACCATCCCCCTGATCCTGTTCGCGGGCTTTCTGGCGCTCCCCGTGCTGGCGGTGCTGGCATCGTGGCTGCCGTTGTCGCCCGCAGGGCAGGGCGATGCCCAGGCGGGCGCCATCCTGCGCGAGATGGCCGCCACGGTGCTGCCCGGCTATGTGTGGACCACCCTGTGGCTGAGCCTGCTGGTCGCCCTGGGCGCGGCCATTGTGGGCACGGGCACGGCAGCGGCCGTCACGCTGTTTGACTTCCCCGGTCGCCGCATGTTCGAGTGGCTGCTGCTGCTGCCCCTGGCCATGCCCGCCTACGTCACGGCGTATGCCTACACCGACTTTCTGCAGTACAGCGGCCCGCTGCAGGTGGGCCTGCGCGATACCTTCGCCCTGGAAGGGCGCCTGCTGCCCGAGGTGCGCAGCCTGGGCGGAGCCGTATGGGTGTTCATCTTCTCGCTGTACCCGTATGTTTATCTGCTGGCGCGCACGGCCCTGGGCGAGCGCGCTGCGCACCTCATGGAGGCCGCGCGCCTCTTGGGTGCGCCGCTGCCGCGCCGCATCCGCGCGGTGGCGCTGCCGCTGGCGCGCCCTGCCGTGGCAGCCGGCGTGGCGCTGGTGCTGATGGAAACGCTGGCCGACTTTGGCGTGGCCAGCTACTTCGGCATCCAGACCTTCACCACCGGCATTTACAAGGCCTGGCTGTCGATGGACAACCGCCTGGCCGCCGCGCAGCTGGCCACCATGCTGCTGGTGGTGGTGATGGCGCTTCTGCACCTGGAGCACCGCGCGCAAAAACGCATGCGCTTTGCCACGGGCGGTGGGCGCGCCGGGTCGGCCGAGGCGCAGCCGCTGGCGCTGCGCGGCGCACGCCGCTGGGCGGCGTGGCTGGTGTGCGCGGTGCCGGTGCTGATGGGGTTTGTGGCGCCCGTCCTCTTCATGCTGCGGCCCTTGGCGGCAGACTGGTCGGTGCTGCCGTGGGAGCGCTTCATGGAATGGGCATGGCACAGCGTGCGCCTCGGTGGCATCACCGCCGCGCTGGCGGTGTTCATCGCACTGGCCCTGGCCTTTGCCGTGCGCCGCCAGCCCGACGCCATCACACGCGGTGTGGTACAGCTGGCCAGCGTGGGCTACGCCGTGCCGGGCGCCGTGATCGTGGTGGGCCTGCTGTTGCCCGTGGGCTGGCTACAGGCAGCCATGCCGCAGTGGGGGGTGGGGGCGCTGGTTACCGCCACGGCGTTGGGCATCGTCTGGGCCTATCTCGTACGGTTTTGCGCCGTGGCGCTGCAGTCCATACAGAGCGGCTACGCGCGCATACCACTGAGCCTCGACGATTCCGCCCGCATGCTGGGCATCAAAAGCCCCGGCCTGATGGCGCGGGTGCACTGGCCGCTGCTCAAGCGCTCCACCGCCGCTGCCGCGCTGCTGGTGTTTGTGGACGTGATGAAAGAGCTGCCCGCCACCATGGTCCTGCGCCCCTTCAACAGCGACACCCTGGCCGTGGTGGCCTACCAACTGGCGCGTGACGAGCGCCTGGGGGAGGCGGCATTGCCGTCACTGGCACTGGTGGCCGTGGGGCTGGTGCCGGTGATCTTGCTCAGCCGCACCCTGCGCAGCCGGGGTTGAACGGGTCGCTGCTGGGCGCTTCGGATCACCTCGGTGGTCTGCGCGTGCAGGTGTGGTTTGCTATTGAAAGCATAGCTATAGGCGCTTGATGGATAAGTGCCAGGGGCCGGAAATACTGTGATATTGCGTTGTGGACCTGGCGTCGCCTGGGCGCCAGACCGTTGACTGCCGGGGTCTGCACAATGTGCGGCGGGCCCTGTGCAACGGCCTGTTTTTCGCAAGGACGGATCCTCCATGCATTTCATCGTTTTCGGCGCCGGTGCCATCGGCTGCTATGTGGGCGGCCGCCTCGCGGCCCATGGCCATTCCGTCACGTTGGTGGGCCGCGCGCACACGCTGCAGCCCATCGCTGCGCAGGGCCTGCGCGTGACCGATCTGGACGGCTTTGACCGCACCGTGCCCGCCACGGGCTTGCGGATCGCCACCAGCCTGGCGGAGGCGGCGCCGGGCGCTGACAGCATCGTCCTGCTGTGCGTGAAAAGCGGCGCCACCGAATCCGCCGCGCGTGAACTGGCGGCTGCGTGTGCGCCCGGTACGCCCGTCGTCTCGCTGCAGAACGGCGTGGACAACGCGGCCCGCATCGCGGCGGGTGCGCCTGCCCAGCATGTGCTGGCGGGCATGGTGCCGTACAACGTGGTCCTGCGCGGTGCGCACGTGCACCGGGCCACGGCGGGGCACCTGCAACTGCAGCGCGATGCCGCCACCGAGCGCCTCGCGCCCGTCCTGGAAGCCGTGGGCCTGACCACGGTGCTGCCGCCCGACATCCGTGCCGTGCAGTGGGGCAAGCTGCTGCTCAACCTCAACAACCCCGTAAACGCGCTGTCCGACCTGCCTCTGCGCCAGGAATTGCTGGACCGCGACTACCGCCGCGTGCTCGCCGCCCTGCAGTCCGAAGCACTGGCCGTGATGGCCCGAGCGGGCATTCAGCCAGCCAGGCTCACGGCGCTGGCGCCCGCGCTCTTGCCCCCTGTGCTGCGGCTGCCCGATTGGCTGTTCAAGCGTGTGGCCCAGCGCATGCTGCAGATCGACGCGACGGCCCGCTCGTCCATGTGGGACGACCTGGAGGCGGGACGGGTGACGGAGGTTGATGCGCTGTGCGGCGCCGTGGTGCGGCTGGCGGCGCAGCACGGCACGGTGGCGCCGCTGAATGCGCGGATGTGCGAGCTGCTCAGCGGGCCTAGGTTGCGGCTTGGCGGCAAGGAGATGCGGCGGACGCTCGGGATATAGGCAGGCGGGTCTGTGCGGTGCTTGCCGGGTTACGCTGCGCTTGCGATCTCCAGCGGCACCCGTAGCCCCGCCTTCAGGCACCCCAGGGACACCGAGGTCCGAAACCGCCGCACGTTGTCGTCGCCCTCAAACAGGCGCCGCGTCAGCACCTCGTAGTCCGCCATGGACGCCACGGTCACCACCAGCAGGTAGTCCGCCTCGCCCGTCACGTTGTAACACTGCTGCACGGCTTCTTCTGCAGCGATGCGCTGGCGCAGAAGGGCGGTGCGGTCGGGGCGCTCGTTTTCCAGATGCACCTCGACGAAGATGGTCAGTGGCTTGCCCACCTTTTCGGGGTCCAGCACGGCCACGTTGGAGCGGATGACACCGGCTTCTTTCAGCCGCTGAATGCGTCGCTGCACGGCGGGGGCAGACAGGTTCACCGCCTGGGCGATCACGCGCTGGGGCGTGGTGTTGTCGCTTTGCAGGATGTCCAGGATGGCAAGGTCGAATCGGTCAAGTGCGGCAGGGGACGGCATGACACCTCGCAAGGCTGAATGAAAGATGCATTTGACTGTTGAAATCAGAGTCAAAAACACGGGAGATGCGCACTATATTTTCGCGCATGGCTTTCGCATCCGCATTTCCCGGGTTCCACCGGTTCCTTCCTTTCCTCGCCGTCCTGGGCTCCGTCACGGCCCTGGGCATTGGCACGTCGTGGGCCAAGCACTGGCTGTTCCCGGTGGTGGGGGCGCAGGGCACCACCGCCGTGCGGGTGGGTTTTTCAGCGCTGCTGGTGCTGCTGCTATGGCGGCCCTGGCGCTGGCACCTGTCGCGCTCTGACGCGCAGGCGGTAGTGCTGTACGGCGCGGCCCTGGGTGCCATGAACCTCATGTTCTACATGTCGCTACGCACCTTGCCGTTTGGCCTGGCGGTGGCGATCGAGTTCTCGGGGCCGCTGGCAGTGGCCATCTGGTCGTCACGCAGGGCGGTGGACTTTGTGTGGGTGGCCTTGGCCATTGCCGGGCTGGGCCTGCTGCTGCCGCTGGGGCTGAACGGCAGCACGCTGGACCCTGTGGGCGTGCTGTATGCCCTGGGGGCTGCGGTGTTCTGGGCGCTGTACATCGTGTTTGGCAAACGCGCGGGGCACCTGCACGCGGGGCATTCGGTATCGCTGGGCCTGCTGGTGGCGGCGCTGGTGGTGGTGCCGGTGGGCGTCGTGCATGCGGGGGCCGCACTGCTGTCGCCCACGGTGCTGCTCATCGGCGTGGCGGTGGCGGCGGTCTCCAGCGCCATCCCGATCTCGCTCGAAATGATGGCCCTCAAGCGCCTGCCCAAGGAGGCCTTCGGCATCATGATCAGCATGGAGCCCGCCGTGGCCGCCATTCTGGCTCTGGTGCTGCTGGGCGAGCACCTGAGCGCAGTGCAATGGCTGGCCATCGGCTGCATCGTGGCCGCGTCGATGGGCAGCGCCATGACAGCCGCGCGCCCCGCCGCCTCGGGCCCTGCTGCTCAGGCGGCCTAACGTTTGAGGTGCGGCGCCCCCGGGCACTTCGCGGGCGTCGACACCCG
>NZ_AGTS01000032.1 GCF_000238595.1 Acidovorax sp. NO-1 | reverse complement strand
AACACCCCCACGGGCGTGGGGAAGACGTGGAGCGCAGAGAGAGGACGCAAGGCGTGAGAGAAACACTCCCACGGGCGTGGGGAAGACTGATGTGTGCCCAGCAGCTCGCGGGCGATGGCGGAAACACCCCCACGGGCGTGGGGAATACAGGCCATCCGCGAGGCAAAGGACTACCTGGGCAGAAACACCCCCACGGGCGTGGGGAAGACCCTGACAGGTAGTGTCTAGGAACGCCGAAAACACTACCGGTAGTGTGTTAACCCGATTTAAGGGTTTCGATGATCAGCTCCAATCCCGAAATCTGAATGGTGGGCTTGCGTGGCGGGCCAATGGTGCGGATTTCAAATCCCGGGGCGTGGGAAATAGACTTGATCAGCAGCACGCCAGACTCTGGCGGGCAATGCTGGTAAAGGTACTCCACCACCGTGGTGGCCACCGAGTCTTTGATGCCGGAGACAAACACGTTGGGCCTGGGTTCAATGAACCACAGCTTCATGCGCCCGCGCACGGCGGGTGGCAGATCATTTGCGATAACGATGAGCACGGCCCGTCCCCAGCATGGCAATCACGTCCTCGCCCACCTTGGCCAGCAAGTCCATGTCGATCACCCGCTGCCTGAACCGTGCCGCCACTTTGTGCTTGTCGTAGCGGCCCGCCAAATCGCGGGTGAGGGCAAAGGCGAGGTCAATGCACAGCTCCTCCTTGTACAAATCGGCCAGGTCGTACACAAACGGCAGCGGGCTGCCCGAGTGGATAAAGCCGATGTGCGGCGAATAGCCCATGCTGTGCAGGGCAGAACTCAAGATGCCGTACAGCGCGGCATTGGTGGCCGTGAGGATTTGGTTGGTCAGGTCGCTGGCTTCAAATTTGCCGGGGGTGAAGCTGCGGCCTTTCCAGCCGACCTGGTAGTGCAGTGCCTTTTCTTCGTACAGGCGGCGCACCCGGTTGCCTTCCATGCCCATCATTTCGGGCAGCGTTTTGCCCGCCAGATCGGCATCTGGAAAGCGCCGTGCAAACATGCGCCGCGCTACTTCCACAGATTTCACCGGGTCGGCAGACAAGGTGATTTGAAGCTTCAGGTTGCGGGTGTCTGCCGTGGGCAAAAAACCTGCGGCGTAAAACAGCAGGCTGTCCTCGCCCACCCAGCACACCGGGCAGTTGGCAGCAGTGGCCGCCTTGACGGCCTCGTGCGTGATGGTGGTGCCCGGCCCCAGCAGCAGGGCATTGAGGGTGGCTACCGGCAGGGGAACGACGTGGTTGTCGGCATCAATCCATTTCACGCTGCTGTCGTCCACCTCCAGCCGCCCGCGCTCCAGGTAGATGAAGGGGTATTTGTCTTTCACCTGTGGCAAGGATTCGCGGGTGATTTTCACCAGCAGGCGCTGTCCGGTGGCCATGGCGTTACGGCTCCTGCGCGCTGGCATCCCAGCGCTGCACACTGACGCGCCGGTCGCGGTAGGTTTTGTGTGTGCCCAGTTGCAGCGGCACGTCGTTGAGGGTGAGCACCTCGCCCTCGTGCTCGCCTTGCAAGATGCGCAGGGCAAAAGCGCGTTCCTTGGCCTGCGCCAAGGCTGCGCCTGCTTGCAAGGCGGCATCGGCACTGTCGAACAGGCCCTGGTAGATGAACTCGGTGGGCACGCAGTTTTTACGCCCCAGGTACAAGTCCCACACCGGCGCTTGCAGGGCGGCGGCGGCTTCTGGGGCCAGTGCCGCAGGGGCTTGCAGCGCCACGGCATAGGCCATGTCTTGCAGGTAGTAGCGGTAGGTCATTTTGGTGCCGCCACCCACAGCTTTGCCGCCATCGCTTTTTTTCGGGATGAGCAGGGTTTGCCACGGGTCTTGGTCGTCGTAGCCGCTGCCCACCATTTGAAAGTCGCGCAGCAGCGGCAGGCGGGGCAAGGGCTGGCCTTGGGCATTGCGCGGCACATAGGCCACGGTGTGCATGTCCAGGTCGGCCCATGCGGCCAGCCACTCGGTTTGCAGGCCACGGGCACCGCGCGCGCAGCACAGCAGGCCCAGCACGCCCGATTTGGTAGGAAAGTCCAGGCTATCGCGGCGCCCAAACTTGGAGTCGTGCCCCCAGGCCTGCAAGGGCGCCTCCAGCCAGAGCAACAGATAAGGGTTGGCCATGCCTTGCCTCACTGCACATGGCTTTGCAGGGCGGCAATCAGCGCATCGATGCTGAAGTGGTCGTCCTCGCCCCAGTCGTAGGCAGCCAGCTTGCCAAACAGCGAGCCGCTGAGTTTTTCCTTTTTGTCCAGATAGGCTTTCAGCTCTTGCACGCTGGGCTGCAAAAAGCCTTCGCCGCTGGCCTTGACGGGCTTTTCAAACGGCACTTGCAAGCGCTGGCCTTGGCGTACCAGCACGCGCGCAAATTCCCAGGGCGATGCGCCCGACTGGGTGGTTTGGCGCGCATTGGGCACGGCGACAAACAGCGCCTGGGTAAAGGCGGCAATGGCTTTTTTCAGGTCGTCGGTGTTGCCGCTGTCTGCAATGCCCAGGCTGTGCGCCAGTTGGCCCAAATCCAGGCTCACATAGCGGTAGTAGGTGGCCGAGTTGAATTCCAAGCTGCCCATGTGGGCCGAGCCGGGTTCCTCCTGCAGGTCGTCCAGCGCCGTGAAAAATTCCACTTCGTTGCTCACGCGGTGCGTGGAGATGGCGTGGGCAAAAGAGGCGGCGGCTTCGACGTTCATGTCGGCGGCTTTGGCCACCATGCGGCCAAACAGGGCAATGTCCAGGGCGTCCAGCGCAGGGTTGAGGGCTTTTTTGGCGATTTTGGCCAGCTCTTTGTCTTTGAATTTGCTGGCGTCAAAGCCGTTGTCTTGCGCATAGGCGGCAAAGGCGCTGGCTTCGCTGTCGCTGATGAACAGCAAGGTGTCGTCCACGATAAGTTCTGCCAGTTTTGTGCCGCACTCCTGGGCCTGGCTTTCTGTGGCACCAGCTTGCTGGCAGGCCTTGGCAAAGAGGCTGGCGGCCTGCTTGGTGCGCGTGGCCAGCTTCACGCCAAACCCGGGCATGGCCAGGCGCACCTGGCGCTTCCAGCATTGCGAGCTGACGCGTGCGCGGGTCACGCCGCCGACCACGGCAGTTTTGGGCGCACCCACGTCGTCGCGGTTCAGGCAGGTGACGGGGAAGGATTGCAGGATGTGGAACTCGATGCGGGTGTTTTGGTAAGCGTGGGGCATGGTCAATGTCTCCGGGTTCAGGCCAAGATTCAGGCAAAGGGGTGGTCAACAAAAGGGACGATTTGCAGCAGGCCGCAGCCAAAAGCCCGGCCCCGGCCTATGCCGTGGCTGAAGCTGTGCTGAAACTGCGCGCGGTCGGTAACGATGAGCTGCCCTTGCACATGGGCTTGGGCCAGGGTGACGGGGCGCTGCGCCTTGTCTTTGAATTGCAGCACTTGCAGCTTGTCGATTTGCAGGTGCTCGGGGCTGGCTTCAAAGCCCCAGCTTTGCGCGCCGCGCTGCAAAAACCATTGCGCCACAGCCTCGCGGCCTTTCACTGGCAGCAACTTGCCGCTGGCGCTGTCGCGCCGGGTGGGGTTGACGATGACTTTGAAGCGGTAGCGCGGGTGCGCCAAAAAGTCTTCGGCAATGGGGCGGCTGCGCACCGTGCCGTACCGGCCATCAATGTGTGGTGCTGGTGGCCTATCAGAGAGCAGTAAGATCGTGCGGTGCTGAAAGTCGCCCCCTTGGTCGGCGTAGAGGATGCCGCTGGCGTGGCTGGCGGCTTTTTCAGCGTCGCTGCGCACATCGTCAAACAGGCTGTACACCACGCGGTGCAGGGAGTAGGCGTCGGTCACGCGCAGCGCCTGCACGGCGGTGCGGTCAAGCTGCAAAACACTGGCAGTCAGGTTCATGCAGCCTCCTCAGCGGGGGCATCTTCCACGGTGCGGCCATAGAACTCTTGCGCCCACTGGCTTTTGATTTTTTGCGCATCCCAGGCAAAGCGGTGCAGTTGTTGCAGCAAGCGGATGTAGTCCAGCGGCTGGGGGACGCGGCTGTCAATCAGCGCCAGCACGGGGCGCAGGATGCGGCACAGCTCTGGCACGTCGTCGCAGGCCAAAACGCGGCGCAGTTTGGCTTTGCCTGGTCGCTTTTGGCACCGTCGCTGTAGCAGGCCGCCATGGCCTGGCCCAGTTTCAGGTTGCCGTTGTGCGCCGCCTTGGCTTTGGCCATGGCAGCTGCGACAAGCGTAAAGGGCAGGCGCTGGGCTTCGTCCTCCAGGTTGATGCCCCAGTCGGCCAGAAACTCCCAGCTTTGATATTCGGTGGCGGGGTTGTCGGCACGGCGCAGGCGCGCGGCCAGGCCTTTGTCCTGCTGGGTGCGTTGCAGCACCGAGGCCACAAAGCGCGCTTCGCGGCTGCTGGTGGGGGGGGTGGGTGGCGGCACAGTTCAATCCTCCTGTTTCAAGTATTTGCCGAGCTTGGGGCGGTGCTGTGCCCAGGCGTCGAGCTGGCGTGCGGTGTCTTGGGGGCAGTGGCGGTCAAAGGCTTGCTGGGCATACCCGGCAAAGCCCAGACGCAAGCGCCGGCGCATGGCGGCGTGTGCTTCGCCGCTTTCGCAGTGCTCCAGCAGGGTTTGGAAGTCGCGTTCGCACAATTGCCAGAAATGGTGGCTGGCTTGTTCGGCCATTTTTTTGCCATCGACCAATTGCGCCTTGAAATAGCCCATGACGCAGCCGTACACGGCCTTGGCCAGGTCGTCCAATGAGTTCATTTCGGCCTGCAATTGGGCAAACCAGATGTCCCCCAACATGCTGCTGTGCAACCAGACTTGCGACTCCACAAAATCGTCGCTGCCCGAGGCGTATTGCTCGCCCGCATTGCTGCTGACGCGCAAGCCGCCCGACCACACGGCAAAGCTTGGGCTGGCGATGCTGGTGCGCTGCAAGCCCACATCGATTTGCCAGCATTGGAAGCCTCGGCTTTTTTGCTGTGCAAACAGGCCCAGCAAGGCCGTGAGTTCGCGCCATGGGCGCTTTTCTGGGTTGGCCCACAGGGCGCGGGCTTTTTTGCTAGCGTGGTCCACCGTGGCGGTGGGGTCGGCCATGCCGCCGTTGTAGTCGGCATGTGCCAGCCCTTCGGAATAATGCAGGCCATCGCTTTGAAGCAAGCAAAAGCGGCACAGCGGCACCAGCCGCCCCATGAGCGATTGCTGTAACTGCTGGGCGGTGGTGCAGGCTTCGCCCGTGGGCATCACTTCCCAAGGCGCGGTGCCCACGCCAGCGGGAAACACCTTGGCAGCGGCAATTTGTTCCTGGCTCAAGAGGTTGAGCCACAGGCTGTGCCACAGGTCGTTGCTCAAAAGAAAGCTGTGCAACAGCCCCATGTGGGCAACGGCAGGGCCAGGTTTGCCGGTCGAGGGCTTGCCTTTGTCGTTGCTTTTCCCTGGGTAGCCAGGGGTGAGGGTGATGCTGTTGTCCGTTTTCTTGCCACCCAAGGCAAAGCCCATCAAAACGACCAGCAGCAGGGCTTTGTCGGCGTCGCTGGGTGGGCGGCTCACTTGGCTGTGGTTCAGCACGGTGGTGTTGCCGGTCGATATTTCCGGCTGCACGGCACCGTAACTTTGCTTTTGCGCCCCTGCAATCGCTGGCATCTGCAAAAACGGCTGGTCGCCACACAGAAAAAACCGCTCGTGCCATTGCTCCAGATAGGCCAGGCAGCGCTGTGCCAATCCTGCCGCGCCCAGGGCCTGCCACTGCGCTTCGTCCTCGGGCGTGCAGGCGGCCTGGGCAATGGCCAGCAGCAGCTTCATCAAGGCGATTTTTTGTACCGGGTTGCCGCCCAGCGCGCGGTAAGAGGGTTCGCTGAAAACCTGCCGCAAACTCACCCGCCCGACATCCACGATGGGTAGCCAGGGTTCATCAATCAGGTTGAATCGTCGCTCCATCGTGTCTGTGCTCCTTCTCTACTTCAGGTGTCGTTTTTGACCCGGCGATACCCCAGGTCGGTGCGGTATTCCAGGCGGTGGCGCTCATGCACCGTAGCGCCATGCAGGCCCTGCAGTTGGCTTGCATCATCCACCAGGCACAGGCGCAAGACGCTTACATCGTCTGGCCAGGTGTCGTCCCCCAAATAAAAGCAGTGACCTAAGCCCAGCTTTTGCCACTGGCTGCGCGCCAGTGGCAGCGGCGCGTCGGCGGCGCGCACGGGCACCTGCTGCTGCATGAGTTGCGCCGTGAGGGCTTTCCACGCCTGTTTGTCGAGGCGGTGGCGCTGGGTGGGCAGGGCCAAGGTGCTGCCGTCGAGCAAGGTCAGGTGGGTGGTGTGGCTAGTGCTGTCGTAGTCCACGCGGCGCAGCAGCAGCACTTCGTGGCTTTCGCTGTCGCTGTAGCGGGTTTGCGCGTCCACATCGGGCAAGGTTTTGCCGTCTTGCGCCACGCCAACGCGGGCGAGTTGGCGCAGGGCTTGACGGCCTTTGCGCTCGGGCCTGCCCGGGGTGCGCGGCGTGCCATGCTCCAGCTCATGCAGCCAGCGGGCCATGGCGCCTTCTTCGTCACGGCTGGCGTAGGTGGCTTCAATCAGCGGGCGAATATCGCCGGGCAAAGCGATGTGTTGCAGTGTTTGCCACACCTGCAAGCTGCGGCACAGCACGTAGGGTGCATAAACAAACGCACTCGCACCAAAGGCTTGCAGGGGCTGGGCCACGGCGGGCTCCAAGGCCGGGGCCAGCAGCCACGCGCTACACGTTGCCGTGCTGGCGCGCGGGGTCTCAAAGTGCCGCCACAGCCGCCCCAGGCGCTGCAGCAGCATATCGGTGGGAGCAAAGGCAGTGACGAGAAAGTCGGCATCGATGTCCAGCGATTGCTCCAGCACCTGCGTGCCCACCAGAATGCGCCCCTGCGCTGCGCGCTGCGGCCAGCCCGGTTTGCCAAACAGGTTCACCCATCGGTCTTCAATGTTTTGCCGATCCGAGGCGGTAAAGCGTGAGTGCAGCAGGCCGCAGGCTATACCCAGCTCTTGCGCACGGGCGGCGAGGTCAAGGTAGCGCTGCTGGGCGGCATCAACGGTGTTTTCTATCCACAGCACCTGCTGGCCTTGTGCCGCGCGGTCGAGGGCTTCCTGGAGTGCGCAGGCCTCGTCGTCCAGCAGTCGTACCTCAACCTGGGTGGACGGTGGCGGCGCCACGGGGTATTCCTGCACTGTGGGTACATCGGCTGTGTTTTGTAGGGCGGTGATCAACGGATAAGCCTGGCTGTGCAAGGGTGCTTGCAGCAGGTGCGATCGCCGCTCTTGGCTGAGGGTAGCGCTCAAGATGATGACGGTGCAGTGCAGGCTGCGCAGCAAGGCCACCAAGGCATCGAGCAAGGTGCCGGTGTAGGCGTCGTAGGTATGCACTTCGTCCAAGATCACCACTTTGCCCGCCAGGCCAAAGGCGCGCACAAAGCCGTGCTTGACGTTCATGGCCGCCATCAAGGCCTGGTCAATGGTGCCCACGGCAAACGGTGCCAGCAGACCGCGTTTGGCCTGGTGAAACCACGCGCCGCCGGGGCGGCCTTCTTCCCCCATGTCCGTTTGTTGCAGCCAGGCTTTGCCGTGCAGCAGCAAGGCGCTGCGGTGCGGGCACTCAGGCGCAAGGATGCGGCTTAAAAATGCGTTAAAGCGCTCGTGGATTTTGTTGGAGGTCAGTTGCGTAGGCAGGGCAAAGTAAATGCCGCTGGCCTGCCCACCATCGAGCATTTGGTAGGCCGCATACAGCGCGGCTTCGGTTTTGCCCAGGCCCATGGGCGCCTCCAGCACATAAACGCCCGGGCGCTGTGCAGCCTCTAGAAACTGCTGCTGCGCGGCGCGGGGGGCAAAGCCGAAGACATCGGCAAACCCCAGCCCTGGCCGGTAGCTGGGGGCCATCCATCCGGCTTCGCGCAAGGCGGTGTCGATCAGGCCCTGCCAAGGCTGGGTTGGGTCTTCAAAGTGGCGCCCCGAGCCTATCCAGTCGGCCACGCTGGTCAGGCCCGCCACCAAGCGCGCCTGCGCTGCACTGGCAATGTGGGGCCATTTCATGCCCAGGCGCTGCTGGAGTTCTTGCACCAGCGCAGCGCGTTGCGCCTGCCAGGCACTGCCGCCAAACACCTCGGCATCGGCGTGCTTGCCGCCCAACTGGGGCGAAAACCCGTGATGCTGCCCGACGATTTCAGGAATCCACGCTGGTGCGCCCAGTGCTTTGGCCGCTGCCTGGCTCACGCCCGCATGGCCACCCCATTGCTTTTCAAGTTCTGGCGCAATCGCTTGTTGGGGAATGTGTTCCGCGCCGCTGGTGCAGTGGCGGCGCAGCTTTTCCACAAAGCTGGGGCTGACCTTGCCAATGTCGTGGCAGGCTGCGGCAAAGGCTGCATCAGGTGGGAAAAGAGCACTTTGCAACGCTGGCGGGTAGAGCGCAATCAGACAATGTGCGACGGCCCCGACGATGTGGCAGTGCTCGGGCACGCTACGCCCCGGTGTGGTGCTGCCATCCGAGGTTTGAAAGGTCTTTGCAGGGCAACTGGTAAAACTGATCGAACCGGCGCCGGAACCTTGGTCACGTGTTGATATTTGAGTCCGAGAGCTTCTGTGCAGCATGGATTTGACAACGCAAGGTTCGAGCTCTACTTTTCAGAAACTAGATGCTTGGACTCTGAAAAAGCTATTGGCGGCAGTGGCGATTGATTGAATAAGCACCTGTTCAGAGTCAAAACGGCATCTGTAAGAACTTACGTGCAGTTTAGTCGGGGGGGGGGCATGTAAAGGGTTGATTCGCAAAGGAGTAGTTCGGCCCTACCCTAGTGTGGCGTCTCAGAAGTAATTGGAATTATTTCGACGAGTGTTGATCCCAGGAGTTTCCTTGGAGGAGACTACGCCGATGGCCCACACTGGACGCCCCGCCACGAAGCTGCAGATCACCGATGCCGAGCGCCAAGAGCTCCAGGCGCGCTTGCGCGTACGCAAGGCGCCAGCAGACGAGAAGCTGCGCATGCGAATTGTGCTGGGCTGCGCGGATGGAGAGTCGGGCACTGTGATTGCCCAGCGCTTGGGAACGACGGTGCAAACCGTCTCCAAGTGGCGGCGGCGCTACCAGGCGTACCGCCTGGCGGGTTTGACCGATGCACCGCGCACGGGCCGCCCCCGCAGTGTGGGAGATGAGCGGGTTCAGCACATCGTGGACAAGGTTCGTCACAGCAGGCCTACCAACGCCACGCACTGGAGCGTGCGCCAGATGAGCCGAGAGGCGGGCGTATCACCGGCGACGGTGCAACGCATCTGGCATGCGTTTGGTCTGAAGCCGCATTTGCAGGAGACCTTCAAGCTGTCCACTGATCCTCATTTCATGGACAAGGTGCGCGATGTGGTGGGGCTGTATATGGCACCACCTGATCGCGCCTTGGTGCTGTGCGTGGACGAGAAGAGCCAGATCCAGGCCCTGGATCGCACCCAGCCAGGGTTGCCACTGACGTTTGGCAAACCCAGCACGCGCACGCACGACTACAAGCGTCACGGCACAACGTCGCTGTTCGCAGCGCTGGATGTGGCCACTGGCAAAGTCATCGAACAGCTCAAGCGCCGTCACCGCAGCCTAGAATTCCTGCAGTTCCTCAAAGCCATTGATGCACAGGTGCCGGGCGACCAAAACATCCACCTGATCATGGACAACTACGGCACGCACAAGACGCAGGCCGTGCGGGCGTGGCTAGCAGCCCATCCCCGCTATCACGTTCACTTCACGCCAACTTCCGCGTCCTGGCTCAATCTGGTCGAGCGCTTCTTCAGCCAGCTCAGCGAGCAGTGGATCAAGCGCAGCGCCCACACCAGTGTCGCTCAGCTGGAGCAAGCCATCCAGGCATACATCGACCGTCACAACGAGGACCCCAAGCCGTTCGTGTGGCGCAAAAGCGCCGACACCATCCTGGCCTCTGTCGCTCGCGCTGCTGGTGAGATTATTTGACACTTATTTCTGAGACGCCACACTAGAGCACCTGCCTTTTCTTGGGTCGCCCCCGAGGACGACGTGCATGCTCTGACTCCAAACGCATCGAAGAAGGTGCGGCGGGACCACTCGCGAAATCATCCCGTGCGACCCACGCGGCCAAAAGCGGTCGTTTTACGAAAATTCTTGCACCCACACGCAGCGGAGCTGGGAAGCCTGCCGGAGGATCAGCCAAAAACCGTCTGGTTTGATGAACCGAAAACCCTAACACTTGCGCCACTTCAGGCACATCCAGCAACATGCCTTGTGCACTGCCACCAATCGTTTCCATCGTTAATCCAAAGACCCCATCGCCCACACGCGTCGCGCGTGCAGCGGCCCTTTTCACCTGGGCATAGGCACGGCTAAAACCCTGCGCGCAGCGCGAGAAGAAAGCCAACTGAAGCGAAAGAGCGGTGGCAGTGGGAATACAGCCGCTCCAAGGGAGCGCCAAACCTTAGCTTGGCAATGATGGACGGGTCGAACCCGCGAATAGCCGCACAAATGTCCAACTACGTATAGCAATCTTATAGAGCTTGTAGTTTCGATACAAACAAATGCCACGAACGATCGTGATCGCATCGCCATGCCAATTCCGTGCCACAAGCCTCCGCAACCCGCTGCGAACGGATGCAACTCCATGCCAATTCCATGCCAAATGATCCACAAAAATGGCAAAAAAAAGCCCGACCTTTTTGGGGTCGGGCTCTTCGTTTGATAGCACGAAAGCTAGTCCTGGCGGAAACGGAGGGATTCGAACCCTCGATGAGGCTCTACACCCCATACTCCCTTAGCAGGGGAGCACCTTCGGCCACTCGGTCACGTTTCCAATCCCGCTATTATGCCCCATTTTCAGGGGCAAATCGTAGGGTTCAGGCGGCTGGCTCGTCCAGCGCGAATGCCTTTTGAAGGCTGCGCACCGCCAGCTCGACGTACTTGCATCCACCACCGACTCCTGGTTTCCGAAGCGGGATCATCTGGATATGGAGGCCCTCCCGCTCGGCATGCGGCGCGCAATCAGGGGGCCAAAACCTCGGGGTCCCGCCAATCGAGATGTTGCCCTGCCCTGACCACAAAACCCCGCCCCACCTTGATGTGAATGCGGTGGCCGCGTGTGGTGCAGGCAGCGAGCTGGTCCAGCAGCTCCCCCAGCTGGGCGGCTGCGGGTGTCGTGTGGTGGGCACTGCGCAGCCAGTGGCGCATTACATTGGCCTGGCGCGCACGGCTCAGGCCCTGCAATGCTGTGATTTGCGGCGGTGTGCCCACATGGGCAAGGTCTTGTTGCGCAATCTCTTGCAGCAGGTCGACCGACTGTGCGGCGTGGGCGGCCGAGCGGGCAAAAGTTTCGCGAAACGCCGGAAAGGTGGCCTCCAGTGCGGGCAGCAGCTGCGCGCGGATGCGGTTGCGGGTGTAGCGCTGGTCGGCATTGGTGGGGTCTTCCACCCAAGACTGGTCTTGCAGGCGCAGCCAGCTGCGGACGTCGGCGCTCGCCACCCGCAGCAGTGGGCGGTGCCAGACCACGCCAGCGCGTTCCCACCGGGCGGGCATGGCGGCGAGCCCGGCAACCCCCGCGCCGCGCGACAGCGCCAGCAGCAAGGTTTCGACCTGGTCGTCCGCATGCTGCGCCAACGCTATTGATTGAATAGCTACTCGCGCTTTACTGGCAAGCGCTACAGCCTCAAAAGCCTTGTACCGCGCCTGCCGTGCGGCATCTTCCGGGCTCTGGCCGGGCGCGTGGCGGGCATCCACCCGCTCGACCCACAGGGGTACCCCCAGGTCCTGGCACAAGCGGGCGCAGTGCTGTTCGAAGCCATCGGCCGCCGCCTGCAGGCCGTGGTGGACATGGATGGCCTGCACCTGCCCCGGCCACCGGCGCGCGCAAGCCAGCAGCAGCGCCGTGGAGTCGGCCCCGCCGCTGAGCCCCACGGCCAGGGGCAGCGCGGGCGCAAAGGCCTGCATGGCAGCGTCAAAAGCTTGTGTCACGCCCATGCCCCCCTGGCGGCATTCAGCAGCAGGGCCGAATTGAAGGCACCAAAGCAAGGATCAGGGAAGGAGAGCATGGGCGGGGATTATCAGCGAGCCCCTTTGCCGCCCTGCCAATGGCGACATCGGCCTCGCCTCAAGCGCCCGCACCGGGTGAACGTGCTCCCGGACTGGGTACATCGGCAGACAGGCGGAAGGTTCCCACCACCTCCGACAGGCGCACGGACTGGTCTTTGAGGCTTTGCGCGGCTGCTGCGCTTTGCTCCACCAGGGCGGCGTTTTGCTGGGTCATCTGGTCGAGGTGCGACACCGCCTGTCCGACCTCATTGATGCTGGTGCTCTGCTCATTGGTGGACGCGGTGATCTCGGCCATGATGTCCGTCACGCGCTGCACCGAGGTAACGATTTCGTTCATGGTGGTGCCCGCATCGTGCACCAGACGCGATCCGTTTTCCACCTGTTCCACAGATGCGCTGATGAGCTGCTTGATTTCCTTGGCAGCCTCCGCACTGCGCCCGGCAAGACTGCGCACTTCACTGGCCACCACCGCAAAGCCGCGACCTTGCTCACCGGCCCGGGCCGCCTCCACCGCCGCATTGAGCGCGAGGATATTGGTCTGGAAGGCAATGCCATCAATGACGCCGATGATGTCGTTGATCTTGCGCGACGCGGCGTTGATCTGATCCATGGTGGTCACCACGTTGCCCACCACCCGGCCACCATGCTGCGCCACGCTGGACGCCTGGGCCACCAGCTGGTTCGCCTGGCGCGCAGAGTCTGCATTGTGGCGCACGGTTTCGGTCAGCTGCTGCATGGACGCGGAGGTCTCCTCCAGGCTCGACGCCGTGAGTTCGGTGCGGCCGCTCAGGTCATGGTTGCCGGTGGCGATCTCTTCGGCCGCCACGCGCACCGAGCTGCTGGCATCGCGGATCTGCGCCAGCACACCCGAGAGCTTGCCCGCAAAGCTGTTGAAGCTGGTGGCGATCTGTGCGAGCTCGTCCTGGCCCTGGGCATCGATGCGCCGCGACAGATCTCCATCGCCTGCGCCGATTTCGTGCATGGCGTCACGTACTTGTGTGAGCCGCCGCAGGCGTTGCGACAGAATGCCTGCCAGGACCGCCAGGGCGACCAGAAGCACCACGATGCCCGCACCCAAAGACACCTGCAGCATGGTGGTGATGGCTCGCAGCGCCTCGCTCCGGTCAAGCGCGATGGCCAGTAGCCATGGCGTCCCGGTGACTGGCGCCACCGTCAGCAATACGGGGCGGCCTTGCAGATCGAGCGCGTTGAGATCAGCGCGTTTGGCCATATCAGCCAGCGCGGAAGCTGTGAGAGCAGCCGCCAGGTCCGTGGCGGGCTTGAGCGCCAGTTTCACCTCGGGGTGGGCAATGATGGTGCCGTCGCTTCCCACCAGAAAGGCATAGCTCGAGGGTGTGGGCTTGATGGATGCTACGTTGGCCACCACGTCCGCCAGCGACACGTCACCCGCCATCACGGCCTTCACGTTGCCACCTTCGCGCACGGCCTTGGCAAAGGTCACCACCAGCCCGGCTCCTCCGGCATCTGCATACGGCGCGGTCAGCACCGGGGCGTCGGAGCCGGCGGCCTGCTGGTACCAGGGGCGTGCAGTGGGGTCATAGTCGGGCGGCAGGTTCTGCGGTTCAGAGAACACTGTGCGCTTGTCCGCATACCCGAAGTAGGTGGTGTGGAAGTTACCCGCCTTCGCCAGCATGTTGAGCGGCTTGGCAGCGTCGGCATCATCCAGTGCCGCCACAGCAGACTCGACCACCCTTGCCTTGCTTCGAGCCCAGTCGCGCAAGGCCTCGATGTGGCTATGGGCCAGGGCCTGCGACTGCGCGGTGAGCGAAGCATAGGCCTGGGATCGCGCAGTGAGGTAGTTGGCAGTGGTCAGGGCCATCAGCCCGGCCATCAGACTCCCCACCGATACGAGGAGAATCTGACCCTTGAGCGTCTTGAGAAGCTGCATGGAACACCCCTTGCACCACCCGAGCGGGCAGTTGCAGCCATGTTACATCCGGTATCAACCTGTGCGCCAGTGAGGGCTTGCCCGGCCCCGTGTGCCGCCAGAAAAGCAACGGCGGCCTTCAAAGGCCGCCGTCAGAGCGATACCAGTTCGTTTCCAACAGGCGCTCAGCGGCTGTCTGCCTTCGTATCGTTGAAACGGCCGTAGCTCTGCAAGCGCTCATAGCGGCGGTCCAGCAGGTCTTTGGTCTTGAGGTCGGCGACCTGGCGGAAGGCATCGCCCAGTGCGCGCTTGAGGAAAGCGGCCATCTGCTTGTGGTCGCGGTGGCCGCCGCCCACGGGTTCGTTCACGATCTTGTCCACCAGGCCCAGGGCCTTGAGGCGGTGGGCGGTGATGCCCAGCGCATCGGCGGCTTCCTGCGCCTTCTCGCTGGTCTTCCACAGGATGGAGGCGCAGCCTTCGGGGCTGATCACGGAGTAGATGGCGTATTGCAGCATCACGACCTGGTCGGCCACGCTGATGGCCAGTGCGCCGCCGGAGCCGCCTTCGCCAATAATGGTGGTGATGATGGGCACTTCAAGCTGCGCCATCTCGAAGATGTTGCGGCCGATGGCTTCGGACTGGCCGCGCTCCTCGGCGTCGATGCCAGGGTAGGCGCCGGGCGTGTCCACAAACGTGAACACGGGCAGCTTGAACTTCTCGGCCGTCTTCATCAGGCGCAGCGCCTTGCGGTAGCCCTCGGGCTTGCTCATGCCGAAGTTGCGCATGGCGCGCTCTTTGGTGTCGCGGCCCTTCTGGTGGCCCAGCACCATGCAGGCATGGCCGTTGAAGCGCGCGAGGCCGCCCACGATGGACAGGTCGTCCGCGTAGTGGCGGTCGCCGTGCAGCTCGACAAAGTCGGTGAAGATGTCGCGCACGTAGTCGAGCGTGTAGGGGCGCTCGGGGTGGCGGGCGATCTTGGTGATCTGCCAGGGCGACAGTTCGCTGTAGATGTCCTTGGTGAGCTGCTGGCTCTTCTTGCTCAGCTGGTCGATTTCTTCCGAGATATCGACGGCACTCTCGGTCTGCACGTAGCGCAGTTCTTCAATTTTGGATTCGAGTTCGGCGATGGGCTGCTCGAAATCCAGAAAGGTCTTTTTCGCCAACGTTTTTCTCCTTGGGGGATCGCGACGGTTGCAGTTGCCACGAACGGCACGCACTGTAACCGACGGTTAGCCAGTTTTGTAAAGCGCGTCAGGGTGCGTCAGTAAGCCACC
Source organism: Acidovorax sp. NO-1 (assembly GCF_000238595.1). Lineage (GTDB taxonomy): Bacteria > Pseudomonadota > Gammaproteobacteria > Burkholderiales > Burkholderiaceae_C > Acidovorax. The sequence continues at coordinate 23,734 of NZ_AGTS01000032.1, read as the reverse complement.
GGCAACGGGTCGAGCGAGCGCCAAATATACCAAGTCGCCACACTGCACCAGGGCTTCCAGGCCTCGGCCACCTCGCGGGCATCGCTGCGGCTGACGGGGTCGCCTGAAAAATAATTCTGGCTGATGCCGTTGATCAGCCCCACGTCGTCCAGCGGCAGCACGTTGGGTCGCATCATGTAAAAAATGAGAAACATCTCGGCGGTCCAGCGGCCAATGCCGCGAATGGCCACCAGCTCGGCAATGATGGCCTCATCATCCATGGCCGCCCAGTCCTTCACGTGCAGCTTGCCACCCTCGAAGTGCATGGCCAGGTCCACCAGGTAGTCCACCTTGCGGGCAGACAGGCCGGCGGCGCGCATGTCGTCGATCTTGAGCTTGAGCACGCTGGCGGGCTTCATGCTGCGGGGCAGCGCGGCAAAACGCTCCCATACCGTCTGGGCAGCCTTCACCGACACCTGCTGGCCCACGATGGAGCGCGCCAGCGTGGTGAACGCGTCACCGCGCGTCTGCAGCGCGGCGTCGCCGAACTGCGGGATCAGGCGCTTCATCACCCGGTCTTTTTTGACCAGGTGTTTGCAGGCCTCGGCCCAGTAGTCGGGCGTGGCCAGTTCCAGCGGCGGGCTTGCGACATCGCCAGCTATCTTTTTGAGAGCTGCCACCACTTACCCCACCTGCGCCAAAGGCATATTTGACATGCAAAATTGCTTCACTGCGCAGCTTCCCAGGTCGTCCCCGTGGGCGAGTCCTTGAGCACGATGCCCTGGTCAAGCAGCGCCTGGCGGATGCGATCGGCCTCCGCGAAATTCCTGGCCGCCTTGGCGGCAGCGCGGGCGGCAATCTGCGCCTCGATGTCCGCACCGCTCACTTCTGCCCCGGCCTGCAGAAACGCCTTGGGGTCACCCTGCAGGATACCCAGGCACCCCCCCAGCGCCTTGAGCAGGCCCGCCAGCGCGGCCGAGCGGGTCTTGTTGACCTCACCGGCCAGGTCAAACAGCACGGCCACGGCCTCGGGGGTGCCGAAATCCTCGTCCATGGCGGACTTGAAGCGGGCGGCGTAGGGGTCGGCCCAGTCAATGCCTGCCAGATCGGCGGGCGCCACCAGGCTCAGGGCTGTGTACAGGCGCTTCAAGGCCTGGCGCGCGTCGTCCAGATGGGCATCGCTGTAGTTCAGCGCGCTGCGGTAGTGGGCGCGCACGATGAAGAAACGCACGGTCTCCGCGTCGTACTGCCGGAGCACGTCACGGATGGTGAAGAAGTTGCCCAAGCTCTTGGACATCTTCTCGTTGTCTACACGCACAAAACCGTTGTGCACCCAGAACCTGGCCAGCGGCTTGCCGGTGGCGCCTTCGCTCTGGGCGATCTCGTTCTCATGGTGGGGGAACTGCAGGTCTGCCCCGCCGCCGTGGATGTCAAAGGTTTCACCCAGCGTGGCGCAGCTCATGGCCGAGCACTCGATGTGCCAGCCGGGGCGGCCCGCGCCAAAGGTGCTGTCCCACTTGGCCTCGGGCGGCTCGTCGGCCTTGGCGGATTTCCACAGCACGAAGTCGAGCGGGTCTTCCTTGCCGTCCAGCACTGCCACGCGCTCGCCAGCGCGCAGCTCGTCGAGCGACTTGCCAGAGAGCTTGCCGTAGCCGTCGAATTTGCGCACGGAGTAGTTCACGTCGCCGTTGCTGGCACGGTAGGCCAGGCCTTGGCCTTCCAGCTGGCCGATGAGCGACAGCATCTGGGGCACATATTCGGTGGCGCGGGGCTCGGCCGAAGGCGGCTCGATGCCCAGCAGGCCGATGTCCTGGTGCATGGCGGCAATCATCTCGTCGGTGAGCTGGCGGATGGTGATGCCGCGCTCCAGCGCGCGCTTGATGATCTTGTCGTCGATGTCGGTGATGTTGCGCACGTAGGTGACGCGGTAGCCGCTGGCCTTGAGCCAGCGCTGCACCACGTCGAACGCCATCATCATGCGGGCGTGGCCGATGTGGCACAGGTCATAGATGGTCATGCCGCACACATACATGCGCACATGGCCGGGTTCAAGCGGAGAAAAGTCTTCCAAAGCACGCGACAGCGTGTTGTAGATGCGCAAACTCATGGGATTTCAGTAACGGAGGCTTGATGGGGGGGCGAACATGGCGCCGGCAGCGGGGGGCGGCGGCCCCGGGCGGGGTTGGCCCGGCGAGGGGCTATCTTGCGAAATCACCAGCGGCAACAGCGTACCGTCATGACAACCCCCTCAGCTACAATCCGCCGCAGTATAAGCCCCCGCCTGGGACACCCGCTGCCCCCCACCTTTGAAGTCCCCATGAAGCAAGTCCGCTGCACACTTCCACGCCTCCTGCGCCTGCTGGCACTGACTGCGCTGCTGGGCACCGGCGCGGCCCAGGCCGACGACTACGCGGAAATCACCCAGCTCATCAAGGCCGGCAAGCCTGCCGACGCGCTCACCAAGGCCGACCAGCGCCTGGCGGCCAACCCGCGCGACCCGCAACTGCGCTTCCTGCGTGGCGTGGCGCAGGCAGATTCGGGCAAGCCTGCCGATGCCATCACCACCTTCACCAAGCTCACGGAAGAATATCCGGAGCTGCCCGAGCCCTACAACAATCTGGCGGTGCTCTACGCCAACCAGAACCAGCTGGACAAGGCACGCACGGCGCTGGAGATGGCGATCCGCACCAACCCCAGCTACGCCACCGCGCACGAGAACCTGGGCGACATCTACGCCAAGCTGGCCAGCCAGGCCTACAACAAGGCGCTGCAGCTCGATGCCACCAACGCCAATTCCGTCAAGCCCAAGCTGGCACTGATCCGCGAACTCTTTTCGGCAGACACCGTGGGCAAACCGGGGCGCGCCGCTGCCGCAGCGCCCGCACCGTCGCCCGCTGCAGCGCCCAGCATCGTGGCCACGCAGCGGCCTGCGCCCCCCGCACCCACGGCACCACCAGCACCAGCCGTCGCGCCAGCGGCCACAGCACCCGCACCGGCACCAGCCGCCGCTCCCGCAGCAGCAGCGGCCCCCACCCCGCCAGCGCCTGCGGCAGCAAGCGATGCCTCCGTCCAGGCCGTCACATCGGCGGTCCAGGCCTGGGCCGCTGCCTGGGCGGCCAAGGACATGACCGCCTATCTGGCCGCGTACGACGCATCGTTCGACCCGCCTGGCCGCCAGTCGCGCAGCGCGTGGGAGAAAGAGCGCGAGGCGCGCATCGTGGGCAAATCCAGGATCAGCGTGCAGTTGTCGGACATGGCGGTTTCCGTCAATGGCGACAAGGCCACGGCACGTTTTCGCCAGGCCTACAGTGCCGATGCACTCAATGTCACCAGCCGCAAGACGCTCGACCTCGTCAACAGCAATGGGCGCTGGGCCATCGTCCGCGAAGCCACAGGCGGCTGACATGACCTCCACCGCCGCGCCTGCGCCCGAAGCGCGGGCGTTTTTTTTGCTCTCGTGACCCCGATACCGATACCGATACCGCGCATGTTGGTGCCCCGTTTCGCACACAGCCACCGGGTGGTGGCTGGCTCCCTCGCCATGGCTGTGCTGTTGCAGGCAGCCCCTGCACTGGCGCAGGGCAGCAAGAAGGCGCAGCGCGCGGCCCAGGCGGCGCCCGCAGCGGCCGCGGACCTGCGCGACGGCGAGGCAGAAGCCCGCCTGCTGGCCGTGTACAGGCTCACCGCCGAAGGCCGGGGCCGCGAAGCCCTGCGCGCGGCAGAAGCCCTGGCCCGCGACTACCCCCACTTTCAGCTGGCGCAACTGGCGGTGGGTGACCTGCTGACGGCCCGCACCCGCCCCATCCGGCGCCTGGGCGACCTGCCGGAGCCGGATTCCGTGCGCAGCATCGAGGCTGCCGCCACGCTGGAAGACCTGCGCACCGAGTCGCGCCAGCGTGTGGATGCCCAACGCAGCCGCCCGCCGGCCAATACGATCCCCACGCAGTTTCTGGAGCTCTCGCCCCGCTCGCGCCACGCCATCGCCATCGACGCCTCGCGCTCGCGCCTGTACCTGTTCGAGAACAGCGCCAAGGGCCTGCGCCTGGTGGCCGACTACTACGCGTCGGTCGGCAAGATGGGTATCGAAAAATCCCTTGAGGGCGACCAGCGCACGCCGCTGGGCGTGTACTTCATCACCAGCCGGCTGGACCCCGCCACGCTCAAGGACTTCTACGGCGTGGGCGCCCTGCCCATCAACTATCCCAACCCGCTGGACCTGAGCCGCGGCAAGACAGGCAGCGGCATCTGGCTGCACGGCACCCCGTCCAACCAGTTTGCGCGCGCCCCGCTGGCCACCGATGGCTGCCTGGTGCTGGCCAACCCCGACCTTGAACGCATCCTGCGCACCGTGGAGCCACGCTCCACGCCAGTGGTCATTGCGCGCCAGCTGCAGTGGGTGGCACCCCAGGCCATCCAGTCAGAGCGCAAATCGTTTGACGCGGTGCTCAACGCCTGGCGGGATGCCAAGACCCAGGGCGACCTCAGCCGCCTGATGGCTTTTTATGCGCCCGACTTCCAGGGCCAACGCAATAAGCCGCTGGAGCAGTGGGCCCAGGTGTTGCACGCCGAAACACGTGCGCTGCGCGGCCGGGAACTTCACCTCAAGGACAAGTCCTACCTGCGGTGGACCGACTCGGCCGACACCATGGTGGTAACGTTCGGCGAGGTCGCAGAAGGCGCCCGCACCGGGCCGGTCCAGCGACAGTATTGGGCCCGCCGCGGCCAGCAATGGCAGATCTTTTTCGAAGGAGTGATTGGATGATTTCCAGAAGAAATTCGACCCTGGCGCTTGCCAGTATTGCGCTGACAGCTATGTTTTCAGTAGCACCTGTGCTGGCACAAGACGCCCCCAAGGTCAAGCTGGCCACCTCGATGGGCGACATCGTGGTGCAGCTCGACCCGGCCAAGGCCCCCAAGACGGTCGAGAACTTCCTGGCCTATGTGAACGACAAGCACTATGACGGCACGGTGTTCCACCGGGTGATGGACGGCTTCATGATCCAGGGCGGTGGCTTCATCGCCGACATGGTGCAAAAGCCCACCAAGGCGCCGATTCCGCTGGAGGCCAACAATGGCCTGAAGAACGACACCTACACCATTGCGATGGCCCGCACGAGCAACCCCAACTCGGCCACCTCGCAGTTCTTCATCAACGTGAAGGACAACGCCATGCTCAACGCCCCCCAGCCTGACGGCCACGGCTACGCCGTGTTCGGCAAGGTGGTCGAAGGCACGGCCGTGGTGGACAAGATCAAGGCCGTGGCCACCGGCAACAAGGGCCCGCACCAGAACGTGCCCACCACCCCCGTCACCATCAACTCCGCCACCCTGGTGAAGTGAACACACCATTCCCTGAAAGAACCACCGCCATGAGCAACCCCCAAGTCGAACTGCACATCACCGGATACGGTGTCATCACCCTTGAACTCGACGCCGCCAAGGCGCCCAAGTCGGTCGAGAACTTCCTGGCCTACGTGAACAAGGGCCACTACAACAACACCATCTTCCACCGCGTGATCCCCGGCTTCATGGTGCAAGGCGGCGGCTTTGAGCCCGGCATGACCCAGAAGGGCACCGATGCGCCCATCGAAAACGAAGCCAACAACGGTCTGAAGAACGCCAACTACACCGTGGCCATGGCCCGCACCAGCGACCCGCACTCGGCCACCGCGCAGTTCTTCATCAACGTGGCCGACAACGGCTTCCTGAACCACACCGCCCCCTCGGCCCAGGGCTGGGGCTATGCCGTGTTCGGCAAGGTTGTTGCGGGCACCGACGTGGTGGACAAGATCAAGGCTGTGAAGACGGGCCGCAAGGGCTTCCACGATGACGTGCCCAAGGACGACGTGGTGATCGAAAAAGCGGTTGCCCTCTGATCTGACAACGATCACCGTGACCACGACCGTGCCCCGGTTCGAGGAGCTTGTGGCTCCTTCGCACTGGCGCACGGTCGATTTCATTTCCGACCTGCACCTGCAGGCGGGCGAGCCCGCCACGGTGGCCGCCTTCCAGCAGTATCTGGAAAGCACCCCGGCCGACGCCCTCTTCATCTTGGGCGACCTGTTCGAGGTCTGGGTGGGTGACGACGCCCTGCTGGAGTCGGGCAGCTTCGAGGTAGAGGCCTGCGCCGCCCTGCAGGCCGCCGCGCAGCGCCGGGCCGTGTACTTCATGCACGGCAACCGCGACTTTCTGGCGGGCGCGGCATTTCTGCAGCACTGCGGCATCACCGGCCTGCCCGACCCCACGGTGCTGGTGTTTGGCGGACAGCGGTACGTGCTCAGCCATGGCGACCTGTTGTGCCTTCAGGATGTGGAGTACCAGCAGTTTCGCTTGCAGGCGCGCAGCGCCGCCTGGCAACAGCAGTTTCTGGCCCAGCCCCTGGCCACGCGCCGGGCGCAGGCGCGGGGCATCCGCCAGGAGAGCGAGGCGCGCAAGCAATCGGGCGCGGTGTATGCCGACGTGGACGGGCCCGCCGCCGCCGCATGGCTGCAGGCCGCAGGCGCGCGCACCCTCATCCACGGCCACACCCACCGCCCTGCAGACCATGCGCTGGCCCCCGGCCTGCAACGCGTGGTGCTGAGCGACTGGGACGCCGCCGCATTGCCCTCGCGGCTGGAAACACTGCGTTTGTCCGGCGCGGGCTTGGAACGGTTGCCCCTGGCCCCCATGTGCAGTCGATCCTGAACCGCGCCGGGTTTGCCCCCGCAGCTTGATCCGCATGCCCCCCCTGCTCAACCGCCTCTGGCGCCGCGTGCGCGCCACCGTGGCCCCAGTGCCCGACATCTCTGCCACGCTGTGGCTGCAGACGCTGCAGCGCTACCCGTTCCTGGCGGCCCTGCCCCTGCACGACCAGGCCAAGCTCAGGGCGCTCAGCGCCCTGTTTCTGGACCAGAAGGAATTCCACGGCGCGCATGGCCTGGTGGTAACGGATGCGATGGCGATCGACATCGCCGCGCAGGCCTGCCTGCCCCTGCTGCACTGGGGTGACCCGGCCAAGGCCCTGGGCTGGTATGACGACTTTGTGGGCATCGTGCTGCACCCCGGCGAAGCCGTGGCGCGCCGCCAGACGATGGACGAAGCGGGCGTGGTGCACGAGCACACCCAGGTGCTGCTGGGCGAGGCCATGGAGCGCGGCCCCATCATGCTCAGCTGGCAGCATGTTGCCAACGCCACCGAAAACACCGCACGCGGCCACAACGTGGTGGTGCATGAGTTCGTACACAAGCTCGACATGAAAAACGGCCAGCCCAACGGCTGCCCGCCGCTGCCCGCGGGCTTCATGGGCACCCGCACCGGCCGCGCGGCCTACGAGGCATGGTGGGCAGCCTGGGAGCCCGCCTACGAACAGTTCCGCGAGCGCGTGATCCTGGCCGAGCGCTTTGGCGCCGAACGCCCCTGGCTGGACGCCTATGGCGCCACGTCGCCGTCCGAGTTTTTTGCGGTGGCCTGCGAGGCGTATTTTGTGAACCGGCCCCTGTTTGGCGAGGAATTCCCGACGCTGGTGCCGGTGCTGGATGCGTTCTTCAGCCGGCCGGTACATCCACAGGCACATTGAACGTGCGCAAGGCGGGCAGAATGCTCCGTTTTCAATAGCTGCCAGCGCTTACTGTATAAGCGCTGGAGCCCAAAAATACTTAAAATTTCAGCGCACTGCGGGCGGCACGCGCTACGGCCTGGGCGTCCACCCCAAAGAACTGCCGCAGCGCCGCCCGCGTATCGCTGCGGCCAAAGCCATCGGTGCCCAGCGTGATGAAGCGACGCCCGTCGGGCACGAAGGCGCGCACCGTCTCGGGCACTGCACGCACATAGTCGGTGGCGGCAATCACCGGCCCTTGCGTTCCTGCAAGTTGCTGCGTCAACCACGGTATGCCCGGCTGCGCATGGCCCGCCAGGGCGCGCTGCTCGCAGGCCACGCCGTCGCGCGCCAGTTCGCTCCAGCTGGTCACGCTGAGCACCGTGACCTCCACACCTTCAGCGGCCAGCAGTTCGGCGGCCTTGACCACCTCGGTCAGGATCGCGCCCGAGCCCATCAGGGTCACAGATTTGGATGAAATCTGGCTTTCGCGCTGATCTGGCTTGCGCGAGCAGCTCTTGAAAACATAGCAACCCCGCAGCACGCCTTCGGCCGCATCCGCAGGCAGATCGGGCTGGGCGTAGTTTTCGTTCATCAGCGTCACGTAGTAGAAAACATCACGCTGCTCGGTCACCATCTCGCGCATGCCGGCGTCGATGATCACGGCCATCTCGCCCGCGTAGGCCGGGTCGTAGGCCTTGCAGTTGGGGATGGTGGCTGCGACCAGGTGGCTGCTGCCGTCCTGGTGCTGCAGACCCTCGCCGCCCAGCGTGGTGCGGCCCGAGGTCGCGCCCAAGAGGAAGCCCCGCGCACGCTGGTCCGCCGCAGCCCAGATGGCATCGCCCACGCGCTGGAAGCCGAACATGGAGTAGTAGATGTAGAACGGCAGCATGGCCAGGCCGTGCACGCTGTAGCTGGTGGCGGCGGCCGTCCAGCTGGCGATGGCGCCCGCCTCGCTGATGCCCTCTTCCAGAATCTGGCCGTCCAGCGCCTCGCGATAGCTCAGCACCGAGCCGATGTCTTCGGGCGCGTAGCGCTGGCCCACGCTGCTGTAGATGCCGACCTGCTTGAACAGGTTGGCCATGCCGAAGGTGCGCGCCTCGTCGGCCACGATGGGCACGATGCGGGGGCCGAGCGTGGCGTCTTTCAGCAAGGTGCCCAGCATGCGCACAAAGGCCATGGTGGTGCTCATCTCCTTGGCCTGCGGCTGCAGCGCGAACTGGGCATAGCTCTCGATGGCGGGCACGGGCATCGCGGCGCAGGTGGTTTCGCGCCGGGGCAGGTAGCCGCCCAGTGCCTGGCGGTGCCGGCGCAGGTACTGCATCTCGGCACTGTCTTCGGCGGGCTTGAAGAAGGCGAGGCTCGTGGCCTGCTCGTCACTCAAAGGCAGGTTGAAACGGTTGCGGAATTCGATGAGGTCCGTCTCGTCCAGCTTCTTCTGGCTGTGCGTGGTCATCTTGCCCTGGCCGGCAGTGCCCATGCCGTAGCCCTTCTTGGTGTGCGCGAGGATCACGGTGGGCTGGCCTTTGTGCGCGCTGGCAGCAGCGTAGGCAGCGTGGATCTTCACCAGGTCGTGCCCACCGCGCTTCAAGCGGTCGATCTGCTCGTCCGTCATGCCCTGGGCCAGCGCGGCCAGCTCAGGGCTCTGGCCGAAGAAATTGTCGCGGTTGAAGCGGCCGTCCTTCGCCGCAAAGGTCTGCATTTGCCCGTCGACCGTGCCTTGCAGCGTGCGCACCAGCGCGCCGGTCAGGTCGCGGGCGAACAGGCCGTCCCAGTCGCTGCCCCACACCAGCTTGACCACGTTCCAGCCCGCACCCGCGAACAGGCGCTCCAGCTCGTCGATGATGCGGCCGTTGCCGCGCACCGGGCCATCGAGCCGCTGCAGGTTGCAGTTGACCACCCAGACCAGGTTGTCGAGCCCCTCACGCGCGGCCAGCGTGAGTGCGCTCATGCTTTCGGGCTCGTCCATCTCGCCATCACCAAACACGCCCCACACCTTGCGCTGGCTGCAGTCGAGCAGATTGCGGTGCGTGAGGTAGCGCATGAAGCGCGCGTGGTAGATGCTGCTGATGGGGCCGATGCCCATGGAGCCCGTGGGGAACTGCCAGAAGTCGGGCATGAGCCAGGGGTGGGGGTAGCTCGACAGGCCCTGAGCACCCGCGCCGGGTGCGGTCAGCTCCTGCCGGTAGTACTGCAGGTCCAGTTCCGTCAAGCGCCCCTCCAGGAACGCCCGCGCGTACACGCCCGGCGCGCTGTGCGGCTGGAAGAACACCAGGTCGCCCCGGTGCTGGCCTTCACCCACACCCTCACGCGCACGGAAGAAATGGTTAAAGCCGCTCTCGAACAAGTCGGCCGCACTGGCATAGCTGGCGATGTGGCCACCCAGCTCGCCATACGCCTGGTTCGCGCGCACCACCATGGCCAGCGCGTTCCAGCGCACGATGGAAGCCACGCGCTCCTCGATGGCCAAGTCGCCGGGGAACACGGGCTGGTCCTGCACCGCCACGGTGTTCACATAGGGCGTGTTCAGGTCGGGCTGCCAGCCAATCCGCTGCGCACGCGCCACCCGCACCAGCTCCTGCAGCATGTGCCGCGCCCGCTCGGGGCCTTCGGTGGCAACCAGGGCCAGAAAGGCATCGCGCCACTCGGCGGTCTCCTGGGGGTCGATATCGGCCAGGGTGTCCTGGGAGTGAAGCAGGTGGGATGGCAAGGGGGCGTTCATAGGAGCACACTCTAGAAGGATTTGCAAAAAATGTGATGCCGAATCACGAAGATCAATCACTTTTAGCAGCACAATATTCCGCCACAAACCGATATGGCAGCACATGAAGCTTGACACCACCGATCTGCGCATACTCGCCGAACTGCAGGCCGATGGCTCGCTCTCCAACGTGGAGCTGGCCCGGCGCGTGCATCTCTCGCCGTCGCCCTGCCTGGCACGCGTGAAGGCACTGGAGGCTGCGGGTGTCATCGCCCGTTATGTAGCGCTGGCCAACGCCGCCGCACTGGGCCTGGGACTGAACGTGTTCATCAGCATCAGCCTGAAAAGCCAGAGCAAGGAAGCGCTGGCCGACTTTGAGCAGCGCATTGCCGAGCACGATGAGGTGATGGAGTGCTACCTGATGAGCGGCGACTCGGACTACCTCATCCGCGTGGCACTGCCCGACATTGCGGCGCTGGAGCGCTTTATCGTCGAACAGCTGTCACCGATTCCGGGGCTGGAGAAGATCCGCTCCAGCTTCGCGCTCAAGCAGGTGCGTTACAAGACGGCGCTGCCGCTGCCGCAACCTTCGCCGTAGTGGGCTCGGCCTTGAAATCCAGCGCCTGCACCAGGTCCAGTGCCTGGCCAATATCGGCCAGCAGGTCATCCAGGTCCTCCAGGCCGACCGACAGGCGCACCAGCCCTTCGGCAATGCCGTGGGCGGCACGCTGCTCGGGCGTGTAGGTGGAATGGGTCATGCTGGCCGGGTGCTGGGCCAGCGTCTCGGCATCGCCCAGGCTCACGGCGCGGGTGACGAGCTGCAACGCGTCCATGAAGCGCACGCCCGCCTGCAGGCCACCACGCAGCTCAAAAGCGATCATCCCGCCCATCTGGCGCATCTGCTGCTTTGCCAGCGTGTGCTGGGCAAAGCTGGACAGGCCGGGGTAGTGCACGGCCGCCGCAGCCGGGTGGGCGGCGATGAACTCGGCCACTTTCTGCGCGCTCTGGCAGTGGCGGTCCATGCGCAGCGCCAGGGTTTTCAGGCCGCGCATCACCAGGTGGGCGTCCTGCGCCGACATCACAGCACCCGTCATGTCTTTCAGGCCGTACAGGCGCACGCGCTGGGCCAGTTCGGCATGGGCAAACACGGCGGCGCCTGCGGTCAGGTCGCCATGGCCGCCGAGGTATTTGGTCATGGAATGCACGCTCACATCGGCACCCAGCAGCAGGGGCTGCTGCAGGTAGGGCGTGCAGTAGGTGTTGTCCACCACCACCTTGGCGCCCTGGGCGCGGGCCAGGGCCGAAACGGCGGCAATGTCCACCAGCCGCATGTTGGGGTTGGCCGGGGTTTCCAGGTAGACCACGCGCGTCTTCTGGCTTAACGCGGCGGCCACGTGGGCCGGGTCGGTCATGTCCACATGGCGCACGCTCACGCCAAAGCGGCCCAGCCCGTGGTGCAAAAACGAGAAGGTGCAGCCATACAGCGTAAGGTCGGCCAGGATTTCATCGCCCGGCTCCAGCATGGACCACAGCGTGGCCGTGATGGCCCCCATGCCCGAGCCGAACACCACGGCGCCTGCGCCCTGCTCCAGGCTGGCCAGGCGCCCCTCCAGCAGCGCCAGCGTGGGGTTGGCGATGCGGGTGTAGAAGTAGCCGGGCTCCTCGCCCGCAAAGCAGCGCGCGCCATAGGCCACATCGGGGAAGGCAAAGGTGGCCGAGGTGTGAATGGGCGGCACCAGTGCGCCCTGGTGGTCGGCCGGGTTGTAGCCGTGGTGGATGGCGCGGGTGCTGAAGCCGGTGGCGGATGTGCGGGTCATGGTGGTCTCCTTGGAATAGGGAGATTCTTCAACCCATCAACGGGTAAGTTTTCGCCTTATTTGCCCTTCATACGATCAAAGAAGGCAAAATTTGCCTCAAATTACCCAATTAGCAGGACACACTGCCATGCACCCTCATCCACTCGACCCCGTGGACCGCACGATCCTCAACGCCCTGCAACGCGATGGCCGCGCCACCGTGGGCGACTTGGCCGAGGCGGTTTCGCTGTCCACCTCCCCGTGCTGGAGGCGCGTGCGCGCGCTGGAGGATGCGGGCGTGATTGCGGGCTACCACGCCCATCTGCACCGCCAGCGTGTGGGCTGGGGCGTGCTGGGCTTTGTGCAGCTGGCGCTGCACGACCACACGGCTGACACCACATCGGCCCTGGAGCGCGAGGTCATGGCGATGCCCCAGGTGTTGTCGTGCCACAACCTTTCGGGCCGCTATGACTACCAGCTGGAGGTGGTGGCGGCCGACCTCGCATCGTTTGCCGACTATGTGCGCACCCATGTGCGCAGCCTGCCCGGCGTGCGCGAGATTTCCACGAGCTTCTCGCTCAAGGAGGTCAAGCGCACCATGGCACTGCCGCTGTAGCCAGCGCGCAGCAGCCCCTCACATCCTTCACCGCTGGGGGAGCTGCAACTCGCTGGTTGCCACGCGCTTGCGCAGATCACGGACCAGCGCTTTCGCGCGCGCCTGGTTCGCTGGCCCCATGCGCACCAGAATCTTCTGCCCGCTGGAGAGCGATTCCAGCGCCGGGTCCACAAACTCATAGCGCACCCACGGGCGCAGGTTGGGCACATCGGTGTTGACGGGCGTGAGCTTCACGCGCAGCGGGCTTTTGGGTTCGGGCGCCAGCAGCAGATGGTCCAGCACGGCCACCAGGCGGTCGTTGAAGTAGCGCCGGGGGTAGCCCAGCTCTTCATAGGCCTGCTGGAACAGCGGGTACAGCCGCGCATACAAGGCCACGGCAGGCTCCAGCGGCACGGCTTCGGCAAAGGCCAGAAAGGCGCTGTAGCGGGCCGCATTGGCATTGGCCACCGTGGTGGGCGCACCACCCCCGCCATCCACCACAAAGCGCTGCGGCATGGGCTGCACCGGCCACATGCGCGACGGGGCTTGGGCGCGGCCCAGGTTGTCCACCGTGGCCACCACGCGGCGCACGAAGCCTTCCGTCAACAAGAATGTGGCGACCTTGTCGCTGCCCAGCAATTCGGTAAGCAGCTCGGCCACCCGCTGGTCGGATTGCGCCAGCGCGGGCAAGGCGGGGTCTGCGGGGGCCAGCGCCTCCACGGGGTTCTGGGGGCCCGACGCCTCGGGCACCGGGGGTGGGGCGACGGGTGCTTCGGGCGCGGCGGCCACGGGCGGTGGCGCCTGCGGTGCCTCTGCGGGCCGCAGCCAGAACCACCACGCAGCTGCAGCGGCTACCGCGCCTGCCAGTACAACGGCCATGGCCCAGGGGGTGGACGACGTGCGCGGTGGCACGGGGCGGAACTCGGCGGTTTCGTGGTCGGGCATCGGGTCTCCTTCAGATCGGGAACTGCCCTAGTCCGAGCCGCTGCGGCGCCGGGCGTTCCCCTTCAGCTCCACAGGGGGAGCAGCCTGATTGGAAACCTGCCAGACAACACGCCGGTAACGCGATGTAGACCGCGCGCCCCAACCCGCGATCAGAACGCTGTCGGCGTGGTTGACAGCGACTCCAGCCACGCCACCGTAGCCGCCAGCTCGGACGGGCGGATTTCGTGGGCGCTGGGGAATTCGCGGTAGGTCACCGTCACCGGCAGCGGCGCCATGTGGTGCGCAATGGCCTGCGCATGGGCCAGCGGGATCACGTTGTCGTGCGTGCCGTGGCTCAGCCACAGCTGCTTGCCGTGCAGTGCATCGGCAGGCGCCGTGAGCGGCACCACCTGCTGCAAAAGCCGGCTGTGCCACACCAGGGCCGCGTGCATCAGCGCGGGCTGGGTGAGCAGCAGCGACAGCGCCATGATGCCGCCCTGGCTGAAGCCGCCCACCACCACGCGCTCGGGCGGTATGCCCAGTTGCACGGCCGCCGATTCGACCGCCTGGGCTACCAGCGCGCGGCTTTGCGCCTCCTGCGCTTCGTTGATGGTGCGCTCGCCGCTGGGCTCGATGGAAAAATCAAACCACGCATGCGAGCCCGGCCCCATGCGAAACGGTGCGCGCAGGCTCAGCACATGAAAACGCTCTGGAATCTGCGGTACCAGGCCGAACAGGTCCTGCTCGTTGCTGCCCACACCGTGCATCAGCACCAGCAGCCAGGGGCGGGGCGTAGTGGCGGCAGCGGGGCGCTGCAAAAAAGTGAGCGGCAAAGTGAGCATAGAAAAGCGCCAGAGGCTGTTTTGACTAGAGTAAACTGAAACCAGGGCTCAATGCACAGGCTCCAGGGCAAACGCATCCATCGACAGCATGCTGTACATCACCTCGCGGCTCAAGTAGTTTGCGTGCAGGTCGTCGCCCGCCGCACCCAGCGCAAAGAAGATGGGCAGGAAGTGGTCCTCCGTGGGGTGCGCGCGGTGGGCGTGCGGGGCCTGGCTGCGGTAGTTGAGCAGCGCCGCCATGTCGCCACGGGCCAGGGCATCCTCGATCCAGCGGCTGAACTCCAGCACATAGGGCGCGGGCTCGCGGGCACCGCCGAAGAACTCAGCCAGGTTGTGCGTCATGCTGCCCGAGCCCACCACCAGCACGCCCTGGGCGCGCAGGCTGCGCAAGGCGGCGCCCAGCGCATAGACCTCGGCCGGGCCTGCACCCACGGGCAGGGCCACCTGCACCACGGGCACATCGGCCTCAGGGAACAAGTGCATCAGCGGCACCCAGGCGCCATGGTCAAACGGGCGCGCGGCATCGCCCTGCGCGGGCACGCCCGCAGCCTGCAGCAAGGCCAGCACCTCTTGCGCCAGTGCCGGTGCGCCGGATGCCGGGTATTGCAGCTGGTACAACTCGGGCGGGAAGCCGCCAAAGTCGTGCCAGGTTTCAGGCTGCGGCCCGGTCATTACCTGGGGGCTGCGCGCCATCCAGTGCGGCGACATGATGACCACGCCGCGCAGGTCCGGAAACTGCGCCCTGAGGCTCTGGCCCCATTGCGTGAGCGCAGGCCCGGTCGTGCCCGCGTCGATCGCAAACAGGGGCGCACCGTGTGAAACGAACAGCGCAGGAACGGTGGCAGGGGGGTGGGCAGAAGGGGACATGGCAACTCCAACAAGGGCTGCCATGACTGTAGAACCGAACGCACACCAGACCAAGCCCCCCAGGGAAGACGCATTGTTCCGGCCATGGTGCGAATGAATGGGCCGCTGGCTCAGCCCGCGTCGCGCACCCGGCCGCGCAGCGCCTTGGTCTCACTACGCTGGGTCTTGCCCTCCAGGCGCCGCTGTTTCGATCCATACGTGGGCTTGGTGGCACGCCGCACGCGCGGCGGCACCGCCACGGTGTTGACCAAGGCGTTCAGGCGCACAAGGGCGTCGGTGCGGTTTTGTTCCTGGCTGCGGTACTGCTGGGCCTTGATCACCACCACGCCCTCTTGCGTGATGCGGCTGTCGCGCAGGGCCAGCAGGCGCTCTTTGACATCGTCCGGCAGCGACGAAGCCGCCACGTCAAAGCGCAGGTGCACGGCGCTCGATACCTTGTTGACGTTTTGCCCACCCGCGCCCTGGGCGCGCATGGCGGTGATTTCCACCTCGTCCTCAGGCACCTGCAGGGGCGGCGGTGGCGCCATGGGTACTGCCGCCTTGCCCGCCGTATCAGGCCGCGGGCTGCTGCGCCAGCAGCTGCGCCAGCCCGTCAATGGCCAGGCCATAGCCCAGCACGCCAAAACCGCACATCACGGCCTTGGCGGCTGCCGCCATGTACGAATGGTGGCGGAAAGCCTCGCGGGCATGCACGTTGCTGATGTGCAGCTCGATCAGCGTGACGCCCGTGCCCTTGATGGCGTCGTGCAACGCAATGCTGGTGTGGGTGTACGCCCCGGCGTTGATGACCACGCCTGCCAGCTCGCCCGCAGCGTGCAGGCGGCCCGCCTCGTGAATCCAGTCCACCAGCACGCCTTCATGGTTGCTCTGGTGAAAGCGCAACGCAAAACCGTGGCGTTCGCACGCGTCCGCGCACAGCTTTTCCACATCGGCCAGCGTGGCCGCGCCATAGACGGCGGGCTCGCGCGTGCCCAGCAGGTTCAGGTTGGGGCCATTCAGGACAAAAACGGTTTTCTTGACGGACATGCGGCACTCCGGAAGGCGTTGCGCCTGTCACGCTGACAGACAGGCCAGAGTGCGCGATTATGCGGCGCTGCATGCACCGCCCGGCCAAAGAAAAGCGGCCCCGAAGGGCCGCTGTAAAAGGCAGCCCTCGCAGGAAGCTGCCTGAGAGCGCGACTTTGCGCCCAAGAGGTTCGTTACAAAACCGGGGCGGTCAGCCGCCGATCAGCGGTGACCGTGGCGGTCATGCCCACGGCCGTGGTGGCGGTGGCCATGGCCCCGATGCCCGTATCCGCCGTAATAAACGGCAGGTGGCGCGTAATACGCAGGGGGTGCGTAGTACACCGGGCGGGGAGGCGCGTAATACACGGGCGGCGGGGGCGCATGGTAGATGGGGCGGGGAGCCACATACACCGGGGCAGGTGCGTAATAGCCACCATTGCTGGCCCCCACCACCACGCCGGGCACGCCAATGCCAACGGACCAGTTGACGTCACGGGCCTGGGCTGCGCCCGCACCGGCCAGCAATGCCAGCGCCACGCCAGCCGACGCGGCCAGGGCATAGATAGAACGGGTTTGAGTCATGGAAAAATCTCCTGTTGGAACGAGGGCAGCCAGCCAAACGGACTTACCTCACCGGTGCATAACGCACCAGCTAGCCAAAAGGATGGCACAAAAGTCTCTTTACGTTGTGTCTGGACGTATACAAGCTTGTTTCCGTGCGTAAAGCTTCACGGAACCGCGCCCTAAAATGGGCCAATGAGCACCCCAAACCCTGCCAACACTGCCCCCAACTCCCCCGCCGCTGCCTCCGCTGCCGCCCCTGAGGCCCCCAAGCCCAGCAACTTCCTGCGCCAGATCATCGAGAACGACCTGGAAAAAGGCACCTACGCCACGCGCCGCTGGGCAGGCAGCCCCGGCGACGCCGCCCACCACGCCCAGGGCGAGCCCGACCCCGCCAAGATCCGCACCCGCTTCCCGCCCGAGCCCAACGGCTACCTGCACGTGGGCCATGCCAAGAGCATCTGCATCAACTTCGGCCTGGCGCGCGACTATGGCGGCATCTGCCACCTGCGCTTTGACGACACCAACCCCGAAAAAGAAGACACCGAATACGTCAACAGCATCATCGACTCGGTGAAGTGGCTGGGTTTTGACTGGAGCCAGCCAGGCAACGACAAGCCTTACCAGGCCAGCGACTACTTCGACTTCATGTACCGCGCGGCCGAATACCTTATCGAGGCCGGCCACGCTTACGTGGATGAACAGACGGTAGAGCAGATCCGCACCAACCGGGGCGACTTCAGCAAGCCCGGCGTGGACAGCCCCTTCCGCAGCCGCACCCCGTTTGAGAACCTGGCCAAGTTCCGCGAAATGCGCGACGGCCAGCATGAAGACGGATCGATGGTGCTGCGCGCCAAGATCGACATGGCCAGCCCCAACATCAACATGCGCGACCCGGCCATCTACCGCATCCGCCGCGCCACCCACCACAACACGGGTGACACCTGGTGCATCTACCCCATGTACACCTACGCGCACCCCATCGAGGACGCGCTGGAGCAGATCACCCACAGCCTGTGCACGCTGGAGTTTGAAGACCAGCGCCCCTTCTACGACTGGCTGCTGGAGCGCTTGACCGAAGGCGGCCTCCTGGCCAGCCCGCCCCCCGTCAGTACGAATTTGCGCGCCTGAACCTCACCTACGTCATCACCAGCAAGCGCAAGCTCGCCCAGCTGGTGTACGACCATAAAGTGAGTGGCTGGGACGACCCCCGCATGCCCACCATCGTGGGCCTGCGCCGCCGCGGCTACACGCCCGCCTCCATCCAGACCTTTGCCGAGCGCATTGGCGTGACCAAATCCGACAGCTGGATCGACTACAGCACCCTGGAAGGCTGCCTGCGCGAAGACCTGGAGCTGAAGGCCCACCGTGGCATGGCCGTGCTCAACCCCGTCAAGCTGGTGCTGACCAACTGGGACGAAGTGATGGGCGCAGGCCACCTGGAGCCCTGCAGCCTGCCCGCACTGCCCCACCCGCCCGAAGGTGTGGAGAGCCCCGTGCGCCACTTCACCATCGGCAAGGAAGTCTGGATCGAGCGGGAAGACTTTGAAGAAGTGCCCCCCAAGGGCTACAAGCGCCTCTTCCCCGGCAACAAGGTGCGCCTGAAGGGCGGCTACGTCATCGAATGCACCGGCTGCACCAAGGATGCTGACGGAGTCATCACCGAAGTGCTGGCCACCGTGGTGCCCGACACCAAGAGCGGCACCCCCGGCGCCGACAGCGTGAAGGTGAAAGCCGCCATCACCTGGGTGGGCGTGCAGGATGGCGTGACCGCCGAAGTGCGCATGTACGACCGCCTGTTCCTGGACGCCCACCCCGACGCGGGCGGCAAGGACTTCATCGAGAGCCTGAACCCGAACAGCCTGAAGGTGGTGACGGCCATCGTGGAGCCCTCATTGGCCAACGCCCAACCGGACGACAAATTTCAGTTTGAACGGCACGGGTACTTTGTGGCGGATCGTATTGACCATAAGGCGGAGAAGCCGCTGTTTAACCTCGCGGTGGGGTTGAAGGATAGCTGGGGCAAATAGTTCGGCGACAGCCACCCTTTAACTACCAATGCCTGATGACGATACTATCAAACACAGAAATACGCTCGCGATCAAGGAATCAAGGTTTGATTACCCCCTTCCATCAAAGCGGACTGGGGGGGGCATCATATGAACTTAGATGTAGCTCAACATATTACGACTTAACAGAAGGCGGAGTAAAAATTGATGCCAAGCCATATGGCAACAAGATAATCATAAAGCCTAAACACACAATAGTGATCATTACCGAAGAATCACTAAAAATCCCAAGCGACCTGACGGCGCACATAATTAGCAAAGGGAGTTTATTCAGTATCGGCCTTTCACCCGTCAGCACGTACGCCGATCCTGGCTTTACTGGTCAGCTCGGCCTAGTTACCACAAACACTAGCGAGAAATATATTGTTCTCGATACAGAGCAATCTGTAGCAAAAATCCACTTTACGCAGTTGTCCTCCAACTCCACCGTTGCATATACAGGCCAACATGGATATCAAACCCGACTATGGCCGATTAGAACCGATTTGCAAAAGATGCATGCCGAGGTAAAAAATGACAAGAGAGTAAAAACAGAAGAAGCGGAGGCAACGGCAATTCTACCAATGCATATCACATTGGCACTGAAAAATATAAGAGCACAGAATACAAAAATTCTAGCCGCGATTGCAGTCGCATTTTTATTAAATGCTCTTCTTTTTTACAACATCGCAAAGAATAACAACATTGAAGTAATTTCTAACATTGCAATAAATCTTATCTCAAGCGTTATTACGGGATGGATTGCAATTGCAAATTCTCGCTCTAAGTTATAGCAAAGCGATGGGACGCATCTTTTTCTTAGGAGTAAATACCGGCTATGTAAGGGATGAAACTCCGACTGCGCAGCATATAAAATTCCACGCAGATCGAAGCGGGAATGGGCTATACTGCACCATTGTGGGAAATGTCCTAACACCTCGGGGGCACGGAACGAATAGTGTCTGCGCAAGAATTAGCCGCGCACCGGAATGGAAGACACTAGCTAACGAAATTCAAAACTCCGGAGCAATTGCTGGCATACAATTAAGCTCAACTTGGACAGAATATCAAGGAATAAAAGAATTTAAAAACAAAAGTCCAGAAAATAAACTCGACGAGTATCTTTTGGTAGCAAAAAAAATCAACAACAACAATATCAAAGATCTTTTTTCGGACCTTCGAAGCGCATCCGAACTATCGATAGAGGCAGGTTTCAAGCACATCCAACTTCACGCAGCGCATGGTTACTTATTTAACTTGTTGCTCGATCCATTTTTTTCCTCGAACTATGAACTCGCTCTAGAAGAGTTTTGCAGATGGGTCGAATACTTAAAAGCCAACAATATTGAATCCTCAATTCGGCTATCCACAAAAATTGGAGTGGCGCAAATTGATTCAAATGACACTAGGCTTGCCGAGTTAATGGACACCCCCTGCGACTATGTCGACTTATCGCAAGGTCTCTATAACATCGAAAAAAGGCTGATCTACCCAACTTTGGCCGAAATCTTAGATGCCCGCTGGGAGACCAATATTGACACTGCAAAAAGGCACCCAAATCGAAATTTTATAGCCTCTGGTAAATTTCGAAGTAACAACGCACGATCCAGAGTTCTTCCCGAAAATATAAATATTGGCATCTGCAGAGATTTGATAGCCAATCCGAATTTTCTAGGGAATCGGAGTGATGGATGCCAAAATAAGATGAAATGTCATTACTTCTCCAGAAACGAAGATAGTCTATCCTGCGGAAAATGGAATAAATAAGACATGAAGCCAATTTTTATTGTATTGGAAGGCCTAGACGGGTCCGGCACAACAACGCAGGCACACCTTCTGGAAAGTTACTTCCGGGAACTTGCTCTGCCTGTAGAAAATACAGCGGAACCTTCCACCGGACTAATAGGCTCTACTATTCGCCTCGCGTTGAAGCGCAGAGTATCATTTCAGGATGATCCAAAGCTATTTGACAGGCAAATGGCTCTTATGTTTGCGGCAGATAGGCATGATCATCTCTACAATGACAAAGAAGGGATTATTCCTACATTGAACAGAGGCATATCTGTTATATGTACAAGATATATACCTTCATCTTTTGCTTACCACTGCGCAAGCGAAGCGGACTGGGATTTTGTAGAACTTCTAAATTCCGAGTTTCCCTTGCCTGATCTTCTCATATATCTCGACAATGATGTGGAAAATTCTTTAGATAGAATATCCAGAAGAAATACTATAGATTCATACGAACGAGAAGAAAAACTCAACCAAGCAGCACTTAACTATAAGAGATACCTATCAAATTATCCAGCTAGGTCGATTAAAATAAACGCATCCTCACCAAAGGAAGATGTATTTTCAACAATCATCAGTGCAATAAAAGAGATCATGAAAAAAGACGAAAGGATTAAATCATGAATCGACTGAATAACGACGACAATGAGAGCCAAAGAATTCTTGCATGGTTCAACAAGAGCGATGAAAATACAGTTAAATCTGCACTATACAAAATCGCCGAATCCAACCCCGAACTCGATAAGCAATTTTCAACTAAATTCACCGCAAACGAGTATGAATTGCTATTCAACTCAAACAGAATTTCCGGAAGGATTGCAATTTTAATTG
Source organism: Acidovorax sp. NO-1 (assembly GCF_000238595.1). Classification (GTDB taxonomy): domain Bacteria; phylum Pseudomonadota; class Gammaproteobacteria; order Burkholderiales; family Burkholderiaceae_C; genus Acidovorax. Next base: position 2,221 of record NZ_AGTS01000032.1, on the reverse strand, counting down.
GTGCAATTCTCGGTTTAATTGACCCGTTTATGGCTCAAACCTCCATTGCAGAAAATCTGAGAGGAAAAGCAAAAACAATTCTAGCATCTGGCGGAGTAAACACCCTCAATTACAATCCGCGAGCTATTGAAATGAATAATAGCGAACTTAAAAACATTTTCAGTGAAATTATTTGATTGACGAATTGATTTCTCGATCCTTCCCGCTGCAGCACTCAGACCCACAGTTCCGGATTTATTATTAGAGCGAGCATTGGAGCCAGGTCTTGCCTTTTGCCTATTTCACTCCGGTCTTGCGGAGCCGGGCGCAGAGCTTTAGTAGAGCTGCTTTTGCGATCTTCGCAAGCGTCATCGGCCAATCTGGCATGTAAACATGCAGCGCCGCTAAACTCCAAGCCATGCGCCCCTCCGAAGCCCTTTCCCTGTACCGCTCGCAAATCCGCGAGATTGCGCAGCGCCACCGCGTCAGCAGCGTGCGAGTGTTTGGCTCGGCGCTGCATGGGGACGACACGGCCGACAGCGACCCAGGGAACCTCTGCACGAATCACCGCGCCGTGTGCATCTGCGGTCTCGGGCGGTCTGCTTCGTTGCAAATGCTCGCAATAGCTACGGCTATTGCTGTGCTTTGCGCCTAGCACCCCATCCCGATCCGCAGCGCACACTTTCCGCTCGATTCGCGCAGAGGTTCCCTTGACCTGTTGGTAGAGCCCACCGCGCAAACCACGCTGATGGACATTGGTGCGATCCGGTTTGAACTGAAGCAGCTGCTGGGCATGGAGGTGGATGTACTCACCCCCAACAGCCTGCCCGCCAGCTTTCGAGACCAGGTGCTGCGCGAGGCGATGGCCGTGTGAACCGGGTGCAACCGCCGCGGGTGGCGGACTACTTGAAGCACATCGTGGAGGCCATTGGCAACATTTCCTGAGCGAGAGCCTCAAGCAAATCCCCTCGAAAACCCAAATTGGGTATCATTAACCCCATTATGGGTATGAATCAATCCCCTGCATCCACCGCTACCAGCCTGGCTGACGCCCTCTTCCCCCGCGTGCGCCAACGCGTGTTGGCCGTGCTCTTCAGCACGCCCGACCGCAGCTTTTACGCAAACGAAGTGATTGCGCTGGCCCAGTCGGGTACGGGTGCGGTGCAGCGCGAGCTGGCGGGCTTGTCCGAAGCAGGCTTGCTGACAGTCAGCAAACAGGGCAACCAGAAGCACTACCAAGCCAATGCCGATGCGCCGGTGTTTGCCGAGCTCCGCGGCCTGGTGCTCAAGACCATGGGCGTGGCCGATGTGCTGCGCGCTGCCCTGGCACCGCTGGCCGGGCAGATCGAGCAGGCGTTTGTGTATGGCTCGGTGGCGCGCCAGCAGGACACGGCGCGCAGCGATGTGGACCTGATGGTGGTCAGCCCCAGCCTGGGTTATGGCGAGCTGTTTGGCGCGCTGGAAGCCGCCACGCAAACGCTGGGCCGCACCATCAACCCCACGCTGTATACGCCGCAAGAAATTGCCAAGCGCATCGAGCAAGACAATGCATTCGTGACCCGCGTGCTACAGCAGCCCACGGTGTGGCTCATCGGCAAACAGGAGCAGTTGCATGTCCCAGCCACTGGATAACCTGAGCGGCCCAGGCAAGCAGCTCAAAGCCGAGGCCCCAGACGCAGCGGAGTTGGCCGGGTTGCTGCGCACCGGCCTGGCGCGCTTGGCAGACGCACGCAACACCAGCCTGGCGCTGGAAAGCCGGTTTGACCTGGCCTATAACGCCGCGCACGCGCTGTGTCTGGCCGCGCTGCGCCGCAAGGGCTACCGCGCTGGCAACCGCTACATCGTGTTCCAGGTGTTGCCCCACACGCTGGGCTTGGGGCCCGAGGTGTGGCGGGTGCTGGACAAGTGCCACAACACTCGCAACCTGGGCGAGTATGAAGGGCTGCTGGATGTGGATGCCCGGCTGGTCGCCGATCTGATCACGGCCACGCAGACAGTGGCGGATGCGATGCAGCGGTAGGAGCAGATGTCATTTGCTATTTAAAGAATAGCTGCGCGCGCTTATCCAATAAGCGCTAGGGATGTCCTGCATAACCCTCGCGAGTCGGTGGTAGTGCGGATCGGGATAGGCCGCAAGGCGTCTTTTTGCAGCCAATAGCTGGGCTATTGGCAAGAAAAGCAACGCAGCGGACTGCCCGAGGCCGCGCTATCACAGACCGCAGGGAGTTATGCAGGACATCCC